>CP054180.1:0-643356 GCA_015709635.1 Gammaproteobacteria bacterium
ATGCAATCGCTGAATACGTTCTGGCTATCTTGTCTCGATCATTTTAGAAAAGAGCTCAATGCGCAGCAATTCAACACCTGGATCAAGCCATTACAGGTCGATCCCGTGTTGAATAGCAACAACGAGGTGATATTGATCGCACCGAACCGCTTTGTCTTGCAATGGATCAAGGATAACTTCATCGCGCACATCGAAGACATGGCGCAGGCGTATTTCGACAGAAAAATCCAGTTTCACCTGAAACTTACCGAACAAACAGAAGCAAAAGCCGCCTCGCCCGGTGCAGCACCGGTCGAAGTTCAGCAAGAAGCGAAACCGGAGTCGAAAACCGCCTATCAGCCTGCGCGGAAAAACCCCAGCGGCCTGAACCCCAATTTCACTTTTGACAATTTCGTCACCGGCAAAGCCAACCAGCTCGCCCGCGCCGGAGCGATTCAGGTAGCGGAATCGCCCGGCATCGCGTACAACCCGCTGTTCATCTACGGCGGTGTAGGTCTGGGAAAAACCCATTTGATCCAAGCGATCGGCAATTACGTGCAGGAAAACGACAAAGGTGCCAAGGTTCGCTACGTGCACGCGGAAAAATACGTGTCCGACGTCGTCAGCGCCTACCAGCACAAAGCGTTCGACAAGTTCAAGCTGTACTACCATTCGCTCGACCTGCTGCTGGTGGATGATGTACAGTTCTTTGGCGGCAAAAACCGCACGCAGGAAGAATTTTTCTACGCCTTTAACGCGCTGGTCGAAACGCACAAACAAGTGATCATCACCTGCGATACCTATCCGAAGGAAATCACCGGTCTGGAAGAACGGCTGGTATCGCGCTTCGGCTGGGGGTTGACGGTTGCGGTCGAGCCGCCGGAACTGGAAATGCGTGTGGCGATCCTGTTGAAAAAAGCCGAGATGGAAAAAATCCGCCTGGACGAAAACGTCGCCTTTTTCATCGCCAAGCACATCCGTTCCAATGTGCGCGAACTGGAAGGCGCATTGAAGCGCGTGCTGGCTTTTTCGCGTTTCGTCGGTCAGGAAATCACGCTGGATCTGGCGAAAGAAGCGCTGAAGGACTTGCTTGCGGTACAAAGTCGGCAGATTTCGATCGAAAACATCCAGAAAACTGTCGCCGATTACTACAAAATCAAAGTATCGGAAATGTATTCGAAGAAGCGCTCACGTATCGTCGCACGCCCGCGGCAAATGGCGATGGCCATCGCCAAGGAATTGACGTCATTGAGTTTACCGGATATCGGTGAAGCGTTCGGCGGTCGGGATCATACCACCGTGTTGCACGGCTACCGCAAAATCAACGAACTGCGCGTTTCCGATCCGATCGTGAACCGGGATTTCAACGCGCTGATCCTCATTTTACGAGGTTGATAACGGTTGAATAGCTTGTGTATAACTCGTGTTTTAAAAAACGCGCCATTTTTATCCACAAACTATCCCGGCACTATACCGTCGCTATACAAACAAAAAATTTATGCTATCTTGTTGATATTCAGAAGATGTTAGAAACGATACAAAAGAATGACAGGCCTTATCTATTTATTACTATTTTTTTATTTAAATGCTTTTAATTAAAACCAACCGGGATACGTTGTTGAAACCGCTACAAACCGTAACCGGAATCGTCGAACGCCGTCAGACACTACCTATCTTATCCAATGTGCTGATCCGGCAAAGTGCGGAAAAGACCTCTTTTTTGACCACTGATCTGGAAATCCAGATTAAAACGGTTACAGCGATGGACTTGGCATCCAAACAGGATTTTTCCCTGACGGTTTCGGCAAAAAAACTGCAGGACATTTTACGTTCACTCGCTGGCGACGCCGAAGTCGCACTGACGCGTCAGGACGATCATCTGTACGTTAAATCCGGCAAAAGCGCATTCAATCTGCAGATACTGCCAGCAGAAGATTTTCCGGAAGTCGCAGAAGAGTCCGCATCGGAAAATGCCATTACGCTGCAACAACAAGAACTGAAAAACCTGCTGCACCATGTGCAATTTGCGGTTGCCCAACAAGACATCCGCTATTACCTGAACGGGTTATTGCTGCTGACGGACGGAAAACAATTGATCAGCGTCGGCACCGACGGGCACCGTCTCGCGTATATCGCAGCCATGTTGGATAAGGCGCAGAAAAAACAGGAAGTCATTCTGCCGCGCAAGGCCGTGTATGAATTGTCGAAATTGCTTGAGGACAGCGAAGATCCGGTTACCATCGAGTATTTCCAGAACAAAGTACGGTTTTCCTTCTCCGGCATTGTTCTGACTTCCAAAGTGATCGACGGTAAGTTTCCCGACTACAACCGCGTTATCCCGACCCGGAACAACAAACAGTTTGAAATTAACCGCCAAACCTTCCTGCAAGCGTTGCAACGGGTATCGATACTGTCCAACCAAAGCGAAAAATTCCGTGGTGTGCGCTTGATCGTCAGTGAAAATAACCTGCGTATCGTTTGCAAAAACAACGAACAGGAAGAAGCCGAGGAAGAGCTGGAAATCAACTACAGTGAAGAATCGGTGGATATCAGCCTGAACATTACTTATCTGCTCGATTTATTAAACAATGTGGATAGCGAAACCGCGCTGTGCGCGTTTGAAAATGCCAACAGCAGTGTGCTGATTACAATACCTGGGAACGATGCGTTTAAATATATCGTCATGCCGATGAGAATTTAACCGCACGTGAGCAAGCGCTCAGCAAAATCCGCAACTATCGAAGCTATTTCCTGCAACTTACATAACCCTGAAAATCCTGACCAATGAGCGATCAAAACCCCAACGTACCTAAAGACAGTTCGAGCGATTACGATTCCGAAAGTATCAAAATCCTGAAAGGATTGGATGCCGTGCGCAAACGGCCCGGTATGTACATCGGTGATACCAGCGACGGCACCGGCTTGCATCATATGGTGTTCGAAGTGGTCGACAACGCCATCGACGAAGCACTAGCCGGGCATTGCGATGAAATCACCGTGACCTTGCATCCGGATAACTCGATCAGCGTGCTCGACAACGGCCGCGGTATTCCGACCGGCATCAAGCAGGATGATGAACTGAAACGCTCAGCGGCGGAAATCGTCATGACCGAACTGCACGCCGGCGGCAAGTTTGATGACAATTCGTACAAGGTGTCCGGCGGTTTGCACGGCGTCGGCGTATCGGTGGTCAATGCGCTGTCGGAATGGCTGAAACTGACCATCCGCCGTGATGGCAAGGTGCATCATATGGAATTCCGTATGGGCGTGCCGGTCAAGCCGCTGGAAGTGATCGGCGAGAGTGAACGGCACGGCACCGAAGTGCATTTTCTCGCCAGCAAGGGCATTTTCGGCCATGTCGAATTCCATTACGATATTTTTGCCAAGCGCCTGCGCGAGCTGTCGTTTCTGAACAATGGCGTGAAAATTCATTTGATCGACCAGCGCACTGGTAAGGACGAAAACTTCGCCTTTACCGGCGGCATCAAAAACTTCGTCGAATACATCAACCGCAGCAAAACCGTGCTGCATCCAGCGATTTTTTACACCATCGGCACTAAAGACAACATTGCCGTCGAAGTCGCGATGCAATGGAACGATAGCTATACCGAGCAAGTGCTGTGCTTTACCAACAACATCCCGCAAAAGGACGGCGGCACGCATTTGACCGGCCTGCGCGCAGCGATGACGCGCACGCTGAACGGTTACATCGAAAAAAACGAACTGGCGAAAAAAGCCAAAGTGGAAACCTCCGGCGACGATATGCGCGAAGGTTTGTCGTGCGTACTGTCGGTGAAACTGTTCGAACCCAAATTCTCGTCACAAACCAAGGAAAAACTGGTGTCGTCGGAAGTGCGGCCCGTCGTGGAAGAAGTCGTATCGCAAAAGTTTTCCGAATATCTGCTGGAAAACCCAGTCGACGCCAAAACCATATGCAACAAGATCATCGACGCCGCCCGCGCGCGCGAAGCCGCCCGCAAGGCGCGCGAATTAACACGCCGGAAAGGCGTGCTCGACAGCATGGGGTTGCCGGGTAAACTGGCCGATTGTCAGGAGAAAAATCCGGAATTGTGCGAACTGTACCTGGTCGAGGGCGATTCCGCCGGCGGTTCCGCCAAACAAGGGCGCGACCGCAAATTCCAGGCGATCATGCCGCTCAAGGGCAAAATCCTGAACGTGGAAAAAGCCCGTTTTGATAAATTGATCTCGTCGCAGGAAATTATTTCGCTGATCACCGCGTTGGGTACCGGCATCGGCAAGGACGAATACAACCCGGACAAACTGCGCTATCACCGCATCATCATCATGACCGACGCGGATGTCGACGGCTCGCATATCCGCACGTTGCTGCTGACGTTTTTCTACCGCCAGATGCCGGAACTGATCGAACGCGGCCACGTGTACATCGCGCAACCGCCGCTGTACAAAATCAAGCACGGCAAAAAGGAACGCTACGTCAAGGACGACCATGAGTTGAAGCAATATATGCTCAGCCTCGCGCTCGATGGCGCCGAACTACACCCTGGCGAGACCAAGCCGCCGTTGAGCGGCGACACACTGGAAAAAATCGCCAATGAATATATCCTCGCGGAAGCGGTCATCGAGCGCATGAGCCAGGCCATCGACAGCACCGTCATGCATGCACTGCTGCGCCAGCCCGATGTCGATTTAAGCAACGGTCAAGCCGCGGCGGACAGCGCAGTCCGTTTGGCTGGGCGTGTCAAAGATGTCGAAATCGCCGCGGAATTCGACGAAATTCATGAGCGCTACCGCCTCAAAATCATGCGCATGATGCACGGCAACACCGTCACCAGCTACCTGGACAGCGATTTCCTCGATAGCGGCGACTATGAACAAATCCGCAAAACCGCACAGGTGTTCGACGGCCTGATCGGCCAAGGCGCTCACGTGCAACGCGGCGAGCGTAAACAAAACGTCAGCGAATTCAAACAAGCGCTGGAATGGCTGCTGGACGAAGCGAAAAAAGGCATCAACATCCAGCGCTACAAAGGCCTCGGCGAAATGAACCCGAGCCAGCTCTGGGAAACTACCATGGACCCGCAAAACCGCCGCCTGCTGCGCGCGCAAATCGAAGACAGCATCCTCACCGATGAAATCTTCACCACACTGATGGGCGACGTCGTCGAACCGCGCCGGGCGTTTATTGAGAAGAATGCGTTGAGGGCGACGAATATTGATATTTAAGCTATCTGATTGTCGGATCAAATAATTTCTGAATAAAATCTCAGAATTTATGGTAGTGGCGCTCCACTTATCCACGTAGAAAATTGCTGATCGACTGGTTATGACTTGTTCTGGTCAGTCAACTTTCGAGCACATTAGACTGCTTCGTGGCAGTTGCGGACGTTACCAACAGGAACTTGAGAATCAGGCATTGCATAGCTAGCGCGATGTATATATACGTGATTTAGAGGCACGGATGGATCATTCCAAGCGGCGAAAAAACATGCTTGACACAGTAACAGGGCTTAAAGAGCTTCTTGAGCCAGGGCTGCTGGGGAACTACACCTGGTTTGAGGCGGTTGAGGTCATTGCTTTCAGTCCCGTGCAGACCACCGATGAGGTGCTCGTGCGAAACATCTTTTCCATTTATGTCGCAGAGCCCGGCGAGCGACCTCCAGAGCCAAAACAGCTCTTCTTGGACAAAAAATCAAGGAAGCTCAAGGGCTTGGAGGGGTGGAGCTTTAGAGTTACCAAGCGCCCTATAGGAATTATTGAACTGCTGGCGTGCATCGAGCATTACGGCCATACCGGAGTTTGGATTCCTCTGGATCAGAAAGCCCTCCAGGTAGGCAGACTCGTGGCTGCGCCGCCGATGTTCTGCCCCCCCGATTCGCGCACCGAGGTTCCCCTTAACGCAGTCCTGAAGAACAACTTCTGGTCCGGTTCGTATGTAATCGAACTCAAAGATGAGGGCAAGTCGACGTTGACAGACCTCGTTCGGGACGATGTCCTCTTCGAGGAGCTGTCCGAGTGGCTCACCACGATGCTGCCATTGAACATTGCGCGCGTGCCTGACCGCATCGGCGACGTGTTGTTCCAGATTCCGTCGAGTGCCCTGATTGCTGAGTTCCGGCGCCCCCCTGGCATGCCAGTGTACCTCCGCATGGCCTGGCACCCCGAAATCGCTGCCAGGCCGGTGGTTGGGGAATACCGTGTCGAACAGGATGGGTTAATCGCTTCCCTAGCGCGTTTTGAGTTTCCCGTGGGTGCCGCGAGCCTGGACATTCCTTCCACGTCCGGCGACCTCCGCTTCTCAGTATGGGACACGCAGAAGCAGCTCCTGCTGGCCGCGACGGCCCCGCTCCTCGCCCCCGACGGAAAGTGGCGGGTCGAATCGTATATGAGTACTGGAATCGAGCAGCCGCGCCGATTCAAGGTAAAGGGGCCAGTCAACACTGTCGAGACGCATGAAATCGGCCTCACGGAACCTGCTGGCGGCTGGCGCGGCCATAGGCAGCCACGGCGTCCAGAGGAGGTCGACTGGCGAGCAAGGCGAGAGCTCAAGGCCCGCATGAAGCAACTCGTAGCGTCCCGTAGGTTCGTGCAGTACGGCAACGGCAATGCAAGCCCGCAGGAGGAGCAACGGCGAGCCCTTGAGGACATCCGCCACCTCATCCGGACTGCAAGTCAAGGCGCGATATACCTGTGGGACCCGTACCTTTCAGCGAACGATGTCCTCAACACACTTGCGTTCTGCACGGACGCAGGAACGGAGCTCTGGGGATTGACTTCGGCAAAGCCGTCGAAGAAGAGCTCTTGTGACGACGAGGATGATGACGGAACGGACATCGAGGTGACCACTGCCCGGGAAGCTTGGATCAAGGCTCAACAGGATACGCTGGATAAGGCGTTCATCGGTCCGTCTAACATGAAGCTCGAGTTCCGTATGAGCTGGGGTATTCAGGGAAGCTTCCATGACCGCTTCCTGATATTTCCTGGCCTGGGGCGCGATCGAACGCGAGTCTGGTCCCTGGGGGCGTCCATCAACCATATCGGCGCGCAGCATTGTATCGTTCAGGAGGTGGCTTACCCGGAGCCCGTGCTACAGGCATTCAAAGCTTTCTGGGATCAAAGTAACCAGCCTGAACACCTAATCTGGAAATACTCATGAAGCAACGCAATATCCTCGTTGGAATTGCCGACAGGGCCACAAGAGCGCGACCATATAAACCGACCTCCTTGAATCTATCCCTCGTTGAGAGAGGAGTAGAGGCGTTCGACGCGGTCTCGTCGAAGTTATGCGAAGAGTTTCCGTTTCTATGTTCATATAAAGAGGAAATGGAGGGTTCCGAGCTTGAACAGTTCGACGGTTTGTTTGCTTGGCTTACTGAACAGCTCCGTACATTCCCCAAAGACGCCACAAATCCAGAGCAAAGCTTGACGAATATATTGGCACTCGCAGCCCTGCTCGAGTGTGATGCCCTGCTGTGGAATGAATTGGCGAAGGCAGTCTCAAATGTTCCAGAACTGCTGACCATAACCCTGACCAAAATAATCAAAAAAAATAGGGCTGATGGTCAAGAAATTCTCGCCGGCGCTCGCTACAGCGCCAATGAGATTCAGGTGCTTTTCGCCGACGTCGCGTCGAAGGATTGGAAATCGGTGGAATGGGTAGTGAATCATCTATGGGTGGAAATTCGGTCTCCAGCTAAACAGCATGCGTCGGCCGCGCTGTATCGGTTTGACTACCCACGCCTAAAATCCATCCTTGAAGAAGAGAATGACTTCTTTGAGATTGCTGCCTACGTCTTCCACGCACCTGCCGCCCAATCCCTGCAACTCGCCATCGCAAGCACGAACTGGACATTCAAATTCTGGGCGCTGTACCACTCAGTAAGATGTGCCGAAAGTGGCAGCGAGGGCTACCCAGTGGAGTGGCAAATCCTTTTGTCTGAAGCGGCCAAAGTCCCCGACGAGTGGGCGCGATGGCTAGCCGTCCTGAATAAATACCCGGGGCGCTATCCGCAACTTCAAGAAGCTCTGGGAAACACTCTTGCCAGCGCTTCAGGCGAGGCGCTCGACGCATATGTATCGTCCATCTCGGGGGTTTCTGATTTTGGACGGGACGAAATTGCAACTGCGCTGACGGTTTTCCGGAAGAAGGCTCCTGCATGCGACCGACAGCGGCTATGGACCGCAGCGTTTGATAGATGGAAGAGATGGGATTTTGGGCGCACAGAGCATTCCAAAAGTCTATTCCGTGTGGAAAAGAGCTCTTTTGATTTCCCGGTTGTAGGATATCTGACAGAATGCTTGGACTCCCAAGCGCGCGCCGAATGGATTGCGGAGCTACAGGTACGCGCCGCCGCCATTGAGAGAATTTGGCATTCAGATATTACATCTGCAATGTCGGAAAGGTACAAACTAATTTCAACATATCAACTTATTGCCCACTCCGAGGCAGTAGCAGCCGGCGAGCCAAAATGGCTTTGGGAGCCCCCGTTATATCAACCAACATGGGAGGATGGAACGTTTTACCGCAGCCTCAAGTACGATGACACTTTGATACCACCCACGTTCTATAGTAATTGAGAATGCCCAGTTCAACAGGCTTTAATTATATGTGTGAGACAGCCAACAAACCGCTGGCATCGATCGTGCACATTATTTGCCGTCGAATCCGAGTCGCAACAGTCAGTGCTCAAGCGGATCCACACGCTACTAAGCGAACTTCCGCTCCTGGCCAAACTTGAACATTCGGAATTCAGCCAGCCAAGTGGCAAATTCCGCTTTATTCAGAAATAAATACAGGATTTCATAGCGTGATCATCAAGCTTGCGGACAACGAGTTGTCCGGTCACAATTGACTTAATTCATTGTAAAAAGGGCATTTCAATCAATCACTGATGATTGGCGCAAATTTTGACAAATCGCGCCAATAAAGTTAATCTTTTGGCGTAATAATCTCCCTATCGCGTCAAATAATCTTGTTATGCCAAAAAAACTAACTGATGACTTGAACGAACGGATCGAAGCCGAGATTGCCCGGCACGTCGAAGGTGTCGGTATCGACGTGCTGCATGCAGCATTGGCAGAGATAGTCAGCCGCCGTACGTTGCAGCGCCGTCTTGCAAACTTGACCGATCAAAAAAGGGTGTTTGTTTCCGGTAAAGGTCCGAGTCTGCGCTATCGCCAATCCCAAATAATCTATGCCCGGATTCATGAACCGGCTTTAACCGCAGCTTCGCCGGGCACCGAGGTTGATACTCCGGTATCGCCGGAGGGGGAAGAGATCCGGCACTATGTGCGTCAGTCCCGGCAACAGCGGGCACCGGTCAGTTACAAGCAGTCTTTCCTGGAGCAATATACCCCGAACAGTACAGCTTATCTCCCCGAATCTTTGCGCACGCAATTGCACAACCTCGGCCGTCCGGCCACGCCAAAGGTTGAAGACGCTCCGGCGGGTACTTTTGCCCGCGACATTCTCAACCGTTTATTGATTGATCTTTCCTGGGCCTCGTCGCAACTGGAGGGTAACACCTATTCGCGGCTCGATACCGAACGCCTCATCGAATACGGGCAAGCCGCCACCGGTAAGGATGCGCTGGAAACTCAGATGATCCTCAACCATAAGGCGGCGATTGAGTATCTGGTGCGTGATACCGAACATGTGGGTGTTAATCCGGAAACAATCATCGCGTTACATGCCTTTTTGTCGGATGGTCTCATGCCCGATCCCGCAACTTGCGGCCGCCTCCGTAGCCGGCCGGTCGAAATCGGTGGCAGTGTTTATTTGCCGATCGCCTTGCCTCAGCGTATCGAAGAGCTGTTCAGTGTCGTTATCGAGATGGCGGCGGAAATTCTCGATCCCTTTGAGCAAGCTTTCTTCCTGATGGTGCATCTGCCGTACCTGCAACCGTTTGAGGATGTCAATAAACGCGTTTCCCGGCTGGCTGCCAATATTCCCTTCATCCGGAACAATCTCTCACCACTGTCGTTCATTGATGTCGCTTCAAAGGATTACATCGAAGGGCTGCTCGGCGTCTACGAACTCAATCGAGTGGAGCTGTTACGCGACATCTTTATACGTGCCTACGAGCGTTCCTGCCAGCAATACGTCGCAGTGCGCCAGCAGCTGATCCCGCCGGATGCTGTACGCCTTCGCTATCGCACGCAATTGTCGGCGCTTGTTGCGGCTATTGTTCGTAGCGGTGCTAAAGCCGATTTGGCAGCGATCCTGTCCCAAGTGCCTGATACTGTGGCCGAGATTGATCGTGAACGTTTCGTCGCGCTGGCCATGGAGGAATTTCAGAATCTGCATTCCGGCAATGTCATTCGTTTTGGCCTGCGGCCGCTGGAATTTGCAGTATGGCAGGAAAGAAATAGTGGCGATACCTGATGGTATTCAGCATATACGACTCTTCATATCACTCGCAAAAAATCAAATTGCAATACCAGGTGCATCAGCCTATTCTTCCTAAAAGCCAAAGCTACCTAAAATGGAGGGTCAATCAATGAAAAAGAATCTTTTGATGCCAAAACTTTATTCCATCCCGCTGGCGCTCATCCTGGCGCAGGGTGTTTCGTATGCCATACCGGGCATGCATGGTTCCGGCAGCGGGGCGGCGACGGAGCAGCCCAGAGTCTCGAACAGTCTCGGCGGGAAAATCAATTCGCCTGGATCGGAAATGGAGATCACGTACAGCGCCGACGGCAAGACGGCGATTTTTGTGTCGACGCGCGAAGGCAGTGTTCAATCGCCCGGCGGTAACTACAGTTTCGATATCTGGATGTCCCATCTGGTCAACGGTGAGTGGCAGGAGCCGGTTCATTTGGGGCCGGGAATCGATCCCACGGTGGGACCGAACATCAATACCTCGGCGTGGGAGCTGGAGCCGAGCTTTTCCGATGACGGCAATGTGATTTATTTCACCCGTTACGAGCCGGGCAATATGCTGTCCGGCGATTTGTACGTGGTGCAGAAAGTCGACGGGGTGTGGCAGGCGGCCAGAAACTGGAACGATGTGCCGGAATTGCCGAGCCTCAATACCTCGACCGGTGAGGAGCATTGTCCGATTATCGCGTCCGACAGCCTGATTTATTTCAGTTATCACCAGCCCGGCGTGACGCAGGATAGCGATATCTGGAAAGTTGAGAAAAAAGACGGTGTGTGGCAGAAACCGGTCAGTCTGGGAGCGAAAATCAATTCACCACAGCGCGATCACATGCATTGGACTGGGCTATCGAAAGACGGCAAGAGTCTGATCATCACCAGCATGCGCACCGATCTGGGTTCGCGCGGCGGGCATGACGAGTGGATTGCGCGGCAGAATGCCGATGGCGAATGGCAGGAGCCGGTCAATCTCGGCGATGCGGTCAATACCGGCGGCGA
Source organism: Gammaproteobacteria bacterium (assembly GCA_015709635.1). Taxonomy (NCBI): domain Bacteria; kingdom Pseudomonadati; phylum Pseudomonadota; class Gammaproteobacteria; species Gammaproteobacteria bacterium. The sequence continues at coordinate 11,336 of CP054180.1, forward strand.
GGATATGTGTTGGACCTTTACACCAGACGGCAAGCAATTCACCGGTAGTTGGGGACCGCACGGCTCGTACGATATGGATATCCGCTCGATTAGCAAAAGCGATGTGCCGCTGTTGAAAAACTTCGAGCCGATCGGGCCGCCGCCCAATTTGCTGAAAAGCAGTAAAACGAAAGCGAATTAACAAACAGATTATTGCAGCAGAAAGAAACAAGCGCGCCGGTATCGATCGTACCGGCGCGCTTGCTTTTTTTGAAGATCAGCTTTTAAGCGGCTGCACGTGAAGCACGTTTGCGTTCGTGTTCGAGCAAAAAGCGTTTGCGGATACGGATGGTTTTCGGGGTGATTTCCACCAGTTCGTCGTCGGCGATGAATTCGATTGCGGATTCCAGTGTCAGTTGGATCGGCGGCGTCAGCACTACGGCTTCGTCGGTGCCGGATGCGCGGATGTTGGTCAGTTGCTTACCTTTGATCGGATTGACCACCAAGTCGTTATCGCGCGTATGGATGCCGATCACCATGCCTTCGTACAGACGGTCGCCGGGGCTGACGAACATGCGGCCGCGGTCTTGCAGTTTCCACAGTGCGTACGCTACCGCTTCGCCATGTTCCGAGGAAATCAGCACACCGTTGCGGCGTGGCGGAATTTCCGGACGCATCGGCGCGAATTCGTCGAACACGTGGCTCATCAGGCCGGTGCCGCGCGTCATGGTCATGAATTCCGACTGAAAACCGATCAGGCCGCGCGCCGGAATGCGATAGTCCAAACGTACGCGCCCTTTGGCATCCGATACCATGTCCTGTAAATCACCGCGGCGCGCGCCCAGGGCTTCCATCACTGCGCCTTGATTGGCTTCGTCGACGTCGACGGTGAGCATCTCAAACGGTTCGCACTTGACGCCGTCGATTTCGCGGATCACGACGTGCGGGCGCGACACCGCCAGCTCATAACCTTCGCGGCGCATGTTTTCCAGCAGAATGGTCAGATGCAATTCACCGCGCCCGGAAATTAGGAACGAATCGGTTTCGTTGGTTTCTTCCATGCGTAGCGCGACGTTGGTCAGCAATTCCTTCTCCAGGCGCTCGCGCAACTGGCGGCTGGTGACGAATTTGCCTTCCTGCCCGGCAAACGGCGAGGTATTGACCTGGAAGGTCATGGTCAGGGTTGGTTCATCCACGGCAAGAACCGGAAGCGCTTCGGGTTTGTCGATGTCGGCCAGTGTGGTGCCGATGCTCAGTTCTTCCACGCCGTTGATCAACACGATGTCGCCGGCCAGAGCTTCTTTCATTTGCACCCGCTCCAAACCGTGAAAGCCGAGCACCTGATTGACTTTGGCTTTTTTCGGCGGTTTGTCGCCCATCAATACCATGACTTCCTGGCTGGGTCGCAGTTTGCCGCGGCGGATACGGCCGATGCCGATACGGCCGACGAAACTGGAGTAGTCCAGCGCGCTGATTTGCAGTTGCAAGGGCTCGTCAGGATTGCCTTCAGGAGCGGGGACGTATTTGAGGATGGTGTCGAACAACGGGCGCATGTCGCTGCTGGGTTTTTCAATATCCAGCGTGGCAAAGCCGTTCAATGCCGAAGCATAGACCACGGGAAAATCCAGTTGCTCGTCGTTGGCGCCCAGCTTGTCGAACAGGTCGAAGGTTTGATCGACCACCCAATCGGCACGCGCACCGGGACGGTCGATCTTGTTGATCACGACGATCGGACGCAAGCCTTGCGCCAGCGCTTTTTTGGTGACAAAGCGGGTTTGCGGCATCGGGCCTTCGACCGCATCGACCAGCAGCAACACGCCGTCGACCATCGATAACACGCGCTCGACCTCACCGCCGAAATCCGCATGACCCGGCGTATCGACGATGTTGATATGAACCCCTTCGTAGTCGATGGCACAATTCTTGGCTAAAATGGTAATGCCGCGTTCACGCTCGATATCATTGGAATCCATCACGCGTTCGGAGATTTGCTGATGCGCCGCGAAGGTGCCGGCTTGGTGCAAAAGCTTGTCGACCATGGTGGTTTTACCGTGGTCGACGTGCGCGATGATGGCGATATTGCGGATTGGACGAGACATAAATAATTCCTCAAAAAATAAGCTGTTAGTTGCTGCTGTGGGGGCCGTATTATAGCAGCCGGCGGTTAAAAAACGATGACAAATTTTCAAAATTCCTGGAAGCCCACCAAGGATCATGCACAGACCCGATGACATGCGACAAAGTTCAGATATCCGCTATTTATCCCCGGATTTATTGCAATCCTTGCAATTAACGCCGCAGCAAATAGCGCTCAGCATCGAGCATCTGCTGCTTGGCCGCCAGCGCCAGCAAGTCTGGAATGCGCCCAAAGCAGTGATCACGCCGCCCGATGGCCGCTATATGATGGCGACACTGGCGGCTGCCGATGATCCGCCGTTTCTGGCTGTTAAAGCTTTGGTGCTGAATCCGGATAACCCGAAACACGGGTTGGCCAGCATCAACGCGCTGGTAACTTTGCTCGACAGCCGCAGCGGTTTGCCGCTGGCGGTACTCGACGGCAATTGGGTCACCGCGGTGCGCACCGCCGGGCTGAGCGCGGTTGCGGCCAAACGGTTGGCGCGGCCGGATGCCGTCGTCGCGGCGTTCATCGGCTGCGGCGTGCAAGCGCACAGTCATCTGCAGGCTTTCGCCGCGCTGTTTCCGCTTAAGCGTGTACATGCCTTCGGCCGCGGAACGGCAAGCCGCGATGCCTTTTGCCGCAGCGTGGAAAAGATGGGACTGGCAGCGGTGGCGAGTAAAACCGCACAGGAAGCGATTTGCGATGCGGATTTGATCGTTACGTCCGTGACCTTGTCGCCGCAACTGATCCCCTTTTTGGATGCACGCTGGTTGAAACCCGGCGCTTTTGTCACCATGACCGATCTGGCAGCGCCGTGGCTGGCTGACAGCTTATCCGTGCTGGATCGCATCATCGTCGATGATCTGGAGCAGGAAGCCAGCATGCCTAAACCATTGGTCGATCCGGCATTGGTGCGTGGTGATCTGACCAGGTTGGTAACCGGTGATGCGGCTGGCCGCGGTACTGAGAGCGAGCGCACGGCATTTGTGTTCCGGGGATTGGCGCTGGGGGATCTGGCGGTTGCTGCTTTGGCTTACCAGCGCGCCTGCGAATGTTCGCCAGGCGCGCTGGCCGGTGATCAGGAAAGAACAGGTCGATTGGATTGATCAACCTGCCGTTGCCGGAATTTTAGAATTCTTCCCAGTCCTGACCGCCGCCGGCTGCTACCTTGCGCGGTTGGGCCGGTAGCATTGCGGTAGGTGCAGTTTCTGCATTAGGTTTCGCTACTGTTTTTCTAGTCGCCGGTCCGCGTTTAGGTAGCTTGGCAGGCGAAGGCCGGTTACTTCTTTTGACCATCATCGTTGACTCTGAGTGGTTTCCCGATAGTCTGAAGGTGCTTATCGCCTGTGTTAGTGCTTGCGCTTGTTCCTGCATCGATTCCGCTGCTGCTGCCGCTTCTTCCACCAACGCGGCATTTTGTTGCGTGACTTCGTCCATCTGTGTTACCGCTTGGTTGACTTGTTCGATGCCGGAGCTTTGTTCCTGCGATGCTGCCGAGATTTCGCTCATGATGTCCGTTACGCGTTTTACCGCACTGACGATTTCATCCATGGTCGCTCCCGCTTCGTCAACCAGGCGCGTGCCGTCTTCCACTTTCGCCACCGAATCACCGATCAGTTCCTTGATCTCTTTCGCCGCTGCCGCCGAGCGTTGTGCCAGTGTGCGCACTTCCGTAGCAACGACAGCAAAACCACGGCCTTGCTCACCGGCACGCGCCGCTTCCACAGCAGCATTCAGCGCCAGGATATTGGTTTGGAAGGCAATGCCGTCGATCACGCTGATGATGTCTACTATCTTATGCGAGCTTTCGTTGATTGATTTCATGGTGTGCACCACTTGTCCGACCACTGCGCCGCCTTTCATCGCAACTTCCGAAGCGCCTGCAGCCAGCTGGTTCGCCTGACGCGCATTATCCGCATTCTGTTTGACTGTCGATGTCAGTTCTTCCATCGACGATGCGGTTTCTTCCAGGCTGGATGCCTGTTCTTCCGTACGTTGGCTTAAATCCGAGTTGCCCGACGCGATTTCTCCCGATGCCGTTGTGATTTGATCGGTTCCCGAGCGTACTTTACCTACCAGATCGACCAGATTGTCGTTCATCGTTTTCAGTGCTTGCAGCAGGCGGCCCGTTTCATTGGACGAATTGACTTCAATGCGGCTGGTCAGATCACCGGATGCCACCGCATTTGCTACAGCAATGGCTTCCTGCATTGGCAGCGTAATGCTGCGCACGATCATGATGGAAAACGCTATTGCCGATGCGAGCGCAAGAGCCAATAGGCCAATCATGATGGATACTCCTTGCTGCAAATCTTGCGACCGGGCTTCAAGCGTCTGTACGAGATTTTCAGCGGCAATCGAATTGTATGAATAAATGTTATCGATGGTACGCGTGTATTCCGCAAGATACTCGTTTGCCGGCAGTTTTAATTCCTTTGCTTGAATCAATTCCTGATTGGTCATGTGCAATGTCTTGTCGATCAGCGCTTTAACTTCACTGCTTTTTGATTCCAGGGCCGCTTTCATGGCCATGTCGGATTGTGTTGCTCTTTCAATATTACGCATAAAATCCGAGAAAAACATACTGACGTTACTAAACATACCCATCAGCTTGGCGCGTCCTTCATCGGTCAGACTGCCGGCGGACAGAAAACCTGTACCTAGTGCACGCATTTGTCCCATATTTTCAGCTAACTTAGGTGCATTGATCAGCGATGCATTCATCAGGAAATAAGTGCTGGCAACCGGATCCAGCACCAGCCCCGATTCTTCCAGTATTTCTTCGTTAATGAACAAAATATCCGCAATCAGCTTAGTATGCTGGGCGGTGCTTTCCGTTGTTTTGAGCTGGCGTGCGGTGACGGCTTGCGCAATTTCAACGATGCGCTGTTTTTGCAGCGACCAGAATGATGCGGTTTTAGCGGATATTTCCGCTTCTTTCAGTTTGGCATCGACGATGTCGACTGCTTTATTCAGCTCGCGCTGGATTTCCGATAAACGGTTAGCCACTGAGTCATTACCGCCAAGCAATGCAGCCGATGTGCCGCGATGCTGTTGAACATATTGCACGACTTTCTGTAAAGCAATGGCTGGTCCTGCGCCCGCTACTTCGCGCTTTGTAGAATCGAGATCGGTGATCGCTGTATTTACGTAAAGTGTCATCGGCACAGCCGCTATTAGCAGTAAAAATACAACCAGGATAGTTAGCTTCTGTGACATATTCATACGATTTAACAGCGTCATGGTATTTGCTCCATTGTCGATAAGTTGTCTTTATTAGTTGGCTTGATAACGGGCCACTGAAATAGACGGTTAAGTAATATGTTGTAAAAAAAATCCCTTAAGAAAGCGCTAAAAGAATGACTGTGCTCGGTCATGCTGTGTTGAAATCGGCTCAAAATGCTCATTTATCACGCGTAAACCACGCTTTTCACCTGACTTCGCCTTGCCTGATTATCGCTCGCTGCTTTTTCAGAGTTTCCCTGAGGAGATTTTTGTACAAAAACCAAATAGTGTTTTACGGAAGATAGCAGCGGCTCTTTAGAGCTTTTTGCAAAAGCTTCTTTTTAATGACAGCTTTATATCCGGTGATTGGAATGTAATTGAACCGAGAACGGCTGTTGAGAGAGATGCAAAGATTTTTCGTGCAACCTGCTGCAAGGGTTGCGCGAATTTATCAGGGTCTTTTGGGAGAATTACTCGGGTGTTATTACTTTTCCGCACCCGACATCAGAAACTTGACGAGTAAGGCAAAAATGAATGGAACTGTGCTTAGCGCGGTTACCATATAGTGTTCAGTAGTAAATTGATCGCCTTCATCCATGATGATATAGCCGAAAAATACCGTGACCGGGGTGATGATCGATAGTGCGATTACTAAATTGAATAGCCCTTTCATTTGTTAATTCCTTTCGCTGAATTTTTTCAAAGTATATGCTGATTGGCGCGCCCTGCCCAGCAGCCGGAGTTGAAAATCATAGCTGTCCAATGAATCCCTAGGCAAGGTAAAATCAACCGTTTCGTATCAACCGACAACCGCGATGGAAGCTGTATTGATCTTCTCCAATTTTCCTGATGAAAAGTCGGCTGTGCAATTGGCTGAAGCTTTGATTCATCAGCAATTGGCGGCGTGTGTCAATGTGCTGAGTCCGTGCGCTTCAGTCTATCGCTGGCAAGGTGGGGTTGAATCGGCTGAGGAAATTCCGGTTTTGATCAAAACCCAGCGGCAACACTACGATCGGGTTGAACAGTTGATCAAGATCATGCATCCTTATGAACTTCCTGAAGTGATTATGGTTCCTATAACCGGCGGACTGCCTGCCTATTTGCAGTGGCTCGCCGCTGAAACACCGCTATCCGATTAAACAATACCGAATACCGATGCGATCAATCCAATTTTTGTTACTGATTTTATGTTTAGCCAGTCCTCAGGGTTATGCCGAGGAAGGCAAGTCTTTCAGTTTGTTCCAGAAGCTGCAGGGGCTGGGCATCAAACTGGGCCAGGGCAATGCGCAAGAGCTTTTGCCGCCGGATGAAGCATTCAAGCTGTCGGTGGAAGTGCGCGACGGCAATACGCTGATCGCGAACCTGACGCCGGCCAAGGATTATTATTTGTACCGCGACAAAATCGCGTTTGAGCCGAAACAAGACGGCATGACGATTGAAAAAGTCACGTTGCCGCCGGGTAAAATGAAGGAAGACGCGACCTTTGGGCAGACAGAGGTTTATTACAGTCCGATACAAGCCATTATTTCGCTGAAACGCGAGGATTCTGCCGGCGAGCAGCCGCTGACGCTGGCGGCATCTTACCAGGGCTGCAATGAGCCGGTCGGCGTATGTTATGCGCCGATTCATAAGGCTATCGATCTGACCTTGCCGGCAGTCAAAGCTGTCGTTGGTGCGGTTGCCGAGGCGGTGAGCAGTCCGGCCGTTGCGGCAAGAGCCGGTGATGCTGCGGCGGAATTGTTTCAAATGCCGTCCAAAGCGCCAGCGATTGAAACCGAGTCGTACAAAATCGACCAGATGTTTCAAACCGGTGATTTCTGGCTGATCCTGACCGGATTTTTCGGTATCGGTCTGCTGCTGGCGTTTACGCCCTGCGTGTTTCCGATGTTTCCGATTCTGTCCGGGATTATTGCCAATCGCGGCAAGCATGTGACCAAACAGCATGGATTTATCCTGGCGCTGGCATATGTAATGGGAATGGCGATTACATACGCCATTGCCGGTGTGGCGGCGGGGTTATCCGGCGCGATGTTGTCGGCGGCGTTGCAAAATGCTTGGGTGCTGGGTACGTTTGCCGTGATCTTCGTGTTGCTGTCATTTTCGATGTTCGGTTTTTATGAACTGCAATTGCCCGGTACGTTACAGACCAAACTGTCCGAGGAAGCCGGACATCTCAAAGGCGGGCATTTAACCAGTGTGTTCGGTATGGGCGCATTGTCGGCGCTGATCGTCGGGCCTTGCGTTGCGGCACCGCTGGCGGGCGCTTTGCTGTATATCAGCCAGACGCGCGATGTAATTCTGGGCGGCTCGGCATTGTTCGTCATGGCGCTGGGTATGGGGGTGCCGCTATTGTTACTGGGTACATCAGCCGGTGCGTTATTGCCGAAAGCCGGCGCATGGATGGAGTCGATCAAACGGTTTTTTGGCGCATTGCTGCTGGCTGTGGCGATTTGGATCATCTCCCCGGTGATCAATGACGTGGTGCATATGGTGTTGTGGGCAGCCTTGCTGATCATTTCCGCCATTTATCTGCACGCGATCGATCCATTGCCGGAGCGCGCTTCGGGTCTGCAAAAATTTCTTAAAGGCATCGGCGTGATCGCATTGCTGGTCGGTGTCGCCATGCTGATCGGTGTTTTATCCGGCAGCCGCGATGTATTGCAGCCGCTTTCAAAGCTCGGCTTGGCCGCAACGAATAGTGCCAATGGTAATGAAGCGGTTGTTTCCGGTTATTCCGTCTTGCCTTTTCAGCGGGTAAAAACGGTTGCGGAATTGGATGATCAAATTCGTCAATCCAAAGGCAAGCCGATCATGGTCAAATTTCATGCCGATTGGTGTGTTTCCTGCAAGGAAATGGATCGCTTTACGTTGTCCGATGCCAAAGTGCAAGCGCGACTGAAGGAGGCCGTGTTGCTGCAAATCGATGTCACCGATGGCACACCAGAAGATGCGGCGCTACTGAAACGATTCAAATTGTTCGGGCCGCCCGGTATTCTGTTTGTCGATCGTCAGGGTAACGATATTCCTGATATCAAAGTGATTGGTTTCTTGAATAAAAATGATTTCTTAACCGTGCTGAATGCTGTTTTGATTTAGGCGTGTGCTGAAACCCTACAGTAAGTTTTTTCAAGCTGGAAAATTATCGAAGGAAGTGAAGTAGTAATGCCAAAATCAAAACTCCTTGCTATGTATTTGCGCGTACTGAAACCCTACAGCAAGTTTTTTCAAGTTGGAAGATTATCGAAGGATGTCGTGATGTCAAAAGTAAAACAGATTTTTTTGTATGTTTGTGTGGCAATATTTGCATTGGCGGCTGGTTCATTTCTGCGATCCGTGCTAATAGAAGCGCAGCAAACCCAATTATCCGGTGAAGAAAGCCAGCAAGGCGCAAAGGCGATACTCGCGGCAAGCTTGCCGGATATTCACGGCGAGAATCAGGCGGTTTCACAATGGCTCGGGAAAGTGATGGTGGTCAATTTCTGGGCTACCTGGTGCACACCGTGCCAAGAGGAAATACCCGAGTTTGTTGAAGCACAGCAAAAATACCGCGATCAAGGATTGGTGTTTATCGGTATTGCGCTGGATCAAGCCGACAAAGTCAAAATGTTCAGTCAGGAATTCGGCATTAATTATCCGGTGCTGGTCGGTAGCTTGAACAGTTGGTCACTGGCGCAAGCGGCCGGTAATCGCCTGTCTGTTTTGCCTTATACCGTGGTAATCAATCGTTCCGGTGAAATCGTCGAAACCTATGTCGGTCGCGTTAATCTGAAAAAACTGGAGAAATTGGTGATTCCGCTGCTGAAGGAAAACCCGCAGGCGCAGCCAACGGAAAAAGCCGGTTGATGGCAACAGCGTTTTAATCCGGGCTTGTTCAAACCACGCGCCGCTAAAAAGGCGATTGCGGCGCACGATAATCATGTAATATTAACCGCAGGAATGGAATGCTTTATTTACCTGGTATGCATGCGAGCTACTCTGTCCACATAAATACCTCGCATTCTGATTGTTGCGGATACTTACCGGGAAATTCAATAAAACTGTTCATTCAGGATTGAATAAGGTACGGAAGGCAGTAACGCAAGGGTTTTAATCTAAATGTGACGAGGGATATTTTCCAATAATCATTTAGGAGAACCTCATTATGGGACAGCTTGATTGCACTCGCCGTTTCTTCGTTTTCTTCTTAGTGTCGCAAATCGCTTTTTTCCCTGGCTGCGCAACGGGAAAGTATGAGGGAAGCAGGGAGCAGTACGACGATATCGTCATTACGACCAAAGTTCACGAAGCCATTATCGATGAACCTTCTCTGAGACCTTTCGAAATCAATGTCAGAACCGTGAAAGGTGTTGTTGAACTCAGCGGCACTGTCAATTCACGGGATGATATCGATAAAGCGCTGGCGGTTGCGCGCGGCATCAGTGGCATAAGATTTATCAAGAATGACATGCGAACGCTGGGAACCGGCGATTATTAGTTGTTGGTGTGAGTGAATTGCAAGTTGGATTATCCGAACACCGCTTGCAATTCATTTTTCCCAAGCGGCGCGCTGAGTATCGATAACCGTCAATGTGAGCAATCGCAGAATTCAATATGCCGCTGGCCGACATCGTATTGATGATTCATTTTCTGTATGTGTTGTTTGTCGTCGGCAGTCTGCCGGTCATTTGGCTGGGCGCGTGGTTGAAACGGGGGTTTGTTAGAAACCCGTGGTTTCGCTATTTGCATCTTGCTGCAATTTTATTCGTTGTGGTCGAATCGCTGATGGGCGTCGTTTGTCCGCTGACCGTATGGGAAAACGCATTGCGCCAAGCTGCGGCGGAGGGCGGTTTTATTCAGCACTGGCTTCATCGCATGCTGTTTTATGACGTGCCGGAATCCGTATTGACAGTAGTTTATGTTCTGTTTGCCGCTTTGGTGGCGATGACATTCAAATGGATTCCGCCTGCGCGCGGAAATCGCCGGTCAAGATGATGAAACGAGCGGGTTATCGTCTGTTACTTCCTCGGCCGGGGTCAGCATTTCTTCGATGGTGGGTTCGAAAGTTTCTTCGTCAAACGCCGTGTCACCGTCAAGGAACGGCTGGCCTTGCGCTTTCAGATTGAAGAAATCGTAGCGGGAAGTATCGGCCAAATGCGATAGTTGAACGTTCTGTAAGGAACGAAACATGGTTTCCAGCCGGCCGGGAAATTTTTTGTCCCACTGCTGCATCATTTCCTTGATCACTTGGCGTTGCAAGTTCGGCTGCGATCCGCATAAATTGCATGGAATGATCGGGAAATTCGCTATGGCTGCGTACGCCGCCAAATCTTTTTCCTTGCAGTAAGCCAGCGGGCGGATCACGATATGCTTACCGTCGTCACTGACCAGTTTGGGCGGCATAGCTTTCAGCTTTCCACCATAAAACATATTCAGAAACAGAGTGACGAGAATATCGTCACGATGATGACCCAATGCGATCTTGGTGGCGCCCAGTTCGCTGGCAACCCGGTAAAGTACGCCGCGGCGCAGGCGCGAACAAAGGCTGCAGGTGGTTTTTCCTTCCGCGATGACGCGTTTGACGACGCTATAGGTATCTTGCTCAACGATGCGGAAGGGCATACCGATTTCCGTCAGATAAGCCGGCAACACCTGTTCGGGAAAACCGGGTTGTTTTTGATCCAGATTGACCGCAATCAGCTCAAATTCCAGTGGCGCATGCGCTTGCAGGTTGCGCAGAATGTCCAATAAGGCATAGCTGTCCTTGCCGCCGGACAGGCATACCATGACCCGGTCACCGGCTTCGATCATGTTGAAATCAGCAATCGCAGTGCCAACCTGCCGCCGTAAGCGTTTTTGCAGCTTGTTGGTGTTATATTGTTGTTTCAGGTTCATATTCAATGAGATTCCAGTAGCAAGAGATGATTTTTTAATGCGAGAAAAGGAAGGTTACTTATAGCTGAAATTAGACAAACGGAATGGAACAATTTAGCATAGCCGGATTCTAATCAAGGCGGATAAAGAGGCTCGGGAATAATTTCAGGAGAATTCGATGAACGGAATTATACCATTTGTGATCTTGGTCTTGTTTTCAACCAATAGCTATTCGAGCGCAAGCAGTTCCAATTTGGAAGTCGATATCGGCAGGCCGGGTGATGCGGACAAAGTGTCGCGTATGGTGAAGCTGACACAAGTGGATAATATGTTTTTGCCAGCCGAAGTGAAAGTGAATGAAGGTGAAACAGTCCGTTTTGTGATTAAAAATGGGGGTGATCACAAACATGAAATGTTGCTGGGATCGATGGCCGAGCTGAAAAAAGCTGCCAACATGCGGCACATGCATCCTGACAAGGAACATACGGAAGCGCACTTGATGCAACTTGATCCGGGGGAGCAGAAAGAATTGATCTGGCAATTCACTCAGGCGGGAACGGTTAATTTCGCCTGTCCTTTGCCCGGCCATTTCAAGAGAATGCGTGGAACAATTACTGTGGAGAAGAAATGAAAATACGAAAAGGTACGATGTTTGCGAAATCGATAATGGCGGCTGGTTTATTAAGTGTCGCTGTGCAAGCGGCTGCGACAACGACGGTTGATGTTTATAAAAGCCCGACGTGCGGATGCTGTGCCAAATGGGTCGATCATATGCGTGAACATGGTTTTACCGTAAAAACACACGATGTCGGCAACAAGGATATCCGCAAAAAATCGGGTATTTCCGAATCGCTCGGTTCCTGTCATACGGCTCTGGTCAACGGTTATGCGATTGAAGGTCATGTTCCGGCGCCGGATATCATCCGCTTGCTGAAGGAAAAACCGAAGGCGGTTGGATTATCCGTCCCCGATATGCCGCATGGAACGCCGGGGATGGAAAGCGGCCGGGTCGATCCTTATAACGTTCTGTTGATTACCGAACGCGATCAAACGCGTAAGGAAACGACCATTTATCAGCGCTATGATCCCTACGCCAAAAAAGCAGCGGAAGCTGTACCTGCCAATCCTGAACCCGAACAAAACAGTTCCGTAATGCGCCTGAAGTAGTTGCCTTTTTCATGATAATACGTAGTTTTTTGCTCTGCATGGCCGCAGCCGCGATATTGGGCTGCGGCAATTCCGGGTTGCCTGGCGTTTCTTCCGGTCAACATCAGCTTGATAGCAAGACGGGTTTGGTAAAACGGAATTTCGATCCGGTGCAAATCAAACGGGGTGAGGGTGTCTATAAAGCCAATTGCGCCGGATGTCATGGCCCGAACGGCGAAGCCACTCCCGAGTGGCGCAAACCCGGTGCGGATGGAAAATACCCGCCGCCGCCGTTGGATAGCAGCGCGCATGCCTGGCATCATTCGACCGACGTGCTGAAGAAAACCATACTCAAAGGAACGCCGCCGGAGATCGGTTCCATGCCTCCCTGGGAAGGCAAATTAACCGAGCAGCAAGTGGACGATGTGATCGTCTGGATAAAATCGTTATGGTCGGACGAAATTTACGCTGTCTGGTTTAAGAATTTTGAAGGCAAGTGACCGTTCGCAGTAATTATTCTTCCGTTTTTTGCTCCAGCGATTTGATTTGCTCTAAGATCGCCTGCTTTTCATTCTCCAGTTCGTTATAGCGCGCATATAACCGGTTCAAGTCAGCGGTATATTTTTCAATTCGCTCTTGTTTTTCCTGCTGGAGCCGGATGAGATCCTCGTATTTAGGAACCGGTACACTCTTTGCCGACGGAATCGACGGTATTAATGTCGGCGATTCCGATATCTCATTACGGCGTAACTCTTGGATCATCATGAATTGCTGTTGGATGGATTGAGATTCCTGTTGGATGCGAGCTAGGGATTTCTCCAATTGACGTACTTGTGTTCCGGTATCAGCTTGGATTGCGAGCGATAAAGCCAGTAACAGCAAAAAAAGAACGATCCGCATGAGATAAGCGCCTATTCAAAAGAATGACTGTGAGCAAAGCAGCAGCATCTCTACTTCTCACAGGTTAATTTTCCAAAATATTCCGGGCAATTTGCCTATAATATAAACGTTTGTTCACGCAGCATCAAATGCCGTGTTCCACTTCATTCGTGTGATTACAACTCAAGGCTTCGATTAAAAATAATGAGGGAGTCATTGAGAAATTCCCACGATCAAAAAAATTTCATCCGCATAATGTATTGCCCGATGCATAAATTGCCTTGCCAGAGCCCATGAAATCGCAAAAAGACCCGCATACGCCGATGATGCAGCAGTATTTGCGCATCAAGGCGCAATATCCGGACATGCTAATGTTTTATCGCATGGGGGATTTTTATGAGTTATTTTTCGGTGACGCGGAAAAAGCGGCCAAGTTGCTGGGCATCACATTGACACAGCGCGGTGCTTCCGCCGGTGAACCGATCAAAATGGCCGGCGTACCTTACCATGCGGCCGAGCAATATTTGGCCAAGCTGGTCAAGGCAGGGGAATCGGTCGCGATTTGCGAGCAAGTGGGCGATCCGGCGCTCAGCAAAGGGCCGGTAGCCCGGGAAGTGGTGCGCATCATCACACCTGGGACGCTGACCGATGCGGCGTTGCTTGACGATAAACGCGACTGTATTTTATTGGCGCTGGTGATACAGGATTCGACATTGGGGTTGGCGTGGCTGAATTTGGCGGCGGGACAATTGCGTGTGCTGGAAACTGCGCCGCACAATTTGCTCAGCGAGTTGGAGCGTTTGCAACCGGCGGAGATTCTTCTACCCGAGCCGCTGGCATTGCCTGAAGTGCAAGGAAAAAACTGGGCGCTGAAGCGCCTGCCGTTGTGGCAGTTTGATCGTGACAGCACATTCAACAGCCTGACGCGGCAATTTGAAACGCATGACCTCAGCGGTTTCGGCTGCGAGGATTTAAGCGCTGCGCTATGCGCCGCCGGCGCGCTGCTGGAATATACGCGCCTGACGCAAGGCTCCGCCGCTCCGCATATCACATCGCTGCAAGCGGAACGGGAGAGCGTGTATGTGCGTATGGATGCCGCCACGCGCCGCAACTTGGAAATTTCCGAAACGATCCGCGGTGAGCGATCGCCCACCTTACTGTCATTGCTCGACACCTGCGCAACCAGTATGGGCAGCCGCTTGTTGCAGTTTTGGCTGCATCATCCGTTGCGTGATCGCGGTACGATACAACAACGGCTCGACAGTGTCGCGGCTTTGACCGGAGAAAATGAGCAGAATTATTTTGCGGCGGTGCGGACCTTGCTGCGGCGCTGTGCCGATATCGAACGCATCACCGCGCGCATCGCACTCAAATCCGCGCGGCCGAGGGACTTATCGGGTTTGCGCGACAGCCTTACGCTGTTGCCGGAGGTCGTTCAGGCTATCGCCGGTTGCGCCAGCGAACGGATCGATCAATTGATTCATGCGCTGCAGATTGACGCGGCGGTCGCCGGATTACTGAGTAAAGCGCTGCTGCCGGAACCCGGTGTGGTGCTGCGCGAAGGCAATGTCATCGCCGATGGTTTTGACGCCGAGCTCGACGAGTTGCGCGCGTTACAGAACAACTGCGGTGAATTCCTGCTGCAACTGGAAATGCGCGAAAAAGAGCGCACCGGCATCCCCAACCTGAAAGTGGAATACAATCGCGTGCATGGTTTTTATATCGAAGTCACGCATGCGCACAGCGAAAAAATCCCTACCGACTACCGCCGCCGGCAAACGCTGAAAAGCGCCGAGCGTTACATCACACCGGAACTGAAAGCTTTCGAAGATAAAGCCTTATCCGCGCAAGACCGGGCGTTGGCGCGGGAGAAATATTTGTACGAAGGATTATTGGATATGCTGGCACAGCATATTCAAGCGCTGCAAAAAATCGCCACCGCCATCGCCGAACTCGATGTGCTGTGCGCCTTTGCCGAACGCGCACAGGCACTTGACTATACCGCTCCGCAATTATCCTCCGACGATATTTTCACCGTCGATACCGGCCGCCATCCGGTGGTGGAGCGGCAAGTGGAAAACTTTGTCGCCAACGATGTGCAAATGGGCGCCGAAGGCACCGGAAAAGCGCGCATGTTGCTGATCACCGGCCCCAACATGGGCGGTAAATCCACCTACATGCGGCAAATCGCATTGGTCGCCCTGCTCGCGCATTGCGGCAGTTACGTACCGGCGAAGGCAGTGCACATCGGTATTCTGGATCAGATTTTTACCCGTATCGGCGCGGCCGACGATTTGGCCAGCGGACGCTCGACGTTCATGGTGGAAATGACCGAAACCGCCAACATTCTGCATAACGCCACGGCGCAAAGCCTGGTGCTGATGGACGAAGTCGGGCGCGGCACATCGACATTCGACGGCTTGGCGCTGGCATTCGCCATTGCCCGTCACTTGTTGAGTAAGAATCGCAGCTTCACGCTGTTTGCCACACACTATTTTGAATTGACCAAACTGGCGGAAGAGTTCAAGCAGTTGCAAAACGTCCATTTGGATGCCGTGGAGTATAAACACCGCATCGTTTTTCTGCATAAGGTGGCCGAAGGTCCGGCCAGTCAAAGCTACGGCTTGCAAGTCGCGGCGCTGGCGGGCGTTCCCGAAGGCGTGATCAAGCTGGCAAGAAAACACCTGGTAAAACTGGAACAGGAAAGCATCAAGAAAGAACCGCAGATGGATCTGTTTTCTTTTTCAGCTCCGGAACCGCAAGCGGAAAGTCCACATGAAGATCATCCGGTGATTGCTTTGCTGCAAAATCTTTCACCGGACGAACTGACTCCCCGGCAAGCGTTGGAACAGCTATATCTATTGAAAAAGACGCTGGATGCACCCGGTAATCACTGAGAAAGAGCGCCGAAAAAGGTGGCGAGACAGAGTTAGACTAGGCCAAACTCAGTTTACGAGAATATCAAATGAGTATTTGAGCCTGATTTCAACGCGGCATGACCGGGCCGCGGCAGTTTTCCGGCAACGTTCCTAATGCTCGTGACCATGCGCGCCATGCACATGCTCGTGCTCAATTTCATCCGGCGTGGCGGGGCGCACATCGGTTATGGTGCAGGCAAAATTCAGTTTTATGCCAGCGAACGGATGATTGCCATCGACAATCACGGAATCGTCGGTCACATCGGTCACTTTGTAGATAATGAAATCGTCAGAATCTTCCGCACCGCCTTCAAAATGCATACCGACGACCACGTTGTCGGGAAATGAGCTGCGCGGCTCGACGCGAATCAGTTCGGTGTCGTACTCGCCAAACGTATCCTCCGGTTCCATCGTGACCGAACAGGAATGCCCAACTTCCTTTTCGTGCAGCGCTTCTTCCACCAGCGGAAAAATGCCGCCGTAACCGCCATGCAAGTAACTGATCGGTAAGTCTGTTTTCTCCAGAACTTTTCCCGAAGCATCCGTCAATTCGTAGTTCAGGGAAACCACAGTATTTTTTAGTACGCGCATGTTAGATTGATCCTTTGCTGAGTTAGAGGCTAATAATTATTGATCGTTATCAACGACATCGCCGCTTATGAATACGGCGTTGAATAGCCGCCATTATACGCATAAAGTGCGATGAATGAGACTTTCGTGTCATGGTGTTGGCAAATATAGCCCGTTGAATCTATGCCCGCCGGTCATATCGCCAACCAGATGAGAATCACCCCATCGCATTGGCGGATGTAATCATCGAGCTTGTCCAGCGTCTCCGTGCCGGTGGCGATGAAATCTTCCTGTACTTTGACGGTACGTTGGGGCGATCAAGATCGCGCCGCAAAGCATCGCGGTAACTGCGGAACTCGGCGCTAACGGTGGACAGGAAAATGCGAATCTGTGTCATCGCTGTTTCCTTTGCAGCTCATCATTGTTCCGGCCATGAGCGGCGTTTTGCTGTGATGCTTTGACCGGTGCAAAACTTTGCCGGTGAATTTCGCACGGGCCATGTTGTTGCAGGGCTGCGAAGTGTGCTTTGGTCGGATAGCCTTTGTGCCGGTCGAAGCCGTAGCGCGGGTAAATGTGGTGTAATCGTAACATTTCCGCATCGCGTGCGGTTTTGGCGAGAATCGACGCGGCCGAAATTTCAGGGATTAAACGATCGCCGTTGACGATGGTTTGCACCGCACAGTCGAGGTTAGGGCTGTGCTTGCCGTCGATCAGCACCCGTTCAGGTGTGAACGGCAGGCTTTGCACGGCGCGCTGCATCGCAAGCAGGCTTGCCTGCAGGATGTTGATCCGGTCGATTTCTTCCACCGTGGCGAATGCGATCGCCCATGCCATGGCGTATTGTTTGATTTCAAGCGCCAAGGTATCGCGCCGCTTTTCGCTCAGTTGCTTGGAATCGGCCAAGCCATTGATGGGGCGAGCCGGATTCAGTACTACGCAGGCTGCGTATACCGGGCCGGCGAGCGGCCCCCGGCCGGCTTCATCGACGCCGCAGACGAGCGTTTTGCTATCGGCGATCGGCAGTGGCGGCAATCGAAACGGGAGAGGTTATACCGCTCTTGCGGTACACATCAATTGCGCTTCGGTGACCAGTTGATCATCTACTTCGGCGCGTGCGGAGTACTTCCATAATCCTTTGATCTGACGTTCGATGGCGACTTTCAAAATGAGTTGATCGCCGGGCAAAACCGGTTTTTTGAAGCGCACACCGTCGATGCCGACGAAATAATAAACCGAATCGGTTTTGTTGACGGCATTCTCGGTTTTGAGCGTCAGCAGCGCAGCCGCCTGTGCCAGCGCTTCGACGATTAGAACGCCCGGCATGACCGGATAATGCGGAAAATGTCCGGGAAAAAACGGCTCGTTGATCGAGACATTTTTCAATGCGACGATATCCTTGCCCGCTTCGAGCGAAATAACCTTGTCGACCAGTAAAATCGGGTAACGATGCGGCAAATATTTCAAGATTTCGTGAATGTTCATGGTACTCATTTTATTTTCCTTTTGGCCCTGCACACCTGGATCAAGGTGTGTTTTTATTGTTCGCTGTCGAGCAATTTGATCACTTTGTCGGTGATGTCGATGCGCTGGCTGCGGTAGACTGAGTCTTGCAGTTGCAATATCAGATCGTAGTTTTCCGCCTCGGCGATTTTGCTGATGGCGCGATTGGTGCGCTCGAGTATGACGCTGTATTCTTCATTCTGACGTACGCTCAAATCTTCCCGCATTTGCCGTTGCGCGCGCTGATATTCCCGGCTCAGATTAGCCAGGTTCCTTTCCAAGTTGCGCCGCTCGCTTTCGTCCATCTTGATGCTGTTTATTTCAAGCTTATCTTGCAACACTTTGGCTTCAAGCGCCATTTTCTTGATGTCTTCATCGCGTGGCATGAATTCCTGCTCGATTTTTTTCTGTGCTTGGAGTGCCGGCGACGATTCGCGCAGAATTTTTTCGGTATTCACCACACCGATTTTGATATTGCCGGCAAGAGCGGTAGCGGGGCCGCAGGCAAAAACGGCGGTTGCTACGAGCATAACCAGATAGCGCCATTGTTGATGAGTTTGTTTCACTATATTCACCGGCTGTGGAATCTCAACACAATCAGAATTGTTGCCCGAACATAAACTGGAATCTTTGCAAATTATCGCCGGGCTGATCATTTAAGGGTTGCGCGATGCTCACCTTCAAAGGCCCCATCGGTGAGACCCAGGTCAGTGCGAGCCCGACCGAGTAACGCATAAAATTGCTAAGATCACCGAATTTGTTGAATACTGTACCGCCGTCCAGGAAGGTGCTAAATCGCAGCGATCGATCGTCTTTTAAGAAAGGCACCGGAAACATCAGTTCGACATTACCGACAACGCGCTTACTGGCACCGACGGCAAACAAGGTTGAGTTGCTGCCTGAAACATTGGTGAACTGGTCGCGAGGACCCAAGGAGTTCAAGTTATAGCCTCGAACGGAATTATTACCGCCGGCGAAAAAGTTCTTGAAAAACGGCAACGGATGTCCGGTGTAGCCATCACCATATCCGGCTTCGCCATTCAGCATCAACGTGAAGAAATCGGTTATCGGGAAATACCATTTTTGGCTATAACTGACTTTATAATAATTCAAGTCGCCGCCGGGCACACTAACCTCAGCAAATACCCGGTGCGTGGTTCCAGAGGTGGGCCAGATGGCACTGTCGCGGCGGTCTCGGGCCCAGCTGATGGTAAACGGGAAATTGTTGGTGGACGTGCCAAACTCTTTCACAAAATCCAGATAACGCTGCGGGCTGTCGTCAAAAGTACCGATTTTCGTATTTTCCGCAGCCAGTCCAAACGAAACGATATCGCCTTCCGCGATCGGTATACCGAGCCGCAAACCTGCACCTAGTGTTTCCGTCTTGAATGCGCCCACCTGTACCAATTGCCGGGTATTCAGATCGCGCTTGTAGACATCAAGGCCGAGACTGACACCATCCACGGTGAAATAAGGATTGGTGAATGAAGCGGCGTAGGTTTTATTGATCAGACCGGTATTCACATCAAGACTGAGAAAATTACCGGTACCGAAAATATTGTTTTGAGAGATCGAACCGTTCAGGATGATGCCCTGTTGCTGCGAATAACCCGCACCAAACATAATGGATCCGGTTGGCCTTTCTTCCACTTTGACGTTGATATCGACCTGATCGGTTTTGTTGGGCACGGCCGGGGTTTCGATATTGACGCTGTTAAAGAAAGCCAAGCGGTCCACGCGCACTTTTGAAAGGTTGATATTCTTAGTCGAATACCAAGCCCCTTCCATTTGCCGGAACTCACGCCTGATCACTTCATCGCGGGTTCGATCGTTGCCTGTGATGTTGATCCGCCGAATGTAGACCCGGCGTCCCGGGTCGATAAAAAAGGTGAATGCGGCTTTGCGGTTTTCCTGATCGATTTCCGGCGATGCATTGATATTAGCGAAGGCATAGCCATCGTCGCCCAGCCGGTCGGTAATCGATTTAATCGATTCGGTCAGTTTCTGGCGGGCGAATACCGCGCCGCTTTTGAGCAAGATCAGTTTGCGTATCTCTTCTTCCGGAACGATCGTTTCGCCAGCCACCTTAATGTCGGAGACAGTATATTGAGCGCCTTCGGTCAGGTTGATGGTGATGTAGATATCGCGCAAATCCGGTGTTATCGATACTTGTGTGGATTCGATATTGAATTCCAGATAACCGCGATCAAGATAATATGAGCGCAGGGTTTCCAGATCGGCTGCCAGTTTTTGTTTTGAATATTGGTCGTTTTTGGTGAACCAGCTTAATAAGTCAGGCTTCCGGAGAACCAATATGCCGCGCAATTCTTTGTCAGGAAATTTTTCATTGCCGACAAAACTGATTTTTTTAATCCGGGCTGTGCGGCCTTCCTTGATATCGAAAGTAATCCCCACACGATTGCGCTCAAGTGGCGTTGTCGTCGTAGTGATTTTGACGGCATATTTGCCGCGGCTGATGTACTGGCGCTTCAATTCAAGTTCCGCTCTTTCCAGCAGTGAGCGGCTGAATATCCGCGATTCCGATATACCGGCCTGCTTCAGACCTTCGAGCAGCTTGTCTTTTTCAAATTCTTTCGCACCGTTGATGCTGATTTGTGCAATCGCCGGCCGCTCGACGACTTCCACAATCAGAATATTATTTTCGGATTTTAATTTTACATCTTTGAAAAAACCGGTCGCGTAAAGCGCTTTGATCGCCTCGGTTGCCTTATCTTCATTCATGACATCGCCGACCTTGATCGGCAGGTAGCTGAAAACTGTGCCGGCTTCGGTGCGTTGTATGCCTTCAACACGAATATCCTTGACGATGAAAGAATCGCCGGCCCAGCACGAGAATGCATAAAAGAAGCTTAACAGTGCGACAAGATGCCGGAATTTCATTATTTAGCCAGTGATAAGGCGGTTAATATCGTTATAGATGGCAAACATCATCAAGGTTAACAGCATGGCCATGCCGATTCTCTGCCCAATGATGATGACTTTGTCCGGAAGAGGGTTGCCTCTTACGATTTCAATCAAATAATACATGAGGTGCCCGCCATCCAGAATCGGGATCGGTAATAAATTCAGGACACCGATGCTGACACTGATCAACGCCAGGAAAGCCAAATAAGACACTAATCCCATCTGTGCGGATTGGCCGGCATAGTCGGCGATCGAGATCGGTCCGCTGACATTTTTCAGCGAGACATCGCCGGTGATCATTTTGGACAGCATTTGCAAAGTCAGCACGGTCGTTTCCCAAGTTTTCCCGAGCGCTTTTTGCAATGCTTCACCGGGAGGATAACGGACGGTAACGAGCAGTTCGTCGAATTCCACTTGATTGATAACCGGGGCTACGCCGATTTTTCCGATGGGTTTGCCATTCTCAGCCGCAGCTTCCGGTGTAACGGTGAGTGCAACCATTTGACCGTTGCGCAAAATTTCCAATTCCAGAGTGCGTCCGGGGCTCGACCGGATAGCTTTGACAAAATCCATCCAGGTGTGGATTTCGCTATCATCGATAGCGATGATTTCATCGCCTGCCAGCAGCCCGGCTTTGTCGCCGACACTACCGGCGATGACCTGCCCGATGACAGGCTTGATGGCGGGCTGATAACCGGTGAGTCCGATAATGCCCGGAAAATTTTCGTTGAGCTTATCCGGATCGACATGGCTTAAATCCAGTTTGCGCCAATTGATTTCGCCATTTTTATTGACGGTTTGTATGGTTATCTCGGCTGATTGATCGATGGCGTGGCGTAATAAAGTCCAGCGCGCATCCTGCCAGCTGGCGACAGATTCGTTTTCGATACTGACGATGGTTTCACCTTCTGTAAATCCGGCCTGAGCGGCGGCTGTGGCAGGTTCGACCGGACCAACGACAGGCTTCATACCGGCAACGCCCAGAATGAAAAGCAGCCAATACAAAACGATGGCCAATAAGAAATTGGCGATGGGTCCGGCAGCTACGATGGCGAAGCGCCGTCCAACCGGTTGGCGGTTAAATGCGCGCGGTAAATCTTCCGCCGCGACTTTGCCTTCGTTTTCATCCAGCATTTTGACATAACCGCCCAGTGGAATAGCGGCAATCATCCATTCGGTCTGGTCTTTTCCCCAGCGCTTGCGGAAAATAGGCTGACCGAAACCGATGCAGAATCGCAATACTTTCACGCCATTCCAGCGCGCCACCAGATAATGACCGAATTCATGAAACGTAATCAGTATCCCTAAGGCGATAATGAAAGAAATGATCGTGTACGTGATGGACATGTCAGATATGACGTAAGGAAAACGGAAAGAAGCGGGAAGACGGCATGATACTGATCATTTCATTGAATAATGCGCGATACTATCATTAATTGGGAAAAATGGAATCCGGTTATTGCGAATAAGTTTTCCTGTGAAGTTTATTGCAAACTGGCCAGCCAATTTTGCGCGGCATCGCGCGCTTGCGCGTCTGTTCTGAGCACGTCGTCCAATGTCGTCAATTCCTCTTGCTGCACAGTTTTCATGACATGCTCAATCATGACAGGAATGGCGGTAAATGGCATGCGTCGTTTAAGAAACGATTCCACTGCGATTTCATTGGCGGCATTGAGCACAGCGGGCATATTCCCTCCTGCGGAGAGTGCTTGATAGGCTAATCCCAAACAGGGGAATTTTTTGAAATCGGGTTCTTCAAAATCCAGACGGGCGACTTTGAACATATCCAAAGCCGATACGCCGCTTTCTATCCGGTCCGGATACCCCATGGCATGCGCGATCGGTGTGCGCATGTCGGGGTTGCCCAATTGTGCAATCACCGAGCCGTCGACATACGCAACCATGGAATGAATGACGCTTTGCGGATGAATCACCACTTGGATTCTTTCTGGCGGCGCTTCAAACAGCCAATGCGCTTCGATTACTTCCAATCCTTTATTCATCATGGTGGCGGAATCCACCGAGATTTTCTGCCCCATATCCCAATTCGGATGTGCGCACGCTTGTTCCGGCGTTACGCTAGCGAGCGAATCCAGCGGCGCGCGCCGGAATGGCCCACCCGAAGCGGTGAGTAAAATACGGCTGATTCCGGCCGCCGTCAAATTGCCGTTGAAATGATGTGGCAACGATTGATAAATGGCGTTATGTTCGCTATCGATCGGCAACAATGTGGCATGGTGCTGTTTTACCAAATCCATAAAAATCCGCCCCGCCATGACCAGCGTTTCTTTGTTGGCAAGTAACACCAGTTTCCCTGTGCGCGCCGCGGCAAATGTCGGACGGATACCGGCAGCGCCGACAATGGCGGCCATTACGGCGTCCACTTCGGGAAGCGAGGCGACTTTTTCCAGCGATTCGATACCGGCCAGTACTTCCGTATCGATACCGGCAGTTTGAACCGCACGAGCGAGCTGTTCCGCACTATCTGCATCGAGCATCACCGCAAATCGTGGCTGGAAGCGCTGGCACTGTGCGAGCATTTTTTCGACGTTTTTGTTGGCGGTTAATGCAAAAGCCTGAAAGCGATCCGGATGCCGTGCGATAACATCCAGCGTGCTGTCCCCGATGCTGCCGGTGGAGCCCAATATGGTGATTTGACGGATAGTGTTCATGACGCAGGTGAATAAAAAATAAGTAGGGCTAAAATGGCAAACGGCAGCGAAGAAGTCAAAGCGTCGATGCGATCCAGAATCCCGCCATGACCCGGCAAAATATTGCCGCTATCTTTAACGCCGGCCTGGCGTTTCATCAGCGATTCGTACAAATCGCCGATAATACCCAATATCGCCATAAGCAGCAGCAATGGTATTAATTGTGCCGCTGAAGATTCTTCCATAAACCAGAAATCCCAGATCAGACCGTAAATCAGTACTGCAATTAAAGCGCCAGCAACGCCTTCCCAGGTTTTATTCGGACTGATTTGGGCGGCAAGTTTGCGCTTACCGAGCGATCTTCCGGTGAAGTAAGCTGCAGTATCGGAAATCCAGATGGTTGCCATGAAACCCAGTAAAAGTTCCGGACTGATCGCACGCAACTGATAAAGCGCAAGACACGTGGGTAACAACACGATCCAGCCTATCAGCATCAAAATGAGCGGATGTTTGATCGTAAAAAGCTGTTTCAAATAGGGCGGCACAGCGATGAACCAGAAAGCTGCCGACAAGATATAAACCCAGATCAATTCGGTTGAGTAAACATCCAGTTTTAACGATTCGCTCAGTTGAAACAGCAATTCTCCTCCGACTAAAGTGGTCAGGAGCATAAAAACGATGGTGTTTTTTACTGAAAATCCGGCTAACCGGCTCCATTCGCGCGATCCAATTACGGTAAGCGACAGTAACACAATAGCCCAAAAGATATCTTGCAGAAAAAATAATGCCGCTAGAAATAAAGGGAGAACAACTATTGCAGTAAGGATGCGGGCTTTAAGCATGAAATGTGATCTTTTTTATCCTTCGGCGGATAACACTATTTGCAATTGCTCACTGGTGCGGCCAAAACGGCGCTCACGCTGCTGATAGGACTGAATAGCCAGCTCAAATTCATGCTCGTCAAAATCGGGCCATAAGGTATTGGTGAAATACAATTCGGTATAAGCCAGTTGCCATAATAAAAAATTACTGATGCGGTATTCGCCGCCGGTGCGGATGAATAAATCCGGTTCTGGTGCATAGCTCATCGAGAGATATTGGGCGAAATTTTCTTCTTCAAAATTTAGCGGCAGATCTTTTGATTGCGCCATCATTTTGCGCACGGCTTGCATGATATCCCAGCGCCCGCCGTAATTCGCGGCGATAGTAAATGTCAGGCGCGTATTGTCGGCGGTTAATTGTTCGCCAATGTGAATGGATTCTACGATTTTAGGATCGAATTTCGATATGTCGCCGATCACTTTAAAGCGGATGCCATTTTCATGCAACTTGCTGATTTCTTGCTCAAGTGCGACAAGAAACAGTTGCATCAACGATGTTACTTCATCGGCAGGCCGCCGCCAGTTTTCGCTGCTGAAAGCAAATAGCGTGAGATAGGTTACGCCACGTTCCATGCAGGCTTTTATCACGCTACGCACGGTTTCAACGCCTTGCTTATGTCCGGCGATGCGCGGCATGTAGCGGCTTTGAGCCCAACGGCCATTGCCATCCATGATGATGGCAATGTGCTGGGGTACTGAGCCTGTTTCGGGTATTTCTCGGGTTGAACTCGGGTCTTGTGGCATATCAAACCGCCATCAATTCGGTTTCTTTGACTTGTAAAATCTTGTCAATTTCCGAGATATAGCGATCAGTTAGTTTTTGAATTTCATCTTGCGCCCGGCGATCTTCATCTTCTGAAATTTCTTTGGATTTTAATAAGTCTTTCAGATGAGTATTCGCATCCCGGCGAATGTTACGCATGGCGACGCGGACGGCTTCCGCTTCATGCTTGACTACTTTGATTAAGTCACGGCGACGCTCTTCAGTCAGAGCCGGCATCGGTACACGAATCGTTTCGCCTACCGGCATCGGATTTAAACCCAAATCGGATTCGCGAATGGCTTTTTCAATGGCGTTAGCCATTTTCTTTTCCCAAGGAATAACGCCGATCGTGCGCGCATCGATCAGGTTGATATTGGCTACTTGGTTGATGGGTGTTTGTGCACCGTAATAATCGACTGTGACATGATCCAGTATGCCAGTGTGCGCCCGTCCGCTTCTAACTTTACTTAAATCCACTTTCAATGCTTCGAGGCTTTTTTGCATTTTCTGTTCAGCGGATTTTTTTACATCGGCAATCATAATATCCATCCCTTTTGAATCTATTGTCAGGAAGCCTGACGATCGTTTCATCAGACTGTCACCAAAGTCCCTTCATCTTCTCCTGTTATTATACGTTTAAGAGCGCCGGTTTTGAAAATGCTGAATACGTTCAGTGGCAATTTCTGATCCCGGCATAACGTCAGCGCTGTGGCATCCATAACCTGCAAATTTTTTGCAATGGCTTCGTCAAAAGATAATTTATGAAAGCGCGTAGCATCCGGATTAATTTTCGGGTCGCTGGTATAAATACCGTCGACTTTCGTAGCCTTGAGCATGATATCCACGTTCATTTCCATGCCTCGCAAAGCGGCTGCGGTATCGGTAGTGAAAAAAGGGTTGCCGGTTCCTGCGGCGAAAATCACTATTTTTCCATCTTTCAGATAACGCATGGCACGCCCGCGGATATAAGGTTCCACGACTTGTTCGACTCTTAAAGCGGATTGTATTCGCGGTACCAGCCCGGCCAGCTTCATGGCATCTTGTAGTGCCAGGGCATTCATTACCGTGGCTAACATGCCCATATAGTCTGCCGTAACGCGCTCAAGCCCGTCGTTTGCGGATTTCATTCCACGAAAAATGTTTCCGCCGCCGACGACAATGGCAATCTCGACTCCCAGCTTGCTGACTTCTTCAATCTCTCCAACAATTCTTGCCATTACCGCATGATTAATACCGTACTTATCTTCGCCCATCAGGGCTTCACCCGATAGCTTCAGTAAAATGCGTTTATAGGCAACAGTGGACATTGATCGGTAGTTCGAGAATGACGATGATGGATTGACTTATTTTGCTTGTCCCATCTGGGCTTTTACTTCTTCTGCGAAATTCTCGGATTTCTTCTCGATTCCTTCGCCAACAACGAACATGGTAAAGCTGTTCACTTTAGCGGATTTCTTGGCCAGCAGTTTTTCTACCGTTTGTTCCGGGTCTTTAACGAAAGGCTGGCCTAATAAAGTGATTTCAGCAAGATATTTTGTAATGCGTCCGTCAACCATTTTTTCAATGATATTCGCCGGTTTACCGCTTTCGGCGGCTTGCGCGGTAAAAATCTGCCGCTCATGTTCCAGAACATCTGCTGACACTTGTTCTTTGGATACGCACATCGGTTTGCTGGCCGCAATATGCATGGCCAGGTCTTTACCCAATGTTTCATCACCACCGCTGTAATCCACCATTACGCCAATTTTGGTTCCGTGAAGATAATAAGCCAGCTGGCCTTGTGTTTCATGTCGTCCGCAGCGGCGGATGCTGATATTTTCCCCCAGCTTCATAACCAATGCTTTTCGAGTTGCTTCAACGGTTTCGCCGCCTGACAGTGCGGTATCGCTTAATACCGCAACATCGGTTATATTTTTTGTGGCAATCAAACCGGCCAGGTTTTTGGCAAAATTAATAATGTCTTCATTTCTGGCTACAAAGTCAGTTTCACAGTTAACTTCAACCAGGGCGCCGCATTTACTGTCCGCCGAAATATAGGCGCCAATGACGCCCTCGGCTGCAATCCGGCCTGCCGCTTTGCTTGCTTTGGCGCCGCTTTTAATTCTTAACAGATCTTCCGCCGCTTTCATATCGCCGTTAGTCTCCGCCAAAGCTTTTTTACACTCCATCATGCCGAGACCGGTCATTTCACGCAATTCTTTAACCATGCTTGCGGTAATTTCCGCCATAATCACTCCAAATCCAAAATTAATTTATGAATAGATTTAACTTATTCAGCTTCTGCACTCATCTCAACGATTTCTTGAATGGACTGATTGCGTCCTTCCAGAATAGCATCGGCTACCCCGCGAGCATATAAGCGTATCGCTCTGCTCGAATCATCATTTCCTGGGATAATGTACTGTAAATTATCAGGATTGTGATTAGTGTCGACTACACCGATAACCGGGATGCCAAGCTTTCTGGCTTCAGTAATAGCGCCTTTTTGATACCCTACATCGATTACAAATAGCGCATCCGGCAAACCTTTCATATCTTTAATACCACCCAAGCTGCTATTGAGCTTGTCCAGTTCTCTTTGGAGATCGAGCGCTTCTTTCTTTACGAGCTTATCTAGCGTTCCATCTTGTGTCATGGTTTCCATATCTTGCAGGCGCTTGATGGACTGCTTTATGGTCTTGAAATTGGTCAGCATTCCGCCTAACCAGCGTTGATCGACGTAAGGAGATCCGCAGCGTGTGGCTTCCTCGCGTACAATATCGCGCGCCTGCCGTTTGGTACCGACAAATAAAATGACTCCCTTATTGGCAGATAATTGACGTACGTATTTCATGGCTTCTTCGTACATCACCAAAGTTTTTTCAAGATTGATGATGTGGATTTTATTACGATGGCCGAAGATGTACGGTGCCATTTTTGGATTCCAGAAGCGTGTTTGATGACCGAAGTGAACGCCTGCTTCCAGCATTTGCCGCATAGTTACTGACATAAATATTCTCCTTAAGAATTGAGCCTCCATTCGCTTTAATCACCTCAAGCGGCGAGCGAATGTGCGTATTTAATTTGATTTGCATTTCATGCATTGCCACGCTGGCAGTCAAATTATCCAAATATTATATAGCATTTTCCTGGACTTACTCAAGTAAACGATGGAGCGGAATAACGGAATAAAGAAAATGCTAATTGTGGAACAAGAACTTATTTAGCTTAGCAGAGACGATATTTGATGAAGATTCGGTTATTTCAGTGGCGGTTGAATTGCACATTATCAAGTGACGCAAGATGAGTTTCCCATTTTCATTTTTAAGCGATCAATATCGTTTATTTGGATGTGTTTATTATCCACGGTGATGATATTTTCATCCTGCAGTTTTGAAAAAGCGCGGCTGACAGTCTCGAGCTTCAGGCCAAGATAGCTGCCGATCTCTTCGCGCGTCATGCGGAGATTGAATTCCGATTCGGAATAGCCGCGCATTAAAAAGCGGCGCGACAGATTCAACAAAAAGGACGCTAAGCGTTCTTCCGCTTTCATGCTGCCAAGCAATAACATAACACCGTGGTCGCGCACTATTTCGCGGCTCATGATTTTATGGAAATGGCGCATGAGCGATGGAATCGTACGGCTGATTTCTTCCAGCTTGGCAAAAGGGATTTCGCATACTTCGCTGTCTTCCAGCGCAATTGCATCGCAAGTATGGGTGTCGGTACTGATAGCATCCAAGCCCAGCAATTCCCCCGTCATATGAAAACCGGTTACTTGTTGACGTCCATCTTCTTCCAGCACGCAGGTTTTGAAGAATCCGCTGCGAACAGCAAATAATGATTGAAACTTCGTGCCGGTGCGGTGCAAATATCCGCCCCGCGGAACTTTCCGCTTGTAACTGACGACATCGCCAAGAACCTGAATTTCCTGATCATTAAGACCGACAGGCAAGCAAAGTTCGCGCAAGCTGCAAGTAGCACAGCTTGATCGAATGTGCGAGATATCAAAGTGATGAAATGAAGTATCGTTAAGCAAAATATTTTCCAAAATTGGGGAATTACATTTCAGTGCTTTAATTGATCTGAATCAAGGTTGATTTCAATAAGCCATTACACAATTCTACGGTATTGGAGAAGGGAGTGGATATTCTTTTTTGCTGAATCGGCAATGCCGGAAGCCAATAATTTAAGGAAACACTGAATAATTTTCCCTAATCAAAGTAGCCAGCGAATAATGATGAATCAACACAGATTTCTTTGGGTTACATTCCTCACAAATTGAGATTCCCAGTGCGTCCGTTAAGATTTTCTAATTCATCTGCCGATTTGCTGCGGATCAATTCAGATCTTATTCGCGAGTTCGGAGCTCCCAATGCGGATTATTGTTTATATCCACAAATAGATTATTTTGACGAAGCATTTGATGCGCATGCTTACTCCGTTTGGTTGAATAATTGCAAAGCAGGACATCTCCGTCGCCCGTTATCGCTCTATGTACACATCCCATTTTGCCGTTCTTTATGTTTTTACTGCCAATTCAATCAGATAACGACAGATGGCAATGACGGTATAACAACTTACCTTGATTACTTGTCACGTGAAATAAAATTGCACGCGCAGCTTTTCCAAGAAAACCCCAAGCTGGAGCAATTGTATTTGGGAGGCGGTACCCCGACGCTCCTTAATGACACTCAGTTGAGTAGTATTTTGAAAGAAATTCGGCAGAATTTTAATCTGATGAAAGATGGGGAATTTTCAATTGAAGTCGATCCGCGGCAAATGCTTCATTTATCTATGCAAGCACTGAAAGAAATAGGTTTTAATCGTGTAATCATAGGCGTTCAGGATTTTGATCATGAGGTTCAGCAATGCATACATCGCGTTCAAACAGAGGATGTCACGTTGCGTGCTATTTGCAATGCGCAGCAAGCCGGTTTTAAAACAATTCGAACGGAATTAGTGTACGGATTACCGGCGCAAACCATGAAAAAGTTTGAATACACATTGGAAAAAATCATAGCAGCCAACCCGAGTCAAATTAATTTATTGAATTATCAGCACTTGCCGGAAAAATTTAAACCGCAGCGAAATATTCATTTAGAAGATTTGCCCGATGTAGAAACCAGCTTGGAAATGCTTTTATTTGCGATTACCCGTCTGACCGCAGCGGGCTATCAGCATATCGGGATGAATCTTTTTGCTGCACCGGATGATTGCTTAGTCATTGCGCAACGGCAAGGCAGGCTGTACTACGGGTTGCAGGGCTATTCGATTTATCCTGATAGCTATCGCATCGCGCTCGGAATTTCCGGGATTGGAAGCTTTGGTCCGGTGTTAAGTCAGAATGATTGTAATCTTCAACGCTATTATGACAAGCTTGAGCAGAATGTTCTTCCAATTGCGCGGGGTATCGAATTAAGCGCTGACGATTTAATCCGGCGGTCGGTAATGCAAGCGCTTATTTGTCATTCCATTCTTTCGTTTGAATCGGTAGAGGCGTATTTCTCGATCGAATTCAAAAATTATTTCGCTGCCGAATTGGCAGAACTCTTAGTTTATGAACAAGCCGGCTTGGTCACGCTAGAGGATCAAGAAATTGCTGTGACACCACAGGGGCAATTATTGATTAACAGCATTTGCCGGGTTTTTGACAAGTATTCGCGCATTAATCAACAGCGTAAGAACTCGCCGATACTTATTTAATTTTTCACCTGAGAATCACCGGATTCCCAGGTATATTAAATTTATTTGACTTGGCTATTTGTTAAAACATACTCGGCTAAACGATCAGCAGCTTCACCTTGAATGTTTTTAAACGCTGGCATTCTCATACTGCCCGATTGAAATTTCTTGATAATGGCTTCCTTATTGGCAACTTTTTCACTCAATACCATTGCGACATCGGCGCTTAGCGGTTTGTGGCATTCTGTGCAAGCCGAGCTGAAGATTTTTTCACCGGACGCATCTGCGGGCGGGGTGTAGTCTCTGCTCGTACCACAGCCGACCAGTATGAATAGTGCTGATATCGTTAAGGCAAAGTTTAATTTTTTCATTTTCAGGCTCCAGTTATTTAATTCAATCGCTACCGGGAGTGATCCCGATCCAAACTTAGTTGCTTAAATATTTTATAAAATTTCAATCAGACTTGTGATTTAGGGGGCCTACCATACCCAGTATCACGATAACTTGTCAAACAAATGTTGGTTTAAGGCACCAATTAATTAGCCTGAAATCATCGTCTTCGACTGCTAGTGCTCGGTATCTTTTTAAATTCAATAGGATCAATGAAATAATAAGCGCTTCGTTTGTGTCGTCGGATTTATTTATGGCTTAAATTTCAATGGTATCGATTATTTTGCCACCGATTTCTTGACAATTTCTTAACATTTTCCATGGTATTGTGCGCGATGGCACTTATTTATTATTAATTTAGGCTCTTCAATTTTAATAATAATTAATGACAATAACACTATTTATCATGAGCGTAATTCTTAACATTTTCTTAACAATTACTATGCTACTGTGCTCGGCACTGTAGTAAATGTGCGACAAAAATTCTTTTTTATTAAAAGAATTAAGTGTTATTTTAAAAAAATGAAGTAAGCAACTGGCTGCCATTAAATATAATGATAAGCGGTCGTAATATAGTGAATGTTGTTTTATTGATATAAACAGAACATTAACAAACAGCTTTTTAAAATCATATTGTTTAAATAGGGAGATTACATGTTTAAGAAGATAAACAAATTTGTTTTATTGGCTGCGGCTGGGCTGATTTTGAGTAACCCGGTTGCTGCAGAAAAGACCGAAAGTGATTATCAGGTGTGGGGAGGTCTTTTCATGCAGGGTAATTTTGGCTTCATAGATAATAAGAGTACCGAATTGAAGAGATTCCGCTGGTGGATGGAAGGACAAGGGCGTTTTGGTAACAGTGCCAGCCAGTTTTCTCAATCTCTGGTACGTCCGGGTGTAGGTTATGCGATTACCGACAAATTGATAGTGTGGGTGGGTTATGCCTGGGCGCCGACTGCGGAACCCTTGGCACTAAAGCAAGGTCATCCATTCAATGAGCACCGGATTTGGGAACAAGTAACCTGGGCTGATAATTTCTCGTTTGGCCGATTGGCGTTGCGCAGCCGTTTCGAGCAGCGATTCTTTGATCATCATGCACCCCTTCCTGGCTCGAATGACATAGCTAATCGGTTCCGCCAAATGATCAAATGGAATATTCCATTAAATCAAATTGATCCGAATTTAAGCTTTGTCATTCAAGATGAATTGTTTATTGCCATGTCAACCATTGATAATAATCCTGGCTTTATTTCCCGCGGGTTCGATCAGAACCGGGGGTTTGTCGGGTTGGCTTATAAATTCAACCAGATGGCTACTCTTGAAGCGGGCTATATGAATCAATATATCAACAGACCAAATAGCAGTCGTCCGGATCAAATGATGCACAACGCGGTAGTTAATTTGTTTTTGAATTTCTAAGACCTTATTATGTGGCGTTGATTGTCTAGTACATAATTTGGCGTTTCTGATAGCCGGTTAATTTTCTTTAGCTTGCGGAATTTAACCGGCTGAATTTTTTCCATGATTGCTTGATTGCATTCGCGATAGCGAGAATCCGCTTCTTCGTTTTTGATTTTCTTCCTTGAGTTCTTGCTGAGCCAAGAAATAGTAATATTTTTCTTCACATTCCATTACTATACTGCTCCTTTCGATCACTCACAAAGTAGCACATGCACGATTTTAAACCAGGTCAACGCTGGATCTGCGATGTTGATTTGCAGCTCGGTCTTGGAACGGTTCAAACCGTCGAACACCGGATTGTCACCATTTTGTTTAAGGCAACCGGTGAAACCCGCTCGTACGCCAGACAATCGTCACCGCTGACGCGGGTCATCTTCAAACCGGGCGATAGCGTCAGCGGTCAGGATGGTACTGTCATCAAAGTCACCGGTGTCACTGAACGCAACGGATTGATCGTCTATGCCGGTACCGGTGAAGATGGCAGCAAGATGGAATTGGTGGAAGATCAACTGGCGCCGCATGTGCAGTTGAACCGTCCGTCCGAACGTTTGTTCACCGGCCAGTTCGACCAGGATAAATGGTTCCGCATCCGCTATCAGACCCTGCTGATCCGCAACCAGCTGGCAAACGCCCCGCTGTACGGCTTGGTGGGGACGCGCACCAGCTTGATTCCGCACCAACTCTATATTGCCCACGAAGTCGGCCGCCGTTTTGCACCGCGTGTATTGCTGGCCGATGAAGTCGGTCTGGGTAAAACCATCGAAGCCGGTTTGATTCTGCACCAGCAATTGCTGACCGAACGCGCCAAGCGCGTGCTCATCGTGGTGCCGGAAACTCTGGTGTATCAATGGCTGGTGGAAATGCTGCGGCGTTTCAATCTGCAATTCAGTATTTTTGACGAAGAGCGTTGCCTGTCGCTGGAAGAAGCCGACGAAGACGAAGAAGACGGTAACAGCAGCACAAGCGAAAACGGCGAAAACCCGTTTCACAGCGAGCAACTGGTGCTGTGCAGCCTGCATTTTTTGCGCCAGCATCCGAAGCGCTTCGAGCAAGCACTGGAAGGCCGCTGGGATTTGCTGGTGGTCGACGAGGCGCATCACTTGCACTGGTCGCAGCAGGCTGTCAGCCCGCAGTACGCCATGATCGAGCAGTTGGCAGCTTGCACCCGGGGTGTTCTGTTATTGACCGCGACGCCGGAGCAATTGGGTAAAGCCAGCCACTACGCTCGTTTACGTCTGCTCGATCCGCACCGCTTCAGCAGTTTTTCCGCGTTTGTCACCGAAGAGCAATCGTACGAGCCGATCGCCCAAGCGGTTGAAGCGCTGCTCGAAGGGCAGGAATTGAACGATGACATCCGCCAACTGATCGCCAATACACTTGACCCGGTGCAAGCGCGAGCACTGCTGGAAGAACCGCAAAGCCAGCAAACTCGGAGCAAGCTGGCGGAATCATTGCTCGACCGGCACGGTACCGGGCGCATCCTATTTCGCAACACGCGCGCAGCGGTCAAGGGATTTCCCGAGCGCAAGCTGGTCGCCAGTCCGCTACCGTTACCGGCGGAATATCAGCCATGTCTGGCGACGTTTGAAACCACGACGTTATCCAAACCGCAATTGCTGCTGTGCCCGGAACTCATCTACCAGGTGCGATGCGAGGACGAGCAACCGTACTGGACCGAAATCGACCCGCGCGTACAGTGGCTGATCGCCATGCTCAAGCGAGTGAAGCCGGAAAAAGTGCTGGTCATCGCTGCCAATGCGCAAACCGTACGCGATCTGGCGCAGGCGCTGAAAGAAACCACCGGGCAATTTATTCCGGTATTCCACGAAAGCATGAGCCTGGTCGAACGCGACCGCGCCGCGGCATTTTTTGCCGACAAGGAAACCGGCGGCCAGGTGCTGATCTGTTCGGAAATCGGCAGTGAAGGGCGCAATTTCCAATTTGCGCATCATCTGGTGCTGTTCGATCTACCGCTCAATCCCGATCTGCTCGAGCAGCGCATCGGCCGCCTGGATCGCATCGGCCAGACGGATACCATCCAGATCCACGTGCCCTATCTGGAAAACAGCGCGCTGGCAGTGATGTTCCACTGGTATCACGAAGGCTTGAATGCGTTCGAGAAAACCTGCCCGGCCGGTCAAACGGTATTTGTCAAAGTCGAAGAACAGCTCATCGCCGCGCTGCATCAACGCCAGGCTGCAAGCGATGTGCTGGCGGAATTGATCGGCATCACGCAAACGGCGCATCGGGAATTGAACGAAGCACTCGACCGCGGGCGCGACAGGCTGCTCGAATACAATTCGTTCCGTCCGTTCATCGCGAATCAGTTGACTCAGCAAGCGCAGACGCAGGATGACGACCCGCTGCTGCCGCAGTACATGGATACGGTATTCGATTGCTGCGGCGTGCACATCGAAGAACACCGCAGCGGCAGTTTCCTGATCGAACCGAGCGAACGCATGAGCATGCCGTTTCCCGGCCTGCAGGATGAAGGCTCGATCATCACTTACGCGCGCAATGTGGCGCTGGGCAACGAGGATATGCATTTCCTGACGTGGGAGCACCCGATGGTCACGCACGCGATGGAACGAATTCTGAGTCAGGAAACCGGCAACGCCGTGGTCGTCATGATGAAACACAAACGCGTGCAGCCTGGCACTTTGCTACTGGAAACCCTGTTCGTGCTCGAAGCGAGCGGACACAACGTGCAGCAAAGCAACCGCTACCTACCGCCCGCGGTGATTCGTATCTTGCTCGACGAACAGGGCAACGGCGATTATCCCCATCTCAGCCACGAATCGATCAATCAACACCTGCAACCGGTCGCAACCGGCATCGCCAAGCAAGTGATCCAACTGAAGGAAGACGCGATCCGCGAGCTACTGACCGTCAGCGAACAACAAGCCAGCGCACAAGCCCCGCAACTCATCGCCGCAGCCGAAGCACGCATCCAACAAACCTTCACCCCGGAAATCGAACGCCTCAAAGCCTTGCAACAAGTGAATCCGAACGTACGCGACGAAGAAATTCAATTCTTTGAACAACAATTGCTGCAACTGACCGGCGCGCTGAAATCCAGTAATCTGCGGCTTGATGCCGCGCGGGTGATTGTGGCGACGTGAGGATTCAGGAAATTGATTTATTTCTTGGATTTTCCAGAGAGTTGAATAAAAAAATAAAAAAGAGCGAGTAAGAATAAATGGCAACTGATAATAAGGATAGCAGATACCATGCTCTGTCACTCCGGCAAATTGCCGGATGGGAAATTCCATCTGTCGACAATTCCAACTCGAAGATTATAGCCAAAGTACCTTCTCTACAGCGTGGCTTGGTGTGGGAGCCACAACAGATTGAGCTGCTGTGGGATTCATTGATGCAGGGTTTTCCTATCGGTTCACTGGTTTTATCAGCAAAAAATAGTGAGCAGAAAGACAAAGCCGGTAACTTTTCTGCTATTGCTAATCAGAAACCCGTAACCCATCACATCCTCGATGGACAGCAACGCTGCTATGCCATTGCCTTGGGGTTTCACAATCTTTGGCACGACAATGATCAGGCAATTTTGTGGCTTGATCTTAAGCCGGGGAATCGGCTACAAAATAGCATTAGACAATATTTATTCCGTGTCACAACGAAATCTCATCCTTGGGGCTTCGGTCACGATAATCAATCAAGTCGACTTTCTGCGGGAAACATTCGAGAATCTCTTGGAACGCACACAGAAAGGCCGTTACCCAAGGAATTAAGACCGTTTGATGCTGGGTTACCGGTGCCAGTATTTTTACTCTTCAAGCATTTCAATATGGGCACGGAAAAGTTGAATTGGGATGCTTTTTCAGAAGACCTAGCTAAATTAATCCCAAATTCCGCTGGGATAACTTATGACGACTCTATTGATCGAGAAAATATCGAGGGAGGCTTAAGTTTGGCCGAAGAAGCAAGAATTATCGCTCTGCAAGTCCCGGCTAAGGTAAAGAAAATTGAGAGCATTGAGAACATTGAGCAAATCTTTCAACGCCTAAATCGGCAAGGTACTCCGCTAGATAACGAAGAATTGACATATTCCATGATCAAAGCCTATTGGCCGGATGTGGAAGAGTGCTTGGAATCGCTGGATAGCCTTCGCCACACAACCGAGCCTCGGCTTATAAATATGGCTATTCGTGTTGCACTGACTGGTCAAGATGGCAAAATGCATACCGAACTCACTGTGGATAGGATTCGCAATATATTTCGTCCAAGTGATAGTAAAGTGCGGAAAAAAGAGGATATTGATGACGCCAATAAGGCTATTGCCATTAAGGAGTACTTTCAAGATAAACTTAAATTAGCATTGCAGTGGATTGACGATCACTTCCTTTTCCATGAAAAGAATCGTCCATATGGCCTTCCAGCCTATCTCAGAAGCAGTTTAGCGTGGAACTCACGCAATGTCTTCGCTTGGTTGATGGTTGTTGCTAAACGATATGATTACAAACCGGTCACCAATGAGCAGTTGCTTAAGAAAATCATCGGTCTTGCTTTGTCAATTCATTGGTTTGGTTCGGACAAAACTAAAGCGGTAGAGAAACTGCTACTAGAAAAAGATCTTGGCTCTGAAAATGTAAAACTGTCGAATTTAAAAAATGATAAAGGTGACTCTCTCATTTTCTCCCCGATTGATAAAGTTGAACTGGAAGAAATCTTGTCACTATCCAAAGATAGTACTAAAAAATCTCTGTCAGATTGGAAGAGTTTTTGGCACGCAATCGTGGAAGCTGATGATCAAAATCAGCCGCGAAAAGAAAAAGATAAGGAGGATAGAAGTAAAAAATATGGGCAATTTATGGAACGGTTGAGAAATAACCGTGAATTGCTTGTTTATGTACAGCGATCCTATTTTGCATCTAAATTCGGGGATTTTGATCCATCAAACCGTCTGATGTGGAAAGAACATAACCGTCCATGGGATTACGATCATATCTTGCCATCAAATAAACTAAATGCTAGCGGTCGAGGCGGGAATGCAGGTGATTTTCATGATGTATGCAAAGTATGGCAACAATCCATTGGAAATCTAATAGCGGTCGATTTTACTTTTAACCGTGGAGAGCAGGATAACACCTCATCAAAAAAATATAACTCAGAAAGAGCGGGCGAGCTTAATGGCGTGTTGGATTGTATCGATGCCTACGATATTGAACTGGAAGATACTGCGAATTTTGAAAAATCAATAGCATTCGTAGTAGCAGCGAGGAATCGCTTAATCGAATTGTACAGACGTTGGTATGATTCATTGAATGTTGGTAACTATAAATAAGAGTTTGATATTCTGATCTTAATTACTGTTTAAACATTAAACCAGAATTTATCATATCGCTATTCTTGAAAAGCAATCAGGGCATTTCTCAGCGTTTGCATTGGATGGCGTGATATTCGCCAGTACTGGCTTTTTCCATGAGTCTAGCCGGTATCGTATCTATGCGGTTCCTGCAGCTTTTTACCCATTCATCATTATGGATAGAGCGTCACGGCATTATCATCCCATGTCAGTAACTGCATCAATTTGGAATGGATGAATATTTTCTCGCGTCCTACAATTCTTTCTTCCAGCACGCCGATGTCTGCCAGTTGTTTGAGATAGCGCGAAGCGGCTTGGCGTGCGGCGATGTTTTTTTCAACCAGGTTCTGAATCCGGCAGTAAGGCAAGTCGAAAATCAGATCGACCAGCTCGCGGCTGTAGATTTTCGGCGCTTTCTGTTTCACATAATCAATTGTGAATCCTGAGAGGGTGCGGATGGCGGCAATCTTGGCGATAGTCCAGCGTGCTGTATCTTCGATGCCTTGCAGCAAGAAGATAATCCACGGTTCCCATGCTTGGTTGCGCGTGACCTCGAGCAGCAGGCGGTAATACTCGGCCTTGTTTTTGATGATGTAACGGCTGAGATACAGAATTGGCAGAGTCAACAAACCTTCTTGGATTAGAAACAAGCTGTTCAATATGCGCCCGGTGCGGCCATTGCCGTCGGTGAGCGGGTGAATTGCTTCGAATTGGTAATGTCCCGCTGCCATGCGGATCAACGGGTCGATCTCGCGCGCCTCGTGCAGGTAGCGTTCCCAGTTGGCTAATTGGGAGCGCAACAGGTTTTCACCAACGGGCGGCGTATAGATCACTTCGCCGGTCGTCTGATTCGCCAGCGCCGTGCCGGGTACGCGCCGCACTTGCATGTACGTGCCCTTGATGCGCGTGCATACTTGTTCCGCAGTGCGGGTGTTGAGCGGATGCCGCTGCAAGGTTTGAAATCCTTCGAGCAAAGCGCTGCTGTAACGTAGGGCTTCACGTGTCGCCGGGTCGGCGTATTCGTTTGCGCTTTGAAACTGAAACAGCCGGTCTGTTGTGGTGACGATGTTCTCGATTTCCGAGCTGGCTTGGGCTTCAAGCAGCGGCAGGGCATTGATCAACACGCCCTGATTGGGAATGAGTTCAGCAGCCTGTTTGAGTTCTGCCAGTGCGGCCCGGGCGGCAATACACTGCTTCAGCACCGTGCGCGTTTCCAGCTCGGCTGCGGGAGGCAACAGCGGTAGGTCGTTGTAAGGTTGATCCGGACGCCAGGGGATCATGGTTTAATTTTTGCATTTTTGCGACATGCTCTCAGTTTATGTCGTCCGCAGCGACAGGTCAATCAAATATGTCGCAAATTTTTAGTTTTTGCGACATATTCGTTTGGGAAGCTCTGAAAAAGGTAGCGAGCGACGGGCAGGCAAGGCGAAATCAGGTGAAAAAGCGCAATTTACAGATAGTAAATGAGCATTTTGAACCTGAATTTCAACGCATCATGGCGGAGCGCAGTAGTTTTTCAGAGTTTCCTTAGACGTTGAAACGGAAATGCATCACATCGCCATCCTTGACGATGTATTCCTTGCCTTCGAGGCGCATTTTGCCGGCTTCCTTGGCGCCGTGTTCGCCGTTGCAGGCGATGAAATCGTCAAAGCTGATGACTTCGGCGCGGATGAAGCCTTTTTCGAAGTCGGTGTGAATGACGCCGGCGGCTTGCGGCGCGGTGTCGCCTTTGTGGATGGTCCAGGCGCGTACTTCCTTGACGCCGGCGGTGAAGTAGGTTTGCAGGCCGAGCAGGTTGTAACCGGCGCGCACCAGGCGGTTGAGGCCGGGTTCTTCGAGGTTCAGGTCGGCCAAAAAGATTTTCTTGTCGTCGTCGGACAGCTCCGCGATTTCGGCTTCGAGTGCGGCGCAGATGGCGACGACCGGTGCGCCTTCCTTGGCGGCGTATTCCTGCACGCGGGTGAGCAGCGGGTTGTTTTCAAAGCCGTGATCGTCGACGTTGGCGACGTAGATCGCCGGTTTCGCGGTCAATAAGCACAGCGGTTGCAGCAGGTGTTTTTGTTCTTTATCCAGATCAAGCGTTCTGGCAGGTTTGCCTTCGTTCAGATGCGCCTGCACTTGTTCCAGCAGCGCGCACAGCTTGATCGCATCCTTGTTGCCGGATTTGGCGACCTTGGATTCGCGCAGCAGCGTTTTTTCCACCGTGGCGAGGTCGGCCAGCGACAGCTCGGTCTGAATCACTTCGATATCGGAGATCGGATCGACCTTGCCGGCGACGTGCACGACATTGTCATCGGCGAAGCAGCGCACCATGTTGACGATGCCGTCGGTTTCGCGAATGTTGGCGAGAAACTTGTTGCCCAGTCCCTCGCCTTTGGACGCGCCCGCAACGAGTCCGGCGATATCGACGAATTCGACGATGGCCGGTTGTATTTTTTGCGGTTTGACGATGTCGCTGAGTTTTTGCAGACGCGGATCCGGCACTTCGACGATACCGATGTTCGGATCGATGGTGCAAAACGGATAATTTTCCGCTGCGATGCCGGCCTTAGTCAAGGCGTTAAACAGAGTGGATTTGCCGACATTGGGAAGACCGACGATTCCGCATTTCAGACTCATGACCTGATTCTCATTAAAAGATTAAATAACGATTGTATGAAAGCTTTGCCGCATTGTTATGCTTTTGTATGCAATTTCAGCATGGCGGCTTCGCATGCGCCTTGCGCAATCAGCGGCCAGACTTCCAGACTGCGGACGATGGCCTCATCGATCAGTGGCGCTTCTTCCTTGCGTGGCGGATGCAGCACATATCCGACCACGGCATTGCGATCACCCGGGTGACCGATACCGATGCGCAGCCGCCAGAAATCCTGCGTGCCCATTTTGGCTGCAATATCCTTGAGGCCGTTATGCCCGCCCAGACCGCCGCCTTTTTTCAGTTTGGCTACGCCGGGCGGTAGATCCAGTTCATCGTGCACCACGATCATTTCCTGCGGCTGGATTTTATAAAACTGACACAGCGCAGCGACCGATTGACCGCTGCGGTTCATGAATGTTTGCGGTTCCAGCAGCCACACATCGATGTCTTTCTGGCGGATTTGTGTGCACAGGCCATGAAAGCGCGCTTCCAGCCTGAGCGAAACCTGCAGTTTGCGCGCCAGCCGGTCGACCCAGTCGAAACCGGCATTATGCCGGGTGCTGTCGTACTCTCTGCCGGGATTGCCCAACCCAACGATCAGTTTCATGACGTGACGTAAGATTTCAGTGAAAATTCTCGCAGTTGCAAAAATTGAATCCGGAAATGAAAAATCTGCCGGTATATGTTTCTATCCCGGCAGATTTGTCCAATTTCCAGAACGGCGAGTGCTTTGCCACTCAGCTTATTTTTTCTCGGCGCTTGCTTCTTCAGCACCCGCTTCCTCGGACAATACCGAGCGTGGAATGACGATCGTGACCACCGGTAAATTATCGCCTTTAGTCAGCGCTACGGTTTCGACGCCTTTCGGCAATGTCAGATCGCTTAAATGCAGCGTGTGTCCGGCAGTGAGTTCGGCCAAATCGACGGAAATATATTCCGGCAAATCGTCCGGCAAGCAGCTGATATCGACTTCGGTCAAGATATGGGAAACGGTACCGCCGGAGGTTTTCACACCCGGTGATATTTCTGCATTGATGAAATGCAACGGCACTTTCATGTGAATCTTCTTGTTCTTGTCGACGCGCTGGAAATCCACGTGCAGGACTTGTTGCTTGTAAGGATGCATCTGGATATCGCGCAGTAGAACTTGCTCTTTTTTTCCGCCTACGTTGAGCGACAGAATCGATGCATGAAAAGCTTCGTTCTTGAGATTGTAGAACAAATCTTTGTGATCCATTTCAATCGATTGTGCTGCTTGTTCTCCGCCATAAATGATTGCCGGTACTTTGCCGGAATGGCGCAGGCGGCGGCTCGCACCCTTTCCCTGCAATGTGCGCTGATCGGCGCTGATTTCAATTTTCATCGTCATGACTCCTCAGTGATGGTTTGTTCGCGACCAAACAAACCGGTTAAAAAAACGTAATTTATTCCATGAATAACGAGCTCAGCGAGCTTTCATTGCTGATGCGCAACATGGTTTCCGCCAGCAGATTGGCTATGCTCAGCTGGCAAATGCGATTACACACCAGCGCATCCGCGCGCAAGGGTATCGTATCCGTGACCACCAGTTTATCCAAAGCCGAGTTTTGGATGCGCTCCACGGCATTGCCGGATAATACCGCATGCGTGGAATAAGCGATGACCGCTTTTGCGCCGTGCTCTTTTAGTGCGTTTGCCGCCTGGCATAAGGTGTTGGCGGTATCCACCATGTCGTCGATGATCACGCAAGTGCGGTCTTTGACTTCGCCGATGATGTTCATGACTTTGGCTTCGTTGGGTTTGGGGCGGCGTTTATCGATGATGGCCAGATCGCATTCCAGCCGCTTGGCCAAATGCCGCGCCCGTACCACGCCGCCGACATCGGGCGATACCACGATGAGATTCTGGTAATTATGTTTCCAGATATCGCCGAGCAAAATCGGCATGCCGTAAATATTGTCCACCGGGATATCGAAGAAACCTTGAATTTGATCCGAGTGCAAATCCATCGTCAGCAGCCGGTCTATACCCACCGTTATCAGCATGTTGGCGACTACTTTGGCGGTAATCGGCACACGCGCCGAACGCGGTCTTCTATCCTGGCGCGCATAGCCGAAATAGGGGATCGCAGCGGTGATGCGGCTCGCCGAAGCGCGCTTC
Source organism: Gammaproteobacteria bacterium (assembly GCA_015709635.1). Taxonomy (NCBI): domain Bacteria; kingdom Pseudomonadati; phylum Pseudomonadota; class Gammaproteobacteria; species Gammaproteobacteria bacterium. Next base: position 54,354 of record CP054180.1, read on the forward strand.
AATGCATCCACCATGACCAGTATTTCCATCAGACTGTCATTGGTGGGGGCGCAAGTGGATTGCAATACAAACACATCCTTGCCGCGCACATTCTCAAGGATTTCCACCATCACTTCGCCATCGCTGAAGCGCCCGACAGTCGCGCGTCCCAAATGAATATTGAGATGCTTGACAGCATCCTCAGCCAATTTGGGGTTGGCAGTTCCGGTAAAGACCATCAAACTGTCATAAGCCATGTTATTTCTTTGCGCTAACTAGCTGGAAAAAGGGAAGAACGGGTTTTTGTTAAATAAGCTGCTTATGGTGATAACAGCTTCGTCAAATTTCATATCCATTGATTCTGGCAAGAATGAATGGAATTAGCTCCTGTATGGAGTTGCTGCCAAGTACTGGCAGGGGAGGTAGGGATCGAACCTACGAATGCCGGAATCAAAATCCGGTGCCTTACCACTTGGCGACTCCCCTAAATCTTTAATTTAATAGTGTGTGCATCGGATGGCAATCCAATCCTTTTGCCACAAAACCTTTCATATCCGTTGGAATTCGTTCGAAAGCTGCGCGTGCTGCCTGTTCCGTGGCAAATTCAGCAAATACACAAGCCCCTGAACCGCTCATCGCCGCTATTGTAGTATTTTCCAGCCGCTTTAGCCACTCCAAGCACCTCGCTACTTCCGGATAGGCCTGGCAAACGACTAATTCTAAATCATTATGTCCTTGCCAGACAGAAAAGGGCGGTATTGTGATGGGTATCGTGTTGCGTGTCAATTCCTTGCTGGCAAAAATTTCTGCAGTCGATACTTGTGCTGGTGGTACAAGAACCAAATACCAGGCCGGTGGCAGCTCGATGGCGGCGAGTTTTTCACCGACTCCTTGGGCGAAGGCATTTTGTCCGAAAACAAATACCGGCACATCGGCGCCCAGCTGAAGCCCTAATTCAAGCAATTGCTCGCGGTTTAAATTGACCTGCCACAAGTGATTCAGCGCCAGCAATGTGGTTGCGGCATCCGAGCTTCCGCCGCCTAAACCCCCACCCATCGGGATTTGTTTTTGCAAAAAGATGTCGGCACCCTGTATCGTTGCGGTTCTTTGCTGTAACAGTTTGGCGGCGCGGACGCATAAGTCTTTTTCTTCCGGCACACCGGTAATCGGATTATGCAGCTTGATGACGCCATCGTCGCGTACTTCAAAACCGATCTGATCGGAAAAATCGATAAAGCGGAAAACGGTTTGCAATAAATGATAACCATCCGGTCTGCGGCCTACGACATGTAAAAAAAGATTCAGTTTTGCAGGAGCGGGAAAAGTGACCATAGAATTGAGCGGTTAAGCTATTAAGCGAAGACAGTTATTCGACTACTTTCCAATCGTCGACAACCAGGCGGATTTTCAGCTTTTGATACATCAAATTGAGCACTCGCGGAAGGGGTGCGGCGTTTGGCTGTGCTGCCGCAAAATCCTGATAGTGAATGTGCCAACCATCTTGCCGGATCGCCACCAGCTGATTTTTGTTATCGAAATCCTTTTGTGCTGCATTCGCCGGCGAATGCAGGCCTTGTATCCAAAATTGCAAACCGTTGAGCGGCAGGCGCCAGCCGAGAATTTCTTCTGTCAGGCTTTCGACATTGTCGGCGTAAAACGCTTCCATTTTCGAGGTGATCAAGCGCACACCTTTATGATCTTTGTAAATCTCCGCAACTGCTTGACCGAGCGGGGTGAATAACAAAATTTCATCGCTGGCGGCCAGATGCTGCCAGCGGAAACTGCCAGTGAAACTTTGATTGTCATCCTGAATGGCGATTCTGCCGAGGATATTGAAATCGGCAGCGACTGCGTTGTGCGCGCCCGCAACAGGCTCGGTCTGAACGGTAGTGATGGCCGCTTCGGGTTGCGTTTGAACGGGTAATAACTGGCAACCGGAAAATAGTGGAAAAATGCAACTGAGCAGGATTCCCAGAACGACTTTGCATGATCGGAGCCCGCATCTGTTTGCCGGTAATCCACTATAAAAACGGGCTGATATCAATTGCGCAATTACCAATGGTTATGAAGCGTGCTTATTTTAGCTGTTGATCGGCTTATTGGTCTGTTGATAATCGGGCAGCACGATATTGAGCTCCAGCGTTTCCTGATTATCGTCTTGCTCAAAATTAACCGAAATCGCATCCTGATCGACATTGACGTACTTGCGGATTACTTCGAGCAATTCTTTTTGCAACTGCGGCAAATAGGAAGGCTGATTGCGGAATTTGCGCTCGTGCGCAACCAGAATTTGTAAGCGCTCTTTGGCCAGCGGAGCGGTTTTAGGTTTGGATGATCTGAAATAGTCCAGTAAACTCATTTTTTTCCTCCGAAGAGCCTTCTGAGAAACCCTTGTTTACTATCGATAAAGCGATGCGGCAGTTTTTCTCCCAGGTAACGGGCAACGATATCGGCGTATGCCTGACCGGCTTCGCTCTTTTCATCCAGAATGACCGGCATGCCTGCGTTCGATGAGGACAGGACCGATTTCGATTCGGGAATGATGCCTAATAAATCCAGCGACAGGATTTCCTGCACGTCCTCCAGACTGAGCATTTCGCCGAGTTTGACGCGATCGGGATCGTACCGGGTCAGCAGCAAATATTCCTTGATGGGTTCTTCATTTCTTTCCGCCCGGCGTGATTTGCTGGATAGAATGCCCAGCATGCGGTCCGAGTCGCGCACTGAGGAAATTTCCGGATTGGTGACGACAAAGGCGTCATCGGCGAAATAAAGCGCCAGATTCGCGCCTTTCTCGATACCCGCGGGGGAATCGCACACAATATATTCAAAATCCTTGGATAATTCCTCTAAAACCTTACCGACGCCTTCCTGCGTCAGCGCATCTTTATCGCGTGTTTGCGAGGCGGGCAGGATGTACAGCAAATTGCAGTTCTTATCGCGGATGAGTGCTTGATTGAGACTGGCTTCGCCATTGATGACATTGATGAAATCATAGACCACCCGGCGTTCGCAGCCGAGAATCAAATCCAGGTTCCGCAAGCCCACATCAAAATCGATGACCGCTGTTTTGTGTCCTTTTTTCGCCAGCCCCATGGCAATCGCAGCGCTTGTGGTTGTTTTACCAACGCCGCCCTTGCCCGATGTCACGACTATAATTCTTGCCAATTGAGTCTCCTTTGCTGTTTGGTCTTATGCAATCTCTTTAATGATCAATGCATGATTCTGCAAATAGATCTGCACGGGATTTTTGTACGTTTGCTTGTTCAAGTCTTCGCTGGTTTTATAATCACCGGCGATAGAAATGAGCTCCGCCTGTAAATCGAAACAAAATATCCGGGCGGCTGTGTTGCCGTGCACACCCGCCAGTGCGCGCCCTCTGAGCGTATTATAGACGTGTATATTGCCTTCAGCCATAATTTCCGCACCTGCGCTGACCTGCGATAAAATGATCAAGTCGCCGGATGCGTAAATACGCTGCCCGGAGCGGATCGGCTGCGTGACCAAAGTTGCCGCTGCGGAAACCGGCGGAATCGGAACCGGCCGGGCAGATTCCTTGGCCGCGGCAGTTTCCGGTTGTGCGGCCGGTTGCGGGGCCGTTTCCTGTTTGGCTGCTTCCGTGCCGATCATGAGGGTGTTGCCTTGCTCGCGTACCGTATCGATCGGAATGAATAACGCGCGTGCCTGTTGATTCTGATTTTCGTTGCCGCCGCGGATGCCGACCGGAAAAAAGTTTACTCTGCGCAACAGCTGTATGACCTGGGAAAAATCCAAATCCAGATTTTGTTTGTTCAATTCACGCAGATCGATAATCAACGGGGAATCTTTGAAAAACTCCGGCGCCAGATTGATTTTTTCGTGCAGCGTCTGTTCAATTGCTGCGAGGTCGTTGGTAAAAAGAATCAGGATGGGCGCGAAAAAGGTACTGCTTTTAAATTCCAGCGCAGGAGAAGTATTTAGCATTTTAATTGTTGATTGACAGGCTCACAGAGATACATTACGCACTGCTTGACGATATTTGAAAATGTGCCGGCGCCGATGAAAACGGGTTGGGCTTAATCAATTACTTTCTTTTTTGTCAGCCGTTGCAATGTTTCCAGCAAGATTTCATTGCTCGGATCTTTTTCCAAAGCGGAGCGCCAGATATTCTTGGCATCGTCTTTTGCACCTTTCACCCAAAGCACTTCGCCCAAGTGTGCGGCAATTTCCGGATCGGGGCGGGCGGCAAAAGCCAGATTCAGGAAATTCAGACCTTCGGTGAAATTTCCCATACGGTAGTATACCCAACCCAAACTGTCCATGATATAGGGATCTTCCGGCGAAAGCTCAACGGCTTTTCTGATCAGTTTCAATGCTTCCGGCAAGTGCGTGCCGCGCTCGGCGAAGCTGTAACCCAGCGCATTATAGGCGTGCGCATTGTCCGGTTTGAGCTTGATCAGTTTGCGCAAATCCTGTTCCAGGATTTTAAATTTGCCCAGCTTGTCGGCTGCCAAGGCGCGATCATAAAGCAGCTCGGGATAATCGGGTAGTTTATTCAGGCCGTCGTTGAGCAAATCAAAAACTTCTTGATGCGCTTTGGATCTGCGTAAAATCTGCGCTTCCGCCAAAATCAAATGCGCCGTCTGCTGATCGTTCGCGGCGGGAAGTTTTTTCAGATGTTCGCGTGCTTCTTGCAAATGGCCTTTGAGCGCCAGTAAGTCCGCATAGCGGATTTGCGCGGGTAAATAACGCCCTCCGCTTTTGACCAGCTGGTATGTTTCCATGGCCAAATCGGGGCGGTTGGTTTCTTCGTAAATCTGCGCCAAATGAAAGTTCACCGCATTGGTGTCTTTATATCCCAGCGCCAGCGCTTTTTTAAAACTGGTTTCGGTGGTAGCGAAATCGCCCATTTCCGTGGCCAATAGTCCCGCTGCCAGCATGATTTCGGCGTCTTCGGAATTTTTATCCAATAGCCATTGTATTTGCTCACGCGCTTGGGCGGTTTCACCGGCGCCGATCAACAGCCGGGTATAAGCGACTCGCACTTCATTGGATGCCGGGTATTTATCCAGGTAGTCGCGGTAAAATTCGCTTGCTTTATCAACGGAATTGCGCTGCAATATTCTGCCGTTATGAACGGCGGCGATTTCCCATTCCGGACGCAACGCCAAGGCGCGCTGCATTTCTTCCTGAGCAAGCGGATGTTGATTAGCAAACCATGCCGCTTGGGAAATGGCGAAATGAACTTCCGGTAAATCCTTATAGGGTCGCGAGAGCTGTTGAATCAGTTTCAAAGTTGCCGCTTTATCCGGATTGCGCACCAGCAACTGGTTGAGCTGCATAAAGGCATTGCCGACCCCTTCTTTTTCCGAAGCCAGCAGTTTTTCCAGATGAGGCCGTGCGGCATCCAGCTTGCCAAGATTGACCAGCAGTGCGGCGATTGTTTGCCGGGCATCAGCCGATTCAGGCTCAAGCTCAACCCACATCGTGGCTGCTTGTTCTGCCGCAAAAGGATTGCCTGCATGCAGCGAAATTTCGGTCGCCCGCTTGGCGATGCGCGGATCGCGTGTCGTTTTAGCCAGCTTGACGTAGCGGTTGACTGCGATATCCAAATTACCGCGCTGCAACGCGGTTTCGCCGACTAAAAAATCAAACAGGATCGGCGCAGTCAGCTCCTGCTTGGGTAAATTTTGTTGACTGATTTCTTCTGGGTCAGCGGATTCTCCCTTTTTTTCTGCCTCCTTGTTCGAGGGAAGCTGCGCGCAGGCAGTAAGTCCGGACAGCAATAACACGCATAGAATTTTAAATTTCATGAGAAATCCGATTGATTTTCAACTATAAGAAAAACGCGCAACTTTTGCGCAACATCCGGAAAGATTCATTAGATTATCCGGTATTCAGTCACTTTTCATGCGGCAATGTCCCGGATCCTCTGCGACATAATGCGCATATTCTACTTTTATACCGCCAATAAAGTGAATAAATAATTATTTAGCATAAGTCGCAGGGAATGTCACCTCGGACAGTGGAATTAAAATCGCGTGCCAAGATGGCACCGGTTAATTTATGATAAAGCAAATCCTGAGAACATCATTGAATTATGAAAGTTCAGTGGAGTTTCAGATTGCTTCCGGTCATTTCCGGGGCGCAGTAATTTTTTCCACTTTCATCATCTCGAATGTTGACGCGATTGAAAAATCCTTTTTTGCAGCTGGCCGTTGTTTTTATGCTGGGTATGCTGACCGTACTCGGCTTTGCGCCATTCTATCTATTCCCGGTGCCGGTTGTTACCGTGGCATTGTTGCTGGCATTTTGTCATAAAAGCCAAAGCGCGTTCAAAAACGCCGCGCTGGGATTTTGTTTCGGCATGGGACTGTTTAGCGCCGGGGTCACGTGGATCTATGTCAGTTTGCACGATTTTGGCGCGATGCCGATGCCGATTGCCGTGGTTGCACTGATTATTCTCTGCGCTTACCTGTCGTTGTTCCCGGCGCTGGGTTTTTGGCTGCTGACCAAGTCTCGTGTGACGTCGCCTTTTCTCTGGGCAGCGCTTGCAGCGGCGTTGTGGATGTTGTCCGAATGGTTGCGCGGCACGTTGTTTACCGGTTTTCCGTGGCTGGCGTTAGGCTATTCGCAAGCGCCTTTCAGCCCCTTGGCGGGTTTTGCGCCGGTCGTGGGCGTTTACGGCATTTCGCTTTTGTTGATATTCAGTGCCGCACTGCTTTTTTTCTGGGTTGAGAAAGGTTTGGGAAAATGGCGTTACGGCTTGCCTTTGCTGCTGATTTGGTGCGGCGGGTATGGCTTGCAGTTTATCGATTGGGTCAAGCCCTCGGGAGAACCAGTCAGCGTGAGTTTGCTGCAGGGTAATATCCCGCAGGATATGAAGTGGCGCGAGGATCACTTGGAAAGCACCATGGAAACTTACGCCAAGCTGATACTGGAAAGCGATAGCCGCTTGATCGTGACACCGGAAATTTCCATTCCGCTATTCAGTGACGCCATGCCGCAGTCGTATTTGGCGTACTTGGCTGCGCACGCCAAGCAAAACAACGGTGATGTGTTGATCGGCCTGGCCGAGCGCACCAGCTATGACGGTAACGAGTATTACAACACCATGTTCAGCTACGGCTCCTCGCCGCAGCAAAGCTACCGCAAGCATCATCTGGTGCCGTTCGGTGAATACATTCCGTTTAAACCGCTATTCGGCTGGGTGATTCAGGTGCTGCAAATCCCATTATCGGATTTCTCCCGGGGCGGACTCGATCAACAACCGATGGCCATCGCCGGGCAGCGCGTGGCGATCAATATTTGCTACGAAGACGTGTTCGGCGAAGAGATCATCCATCAACTGCCGCAAGCGACGATGCTGGTCAATGTCAGCAACGATGCCTGGTTCGGGCGCTCGATCGGGCCGCAGCAACACTTGCAGATTTCGCAAATGCGCGCGCTGGAAACCGGTCGTTATATGTTGCGCGCCACCAACACCGGCGTGACCGCGATCATCGACGAACGCGGACGCGTGCTCGATACCATCGAAATTTTCACCACCGCGGCGTTGCACGGATCGGCGCAAGGTTTCACCGGCGCAACGCCGTATGTGCGTGTGGGTAATCATCCGGTGCTGGGATTGGCTGTTCTACTTTTAAGCATCGGATTGCTATCCACCTTCCGCGCAGCATGGAAAACCCGGTAAAATCCGCCTGTTTCTAATTTAATGCAAATACTTGACGCTTCATGCCGACATTGACTTTTCAGGAAATCATTTTCACCCTGCAACGCTACTGGGCCAAACAGGGCTGCGCGATTCTGCAACCGTACGATATGGAAGTCGGCGCGGGCACCAGCCACACCGCCACTTTTCTGCGCGCCATCGGCCCCGAACCGTGGAAAGTGGCGTATGTGCAACCGTCGCGGCGGCCGAAAGACGGTCGCTATGGTGAAAACCCGAACCGCTTGCAGCATTATTACCAGTTTCAAGTGGTGCTGAAACCGGCGCCGAAAAACATCCTGGATCTGTACCTGGATTCGTTACGCGAACTGGGTTTCGATCTGACGCAAAACGACGTGCGCCTGGTCGAGGACGATTGGGAAAATCCGACGCTGGGCGCGTGGGGATTGGGCTGGGAGACCTGGCTGAACGGCATGGAAGTGACGCAATTCACCTATTTCCAGCAAGTCGGCGGCATCGACTGCAAACCGATCACCGGCGAGATCACTTACGGGCTGGAACGTCTGGCGATGTATTTGCAGGGCGTGGAAAGCGTGTTCGACCTGACTTGGACTAAAGGGCTGCGCTACCACGATGTGTATCATCAGAACGAAGTCGAACAGTCGAAATACAACTTCGAAGAAAGCGACACCGAATTTCTGTTTCTAGCATTCGGTAAGTATGAGGCACAAGCCAATCGCCTGATCGAAAAACAATTGGCGCTGCCGGCTTACGAGCAAGTGCTGAAAGCCGCACATACCTTCAATCTGCTCGATGCGCGCGGCGCCATTTCGGTGACCGAACGCGCGGCGTATATCGGCCGCATCCGCAACCTGTCGCGGCAAGTCGCCAAAGCGTATTACGACAGCCGTAAGAACCTCAATCCGCCGTTCCCGATGGCACCGCGCGAATGGGTCGCGCAAATGCCGGACATGCAGGAAGCTGCATCATGACCAAAAATCTGCTGGTTGAATTATTGGTCGAGGAATTGCCGCCGAAATCGTTGAAACAACTGGGCGCGAGTTTCTCTGAATTACTCGCCGCCAGCCTGAAAGCGCAAGGCTTGATCGCGCCCGATGCAACCGTCACGCCGTATGCTACCCCCAGACGGTTGGCGGTGCATATCGCCAACGTCGCGGCGCAAGCCGCCGATCAAGCGGTTACGCAAAAACTGATGCCAGTCAAAGTCGGCCTGGACGCCGCAGGTCAGGCGACACCGCCGCTATTGAAAAAACTCGCCAGCTTCGGCGCCGATGCTTCGGCAGTGCTGCAACTCAAACGCGCGCTGGACGGTAAAACAGAAACCCTGTTTTTGGATATCGTGGTGCAAGGCACGCTGTTGACCGACGGGCTGCAAAAAGCCTTGCAGGAAACGATCAGTCAATTGCCGATTCCGAAAGTGATGACATATCAGTTAGTCGACGGCTGGAGCAGCGTCAATTTTGTCCGTCCCGCGCATTCTCTGGTGGCGCTGCACGGTGCCGACGTCGTGCCAGTAAGTGTACTCGGTCTGCAAGCCGGGCGCGAAACGCAAGGGCATCGCTTTGAAGCCAAAGTCAGCCCAATCGTACTGCACAGTGCCGATAGTTACGCGCAACAACTGCAAACTGAAGGTGCCGTGCTCGCCGGTTTTGCCGAGCGCCGCGCTGAAATCGCGCGCCAGCTTGCCGCCGCTGCGGCGCATGAGCACTTGACACTGGTTGACGACGATGCCCTGCTTGATGAAGTCACCGCGCTGGTCGAGCATCCCAATGTGCTGATTGGCACATTCGACGCCGAATTCCTGCAAGTGCCACAGGAATGCCTGATTCTGACGATGAAAGCGAACCAGAAATACTTCCCGCTGCTCGACGCACACGGAAAGCTTGCCAATAAATTCCTGCTGGTTGCCAATATCCGCCCGGCCGATCCCGCGCAAGTCATCGCCGGTAACGAACGCGTAGTGCGCTCGCGTTTGGCCGACGCCAAGTTTTTCTTTGATCAGGATCGCAAAAAAACGCTGGCATCGCGCTTGCCGGAATTGGGTAAGGTGGTTTATCACAATAAGTTGGGTACCCAGGGCAATCGCATGTTTTATGTTCGAAACATCGCAACTGCGATAGGTCATCAATTGGCTGGGGATACTCTGGGTAATCAGTCTTTTGAAGCTGCTACGTTAGCCAAGTTGGATCTACTGACTGACATGGTCGGTGAATTTCCTGAGTTGCAAGGTATCATGGGACGCTATTACGCGCAGTATGAAGGTTTAAGCGATGATGTCGCGTTTGCCATCGAAGATCATTACAAACCGCGCTTTGCCGGCGATGAATTGCCACGCAATGAAGTTGGCATTTGCCTAGCGCTGGCGGACAAACTAGAAACTTTGGTCAATATGTTCGGTATCGGTGAAATTCCGACTGGTGACAAAGACCCGTTCGCATTGCGTCGTCATGCGCTGGGCGTTATTCGCATATTGATTGAGAAAAACTTGTCGCTTGAACTGAATGTGTTAATCCAGCAAGTCATCAAAATTGTCTATGACCCGGTAATTGAAGATCAATGGTCGCAATATTTCCACAAATGGAATACCGGGAAACAGAGTAGCGCGCGAGCTACTGTAATCCGTCGAGTTCCAGAGGGGTTAGATGAGCAATTGCAGATATTTATTTTCGAGCGGCTTTTTGGCGCTTTGCGCGAGCAAGGTTACACCGCCCAGGAAGTCGACGCTGTACTCAGTCTGAATCCTCAGCAATTGAGCGATACTCCGAAACGGCTCGCCGCCGTACGGGCGTTTGCCGTATTGCCGGAAGCGACCAGTCTGGCGGCGGCTAACAAGCGGGTCGGTAATATTCTCAAGAAATCCGAAGGCGCTATCGGCGATCCCGTCGATCCCGGTTTATTGCAGGAAACCGATGAGCAGGCGCTTTATCAAGCGCTGCAAGCTATTCAGCCGAAAACCGAGAAAGCCTTTGCCGCCGGCGATTACACTGCTTCGCTGCAACTGCTGGCAACGCTGAAAACCCCGGTCGATACGTTTTTCGATCATGTCATGGTGAATGTCGACGATGAAAAACTGCGTAATAACCGGCTGGCGTTATTGGCACAGTTGCATCGCATCATGAACCGTATCGCCGATCTTTCCAAGCTGGCCACCTGATATGAAGCTGATCATCCTCGACCAAACCGGCGTCATTAACGAGAGCAGCGACACGTTCATCAAAACCCCGGACGAATGGATTGCGATTCCCGGTAGCCTGGAGGCGATTGCGCGCTTGACACATGCCGGGTATCGCGTGGTGATTGCCACCAATCAGTCGGGCATCGGGCGCGGCTTGCTCGACATGGCGACTTATAACGCCATCAACGACAAAATGTACAAAGCGGTCAATCATGCGGGCGGGCGTATCGATGCGATATTTTTCTGCCCGCATACCAGCGCGGATAAATGCAATTGCCGCAAACCGGCGACCGGTTTGTTCGACGAAATCATGCAGCGCTACGGTGTTAATTTGAAAAATGTTCCGGTTGTCGGCGATTCGTTGAAGGATTTGCAGGCTGCCGCCGCAGTTGGCGCGATACCGGCGCTGGTGCTGACCGGTAACGGGGAAACGACGCGCGCGGCCAAGGAAATTCCCGCGTATACGCAGATTTTTGCCAATCTGGCGGCTGTCGCCGGCGCACTGGTTGGAGAAGAATAAGCGTGGCATTTTTCCGCTCAGCGTTGTACATGCTGCTGCAAATCATCATCACGCCGCCGTATGCGCTGCTGACGCTGGCGTGCTTTCCGCTATCACCGCATAACCGCTACCACGTGACGTCGAGTTGGACGCGCATCATGCTGTTCCTGCTGCGTAACCTGTGCGGTTTGCGCTACCGCATCATCGGTGCGGAGAATATTCCGCAAACCCCGAGCATCGTGCTTTCCAAGCACCAATCGGCGTGGGAGACGCTGGCGTTTCAGGAAATCTTTCCGCCGCAAGTGTGGGTGTTGAAAAAAGAACTGTTGCGCATCCCGTTTTTCGGTTGGGGCTTGGCGATGACCAGCCCGATCGCGATCGACCGCAGCACCAAGAAAAAAGCCTTGGAACAAATCGTCGAACAAGGCAAAGACCGGCTCAAACTAGGCTTTTGGATCGTGGTGTTCCCGGAAGGCACGCGCATTCCGCCGGGACAGCGCGGTAAATACCGCATCGGCGGCGCGTGGCTGGCGACGCATACCAACGTGCCGGTGGTGCCGGTCGCGCATAACGCCGGGGAATTCTGGGGCAGAAATTCTTTCATCAAACATCCCGGCACGATCACCGTCAGCATCGGTCAGCCGATCGATCCCACCGGCATGGAAGCCGGTGAACTGAACGCGCAGGTTGAAACCTGGATCGAGACTGAAATGCTGCGCATCAGCCGGAACAGCTCACAACAATCCTAGCCGTGCCGACACAAACCGCCACGCTCAACGGTCAAACCATCAGCTATACCCTAACACGCAGCCGGCGCCGATCGATCGGCCTGCAAATCAGCCAGCATGGCCTGCGCATCAGCGCGCCGTTGCACACGCCACTGGCCCATATCGATAGCGTTTTGCAGCAAAAAGCCGGATGGATCACGAAGAAGCTCGCGCAATGGCAGGACAAAAAAAGCTTGGTGCTTGACTGGTCATTGGATGCCGTCTATCCGCTGCTCGGCGAACCGTGGCATATCACATTGAAACCTTCAGGAGAAATCGCCATGGCGCGATCATCCGGCCAGGAATTACCGCAACCGCTCGCCATCGAACTCACACCCCGCCAAATCGAAATCTTCGTGATGAGCTGGTATCAACAGCAAGCCATTACCTGCTTCCAGCAGCGCATCGAACTTTATGCACCGAAATTGGCAGTCCCCACTCCGCCCTTCCGCCTCTCCCAAGCCAAAACCCGCTGGGGTAGCTGCAACAGCCGCGGCATCATCAGCCTCAACTGGCGCCTGATCCAACTACCACTGCATTTGGTGGATTATGTTGTCGTGCACGAATTGGCGCATTTGATCGAAATGAATCACTCGAAAGCATTTTGGGAGGTTGTGGAGTTTCTTTGCCCTACTTATAAAATAGCACGTAGGATACTTAAGGAATATGGCTAATGGAATTTAGTAGGAATGTTACATTCACCGCGATAGTGAAATGAAATTTCACATGTTACTTTCCGGAAACAGCGATGCCTGATTTACTCTATTCCCTTCTCAACAAAATGATATGATTTGCCCCTGAATATGAACCCATTGCTGGAGAAATCATGCGTAACTCTGAACCCGAATCTGGTTTTAATTTCAACCTGATCATGCCGATCGCCATGCTGGCGGTTTTATTAATTGTGCCTTTTTCGTTCAATGCGCTGATGCATATGCTGATGTCCAAAAAACACGCCAATCCGGTGATCATGAAGTTGCCGGTGGATAGCACCGCAATCACGATTCCATCAACTGCGAAGCAATACGAAAGCTTTGAGGTGACACTTAATCTGGAGACGAAACATCTGGCCAAGTTTGTCAACGAGATTGTCGCGACGGCATCCGAAGGAACCGGGATTCAAGGAATCAACGGTGTCGTATCGCCCAACATGAAAGCTGAAGTTGTCGGTGATGGTTTTGAAATTGACAGGCTGGGACCGCAGGAACCGTTGTCGGGTTACAACGGTGCATCAAGCTGGCGCTGGCGCGTGACACCGCAATCGTCCGGAGAGCAGGAGTTGAGATTCCAGTTGCATTTATTGACACAAAATAATGTGCAGACGGGCACGAAGGTATTGGGCCTTGCCGAAGCGCATGTTTCCGTGCAGTCGAATACGATGGAGTGGATCAAGCGTAACGGACTCTTAGTCACTGTGCTGCTATCCGCACTGGCTGCGGTTCTGTACGGATTGCGGCGGCGCTATGTACGGTCATGACGGTGTCGCATTTTAAAAGCCGGGTAGTTTCTCGGACCGCTTGAAAAAATAATAGATGATCCTTATATTGCATTTGAAAGTGTATTTCTTGTAACTGTGATTTACGCAATGTACTTTTTTAATCGATAAGGAGAAATTGAGTATGGCTATTACACGTTATGAACCTTGGGGTCTGTTGAGTCAGCTGCAAAGAGAACTGGATCGAAGCGTTGCGGAAGGTTCGACCGCAACCGCCGAATGGGCGCCGGCTGTGGATATTAAGGAAGAAGCGGATAAATTTGTCATTCATGCGGATATTCCCGGTGTTAAACCGGAAGAAATCGATATCAGCATGGAAGATGGCGTGCTGACCATCAAAGGCGAGAAAAAATCGGAAAGCAAGACTGAGAAGGAAGGCTATAAACGGGTGGAGCGCACCTATGGCTCTTTCTACCGGCGCTTCAGTTTGCCGGATACCGCCAATGCCGAGGCGATTTCCGCATCGTCAAAACACGGCGTGCTGGAAGTGGTGATACCGAAGCGTGAAGCGGTGCAACCGAAGAAAATCAATGTAACCTCGGCGGAGTGATTGAAATAAGCTGCATCGCAGTATGACGATCAAAATGGAGCCTGCGGGCTCCATTTTTATTCATGCCCTGTTTTTGCCAAGCAGGGGAAAGCATGACACAATGACTTCCCTTGATTTTTGCCAAATTCAGAAACAAAAAATCGATTAGTCCCGCAAACTGTTTCATTCAAACTTAGAATTCCCTGATGCCGCTTATTACACTGGAAAATGCCTGTTTGGCCTTTGGTCATCATGCCTTGCTCGATCATGCCGATTTACAATTGGATCCGGGTGAGCGCGTCGGGTTGATCGGCAGAAACGGTGGCGGTAAATCAAGCTTGCTGCGCGCGTTGGCCGGTGAGCTCAAGCTCGATGACGGCAAGCTGTGGCGCGCACCCAACGTCAAACTGGCCTATGTCGCGCAAGAACCGTTGTTAAATCCATCGAACACGGTATACCAGGAAGTTTCCACCGGTTTGGGCAATATCAGCAGGATTTTGCAGGATTACCATGCCATCTCACACGCTTTGGGTGAAGCGCCGGAAAACACCGATGTGCTGTTGGTTCGCATGCAAGATCTGCAAGCCGCTTTGGAAGTGGAAGATGGATGGAATCTGCAGGCCAAGATAGAAACGGTGATCGATAAGCTGAATCTGCCCGCGGATACATTGATCGAGCATCTTTCCGGCGGTTTGAAGAAACGTGTCGCACTGGCACGCGCACTGGTGATTTCGCCGGATGTGCTGTTGCTGGACGAGCCGACCAATCATCTGGATTTTTCTTCGATCGAGTGGCTGGAAAGTTTGTTGCGGGATTTTCCCGGCAGCGTGTTGTTTATCACGCATGACCGGCGTTTTCTCGATCATGTCGCAACCCGGATAGTCGAGTTGGATCGCGGCCAATTGCAGTCATTTGCTGGAAAATTCACTGATTATCAACGTAAGAAAGCGGAAATGCTCGAAGTCGAGGCGATCCATAACCAGAAATTCGATAAATTCCTGGCACAAGAGGAAGTCTGGATACGCAAAGGTGTCGAAGCGCGGCGCACGCGCAATGAAGGCAGGGTTCGCAGACTGGAAGCATTGCGGCTGGAACGCGCGGCGCGGCGGGACAAAACTGGAAAAGCGAATATCAATCTCGATGCCGGAGAGCGCTCGGGGAAATTGGTTGCCGAGCTGGAGCATGTCAGCAAACGCTACGGCGACAAAGTGATCATCAACGATTTCTCCTGCCGCATCATGCGTGGTGACCGGGTGGGATTATTGGGGCCCAACGGCGCTGGCAAGTCGACTTTGTTGAAATTGATCTTGGGTGAAATACAGCCGGATTCGGGCACCATTCAGCAAGGAACCAAGTTATCAGTGGCTTATTTCGACCAAATGCGCGAACAGCTCGATGAAGAAATGATTTTGACTGATACCATCAGTCCGGGTTCCGATTTTGTCGAGATCAACGGCAAGCGCAAGCATGTCATCAGTTATTTGGAGGATTTCCTGTTTCCTCCGGAACGCGCCCGTTCTCCGGTCAAATCGTTGTCGGGTGGTGAACGGAATCGTTTGCTGCTGGCACGATTGTTTACCCGCCCTGCCAATGTATTGGTGCTGGACGAACCCACCAACGATCTGGATATCGAGACGCTGGAATTGCTGGAAGCCTTGCTGCAAGACTATGCCGGTACATTGTTTCTGGTCAGCCACGACCGCGAATTTCTGGATAATGTCGTCACTCAAGTAATTGCATTTGAAGGAAATGGAAAATTATGTGAATATATTGGCGGTTATGAAGATTGGATACGTGCAAAACAGTTTGAAGATAATATCGGTCAGCAGAAAATATTATCGAAGCAGTCAGAAACTTCACCAACCAGCAGTTCCAAAGCGCCAAGGTTTCCTCGGGTTAAAAAACTGAGTTACCAGGAAGCGCGCGAGCTGGAAACATTACCCAGTAAAATCGATGTGTTGGAACAAGAACAGGCAAATATTACTTTGCGCTTGAGTCAACCGGCGATTTACCGCGATTATCCGGATGAAGCAAAAGCATTACAAACTCGCATTACTGTGATTGAAAAAGAATTGATAGATTGCTTTGCAAGATGGGAAGAATTAGAATCGAAAACGGCTGAGAAATCGTAGCTCCGATGACAATTTCCATATAAACAACATGGACATACTTGCACTTATTCATTGACCAAATCGGGCGCATCGTTTAAAGTTCAACTTTTGAGAGAAGGAGGCTTACATGAAACAAAAATTGATTATGAATTTATTACTTGCCTTGGGTATGCTTATGGCGTTTTCAGGGGTGACTCAAGCGGCTGGAGATGCAGCAGCAGCAAAAGATAAGTTGTCAATGTGTGAAGGTTGTCACGGGATTCCAGGCTATAAAACAGCTTTCCCCAGCGCATATAGTGTTCCAAAGCTTGGCGGACAACATGCGGATTATATCGTTAAGGCATTGGAAGGCTACAAAAATGGCACACGTAGCCACCCTACCATGACAAGCTTAGCTAAAACATTATCGCAACAAGATATGGAAGATTTTGCTGCATACTATTCTAAAAATTAATTGAGTCATTTACGCAAGGAAAGAATTATGAAGAATTATGTAATTGCTGCATTAAGTGGCGCGGCTTTGATACTCTCCGGCCAGTTGATGGCTGCTGACCTCGACGCAGGTAAAAGTAAAGCAGCGGAAGTTTGTGCTTCCTGTCACGGTGCTGACGGTAATAGCCCTGCACCTAATTTCCCCAAAATCGGTGGGCAATATAGAACATATTTAGAAAAAGTGCTGAATGATTACAAATCCGGCAACAGAAAAGATCCTGTTATGGCAGGAATGGCTGCTAATCTGACACCAGCAGATATTGAGAATCTGGCTTTTTACTATTCCAGTCAGTCAGGTAATCTGAATTCAAACAAATAATATTTTTATTTGAATCAATAACGAATTAAGAACGGGATAAACACAAATAATAGTGTTTATCCCGTTTTCATTAATTTATTGAATCCAACTGTCTATCCAGACAGGAAAAATAGATATCGGCATCCGGCGCGGATTGCGTGCGTTGCGCTTGCCATATCATTTCCGCCAAACATTCCATCATCCGATGAGTGGCTGCGTGTTCGTCTCCAGCGTTCTGTCGCAATCGTGTAAACCGTTCGCAAATACCTTTCGGTTGATCAATGGATAATTGCTCCTTGATTGCAACATGCATGCTCATATGCAGAAATGGATTGATATTCCCCATCTCAGGTAAATAATCCTTATCCTGATGGCGTTCCGGGTCGCCGAGAATGTCGTGGTATTCCGGGTGCGACAAAATTACCTCGAGTGCGATTGTTTCGATACCGGATAATATTTCCCGCTGGCGGTATTTGCGCCAAGTTTCAAAAAATAACTGCCGCACTTGTTCTCTCGATGGTTTAAACATGATGATGTGATGGAAGCTAAATATTTTTATCTTTAAATTCACATAAGTGATTTATTTTACAAATTGCACAAGCCGGTTTTCTTGCTTTGCAGACGTAGCGGCCGTGAAGAATCAGCCAATGGTGCGCATCGTGCCGGAATTCTTTCGGTACCACTTTCAATAGTTTCAATTCTACCTCGAGTACATTTTTCCCAGGTGCGATGCCGGTGCGATTGGCGACCCGGAAAATATGCGTATCGACCGCGATTGTCGGTTCGCCGAATGCGGTGTTCAGAATGACGTTCGCGGTTTTGCGTCCGACACCGGGCAATTTTTCCAGTTGTTCGCGCGTGCGGGGTACTTCGCTGTAATGCTGCTGTATCAGCAATTGACACGTCGCCAAGATATTCTTTGCTTTGGTTTTATATAACCCGATGCTTTTGATGAATTCAGCCAAACCCGTTTCACCCAGTGCAAGAATCGTTTCCGGTGTATTCGCTTGAGGAAATAATCGCTGTGTTGCCCGATTCACGCCTTTGTCGGTCGCCTGCGCCGAAAGAATGACCGCGATCAGCAGTTCAAAAGGGGAGTTGTACTCCAGCTCGGTCGTCGGATGCGGATTGGCTGATTTCAGGCAGGCAAAAATTTCATGGCGCTTAGCTGCGTTCATGTGGTTTTACCGGTGAATAAGGATGGGTTCGCGCTATCGCGGCGCGCTGGATTGCGGCTTGAACGATCGCTTTCTTACGCTCATCCGCTGATGTCAGGCTTTTTTCTGCTTGCACGACGGGTTTATGCTTAGATCCCGCCTTGCCGGCTTGTTTTTCCCGCTCCAAGCGCAGCAAGCGGAATTGGTGGCGGGTGCGCGCGTTATCGGCCATTTGTTTCTTATCATCACCTTTTTTTTCACCGGTGGGTACCAAGCTGATGCAATCCATCGGGCAAGGTGCGATGCATAATTCGCAGCCGGTGCACTCCGCGGCGATAACGGTGTGCATTTGTTTGCCGGTTCCGACGATAGCATCGACCGGACAAACCCGGGAACAGAACGTGCAACCGATACACAATTCCTCGTCAATCCGGGCAACCATCATAGCGGAACGGGGAGAGCCATGCGCTGTATTCAGCGGTTTGGGCGGTACTCCTAATAATTGCGCCAACTTATCAATGCCTTCTTGATCGCCGGGCGAACATTGATTGATATCCGCGCGGCCTTCCGCAATCGCTTGCGCATAAGGCCTGCATCCGGAAAAACCGCATTTTCCGCATTGTGTTTGCGGTAACAGTGCATCGATTGCTTCTATTAGCAACTCATTCATTTTTAATTGATTCTTATTTTTTTTGCTCGATGCAAACGGCTCGAATAATTTCCTTAATCAAATCCGGGCCGTGATAAATCAGGCCGGTATATAACTGTACCAAGTTTGCGCCGGCCGATAGCTTGTCTTGCGCATCGTGTACCGACATGATGCCGCCGACGCCGATAATCGGCATCGCACCTTGCAATACGTGATGCAATTGCTGGATGACCGCCGTGGCGCGTTGTGTTAACGGTGCGCCGCTCAATCCGCCGTTTTCCTGGGCTGCCGGCAAGTGCTCGATGCCTGCTCGGGTGATCGTAGTGTTGGTAGCGATTACGCCGTCGATGCGATGTTTCATCAGCAGCGCGGCGATCGATTCGATTTGCATTTCGTCAAGATCAGGCGCGATTTTGACTACCATCGGCACATATTTTCCATGAATTTGCGCCAGTTTTGCTTGTTCGGATTTTAATCGATCGAGTAACTGATCGAGCGCATCGGCGGCTTGCAGCTGCCGCAAATTTTGTGTGTTCGGCGACGAAATATTGACTGTCACATAACTGGCATGCCGGTAAACTTTTTGTAAACCGATCAGGTAGTCGTCTACTGCTTTTTCCAGCGGGGTATCGAAATTCTTGCCGATATTGATGCCCAGTATGCCCCCATAAGTTGAGCGTTTGACGTTCTCAACCAATTGATCCACGCCATGATTATTAAAACCGAGGCGATTAATAATCGCGTGTGCTTCGGGAATGCGAAAAATGCGTGGAGACGGATTGCCCGGTTGTGGGCGCGGTGTGACGGTACCGATTTCAATAAAGCCGAATCCGAGCGCGGCCAGCGCATCCAGATATTCACCATTTTTATCCAATCCGGCAGCAAGGCCGACCGGATTGGGAAAATTCAACGCCATGACATTGCGCGACCGGCAGGGAATTGAAACGATTTTTAATATGCCGAGTTTTCTGGCTTGCTCGATTGCGCGGAAAGTGACGCGATGCGCGGATTCAGGATCGAGCTTGAAAAGCAGCGGACGCAGGAGTGTGTAAAGCATGCCGGAATTTTATCTGGAACGGGTTGCCATGATAGATTGATTTTACGCAGTGATGTTGTTATCCAGCACGATCCATTGATTGTTTATCAAGACTTCGAGCGGCTGAAAATTGGCTTTATAGCGCATTTTCCGGTTTTCTTTAATCCAATAGCCCAAATAGAGGTAGTCCAAATCAAGCTTCCGGCACTGCTCGATCTGCCACAAGATGTTGTAAGTGCCGAAGCTTGCGTGCACAACTCCGGCATCGTAAAAAGTATAGACCGAGGAAAGTCCATCCGGCAGCAAATCGATGATACTGACCATGCGCAACTGTTCATCTTCATGAAACTCGATCAATTTCGAATTCACATGGCTTTGCAACAGAAAATTGTGATACTGCTCGCGGCAGTCGTTATCCATACCGCCGCCAAAATGACGCTTGGTCTGATAGCGTTGATAGAGCGCGTAATGCGCCGGTTTGTAATGCAGCGGATGCACAGAGGCGGTTAAATGCTGATGTTGTTTCCAGGCGCGGCGCTGCGCGCGCTTGGGCACGAAAGCTTTTACATCAACCCGTACCGAAACGCAGGCGTGACAATGCTCACAACAGGGGCGGTAAGTGTAATGGCCGCTGCGGCGAAAGCCCGCCTGCACCAATTGCCCGTAAGCTTGCGCATCGATGAGATGCTCCGGTGTAACGACCTCGGAGCAAGCCAGTTTATCGGGCAAATAGCTGCACGAATAAGGATTGGTGGTATGAAATTTAAGCACAGGTATCTTCAATTATTCGATCAACGTGCGAACAAAGTTCCATTTTTCCCCTGGTTCGATTCCGGTTATTAAAGCATCGAGTCTTTGGCTGAATTCCGTTCTTGAAATTTCCCGCGCACCCAATGACGCCAAATGACTGGTTTTGACCTGACAATCGATCATGCCATATTCCCAGTATTGTAGCTGCTTTACCAGGTGCACGAAGGCGATTTTTGAGGCATCCGGCTGGCGTGAAAACATCGATTCGCCAAAAAACATTTTCCCCAGTGACACACCATAAAGTCCACCCGCAAGCTCACCATTGACCCAGGTTTCCACCGAGTGCGCCAGTCCCATGTCGTGAAGAGCACTGTAAGCTTCAATCATTTGCGGGTGTATCCAAGTTCCTGCCTGTCCTTTGCGCGGTGCGGCGCAAGCTTCCATCACTTGAGTAAAACTATGGTCCGTACAAATTTGGTAATGATCTTTTTTGAGTGTTTTGTGCAACGACCGGGAAATTTTCAGTTCATCGGGAAACAGCACCATCCGCGGATCCGGACTCCACCACAGGATCGGATCGTTCTCATTGAACCAAGGGAAAATGCCTTTGTGATAAGCCGCCAGCAAGCGTTGCGGTGAAAGATCGCCCCCCACGGCCAATAATCCGTTAGGTTCGGTAAGTGCATTCTCTACGGGTGGAAACAGTGTCAAAGAACTCATTCTGGCGATTAATTTTCTATCTATCTAATTGATCAATGATTTTATCAAGCCCGTCACTTAGGGAAATATGTGTCATTTGTACCGAAAAAGATACCTTGGTAGGGGTAATTGCATGATAAATATCCTATTATTTATGGATAAATGCCCTGTTTTATGAGATTGTTTGAAATGAATATCTCGCCCGCAAGCAGCGGGATATTCACTGCGTTCTTCAATCAAGTTGACGCAGATCAATGCTGCTGCAAATCTTTTTTTTTATGCTGTGACAGTTTTGAAGTCAGCTAAAAAAAACCAAACCTCTAAGGAGAATTATATGAAGTATTTTTTGCAAAAGGAAAAATTAGCCCTCAATTTTATTGCCGGTTCGCTTTTGACCGCTTTTACATTGGCTGCACCTCAAGTTGTGGCTGCTGATGCAGCGGCTGAACGTATCAGGCTTCTAGAGCAAAGACTGCAAGCCATTCAATCGGAACTGGAAAAAGTAAAATCCGAATCTTCTCAAGCGGTGCAAAAGGTAAACACGATTGAACAAACCACCAATCAGACAGTACAGAAAGTTAATGATCTTGAAGATAGAAAAGCCGCATTTGTAGAACGGGTTGACCCGATAACGAAACGTATCGGTGTCGATGTGACTGAAAAAACCCGCATGTTGTTCTTCCGTGGCGGCTTTGCACATATGATGAATCATCGCAACGGGGTTACCATACAAAGTGATGTCTTGCCCATAGGAGCTCAGGATCAAGCCGATAAGCAAGGCTGGTATGCGGGTGCGGGTATAGATTGGGCATTAACCAGAGATGTATGGGGTTTTATGCCAAAAACCACCGTCTTTGCTGAATTAATGTTTGAATATAAACAGTTTGGTTCTCATGTGTTGGGTAACGGTGCTGTCGGTAATGTACCCAGTATGTTAGCAGGCGGTGCGCTGAATCCGATTAATGTAACCGTCAGTCAATTTACGGTATCAGCATCACCTAAAGTCAAATTCTTTGAAGGTTCAAAATTGAGACCTTGGGTTATTCCTGCTGGTTTTGCCGTTCATGTAATGAGTCCACCCTCTGAGTCCATTACTTACATAGTGCCTGGCGTTCAGTTTGGTGCCGGTGTTGATTACAACATCTGGAAAGATTTCTTCATTGGCATTGATGGCCGCTATCAATTAACCGCCGGTAAAGCGGACGGTGTCAATTTGAGTGGTATGACCGCCGGTGGTTATATCGGTATCGGGTTTTAAGGAACTCTTGAAAGAAAGAGAATGAGTTAACACTATGATTAGTATCCCTTTATAATTTTTCGACCACTCTTGCTCGTTGACCGCCAGAAGAGTATGAATGCGGAACGAAGCCTTGGCACCTCACTATTCGTTTAGTGAGGTGTTTTTTTATGAACATTTCTACAGATATGTTCGGAAAACTGACCGATGCTCAATTTCAATTCGATCAAGCGGGTGAAAAGCGCGCTTTTGGATTTGTAATTCCATTACACAATCTTTCCGCTGCATTTTTTTGACTGATAAAAACGCAACTGCCAGCTTTGCTGGCAGTTGCGTTTCCGATTAATGCCCTACAGGATTTTTCTGTGCGGCTGTGAGGCCGACTTTCCATGCTTCCGGCAGGTTTTGCACCCAACCGTTATAGACATTAGGAATCGCCAATACACCTTGGCCGCCGAATCCAGGCAAGCGACTAACCGTATCATCGATTGCTGTAGTGGTTCCGTCGGCTACGAGAGGAACATACCCAGCGATCGTAGCATCGCTAATGTTGCCATCACCATTCGGATCCGTATCGACTACGATAAGCCGGTTGGAGAATTTGCTCGTGACATAAGCGTAGTATCCGCCACCTTTTTTAGCACCGAAGTTTGCGCCATGACAACCGGGATCGCATTCCAACATTGCGGCGATGGTATCGGTTGCGGTATCAACGACCACGATTTGCCCGCCCATTGAAGCAATGACCATAGACTTGCCGTCCGGAGCAACTGGTGTCTGAATCGGCAATACGCCGACGGCAATTTTTCCATTTCCGTCATTGTCCGCGAAGGTGCCATCAATTGGATTATAGTCAGCAATGAGATTGACGGTTTTCAGCAAATTGCCCGTTCCATCCAGCACGCTCAGAGTGTGATGCAGCAGATTGGTCGCATAAATTTTGCTTGAATCCGGCATCATACCGATAGCAACCGGGTGCGCACCTGGCACATTGTTTCCTGTGGGGGTTCTGGCTTCAATACCACCCTTGCTGCCGTAAATCCCGACATCACCGGTGCTGATATTCGGCGTTACGATCTTGCTGCCGTCCGCGCTGATCCAATGTCCGTGCGGATGAGCCGTGCTTTGTCCGGCGGCTTGCGTAGGCAGCGCCTTGAAGACATAATCGGTGCCGGCCGACATCATCATGATGCTATCTTCGCCGTTGTTCGCGATCGTGACATCGTCCGTGGACGGTAATGTCATCACATGAGAAGGCGAATACCCCACCTGGATGTTTTTGATCAATTTACCATTGGCCCGATTAACCAGGGTTAACTTGTTATCAAACCATTGAGTCTGATAAACGACCGATTGATCCCGGTTGGTCCACATATTATGCGGGTTATTCATGTTGATCTCGGGTAATGCGATCTTGCGTTTAACAGTCCAGTTTGCCGTATCGACTACTGAAATGGTGCCTGGTTTATATTTTCCGGTGGTTTTTTCGAACTGCGTATCAACCCATACTTCACCTACGCCGGGCACTGTTGGTTTAGAGCCGAACGCAATCGGTTGGTTACTATTTAAAACTGCTGATAACGGTGCCGCCAATCCGCCGCTGGCGATATTGCCAAAAGGTGCGCCGGAGATTCTGACCGGCAGGGTTGGAAACTTCACGCTCCAATGTCCGGTTGAATAATCTTGCCAATTGTCCGGTGCAGTGGCGATAAAAAATGTTTTCAGCAAGCGAACTGCCAGATCAGAGCTAGTTGGTAGCCCTTTGATGCCGGTCACCAGATCGATTTTATAATCGGCGTCCGGGTTACCTAAATCAAGACCTTCGGTATTAGGATCGTCGACGATGATTGCGGCAAACATAAACGGATGCACTTTACAGGTAAAGACATACAGGCCCGGTGTGTCGAGTTTGACAATACCGCCGCCCCGGTAAGCAGTGGTTTGGTTGAAAGGCATGTGAGCCGCTCCTGAAGGCCAGAGCAGAGAGCTTATGGTGTGCACAGCATTGGTGTCCGACATGACAAAATTTACGCTGCTGCCTGGAGACATAACTTCCAAAGATTTGGTTTTAATATCGTAGGGTAGTCCGACGATAGCATCTCCACGCGCACTTCTAAACCAGCTGGCAGGTTCATCGCTGACTTCAAATGTCACCAAACCGGGTTCGTCTTTAGGACCAAGCAGAATCCGTCCGTAGGGCGATGCGCCGACGACGCTTGCGCCGCTGCCGCCGGCCGGCGCTACTTTGAAGCTGCCGTGCATACCGGCTTCCATGTGTGAAACCAGGTGACAGTGATATTGCCAATCGCCCGCGCCAACACCGCTACCCGCTTTGACTGTGAAGGTATGAGTATCGGTACCGTCTTGCAGTAATTTGACGTCGATGGTCGCATTGGTTCCGGTTTTAAGCCAGCGGTGCGCGTGCAAATGGAAAGTATGGCCGGGTCCTACCGATAAAATATGAAAACGGACGATGTCGTTTTCTACTGCGCCAGGATTCGGATTTGCCCACAACGGTTTTTGCGTTGCGCCATCGCCGGAGATCTCGGTGCCCCAGAAGGTTGAGCCAACCATGAACAGCACAAATTGCTTATCGATGTCCGCATGCGAAACTGGGACGATCGCACCATTGTCGTCGACGAATTTATCGACTGGGCCGCTGGCGGGATCGACGATCAGTGCACCGAACAAGCCGAGCATTTCCTTGCCATTGCCATGATAAACAAACGTGCCGGATTTATTGGCATGAAAAGTATAGTTTTGCGTTTGCCCTGGCAGTGCGTTCGCAGTGCCTTTGCCCTTATCTTGCAAGCCGGGCACGCTAAAGCCGACCGCAACCGCTGTGTTGTTGGTCAGCGTTACATTGATCGTGTCGCCTTGTCTTACAAACAAAGCCGGACCCGGAACGACAGCTTCCGCGTCACTACCCAAGGCATAAGCTAGCTGGCCGTTCGGCAGGGTTTTGGCTGTAACATTAAAACTTTGCATCGCCGAAAATGCCGCCGGAGAAGCCAACACAGTAATGGCAATCAGCATTACAGCTGTCAGCATCGGAAATGGATTTTTAATCCAAGAAATCTTTTTATTCATAGTGTCTTTTTCCTTATCAGGTATGTTTTTCAATTACCTACTTGATGATAAATTGACCGGCCATACCCATCAGTTTGTTGGAGAAGTTGTTATCAACGTATTGCGTGCTGCTTTTAGCCTTGACGGTAAATACGTGCTTCTCGAGCGGGCCGATCGCAGCCTGATCGATAAGGTTTTGAGTGCCCGGATCGAACCATTTATAGCCGTTTAATGAAAAATTGTGGATATCGGTACCCAATGCAATCAGATGAAATCTGACATTACTGTTTTTTTCAGCGGATAATGATGGATTAACACCATGTTTCGATTGCTGTTTGCTTGCGCCATCGATTTCCATACCCCAGAAAGCATCATCGCCAAGATAAAGCACATATTCCTTGGCGTAACCGGCCGAATGGGCGGGATTAACGATGATGGCGCCAAATAGACCTTTGGTTTCGGCTCCGTTATGGGTTTCGAAATTGTGATCGTGATAGGCCCAGGTGCCTGCCGTTCCGGGTGCTACATTCCACTTGTATTCGTAGGTGGCGTGCGAAGCTTCCAGACCGTCGCCTGAGCCTTCGTCGTCGTGATTGTTAATCACTTTGAGTGTGCCGTCGCTCAGTATGTCGTAGTGAACGCCATGCACATGCACGCTGACTTGTTTGCTGGGAGTCCTAGGTGAGCTTGTGTAGGCGCCCGGAATTGCGTTTTCCAGCGTTATATGAACAACATCGCCTTCGGTCAGCACGATTGTTGGTCCGGGAATGGTCGCATCGGGACTGTAGCGATCGGTGATGTCCGCACCATCAACTATGTGGCTTAGCATTTTGTAAGCCATCAATTTGTTGCCGAACCCGTCGTTGCGCGTTTCTTCCGCTGTTAAACGTATGATGTGATTGGCCGCAGAACTCTCCACCATAGGTAAAAACGACATGGCGGATACAAGACAGATTGCAGCAAGCGATTGTTTTAACAAAGCGCTATTTGACATTGCTGGGGAATCCTCGGGGAATTCCTTGGCATGCCACAGTTGATTGGATTGAAACATCATTATAAACACCCTCCTTTGTGTGAAAAAGTGCAGTACAAATGGAAAAGTCATAAGAAACATCCGGCCATTGAATGCCGGTAACTTACGATTTTTTTGTGATGCACGATTGGGTCAATAGATCGCGGAAGTTGATGATCGCTTTCTATTTATTATTAATGCAGGCGGGAGTCTATCAAATCTATTTTCTGTTAAATAGATGTCATTTGTCCTTAATTGTCGATAAAGTTATGCTATTTTTCATTATCATGAGATAAAATATCCCAAATATTTTTGTGATGCAGGACTGGTTCAATAAATTGCAGAAATTGATGATCGCTCTCGATCCGTTGTCATGCGGAGGGTTTGTCAAATTTATTTGTTATTAGATAGATATCATTTGTTTTAAAGGTTGGTTATTTTTCGTTATCTTGGGGGATGAATGTCCCGAGCAGATAAGATTCTTTGAAATAGTTATACATGGGGGCTTTCAGGCATAGCTCGATTTGTTTTTTGACGCCTATTTTTCTATATATAACCGATAATTGATTGCGCACTGTTTTTTCCGTAACGAGCAGCTGTGCGCTGATTTCTTTCGCCGATAAGCCTTTGCATGCCAAGTAGGCGATATGACGCTCACTATCACTTAACTTAGGTTGCTGCTGTGATGCGCGTCCTTCCGCCGCTATTTCCGTAGTGGGTAAATGGGAACCGAACTGTGCTTGCCACAGCAGTTTGGTCACGTTGCGATCAAACCAAATTTGCCCTGCATGAATGGCATAGATGGCTTTCAGCAACAAATCGGAAGAATGGTGCTTGCTGATGATGCCCATTGCTCCGGAACGGAAGGTTTGCAGATGTGTTTGCTCGCTGTTTTGGTGAGAAAAAGCCAGCACCTTGCTGTGCGGACAGGTGCGTAGCAATTTGGCGATATGTTCCGCATAGTTGCCGCCGCTCAGTTGCAGGTCCATAAGAACGACATCCGGCTTGTGATGCATCGCTAATTTGAATAAGTCTTCGATTGAGCTGGCCTCGGCGACAAGACGAATTGCCGAATGATTCTCGAACAGTGAGCGCAAGCCCATGCGAACAAGCTCAAAACTTTCCGCCACCAAGAGGCGTATTTTTACGTGAGACTCCACAACCATGTTTTTAGTATTTTAATAAAGTTGTATAAAACCCTTGGTAGGAAGGGTTGAATTATTCACGGAGCCCGATCAGAAGCTGTTGTCATCTTGCATTCATGCAAGAATTATTATGTATAAATAGATTATCAAGATTAATTATTCTATCTATTTAATTTGGCGTAAATTTTATCAAATCTACATTTTGATAAATAGAGGGTATTTATCCCGAAGAAGTGTCATTTTTGAAATTTTCTCTGACAAAATATCCCGATTCAGTAGGATTATTTGAAGAATTTGAACTGAGATTTCTTGCACGTTAAATTTAGCACGACATTCTATGAAGGGGTCCGACCGGTTAATTGTTTAAAAAGATGCAGATTGACAGTGCTATTTGCTAGTGCTGGTAGGGGATTGTTAATTGAGGTTGCAAAAATTCCGGATGACATAAAAAATTTTCATACTGAAATATGAATATGATGTCAGAATTTATGAAATATAGTTGATAATTATTACTATAGTAATAATATTATAACTATTTGAATATAAAATATTTGCCATTAATTTTGGCAGTGGGAATTTTTGTAAAGCAAGAAATTTGCAAAAATAAGCAATATCCTTATTGCAATAAGGATATTTTGTAGACAGAATATGCATACCCTGAAAAAAGGGGGGATACATATATGAAATTAATTAAATTGAGTGGTCTTAGAATTTAAAATAAGGAGTAATAATTATGAAATTCGAAATGAAAAAAAGCCACATTGCTGTAGCGTTAGCTCTGTGCGGTACGTTTGCTACCGCAGCGAACGCTGCGCCTACCGTAATCAGCTCTGGTTTGACATCAGCTACCATCGATGATGCGGGTTATTTTTCTTCTTCTTCACCTCTGGGAATGAGCTATGCGGGCAGGGAATTTGTAAATCTCGGCACCTTCGCTTCCAACTGGTCACTGAATGCCAATGGCGGATCTGTTGCGGTTGCCGATGAAGTAACTTCAAGCAATCCATTAGCTACTACCACTTTTGGAGTTGGTGGAAGCGTGACTGTCACAACCAATTTCGGTGGTGGAGGAGGTGGCTGGGCGCTGACAGAAACAATTACCATTCCTACAGATGGTCATATCGCAGTCGGTATTATTCTTACGAACAACACTGGAGCGGCTGCTACGGGCGTACAATGGGGTGTCGGTTTTGACCCGGACCAAGGTGTACCAGCCGGTCTCGGATTTGGCACTACGAACGAAATCCTCGCATTAGGTGGCGATTCTGCTGTGAGAGCTACCAGTTTGGACGGTTATAATGTAACTCTCCATAATACAACCAGTGCATCTGCATTTTCAATTGCACCTTACATTGATCTATCGACCTGCTGCAGCCCGGTTGATCCAGCTCTTATGTTAGCCGCAGGACAAGCGGTTGGAGGTTATGGTTTTGCTGATAATTCAATCAACTTGGCTTACGATCTTGGTACCATTGGTAGCGGTCATTCTGTATCATTCGGCTACGAGTACATCCTGGCCGTTCCAGAACCAGAAACCTATGCTATGTTGCTGGCTGGTCTCGGTTTGATCGGTTTCTCAGCACGTCGCCGTATCAGCGCTTAAAGCATAGCTTTAGTTCGCTAGAAGGACCGCATTCCGTTGTTGGAATGCGGTTTTTTTATTTTCTGTTCGTTTTTCTGCGGCAAGTAGAGTTGACTGTGTCGCAACAATTCTTAAATCTAAAATCAAGCGGGCGGGATCGATTCATATTAAAATCGCGCTTTTTGTAAATTCTGAATCAACACTATGCATCCTATGCTGACCATTGCGGTGAAAGCCGCGCGCCGTGCCGGTAATATTATTAATCAGGCATCCCAGAATCTGGATTTACTCACTGTATCGAAGAAGTCGCACAGCGACTATGTCAGCGAGGTCGACGGTGCAGCCGAAGCAGCGATTATCAAAGTGCTGCTGACGGCTTATCCGGATCATGCGATCTTGGCGGAAGAAAGCGGTCATCAGGGAGATCAGAAAAAATCAGAATATCAGTGGATTATCGATCCGCTCGACGGCACGACCAATTTTCTGCACGGTTTTCCCAAGTATTCGGTTTCGATTGCGGTTAAGCACAAAGGAGTGCTCACGCACGCAGTGGTCTACGACCCGAACTTGAATGAATTATTTACCGCCAGCCGGGGTGGCGGCGCTTTTCTGAACGACCGCCGCATTCGTGTCAGCAAACGCACCAAGCTGGATGATTGTTTGATCGGTACTGGCTTGCCGTTTCGTGATTTGACGCATATCGATGCTTATTTTGCCATGTTGAAAGACCTCGTGCCGCGTATCGCCGGGATCCGCCGGCCGGGATCCGCCGCGCTGGATCTCGCTTATGTCGCAGCCGGGCGTTACGACGGTTTTTGGGAAATCGGTCTGGCGCCGTGGGATATGGCTGCCGGGTGTTTGCTAATCACCGAAGCCGGAGGTTTGGTTGGCGACTTGGAAGGCAATGAAACGCAATTGGAAAGCGGCCAGATCGTGGCAGGGAACCCAAGGGTTTTCGGACAGTTGCTGCAAGTGATCGCGCCGCATCTCACACGCGCGCTCATCGAAGCGCAGCAGGCGGCAAAATCTCAATGACCGGATAATTCCTCCGGCTCCGGTAAAGGTAACGCTTGGTTATCGCCATCGGATTCAAGTAACGATCTCATTTCTTCCAGTGGCGGCAACTCATCCAAGGAACGCAGATTCAGGTCGTCCAGAAAGTGAGCTGTGGTAGCAAACAGTGCCGGTTTTCCCGGTACGTTACGATGGCCGACTGTTTCAATCCAGCCGCGTGACATCAGTGTTTTGAGCACCGAACCGGAAACGCTGACCCCGCGGATTTCTTCGATATCGCCGCGGGTGACCGGCTGGCGATAAGCGATGATGGCAAGCGTTTCCAAAACCGCGCGTGAATAACGCGGCGCTTTTTGCGGCGTCAAACGTTCCAAATACAGTTGCATATCCGCCTTGGTTTGGAAGCGCCAGCCGCTGGCCACTCTTACCAGTTCCACACCGCTATCGCGCCAATGGTCACGGATTTCTTGCAGCAAATTCGCCAAAACTGCAGCGCTTAATTCATTATTGAACAATTTTCGTAATTCGCTGATGGGTAAGGGATCTTGGGTTGTAAGCAAGGCCGCTTCCAGGATCTGTTTGGTTTTCTCAGGACTCAGCGAGTCCAGGGCATCCGGCGCATCCAACTGGCTAGGACTGAGCGATGTCAATGGTGCGGACATAAATCATTCCGTTATCGGGGGATTGCGAAATTTCCAGCAGCAATTCTTTGGCCAATTCCAGAACGGCCAGAAAGGTCACGACGACTTCCGCGATTGTAGCTGCAGGGCTGAACAAATCATAAAACTCAACTTGCTGATGGCCGCGCAAATCACGCAGCACTTGGCTCATATAAGCACGCACGGACAGGGTTTCGCGCTTGATTTGATGGTGCCGGTTAACTTTTGCGCGCATCAGAATGGCAGCCCACGCGTTGCGTAAATCGTCCCTATTGATATTGGGTAATTGTGTCGCGGTTTTTTGTTCGATCCAGACTTGCACGATATTGAAGTCGCGCTCGGCTTGCGGAATGTCGTTCAGGCGTTCGGCGGCTTTTTTCATTTGCTCGTATTCCAACAAGCGCCGCACCAGTTCGGCGCGCGGATCATGCTCTTCTGCCGTTTCTGTTTTGGGATTCGGTAGCAACATGCGCGATTTGATTTCGATCAGTAGCGCAGTCATGAGCAGGTATTCAGCGGCCAACTCCAGTTGATCCACGCGCATCATCTCAACGTAGGCCATGTACTGCCGCGTGAGCTCGGCCATCGGAATATCCAGAATGTTCAGATTATGCTTGCGGATCAAATACAACAGCAAATCCAAAGGGCCTTGGAACGTATCCAGAAAAACTTCCAGCGCATCCGGCGGAATATATAAGTCCTGTGGGATCTCCAGCAGCGGCTCGCCGCAGATGGTAGCGACCGGCTGAGGTTCAACTTGCATCAGGTACCAAATTCACCGTGTCGTGTAATGTGGTGATGCATCAGGAATAACTCAGCCCCATCGCTTCGCGGATATCGCGCATGGTTTCTTCCGCCAGCTTGTTGGCTTTTTCGCAGCCGTCGGCGATGATGTTGCGTACCAGCGTCGGGTCTTCTTCATATTTTTTGATTCGTTCGGCCATCGGTTCTTGTTCCGCGAGGATTTTGTCGATCACCGGCGCTTTGCAATCCAGGCAGCCGATTTCGGCATTCTTGCAACCCCATTGCACCCATTCGCGGGTTTTGTCGTCGGAATACACCAGATGGAACTGCCACACCGGGCATTTGGCCGGATCGCCCGGATCGCTGCGCCGCACGCGCGCCGGGTCGGTCGGCATAGTGCGCACTTTTTTGCGGATGCTTTCCGGGTCTTCGCGCAGACTGATGGTGTTGTTATACGACTTGGACATTTTTTGACCGTCCAGCCCTGGCATTCGGGAGGCTTCGGTCAACAATGTTTCCGGTTCGGTCAGAATCATTTTTCCGCCGCCTTCCAGGTAACCGAATAAACGTTCCCGGTCACCCAGACTCAAATTCTGCTGCTCGTTCAGCAACGACCGGGCCTCTTCCAGTGCGTTTTCGTCGCCCTGCTCCTGGTACAGCGTGCGCAATTCGGTATACAGTTTGGATTTCTTCGATCCCAGCTTTTTGATCGCAGCTTCCGCTTTTTCTTCAAAACCGGGTTCCTTGCCGTAGATATGATTGAAGCGGCGCGAAATTTCACGCGTGAATTCCAGATGCGGCGCCTGGTCTTCACCGACCGGAACCCGGTTGGCGCGGTAAATCAGAATATCCGCGCTTTGCAGCAGCGGATAGCCGAGAAAACCGTAGGTGCTGAGGTCTTTCTCGGATAATTTTTCCTGTTGGTCTTTATAGGTCGGTACGCGTTCCAGCCAGCCGAGCGGCGTCATCATCGACAGCAGCAGATACAGTTCGGCGTGCGCCGGCACTTTGGATTGTATGAACAGCGTCGCTTGCGATGGGTCGACGCCCGCAGCCAGCCAGTCGATCACCATGTCCCAAACATTCTGCTCGATGATTTCCGGTGTGTCATAATGGGTCGTCAGGGCATGCCAGTCGGCGACAAAAAACAGGCATTCGTATTGCTGCTGCAACTTCACCCAGTTTTTTAGCACGCCGTGATAGTGCCCTAAATGCAGGCTGCCGGTGGGGCGCATACCGGACAAAACGCGATCAGCAAACATGTTGATATTCCAAATGTAAGATGTTAGATGTATAACCCGAAAATGGACGCGATGATAATTTTAACTCCCAGAATAACCGGTCCGGCGACGGCACCCAGAACTCCGCTGAATAACAATACCAGTAATATCATAAAGCCGTAAGGCTCAATCCGGGAAAATTGGTAAGCCAAACGATGCGGCAGCAGACTCATGACCATGCGGCCGCCGTCCAGGGGTGGCAACGGCAGCAGATTGAGCACCATCAGAACGACATTGATTTCGATTCCGGCGATTCCCATCAGCGCCAGCGGCTTGGCGAAGCCACTCCCGGGCAAGGCGATGGCCAGCTTGATCATCAGCGCCCAGAAAAATGCCATCAGCAGATTGGCGCCAGGACCGGCTGCGGCGACCCACAGCATATCGCGCTTGGGGTGGCGCAGATTGGCGAAATTGACCGGTACCGGTTTGGCCCAGCCGAATAAGAATCCCGCGCCAACGGTTAGTTTGCTCAGAACGAAGAGCGATAGCGGCACCAGGATCGTGCCGACGGGATCGATATGCCGCGCCGGATTGAGACTGATACGGCCAGCGCTGTAAGCGGTGAGGTCGCCGAATTTCTTGGCGACATAGCCGTGCGCCGCTTCGTGCATGGTAATGGCGAAAATCACCGGTAGCGCGTAAATGGCGATGCCTTGAATGATTTCATCCATGGCTGATTCCAAACGGTTCAAGACTACCTTTACCTTGCCGTACCAGCGCTGGCACATCGGTCGTCAAATCGATCACAGTGGTCATGTCGATGCCGCAGGAACCGGCGTCCATCACCAATTCCACTTGGTGCTCCAGGCGTTCGCGGATTTCTTCCGCGTCGTTCAGCGGAAACTCGTCTTCCGGCAGTATCAACGTGGAACTGAGCAGCGGTTCGCCGAGTTCTTCCAGCAGCGCTTGCACTACCGGATGATCGGGGATGCGCAGGCCGATGGTATTGCGTTTCGGGTGCTGCATGCGCCGCGGCACTTCGCGGGTCGCCTGCAAGATGAAGGTGTAGCTGCCGGGCGTTGTCGCTTTCAGCAGACGGTACTGGCTGTTATCGACTTTGGCGTAATTGGCGATTTCCGCCAGATTGCGGCACACCAGCGTGAAATGATGGCGCTCGTCTACTTGCCGGATGGTGCGGATGCGCGTCATGGCATCTTTATCGCCGAGATGGCAACCAAGGGCATAACACGAATCGGTCGGGTACACGATAATGCCGCCGCTGCGTACAATGGCAACTGCTTGTTTGATCAACCGCAGATGCGGCGTGTCGGTGTGGATAGAGAAAAATTGCGCCACGGCAGGGGTTGTTAAAATCAGTGTCTCAATCGATCAATTCTGCATTCACGGTGTTTTTCCAATGCTGCCAGACCGGGGTGCAACCCAGCGGAAATTCCGGCAATTGCCCGAGATCGAAATGGCTTTCGCCGGGTCCGTGAAAATCCGAGCCGCAGGAAGCCAGCAAATTCCTGTTGTTGGCGTGCCGGGCGAAATGCTGCATTTGCTCCGGCGTGTGGCTCGAAGTCACCACCTCGAGCGCCGATCCGCCTAGAGCGCAAAATTCATCGAGCAGATCGTTCAGCACGTTTTTGCCCAAATCGTAACGCCCGGGATGGGCAATGACCGCACGTCCGCCGCTGCCGCAGATCCAGCTCACTGCATCGTCGAGCGATGCCCATTCGTGCGGCGCATATCCCGGTTTACCTTTGACCAGATATTTTTTGAATACCGATTTAACATCCTTGGCATATCCTTGCGCGACTAGAAAGCGGGCAAAATGCGTGCGTCCTATCAAGCTGCGCACGCCAACATAAGTGTAGGCGCCTTCCAGGCTGCCTTGAATGCCGATTTTTTCCAGTTCCGCGGCGATGTTCCGGGCGCGCTGGGCGCGTCCGGCGCGCACAACCGTCAAGCCTTCAGCCAGCGGCGCATAATCGGGATCGATGTCCAAGCCGACGATATGCAAAGTGCGGCCGCGCCAGCTGACGGATATTTCCACGCCGTTTATAAATGTGATACTTTTCGCCTCAGCGGCCTTACGCGCTTCGGCGAGGCCTGCGATATCATCGTGATCGGTTAATGCGAGAATTTCCACGCCGCGCTCAGCAGCGCGTTCGACCAGTTGTGCCGGTGTCAATACGCCGTCAGAAATTGAAGAATGACAATGTAAATCAATATTAAGCATGAAAATTCGTTGCGCGAAGCGGGACACGCATCATAACAAATAACCGCATTGAAGAGAAATTATCGTACCGGACGATGAAACAGATTGTTAGTACCATGAAAGTAAACACGTTTTACAAGGAATCCGAATGAATATATTGTCGACTGTACGCGATCATCTTTCCGCTGCGCCGCATCGCAGCCTTTTTCTAGCCGGTGCGCTGCAAGGCGTGCTGACCGTGTTGTGGTGGATCTTCGACTTGACCGGGCGCTACGGTATCGCCGGTTCGATGACCGCTTGGAGCGTCGCGCCCACCTGGGCGCATGCGTTTTTGATGGTTTACGGTTTTTTCCCGTTTTTTATTTTCGGGTTTTTGTTTACCACCTACCCAAACTGGATGAACGGTGAAAAAGTGAAGCCGCAAGAATATGTCACTACCTGCATCTTGATGGTGAGCGGCGTTGTACTGTTTTATGCCGGACTGCTGACGCATAAAGTCATCAGCATCACCGGTGTGGAATTGATGCTGTCCGGCTGGGGCATCGCGCTTTACGTGTTACTGCGCATCCTGTTGACTGCACCGGTGGAGGATAAGCGTCACGCCCGGGTCACCAGCGTTGCGCTGGTGATGGGTTGGCTCGGTGTACTGGCGTACCTGGTATGGCTGGTTACCGGCGCTGCGCTGGCACTCGATTGCGCGCGCGTTGCCGGACTCTGGTTTTTCCTGCTGCCGATCGTACTGACGGTGTCGCACCGTATGATTCCATTTTTCTCCAGCCGTGTGCTGGAAAACTACGAAATGGTAAGACCGTTCTGGATGCTGTGGCTGATGCTCGCCTGCATCGCCGCGCACGGTTTGTTGCAATGCTTCGAACTCACCACCTATTTGTGGCTCGCCGATTTCCCGCTGGCCGGATGCGCGCTGTATTTATCGTACCGCTGGGGACTCCAGCGCAGTTTTCAGGTGAGCTTGCTGGCGGTGCTGCATATCTCGTTCGCCTGGTTTGGCATCGCCATGTTGCTCTACGCCGTGCAAAGCCTGGTGTATTTCGCCTTCGGCAACCTGATCCTGGGCCTCGCCCCGCTGCACGCGCTCGGTATTGGCTTCTTCTCCGGCATGATCCTCGCCATGGCCTCGCGCGTCACCCTCGGCCACTCCGGACGGCCATTGGAACTCGACCGCTTCACCTGGCTGCTGTTCCTGGGCTTCCAGGCAACTGCCGTAATCCGGATTCTGGCCGATATTATCCCAGCAGCGGTCGCATCGATGTTCTACGTGCTGGCGGCGCTGGTTTGGTTGACGTGTTTTGGATTGTGGGCGATCAAGTTTGCACCGATTTATTGGCGGGCGAGAGTGGATGGGAAGGCGGGTTAATCCTTTTTAACTGCAAACTAAAATTTTGTCTGCTAAGACCATGAATAAGAAGAGATCCTACTTAACAGATATAGAGTGCGACTTTAATCGAGATAAACTTAAATGGGCCGATTGTTTCTGGGATCCTATCTGTGGAACATACTCGATTACTGATGATGCTGTTTCCAAATTAAGTGCGAATATAGAAGACAAAAGGAAGATTGCAAATATCCTGGCCCAGAAAAAATGTCGAGGAATTAATGTTTGTGTCCGGATAACATCCAATGAACAAGGAAGAGATGGTGATTGGTACCAGGAATCGTTTCATGACTTGCTCTCTCAATATCCATTATCGCCTTTAGAAATACTTGATGAGGTACTGATAAATATTTCTTATTTGATAAAACATCCTAGCGACGATATCTCTATAACTGAGAATGAGGTTTGGTATCTTTATTCATATGACCTTTATTCTAGTTCATATATGCTGCGACAATTTGAACAACTAGGATTCATCAAATTCTCCTTCAATGGGCCAGGAAAACAAAGATTTACTATTGAAGCTGGTGGGTGGAATGTTATCTCAGTTACAGAAAAATCTTAATAAATTCAGAAAACAAGCCTTTGTTGCAATGTGGTTTGATAAAACGATGGATAGCTTTTACCAAAATGGTATCAAGCTAGCGATTGAAGCCGACGGTACAAAATGTATGAGGATTGATCTTCACGAACATAACAATAAAATTTGCGATGAAATCATTGCGGAAATTAGAAGAAGCAATTATCTAGTAGCTGATTTTACTGGTAATCGGGGCGGTGTTTACTATGAGGCTGGGTTTGCATATGGGCTGGGTATTCCCGTAATCTGGACGGTTCATCAAAATGATTTAGCAAGTGTTCATTTTGATACCCGTCAATATAATCACATCGTTTATGAAACAGAAGAACAATTAAAAGAAAGGCTATTGAATAGAATCAAAGCAACAATTGTGAAGTAGAGCTAATTCACTAGGGATACACCGAAGTTATTTTAACAATAAAGAATTTCCTGCCAATTAATCTATAAACTTCAAATGACCAACCCCGATATCCGCTGGCAGCAGTGTTTCTCCAGTTACCAAAAAGCCTTGCTGCAACTGCAAGGGGCTGTCGAGCTCAGTTCGCAGCGCACACTCACTCTGTTGGAAAAACAGGGGGTGATTCAGGCATTCGAATTCACGCATGAATTAGCCTGGAATATGTTGAAGGATTTCTTGCAGGATCAAGGCAACCAAAATATCAAAGGGTCAAAGGATGCAACGCGGGAAGCATTTAAAGTTGAGCTGATCGGCGACGGCGAGCAGTGGATGGCGATGATTCAGAGCCGCAATGTTTCATCGCATACTTATGATGAACGTACCGCCGAACAGTTGGTGCAAGTCATTATCTGCGATTACTACCCGTTGTTTGTTGCGCTGAAAACCGAAATGGAAAAATACCGGCCATGACCGGAGAATGGCAGTTTGGCCTATCGCCCGCGACATTGGAAAAACTCAATCACGTGTTTGCACAGCACGACGCCATAGATTTGGTGCTGATCTACGGTTCGCGCGCCAAGGGAAATTTCCGCGCCGGTTCGGATATCGACCTGACCATCAAAGGCGATGAAATTCCATTCGCCGAGTTTATGCAGATTGAAGACCAGATTGACGATCTGATGCTGCCGTATACCGTCGATTTGTCGCAGTATCGCCAACTGGAGAACATCGATCTGATCGCGCATATCGACCGGGTGGGGGTAACCATTTACAACAAAAAATGATGGTAAGTAATAAGAAATGGGCTGCTGCAATACATGCAGACGCCGGACAAAGCAGCGTTCTCACCCTACCCGATACACCTTCTCATGACTCCCGACATTCACCAGAATGATTTCATGATCGGTCAGCATGATTTCCATCGTGATGCGGTAACTGAGATTGATCGATACCGCATGCAATCCGGGCAGTTTGCCTGAGAGCGCATGAATTCTCAGCGAAGGATGAAAAGGGTTGTAGCTGAGCAATTCCAGCACTTTGCGGTAGGGTTCTTTTAATTCCGGGTGTTTTTGCGCGAAGCACCGGGTGCGCTTCTTGTAGCTGTCGGTGAAAATGAGCGTGAGCTCATTGGGTGAAAACATCATCGACGTGCCGATCGATCGTATCCTTGCTGAATTGGCCGTTTGCCATGTCGCGCCGTGCTTCGTGCAGCGAGGCTTCCAGTTCCATTTCCCGCAGATAATGGTATTGCTCGATTTTCATTACGACGTAACACTCTTTGCCGCGTACGGTGATGATGTCTTCCGTTTTGTCCGTCAGGCTTTCTTCCACGCAGGCGATCCCTTTGGTTTTTAAATCGTTGGCTGTAATCATGATTAATCGTATTCTTAATGGTGCTGCAAAATATATGATCGATCGAGGGATGTGTCCATGCACACCGGAAAATAATATTGCTTGTTCAATAAAATAGCGCTTGAATACTGTTGCGCTAAGGAACCGGGCGCTATTTCAGGGTTTCGGAATCAGAAGCTAATTTAGGAGTGAATATCATGGATTTTTACTGCATGCGTCACGGGCGCACCAATTACAACGACCTCGGTTTGTGCAACGACGATCCCGACCGGGATGTGTATTTAACGGAGACCGGTATCGCGCAAGCGCAATCGGTGGCACGTGAGCTGCGGGCCGTGGCATTGAATCGCATCCTCGTCTCATCGCTGCCGCGTACGCGCCAAACGGCGGAGATCGTGAACCGGTATCACGACGTGCCGATCGAGGTGCACGCCGATTTGGCCGACATCCGCTCGGGATTCGAGGGTAAGCCGGTATCGGATTATTTTGCGGCGATTAGCCATGATCCGCTGCGGGCGCGCGTGAACGGCGGCGAGTCGCTGCTGGATCACAAACAACGCGTGCTGCGCTTTATCGACTGGTTGAAAGTGCAGCAGGATGAAGTATTGCTGGTCGTTGCTCATGAAGAAACGCTGCGGGTATTTGTCGCTTACTTCGAAGGCGGCATTGAAGATGCGCGGTTGCGCGACCTCCATATCGGTAACTGCGAATACCGGCGTTATACGGTACCGCGCTGATTTAATATTCTTTTATTCTTCGCGCGCCAGCCAACCGAGCCTTCCGGCATGCAAGCTTTGGATGTACAGCCGGTCGCGCGTTTCGGTGACTGCGGTGGTTTCGGGATAAGCGCCCGCCGGGTCTTGCAGATCGGCGACCACTTTTCCATCTTCGGTAAAAGCGATCACATGACCATAAGCCTTGGGTACCGGCCATAGCGCACGCGGCAGACGCAGCGTGATTTTGCGCAGCAATGGCTTATCACTCATGGCGTCGATCACCGGATTGCGCGGTTTGGCAAAGCCGAGCCAGATCTTGCCGTCAAGCCCGCGCATCAGGTTGTCAGGGTAGCCGGGCAGATTGTCGAGCAGCACGGCGGCTTGCGGAGAATCTTGCGTAATATCGAGCCGGTGTGCATGGACAGCGATTTTCCATATCCGGTACCGGCCCGTTTCGTTGACAAACAAGGTTCGCTCATCTTGCGAGAGTGCGATTCCGTTGGCGAAACTCAAACCTTTAGCGACGATGCGCACCGTTTTGCTAGCGGGATCGTATTCGAGCACACGGCCGGTGGACGATTGCTCCATGATGTCGAGAATGCTGGCGGTGAAGGTGCCGCCCCAGTCCTGCGGTGCAAAACGGGTTGAGGCGTCGGTGAAGTAGATTTTGCCGTTAGCCGCTACCGTGACCGCATTGGCGTAGCGGATCGGGTCGCCATTGACGGCATTCGCCAGAACGCTGGCGGCTCGATCCGGCCCGATCGACAGCAATCCTTTTATGGCATCGGCTGCGATCAAGTTACCAGCGGCATCGAAATCGAAGCCCAGCACGCGTCCGCCGGTGTTGACGAATACTTCCTGCGCCGCGCCGTCGGGATTCATGCGCACGATGTTGCCGCTCGCCATCGCGGCGTACAGCTTGCCGTCACGCGCCAGCACGACATGCTCCGGCCCGCTTTCACCGCTCAGTGCGATAAGTTGGATACCGGCGAGCCGGTTGTTCGCGGCATGCGGGCCGCTATACCCCGGCGCAGAGGGCGCTTGCCAGCTCACCGGTTGGATTGGCACCGGCCAAATGCAGAGATACGCGATCAGAGCCAGAACGGCGACGGTGAGTATCCAGGCGGTTTTTTTCATTTTGTCGCGGTAAGTGCCAAACCGGTATTCTGTCATTTTCACTGGCTGCCTGTAAAAATTTCTAACCAGCGATGGACTTCCCAGCATCCGCACATCCTGCCATACTGCAACCTCATGTATTCGCACTATTCCGGCCATGATTTCGTGAACCCGGAATGTCCGGCTGGTGAGAAATTGAGAGAGAGGGATTCCATGACGCAGATCACTGACATTATCCATCATGCGGGCCGCTGGCTGGAGCAGCAGCAGGATAAAGAATCCAAGGGATGGGGAGAACGCCGCGGCAGCCACGTCAACGTGCTGAATACCGCCGAAGCGGTGATCGCGTTGATCGACAGCGGCGTTTGCAACGCCGGCACAGGATCGATCCGCGGCGCGGTGGATTTTCTGCTGAAACATCAGACGCTGGATGGTCCGGATGCGGGTTCATGGCCGCGCGAGCTCACCACCGACGAAGGCGAAACCGTCGATATTCCCGATTTGGTGCGCACTACCTACGCGATTCAAGCGCTCATCAAAGCCGGCAAAGGCATCGACGAGCAGCCGCTGCAGTTGGCGCTGGTTTGGCTGCTGGGCCGCAGAAATGAAAACAGCAAAGGCTGGGGGTATGCGCGCGGCAAACCCGATGCGCTGATGCCGACGTGTTTTGCGCTGACCGCTTTGCTGGATGCATACGATGCGTACCCTGGTGCGTATCAGAGCGAGATCCTGCAAAGTCTGCAGCATCTGGTGGAGGTTTATTACAATGACGGCGGTAACGAGGTGCGCGGTTCTTTCGGCGCGCCGGGTTCGCTGCAGGGCATACACACGATTTATGCCGCGCTGGTGTTGCAAATCGCGCGCAACAACAATTTAAGCTGCTACTTGGAGCAGGAAAAGCAGGCGATCGAATGGCTGCTGCGCAATCCGGATGAGGCTATCCGGCTGCGCGAGGAATGGGTGGAAATCGATCAAGCCGATGTTGGCGACGGTCAAACCGGCGGCTACGGTTTCATGGTGATGACCGATACGTTACTGATGAAGCTGCTGCTGGGGTCGGAAAACATCGATGACAAAAAGAGCGCGCTGGCGCATGAGGCGATGCATAGCCTCAAGGACAAGATCGACGACAGCACCGGCGCTTTTTACGGGCCGCGATTATTTTCCTGGGCCACATCGAAGGCGCTACCGGCATTGGTCGTGTTACAGAAGCATGCGGGCGTGGAATATCCTGACCTTCCGGCGCGCGCACCGGAATCCCGCACCGAGTCGGGGCGCTGGAAAACCGGTCCGGTGATCATCGGGTTCGTAACTTTGCTATCCGGGCTGGGTTTTTATCTGATGGTCAACGAAAAATTCGGTTTGCTGGAATTCAGTTTTTTTGTCGTCATGATGCTGGCGGCGCTGCTGGCGTACGGCGCCATCGGCGAGAAGACTTTCAGCGAGCTGTTCGGTACCGTTGGCAGTTTGCTGAAAAAGAACGATGCGAAGCGATAGCGTGCATTTGAGGTTGGCAGCATGATTGATACCATCATTTTCGACGCCGAAGGGATTGTCATCGATACCGAAACGATCTGGGACAAAGGGCAGGCGATTTTTCTGCAGCGCCGAGGGTTTGTCTACGACCGGGAGCGGATCAAACCGCTGCTCACCGGGCGGACGCTGGCCGAAGGTGTGGAGGTCATGAAGCAGGCGTATCGATTCGACGGCGACACCGAGGCGCTGGCGCACGAACGTGCCGACATCGTACGCGAGCTGTTTGTTCATGAAACGACTTTCATCGACGGTTTTCTGTCCTTTTTTGCAACCGTGCGCGGCCGCTATAAAACCTGCATCGCAACATCGATGGATGAGGATCTGTTCAAGCTCGTCGACCGGCACCTCAACCTGTCGGCCCTATTTGCAAACAAAATCTACACACTCGACAAAGTCGGCTACCGCTCCAAGCCGAATCCGGATATTTTTTTGTATGCGGCGCAGCAGCTCGGGTCATCACCGGAAAATTGCGTGGTCATCGAGGATGCGCCGCATGGCATCGATGCGGCAAAACGGGCCGGGATGCGGTGCATCGCGCTCAGTACCACGTACGATGCAGGGAAATTGCAGCAAGCGGATTTTGTCGTCGATTCCTACGCGGAGATCGACCTTGCCGCAGTGAATCAGTTTGCATTTTCAGGAATGAATTGACCGGTACGGGAATCAACGCCAGCGTTGCGCCGGATCCTGGCGGTAAAACAGCGCGAGCTGTTCGTAAACGGCGGGGAAATGTTCCTGCGTAACGAGCGGCAGTTCAAAAAACGCTTCGCTCAACACCGCGAAAAACTCCGCCGGACTCTCCGCCGCATACGGATCGAGCACGGTTTCCTGCTGCCGGTCGACCTGACGGCAGAATTTTTTGTAGGCTTTGCTGAACACGTCATGCCAGGTGTACGCGCTCATGTTGGTGTGCAATTCCGGGCAACCGTTGGAACCTTCGAACAGCATGTCGATCTTGTGCGCGAATTCGTGGATTACGACGTTTTCTCCCCAGTGTGAACCCGGTTCCGCCGCATCCTGCCAGGAAAGGATCACCGGCCCGGCAGACCATGCCTCGCCCGAGGCCGGGTGATGCACGTGGTGCACGATGCCGAATTCATCCTCGTAATCATAATCCAGCATGAATTCGCCGGGATACACAATGATCTGGCTCCAATTGCGGTAGTAATCAAAATCGAGATTCAGAATCAGGATGCACGCCTGCAGAGCGATCGTCACGCGCATTTCCTCGGTGATTTCCAGTTCATGCGCACCGTAAAATTGCTTGTCATGGAGAAAAAGCGTGACGCAGTCGCGCAGACGCACAAACTCGTCCAAATTGAGTCCTTTCAGGCAACGCAAATGAATTAATTTTTGCCAGATGGCATCGGGTATACCTTCGTGCTGAAGAATCCGGTTCCGGCGCCAGTTTGTTAAACTCCATGACATAAGGGTGATCTCCTGAGGGCAGCTTCGATTCGCTCGTACCACGTCTTTAGACGAAATAGCGGAAGATAATTCAGTACCGGGGATCGCTGCATAAAATAAAAATAATACCGCCAATACTAAGACTAAGACCGTAAGAATTCAGGTAGAATTATAACGTTAGGTTCGTGTGGCCGGACCGGCATCAAGCGATTGAGAAATCAGATCGATACATCAGGCCATGG
Organism: Gammaproteobacteria bacterium; assembly: GCA_015709635.1. Classification (NCBI taxonomy): domain Bacteria; kingdom Pseudomonadati; phylum Pseudomonadota; class Gammaproteobacteria; species Gammaproteobacteria bacterium. The sequence goes on from CP054180.1 coordinate 98,302, forward strand.
TAAGTATTTTAAAAAGGAATTTTTTCGATGAATTTTAAATATAGCGTTGTTGGCATTATTGGTCTCAGTATCTTGTTGATCGGCTGTGGCGGAGTCCCCGAACCCAGTTCGGAGAATTGCTCAGGAAGAGGAATGGAAACAGCGCTTACCGCTTTCAAAAACAACGAAGCTGCACGCGAAGCCTTTATTGCTAAATGCGATGAACTGAAAAAAGCAAAATAAGCGTGGCACGAGAAACTCAAATCCCTGCCGGATTGGTTTCTCAACCGTAGTTGAGGGTAATTTCGTTAAGCGGCGGATCGAAGCTCATGCTTCCGATTCGCCGTTTTGTTTTGCAGGTAGCGATGCAGCTTTGCTACGGATGATTGACCAGCACCAGCGTTTCGGACGGCGGCACATTGCGGATTTCCACGTAGGCTGTGCCGTCGCTCGTTTGTTTAACGCGTAACCGGGAATTTATCGGATGGGTGATACCAGCGGTTGATTCCGCCACCGTTTGCTGTGTGTTGATCACGACTGTCAGTTCACTTCCGGGCGGGCTGAGGTTGGCGTCGACGATCACGTTGCCGCCGCGCATTTCATAGCCGTGCGGATTGACGATGCAGAGTGCTTCGTCGTCGTCGAGTATGCGTGACCAGGCGATGATTTCACCGGCTGCGCCGGATTCGAACGGTGCATCAAAATTCGAGATCAGGCGCTGGTATTGCCGCCCTTGGCGAAGCACCGGAAATTGTTTGCGCAGTGCGGCTAAAGCGGCGATGCGCCGGTAAACCGGGAAATCGTTTTGGAAGCAGTGCGCTCCGGCGGTGCCGAACGCACCGAAGCCGGGTAAATCGGGATCTTCACTGTTGACACCAGCTGTGAGTCCGGCGAGACCGGCCCGTCGGGGATGCAGCGGCCCGAACATCGCTTCGCGCAGATAACGGTCGGCATGATCGCCGCTTTTGTATCCCGGCAGGAACCGCCGTTCGGATTCTTCCGGCCCGGCGAAGGATTGTTCGGTGCCGTAATAAATGCAGGGAATGCCGAGCGTGAACAGTTGAATCGCCACGGCGGCGGCGACTTGCCGGTCGGAAGCGGCTTCGCTGCTGAAGCGGACTTTTTCTCCGCTGACTTGGTCGTGATCATCCAGAATCGATACATGTTTTTGTCCCAGATTGCGGTGCGACCCCATTTCGGCCTTTCCCGGATCGAATCCGGTGAAATACGCTGCCGCGGGCAGCAAGCCTTTGGCGACATTGTGCAGGGTCGGGCGCATGCCGCCGATATCGAGCGCGGCGTCGAGATTGCGACCCAGCACATCGAGGTAGCGGTCTTCGGCAAAGTCGCCTCCGGCGATTTCACCGGCGAGCAGAAAATTCGCTTTGCCGAGGTTGGCGGCGAATTCCTTGATGGCGCCGCAGAAGTTGCGTGCTTGTTCGAACGAGACATGCTTCAGCGTATCGATGCGAAAGCCGTCGCAATCGGTCAGCGCGATCCAGTATTTGTAGCATTCGGCCAGGTGGCTCAGCACGCCGGTGTAATCCAGGTCGAAATCGCGCAAGGTGAAGAAATCGGTGCGTTTATGCTCCGCGTGCGGATCGTCCAGGCTGCCGCCGCCCAGATCGCCCAATCCGGCGCGGCTGTAGCAATCCGGAGCTTGCAATTCCTGCGGCCAAACGCCTTCGTCGGTTGCACGAATTGTAGTGCCGATCGGCTGCCCGGTCTGCCCCAGCCATGAGCCGAAATCGTAGCGCTGCGGGAAGGGTTTGAATGCCGGCATTTCCACGCCGCCGGGATAAACCCAATTGAATCCGGAATGATTGAAGATGATGTCCAGAATGATGCGGATGCCGTGCTGATGCGCGGCAGCGACCAGATCGGCCAAGTCGGTGCGCGTACCGAAGTGCGGATCGACATCGAGGAAGTGCTGCACGCCATAGCCATGGAAGGTGTCGAGATGCCCGCGCTGGCGGAAAACCGGGCTGAGCCAGATCGTCGTAATGCCGAGTGTTTGCAGATAATCGAGCTTCGATTCGACACCTTTGAGTGTGCCGCCCTGCCAGCGGAAAGCGCCGGATTCCGCCCAGCGGTCCCAGCGCCAGTTTTGCCCATCCGATCCATGGGGCCGCGCGGCCGCGCGGTTGTTCCGATCAAGTAGCGGCCGGCTGTTTTCCCGGCCGTCGCTGAAGCGGTCGACCAGCAAAAAATAGAGTGCTTCATCGCGCCAGTCTGCGGGGGAAGCATAATAATGCTGGCGGCGCGGTAACGGTACATCGGATTGCACGCTGCGCGGCAGCGCTTGTTGCAGAATGTCGTTCGCGAATGGTGTTTTCATCGATCATCCCTCCGGTAGTGAAGCAATGAATCTTGTCACCGAGGGATTTGTTTTACTCCTAAACGCAGCCGATGGCAATTTTTCCGCCGCCAGCAGTTCGGGTAGTGTGATTACACGTGCGCTACTTGCTGCGACAGCGGTTCCGCAACACCGTTGGAAAGTATGAATACGCGATCGGCGGCGTTAATGACCGCCGGCTGGTGCGAGACGGCGATAATCGTCAGATCCTGCGCCAGATTTTGCAGCGTTTCGCAGATGGTGCGTTCGCTTTCCGGATCGAGCGCGCTGGTGGGTTCGTCCAGAATCAGGAACGACGGTTTGTGCGCCAGCGCCCGCGCAATCGCAATGCGTTGACGCTGTCCGCCGGACAGCAGGCCACCGCGTTCGCCAACCACGGTTTGCAATCCATCCGGCAGCGCACTGACAAAATCCCACGCACCGGCTTGGCGCAGCGCCCGCTCGGCATCGGCGGCGGTGAGCGTCGGTTCACCGACCAGAATATTGCTCAGCACGGTATCGTGCAGCAAAATGGTGTCTTGCGAGACATAGCCGATCATATGGCGCCATTGGCGCAGGTTGAGGTCGTGCAGCGAGATGCCGTCGATGCACACTTCGCCGGATTGCGGCTCGGTTAATCCGCACAGTAGGTCCAGCAAGGTGCTCTTGCCAACACCGGATGGCCCCATGACGGCGGTAAACGTATTGATCGGAATGTCGATATGCAAATCGCGGAAGATGACTTTGCGCTCATAATTGAATTTGACATGATGCAGCGTGATGCCTGTTTGCAGTGTGGGAGTCAATGTTCCGGTCGCTCTCTCCGCTGCCGCGCGCGCACCTTCGGCGGCTTTGCGCAAAGCCCAGTAAGCACTCTCTTGCGCGGCCAGCTGCTGGTGCCGGCGTTGTGTCTTATTTAACAAACCCAGGATACGCGTCAGCAAAAATACCATCAGCATGACTTCCGGCAGGGATAACTGCCAAACGACCAGTGCGAGGTATAGGCCGCTGGCTGTCAGAGCAGCCAGGATGGGCTCTTGCAGCGAGTTTAGCGCTTCCCGGTTCATCACCTCGCGGCGCGTGGCTTTTTCCAGTTGCTGCGTTTGCTCGCGCAAAATGGCATCGGCCACGTTATCGCGCGCCATCGCTTTGAGTGATTTCACCGAACTCAACACATCCGACAGGTAAGCAAGCAGATCGCGTAACAAATAGGTTTGCTTCGTGCCTGCACGGCGGGTTGCGTTGACCAAGCTGTTGAGCGCATAGAGCAGGAAGGAACCGATAACCAACGAAGCGAGGGTTGCTTCCCATGAAATGAATAATGCGACGATGGCGTGCACCAGCACCTGCACTACGAGCGCCAGCACATTAACGCTATGCTCGAATCCATTGGCTGCGCGATAAGCTTCCGAGGCAATGGAATTGGCGAGTGAACCGACCGGCTGGCGCAGATAATACTGCCAGCGGCTGGCCAGCAAAGCTTCGATCAGATCGAGGCGCAAAGCGGTGGCCACGTGCGCGACGGTATAACCTACCTGACGGTTGGCCAGCAGCAGCACCAATCCTTTGAAAAACATGCCGCCGACGATGATGATCAAAATCGTATCCAGCGTCGGATCAATACCGATATCCAACAGCATTTTTTCCATGAATTTACCAATGCCGGATTCATTCGATCCGCCAGCATCGCCGACGGCAATCGATATCAAAGGCAGTAGCGCAGTCAGGCTCAACCCTTCGGCAATACCGGCAATCAGTAGTGCAACCAGCACAAAGGCGCTGCGCTGGGGGAAAACCATGATGTACGTAAATAAAGTCCGCATAAGCCGGTTATAAAAATGAATCGGAAATTGTCGGTTGCAGTCTCATGATGCTTGATCGATGCCGCACAGAACGCCGTCGATCAGCTGCTGGATACGCTGTGCGCGATTGGCCAGACGCGTATCGTGCGTGACGATGACCAGACTGGCGTTAATTTTATGATTTAACTCCAGCATCAAATCGAAAACATGCTCGGCGGTTTTCCGGTCCAAATTGCCGGTGGGTTCATCCGCCAGAATACAGGCGGGTTGTGTCACCAATGCGCGCGCCACGGCGGCGCGCTGGCGTTCGCCGCCGGACAGTTCGCCGGGCGTATGCGTCAGACGATGGCTTAAACCGACTTGGTTCAGCATATCGGCGGCGCGCCCGTACGCTTCTTTATTGGACAGACGACGGATCAGCAACGGCATGGCCACATTTTCCAGTGCGCTGAATTCCGGCAGCAAATGATGAAACTGATAAATGAAACCGAGCGAACCGTTGCGCAAGCGGCAGCGCTCCTCTTCACCGATCTGCGCGATATTCTGCCCGAGAATCCGGATATCGCCGCTGCTCGGCGCGTCCAATCCGCCAAGCACATGCAGCAGCGTGCTTTTGCCCGAGCCGGATGCGCCCACGATCGCCAGCATCTCGCCTTCGGCCAAATCCAGATTAACCCCTTTCAGTACCGGAACCGCTAAATCGCCTTGCGAAAACTGCTTAACCAAGTTGCGGCAGGAAATGACGCTATCATTCATAACGCAGCGCCTCCGCCGGATTTACTTTGGATGCACGGTAGCTGGGATAAATCGTGGCCAGCAGACTCAGCACGAACGACGTTGCAGCGACGGTGGTGATGTCCGCCATCTGCGGATCGGTCGGGATTTTACTGATGTAATAAATTTCGCGCGACAGGAATTGCACGTTGAACAAGCTTTCGATAAACGCCACCACTTCGCCGACGTTGTAGGCCAGCAGCATGCCGCCGGCAACGCCGAGAACGGTGCCGAAGACGCCGATGAACGTTCCCTGTACGATGAAGATCTTCATGATGCTGCGAGGGCTTGCGCCCAATGTGCGCAGAATCGCAATGTCGGATTCTTTATCGGTTACTGCCATCACCAAGGTCGAGACGATATTGAACGCCGCCACGGCAATGATCAACGCCAGAATCAGCGACAGCATGCGTTTTTCGATCTGGATGGCGCGGAAGTAGTTGGCGTGCTGTTTGGTCCAATCGCTGATATGACTGTCGATGGTCAGCAATGCAGGTAATTCCTGGACTACTTTGGGCGCTTGAAACAAATCAGTCAGTTTGAGGCGCACGCCGGACACATCGTCGTTTTCCATGCGATACAGTTTTTGCGCGTCGAACATGTGAATCAAGACCAATCCGGAGTCGTATTCAAAATGCCCCACTTCAAAAATACCGACCACGGTGAATTGCTTCAGCCGAGGGAGAATGCCCGCCGGCGTGACTTGACCTTGTGGTGAGATCAACACGATTTTATCGCCGACGAAAGTGCCCAGCACGCGTGCCAGTTCCATGCCGATCACGATACCAAATTCTCCCGGCACCAGGTTGTCCAGTTTGCCGCTGACCATCGAATGGGAGAAATTGGCGACTTTGTCTTCCATCACCGGCAAAATGCCGCGCACCATGACGCCTTGCACGATCTGGTTATGCGACAGCATACCTTGTGCGCTGACATATGGCGCGGCGGCTTCGACGGCCGGATGTTTGCTGGCTTCATCGGCGATCTGCTGCCAGTGGCTCAGGTTGCCATAAGGACTAGCGATCTGCACATGCGACGCCACACCCAAAATGCGAGTGCGCACTTCTTTTTGAAAACCGTTCATGACCGACATGACGGTAATCAGCGCCGTCATTCCCAGTGTAATCCCCATCAGGGAAATCAGCGAAATAAACGAGATGAAGTGATTGCGTTTTTTGGCGCGCGTATAACGCAAGCCGATGAAAAGCTCGTAGGGAGACACGAATTAAAATACCCATAATTAGTTCAATTGCGAAGTTTGCCACATTTAAGCGGGACTTAACAAATAATCAGGCATCGTACGCCGCAATTGTGACCGCAGGATTTCCGCTATAAACTGCCGCGTGCTTCGTTGACCATTTGAGTCAATCTGGCGATATCGAGCACATGCAAATCATGTCCTTGGCGCATGATAAGGTTGTCTTTGACGAGTTTTTTCAGTTCGCGTGAGACCGCTTCGCGGTGCGTGCTGACCAAATTGGCGATTTCAGTCTGGGTTGGCGATGGTGAAATGATTGCGGCATTTGCCGAAGTCATGTGCTCTCTGGCCAGGCGCAACAGCTCCGATTGAATACGGTTGCGTACCGCCAGCGTGCTGAAATCGTAAACCCGCTCGGTGAGGCGGCGGACTTGTCCGGTCAGGCGCTTGAGTATGGTCTCGGCAATTTGCCGGTTGGAGTACACCAGGTGCTGAAAATCCGATGCCGACATCGATGCCAGCAATGCGCTGGTTTTGGCGATTGCCGTGGCGGAGCGGGGATGGCCGTCGATCGCCGTCAATTCGCCGAACATTTCACCTGTTGGTAAGTCGCACAGAATAACTTCCTGCCCCGACAGACCGTGATACAAAATACGGATTTCTCCTTGCACAATGAAAAAAACGCTGTTGTTTTGATCGTGATAGCGCACAATTTCATTGCCTGCATCATAGCGGTGCCACTGACAAGCCGCTGCAATCTTTGCCATGTCTTCGGTTGACAGGTGCTGAAACTCTTTGATTGTCGTCAGCATGGCGATGGCGCGTTCAGGCGATATGTTTCGCGTACTCATTTTCTCCCGCTTGTAAAAAAGTCTTCTGCTGTTTTCAGCTTCTAAGGAAACTCTGAAAAAGATGGCGAGCGATGGTCAGGCAAGGCGAGATCAAGTGAAAAAGCGCAGTGTACGAACGGTAAGTGAGCATTTTGAGCCTGATTTCAACACAGCATGGCCGGGAGCAGCAGTTTTCCAGATCTTTCCTAAGGAACGCTGATTAATTGACTATACGAGCGAATCACTTCGTTACGCGGTACTTGCTTCCTCGCCTATCTTGTTTTGATATGTCTCGGTTGCTGCGTTCCGTGCGCCTCGTGCTTCATCTCGTCCGCCGAATTAATCAGCGTTTCCCTAAGCCAACGTTTTTCCCCTCATGGCGATAATGATATATCAAAGTCGAACCAGATAAAGAACTTCTGTAATGTCCGTGAAAACAAAAAGTCGCAGTGCTGGCACTAGGAGAACTTCAGTTAGTGTCGCAGGAAACAATCAGGATTCGTTGATAATGATCAACATTCTTTTCATCATCCCGGCTATTTTGAATTAAAGAAAAGATTGGAATATATTATAAGAGCGGCTTAATAAGCTGGCGCTTGCTAAGTTGGAGTCAGTCGTTTCGCTTGATATGCAAAAATGCAAAAGGGGGAGGAAGAAATTCATGACAACCTTTTTGAATAGCAAAAATTTCGCAGCCCGCTCCGGTGATGAGCAGCAGTCACTGTCCGATGCTTTAGACGATATTCTTAAAAACGATTATCAGGGCAATTTCTTTGCATTGCTGGGCATGTACCAGCGTATTCTGGCGGATAATCATCAGCGTCAGCGCTGGGCGGAGATTCATAAAAAGCTCGATACCTTATTCAAATGCGGCACTGCGGAAGTCATCAGCGGACCGATGATCGGCATCCCCGTTTCCATCCGCGACAGCGATTATTTCAAGGAAGCGGCTCAATGGCTCGGTAAAGAAAGATCCAGGATGGCCACTATCGAATGGATGGCGACCGCCTGGAATGCGACTTATGCCGATACCGGTTTATGGATGGGAAAAACCTTTGAGCCGGTATCGCGTGAGACGGTGGCAAAAAAGACCCGCAATGATGACAAAGCAATGGATGACTATAATCCGGCCACGGTGCGTATCGGGCGCAATTTTTTCCGCGAGCCGCCCGATCCCAACGCGCTGCAAGCCGTCGGTTTGCCGGCGCTGATCCAATTATGGAAGCTGAAAGACCGTCCGATGCGTTTCGATACGGCCGGATTTGACGGCGAGTTGCGGGCGGAAAATTTGGCTAAAGAGAAAGCGATTCCATACAGTAAAACGGGTGGCTATTTTCTCTGTAACATGGGGACTTCCGTGGTTGCGGAAATGCAGGGTAAAAAAGTGTATCAGCTGAACTACCGCTGGCCTGACCTCGGTCCGGTGTATCCCATGACGCGTTTGGTCGATGAAATCGTTCGCATCGACGACGGTATTTATCTGGGGCAATTGGTGTTCGCCATGCAGCATTACAGCTTGGGAGCCTTTGCCTTGCCGAATGGCCAAGTCGTATCGATCGGCGATGACTATCCTTATCGTTCGATGATCGACAATATCAAACGAATTTTTCCCGTGGGCTGGGTGGATGAAAAAGATCCATACGGCTATCAGAATAACGGGTTTTTCCTGATGGTCGATCCGGCTTATGCCAAGGCATTTTATGCAGACGATGCGTTTCCGCAATTGCGTCCGCGTCCGGGTGAAATCGGCTTCAGCGAATTGGGATATGTGCAAACGGCAGCCATTTCAAGCAAGCCGGAAGCAGCGCAAACGGCAACGGCTGGAGCGCAGCACTAGCCGGAAATCACCGATTGGGTTGAAGGCTGGAAAAAAGACGAAGCGCTCAATCGTAAATTCACCACGTTCATCCTGGAAGAATCGCCGAAAGGTGCTGCCGATAGCCAAGAAACGGCCGATTGGTATGATGAAACAAGCCGCACGAGCGGTCTTGATTACTATCACGGCTACGCTCAGTCTGCACTGCGGCTTTGCCGAAACGTTCCGTCCCGATTTCCGCAACATCAAGTACGATGAGGAGAATGCCCGGTATCAAGCCATGGCTGGAGCGTATCGCCACCGGTTATTTCGATTTCCCGCCGGTTAATCTCACGTATAGCGCAAAAGGGCCTGGTTCATGGAAATATGAAGCACTGGGTACGCTCAAAGTTACCGATGGTAAGGATGAAAAGTTCGAAATCAGGTCTAGCTTTCTGACCAGCAACTGGAAATTGTTCCACGACGCATTGCAGTTGCACCGGTTTTATGTGATTCATGAGCTGTTGCCGCGTTATGGCATTTGTGCGGCATAGCGGTAATGCGGTGAATGTTATTGGCAAATTATCAAACGCTCTATTTCTGGCTGATTTTCTCGTCGAGATGCTCGATTCTGACTCTGGCCACGCCGTGCAAGCCGATCTTTTTCGCCGCGCCGTGCGATAGATCGATGATTCTGCCTTTTTTGAACGGCCCGCGATCGTTGACCAGAACGTCGACATGACGGCCGTTTTGCAAATTGGTCACCCGGACACGCGACGGCAATGGCAAAGTCTTATGCGCAGCGGTTAAGCCGTGCGGAACGAAGCGTGTTCCCATGGCGGTGCGATTGCCCGATTCCGAGCCATACCACGAGGCATGGCCAACCTCCCGGTAGCCGGCAGCCGAGCGCATCGGGTAATAAGTGACGCCGTTTATCGTGTAGGGTTTGTTGTAAGGTGCGGTGAGATTGGGGTTGCGTTGGCTGCCCGTGTCCGGCGAACGCGGCGAAGTACCGGAAAACATCGAAGCGCAGCCGCTGATCAAACCGGCGGTTAATAGCATCACACCGATATGCTTGCGATAGGTTGACTGTTGCGGGGTGTCTGTCATTCACAAGTTCCCAAAACGCGGTTGATTATAACGGCCATTAACTATGATCCATGGCATGAGTTTTTGTTCGCATCACAAAATCTTGAATCTGCACCGGCTGATCATATTATCATCGCAAGCCGGTGCTGAAGTTGCAAGACTGCGCCAGCGCATTCAACGACAAAGGAAGAGGGATTGAACGATGACGGATAACAGCCAGATCAAAATTAATGGCGCGATAGCACGCGAGAATCCTCACGGCATGTTGCGCGAACCGACTTTCTCGGGGGTGCTTTCCTTCATGCGGCGCAATTACAGTAAGGATATCGCCGGAGCCGAGCTGGTGATCAGCGGCGTGCCGCTGGACCTGGCGGTGTCCTACCGTTCCGGCGCGCGTTTCGGGCCGCAGGGAATCCGCTTGGCGTCGGCGGAAGTAGCGTCGCTGAAACCCTATCCGTGGGGTTTTGATCCATTCGAGAATCTTGCCGTGATCGATTTTGGCGATTGTTATCTGGATGTACATAATCCGATGACGATCCATGAGGCGATTGCCGATCACGCCCGGCATATCCTGGCATCGGGTGCGCGCATGCTGACGTTCGGCGGCGATCACTACATCAGTTATCCATTGTTGAAAGCGCATGCGGAAAAGTTCGGCGCACCGCTGGCGTTGATTCATTTTGATGCGCATAGCGATACCTGGCCGGACAATTCACCCAGTTCGCTGAATCACGGCTCGATGTTTTATAAAGCCGTGCAGGACGGATTGATCGATCCCCGGCACTCGGTGCAAATCGGTATTCGCACCTGGAATGACGATTTCATGGGCATACATGTCTTGGATGCGACCTGGGTGCACCGGCATGGCAGCGATGCGGTGATCGCCGAAGTTGAACGTATCGTCGGCGATCGTCCGGCGTACTTTACCTTCGATATCGATTGCCTCGATCCGGCGTATGCGCCCGGCACCGGCACGCCGGTGTGCGGCGGACTGACCACTGCGCAAGCATTGGCGATCATTCGCGGCTTTACCGCGATCAATTTGATCGGCATGGATATCGTCGAAGTCTCGCCGCCCTACGACCACAGCCAGATCACGGCGCTCGCCGCCGCGCATATCGCCTGCGATCTGATTTGCTTGCTGGCGAAGCGCAAGGCCGATGGCTTGCTGTGAATTCGGCGTAGCAGTTTCAAAAAGTACCGCAATCACTTGTCCAATCGCGAGTTTGCGTGATGTAGTGAGCCGTCCGTCCACAGAGATGGCGGTATGCCGGTCGTAGTGAATTTCGATACCGTTGACACAGATGTTTGGCGCCAATGATGCCCGTGCCGCTGATGCCGGCGCCAGACTAGCGGGATTGATCGGCGAAGCGTGGCTATCGCAGTTGTTTTTTGCGAATGCGTTGATGGTACAGAGAAATGTTAAAGCGAGAATGCCTAGTTTCCAGGTGCCGCTTCGGCTTATTGTTCTTGGTGAATTTTTTTCATGTGATCGTCAGGTCTTTTTCCGTACCGTTTTTTTCCGGCTCCACCGCTTCGCTGTAATAATAGATGCCGAAAGTCATGCGCTGCTTAGGCTCGTTCTTTTGCACATCGTTTCTTTCCAGTTCCATGGCGATTTTATTGACGGCGAGCAGCGTTTCCATGCCCAGTTGTTCGGATTTTTCTGCGAGTGTTTTGACGGAATCCGCGCTTAATCCGTCGTAGTACACGCTGCGTTCCAGAAACGGTTGAGCTTGACCGAGCAGATTGCTGGTTGCGGCTGCCGCATGGTCATGCACGTTGTGGCCAAAATAAAAAACTTTTTCGTCGAAGCCGTGTGCTGGTATGAACGCTGCCGTATTGAGACAGACGCGATTTTCCTCATCGAAATGGGCAATACCGAGCCTGAGCCATTCGTCCAGCACAACGCGCGAACGGATATCGCAACTTATATTGGCTACCAATCCTTCAAAGGAGATGTCACCGCCTTCTCTAGCGAACCTGGGCAATCGCTTGGGTTGATTGTTTTCATCCAGATAACGCGGATCCGTGGTCCACAAATTGACCAGCCGTACACCGAGCGATACCGCTTGCGGGGCGGTTTCGGCGTCCGCGCAGTAATCATGGCGCAAGCGTTTGATGTCTTTGCGATGGATACCGGTGAGCAAGCTCAAGTGACTGTCGCTGGATGGTTTTCCGCCAATTTTGAAGTCGTTTTCCGCGACTTCGACAAATAAATCTTTCAGCATTTCTGCCAGGAACGGATAGGTAATTCCTTTCGCCAGCATCAACTTGACAAAGGGGCGCAGCACCCGGCGCAACGCGGTGATCAGCGCAGGTGAAGGGGTGGAATGGGTTGGATGCACGCCATGCATGAGATCTGTTGACTGGTCAATGAATGCGGATCTGATTGATTGCGAGCGATTCTAGCATAATGCGGGAAAATGTCACACAAATTCATTGACATGGGATTTTCTCCCACGTATAGTGCCGCGTGTGCGGGAAAATATCACACAAGAATGCTTTCACAAATAACTGATTGTATTGAAATCAACTGTTTTCAGAGAATCCAAAAGAGAGGTTTTATATGTTTGAAAAATCAATCGTCGCAAAGATCACAAATGCCGTTTTTTATTGCGCTGCAGCCTCGGTTTTATCGGCAAACACCGTGTTTGCCGGCGGCAGTCAGATCAATTTTGCGTTGACCGATATTCCGGGGCGCTGGTTTGATACCGGAGCGGCGATCGCAGGTAACCGTTCGATTGCCATTGCTGCACCGGGTGTGCGGGTCAATTTTTCCGGTGATTCGAACACCGTGCACACCAGAAGCAGCTTGATCTATCCCACCGGGGCCGTCGGTATGCCGTTCAATACCGAGCCGAAGAAAGGCGGTGACAGTCTGACACTGACCACGCCGGGATTATATGTGTTTACGTGCAGTATTCACCCGTACATGTTCGGTGCCGTGATTGTCGATGATCCGGCGACCGGCGGTCTTGATCTGGGGTCTTCGCTCAGTTTGATCAACGGTATTACGGTTCCAAGCAGCAGCGATCTGGCCACACGTTTGTTGCGTACTTTCTTCATCGCGACCAATCCCGCCAACTGGCAGGATTATGCGAAAAATACCCCGTGGCATGTCACCTATCCGAACGTTGACGTGCGTGTCGACATCGGCGTTGTCAATTTGCCCGCCGTATTGAATGCACGCTACGGCAATGACATCAATCTATCCGCTTTGCAAAATCCTGCGGTACCTGCGGTTGGAGAAATCTGGGCGGCGACGCAATTTGAGATGACGGCGGGAAAAGAAAAACCAGGTACGGTATCGGCGATTGACGGTAACTCCTGGCAAGTCACGCGCAAAGTGGCGCTACCCTCGATCAAAATGAACAATCCGCATAACATGTGGACGGACAGGGATCAGAATGTGATTTACGTGACGCAATGGTTTGACAAGAAACTGACGGTTTATGACCGCAAAACCGGCGCGCTGATCCGCAACGTATCGGTAGGTGAAGCGCCCGCGCATGTGATGACGCTGACCGATACGGATAGACTGCATATTACCAACAATGGCGATACCCGCACGGATTCCGTGATGGAGCTGAGTCCATTGGCCGCCCAAGTGCTGCGCCGGGTGGATATCGGGAGAGGCAACGCGCATGCGCACTGGATGAGCCATGACGGCAAAACCATGGTGACGCCGAATGTGCTGAGCGGTGATACCACGCAATATAATTTCAGAACCAATCGTATCGAAGCCATTTTGCCGGTGAGCGGACCCTTCAGCCATCCGTTGGCCACCGGCATGATGCCGGATGCCAGCAAATATTACGTCGCTAATTTGCTGGACAGCACCATCACGGCGGTCGATATGGTAACGCATACCGTTATCAAGCATATCAACCTGATCGAACATTACGATCCCGTATCCGGAGCGATTTCCGGGCCTGTCGGCGCATTACCGATTCAAACCCCGGTATCGCCGGACGGGAAAAATATGGTTACGGCGAACACATTGACTGGTACCATCACCATCGTCGATACGCGGCCCGATTTGGCGACAACCGATGAAGTGGTTGCCATGCTGCCGTGCGATCCCGGTTGTCATGGCGTGCAGTATGGCGCCAAGAAAGGCGGCGGCTATTATGCGTATGTCACGAGTAAATTTTCAAACCGGATGCTGGTCGTAGATCCTGATCCCAATGGCGACGGCGATCCATCCGACGCCAGGATCGCAGGTCAAGTCGGGCTTTTTGCCGCAAGCACCACAGCGCGGGATGACGCCATCACAGCTAATCCCGGCATGGGCGGGCAAGGCATTCTGCCGGTTCCGCTGGTTTATAATGGCTGGGTGCAGAATCTGCCCGCAGTATGGCGTAGTCAGCTGACCCCGGCGCAACAAAATCCGATCCAATGACCGCATCACGGGTTGGTGAAATTGGTCGGAAATATTGTATTAATTTAAACGCTGTACAGTACTTTTATTAAAAAGGAAAAAAATGAGTTCAGGGCATGACGAATTGAATGATGATTCATCAACACACGATCACAAAGCCTTCAAATTCACCATTGAGGGTGGCAAAGTGACGGCTGTATTTGAGCTTAAAGACGGTGTGCTGGAACCGAAATCGATCGATGACGACGGTAGCGAAACCTATACCGTGGATGGCAGCCAGGTCGTGCGTACCGAGGTCAAGCCATTTGGCACGGAAATAACCCGCTACGCGGATGCGGACGGCGATGGCCTTTATTTGCGCGTATCCGAGCAGTGGCAGAGTGCAACGGGAAGTCCGGATGACAGGCATCACTTCAGATTCGAGGGGGATCTCTCATTCTCGCCGTCGGATGGCGATGATCACATCGCGGTTCGCGGCGGTGAGGACAGCTCCGGCGGGCACGGTGCCGATGATTTTGTCATCCGCGAAGCGGCCCATTTGCGTATTCAGGACTTCAGCTCGTCGGAACACGATTCGCTGAAGTTCGATACCGGCCTGGGCTTAACTTCAGTGGATCATCTGAAGAGTTTTGTTACCGATGCTCATTATGAAGGCTCGGATCTCGTCGTAAACTTTGGTTCCGATGTATCCATCACGCTGGTCGGTGTCACACCCGGCCAAATCAGCTGGGGCGATGTCAGTGTGCTGAGTTAGCGCCCGCAATCCGGGAGGTTTTTCCAGTCCTCCTCCCCCATTATTGATTTAGCTTTTAACCAAGCTTCCCAGAATCGGCCGTATCGCGCCATTTTGGGAAGCCCAGGGGATTATTTTCTGAAAAATTGACGGCGTTGACCGGAAGAGAAAGTGTCGTTTTCATGCATGCTAATTGTATTCTAGGCTGCTTCGCGATAGCACCAGTTGGTTGTTTTGTACTTTCCGCTGCGGAATGGATGCGTTATAGTGAAATTGTTCCGCGGGCGGAGTTTGGTTATGATGCGTAAGCACGAGCGATCACATACAAAAAGGAAAAATCATGGCAAATTGGTTTGAAGATAACGCATTGTCGATCGGGCGCACTCCGTTGGTGCGCCTGAATCGGGTGACTGACGGCGCGGCGGCTTTGGTGTTGGGGAAAATCGAGGGGCGCAATCCGGCGTATTCGGTCAAATGCCGCATCGGTGCGGCGATGATCGATGATGCCGCGCGCAAGGGTTTGCTGGGGCCGGGAAAAGAAATTGTCGAACCGACCAGCGGCAATACCGGGATCGCGCTGGCGTTTGTGGCGGCGGCGCGAGGCATTCCGCTGACCTTGACGATGCCGGAAACAATGAGTGTGGAGCGGCGCAAATTACTGGTGGCGCTCGGCGCCAAGCTCGAATTGACCGAAGGCGCGCGCGGCATGAGCGGTGCTTTGGCGAAAGCGGACGAGATCGTCGCTTCCGATCCGGGACGCTATGTGTTGCTGCAGCAGTTCAAAAACCCGGCCAATCCGGCGATTCATGAGAAAACCACCGGCCCGGAAATCTGGAACGATACCGACGGTGCGGTCGATATTTTTGTCGCTGGTGTCGGTACGGGCGGAACGATTACCGGTGTTTCCCGTTATATCAAACAGACCAAAGGCAAAGCGATCACATCCGTAGCGGTCGAACCCACGGCCAGTCCGGTATTGTCGCAAAAGCGCGCCGGTGCTTCTTTAGCACCCGGGCCGCATAAAATTCAAGGGATCGGTGCAGGCTTTGTGCCGGATAACCTGGATCTTTCGTTAGTCGATGAAATTGAGCAGGTCAGCAACGAGGAAGCCATCCTGTATGCGCGGCGCCTGGCGCGTGAGGAAGGCATTCTGGCTGGTATTTCCTGCGGCGCTGCGGTGGCGGCGGCGATGCGCCATGCCAAACGTCCCGAGAATGCCGGAAAAACCATCGTGGTCATATTGCCCGATTCCGCCGAGCGCTATCTGAGCAGTATTCTGTTTGAAGGCATGTTTGATCAACAAGGTCTGGCCACATAGTGAGCACGAGTAAGAAGACGCGCGATCTCCTGGTGCGCGGCACCCATTTGGATGTGGATAGTATCGTGACCGAATTGCGTGCGCAGCGGTTGGCATCGCTGGAAAGCCGCAACCGGCACGACCGTCCGCCCCGGCTGCCGTCGCGCAGGATACTGGCGAGCGTCGCGGAAGGTTTGAGCGCGGCGATGTTTCCGAACCGGCTGGGGTCGTCGGAGCTGGCGGATGAAGGCGTCGATCATTATGTCGGCCATACTTTGAATATGACCTTGCGCGAGCTGATGGTGCAAATTCAGCATGAATTGCACTACAACTCGGGGCTGGAAGTTCTCAGCGACGCAGATCGTGCACGGTCAATTGCGGTTACGCAGTCGTTTGCCAAGCGCTTACCGGAAATCCGCGGTTTGCTGGAAAGCGATATCAAAGCGGCGTACGAAGGCGACCCGGCGGCGCGCAACGTCGACGAGGTGCTGGTGTGCTATCCCGGTATTATGGCGATTATGCATTACCGCCTGGCGCATGTTCTGCATGGCTTGGGTGTGCCGTTGATTGCACGCATGATTTCCGAAATCGCGCATTCGGCGACCGGTATAGAGATACATCCCGGAGCGCAAATCGGCGGCAGTTTTTTTATCGATCACGGCACCGGCGTGGTGATCGGCGAGACCGCGATCATCGGGCAGAACGTCCGCTTGTATCAGGCGGTGACACTCGGTGCGAAACGTTTTCCGGTGGATGAGAACGGTGCATTGGTAAAAGGAAATTTGCGCCATCCGATTGTCGAAGACGATGTCGTGATTTATGCCGGCGCCACGATATTGGGGCGCATCACCATCGGACGCGGATCGACGATCGGCGGCAATGTCTGGCTGACGCGCAGCGTGCCGCCCGGCAGCAATATTTCCCAAGCGCAGATGCGCCAGGAAGTGTTCGAGCAAGGCGCCGGGATATGATTGCACCCGTGGCCGCTAACCGCATAAACCTTTTTTCTGCCGTGGAGTGATGATGACGACTCACAAACTAGCACTGACGTTGGATGATGCCAAAAAAATAGCTGCCGGAGCGGAGGCGGAAGCACTGCGGAATAAATGGCCGGTTGTCATCGCGATTGTGGATGACGGCGGTCATTTGCTTTATCTGCAGCGCCTGGATGGCGCGCAGTACGGCAGTGTCCAGGTTGCCATCGAGAAAGCACGCGCCGCGATTGCTTTTCGCCGCTCGACCAAAGTCTGGGAAAACAATGTTGCCGAAGGACGCCTGCACTATTTAGGGTTGCCCGGCGCGCTGCCGGTAGAAGGCGGATTGCCGATTGCGGTCGAGCAACAATTTACCGGGGCTATCGGCGTCAGCGGTGTACGGTCTTATCAGGATGCGCAAATTGCGCAAGCCGGAATCGATGCATGGCTATCTGGCGGTTGAGCCGGTACAAGGCACAGCGGCTTTTGCCGGTCGTAAGTTGGCTCGTATGAAAAACACCATCACTTAACTATGTCTTTCCTCGTCTATTTGAACCAAATAGATGAGCGTCGCGGCAATGATCATCACCAAACGGAATGCGGCTTGCTGTGCATTGGCGGTTTCGGATTGCCACATCAGAAACCATTCTCCGCCCATCGTCATGAATCCGGTAAACCATAGTAAGAAACCCAATGTCAATCCGAGGATTGCGAAGCTTTTGGCGCGGTTGAAGGATGCGGGATCTTTGATGTTTTGGTATAAGCGAAGGCCGCCAAGCCAGCACAATGCGGCGACGGCAATTTCGGTACCGATGATGACGCCGTAAATCGCATGGTGAATCTGCGGGGAATGAATGGCGCGCCATAACGCTTGATTACCGGGAAACGTGGTGTCCATCGTCAGCACATGGCTTACCAGGGTGAAGTTGGAGTTGTAATCGGTGAGATTACCGTAAGCGACAAGCGAAGCGTACAACGCAAAAGCCAAGACCATGACAAGTTTTGATAATCTCGTAACCATGGCATTGATTCAGTTGGGAGTACCGGAAATCGACGGGAATTTTGAACAGAGAGAAACGCTATTGATGTTTCTCCCCGGCCAGCACAGCATCAGAATCAGGTGTGCTGACCGGAGTTTTAATTTACTTGTTACAGAATTTACGAAACTTGTTGAATTCCAGCCAATAGCCAAGTGGCGTCAGGATTTTTCAGATCTTTCTGCACATGCCAGATTTCATCAAAAGCTTCCGGTTCGCCATTCGGTAATTCACGCAGCTGGCCGGTGAAGCGTACGCTGGCGATGGCCATGTCATTGGCAGTTTCGACTTCCAGTAAATGGGCGTCGATGAACATGACTTCGGATTTCTGCTGCGCATCGCCTCTTTCCTGAATTTGCTGACTGATTTCCGCCAGCATTTCCGGGGTTGTATAGTCACGGATTTCATTGGTGTCGCCACGGTCATGCGCAGCCTGCAGGCGGATAAACGAAGCTTTCGCATGGCGGATAAATGGCTCTACTTGAAAATCCGCCGGAATGGCCGGTTGACGATGCGCTGTTGCGGTTTCACCGGCAGCCGTTTCCGCCGCTGGAGTAAAGGGTGGCGTATTAAAGCGGTCTTGCGTGCCGGTGTTCATGCCCGAGTATTGCATCGAAGATGACCGTTCCTCGCTTCTGGGCTTGCGCAGCATGCGGATGATAAAGAAAACCACGCCAATCAGCAGCGCCAGAACCACAAAATCCATCATGTTGACGTTTTCAAATGCGCCACCCATGAAGAGCGCAGCCAGCAAACCGCCAGCCGCGAGGCCCGCCAGCGCACCGCCCCACTTGCTGCCGCCCGACGCAGCCGCTGCTGCCGGCGCCGCTGCGGAGGATGGTGTATTCGGTGTTGCCTGCTGCTGGTTGACCGATTGGCGTTGCGTACCTACATTTTTGCCGCCACCCATGCGTTTTGCTTCTGCATCAAAGGCGAGCAATCCAAAACTGAGAAAGGCCAAAGTCAGAAAGGTGAGTGTTTTCTTCATAAGTGTCTCCCAAACCGTTATTGAAAAATTTGAGTATAGCATCGGGTTTGCATTGCCAGCTATACGGAATTTTTCGACCGTAAATATTTTGAATAATTTCAGGTTAATTGTTGACGCCGCGGATATTGAATTGAATGCGCTTTCAGCGGAGCAGGATCAGACGCGGAATGGCATCATGATCAATCCACACCACAGCATTTTGGTTGAATTGCTGCCCTACCAGTTTTGCGGCATCAAGATCCATTCCGGCGATAAAAAAACTTTTTTCCGCCGGCCATGTGCCTGCCGGATCGGTATGCAAGCCTTCGATCACTGTGTGAGGATGTTGTCGCAGCAGATTCCTGAGCGCTGCGTGCGCGGCCGAATTATCTTCTTCGCTGGATAAGCGGCTGCGGGGATTATACGCGCTGACGATGGCCGCGCAGCGTAGCTTGGAGGCGGCGAGAAATCGTGCAAGCGGTTCCGAGTATTGATCAATTCGCAAAGTGAACGATTCAGGGCTGGTATTAATCTGATAATTTGCGTCGCGATAGCTTGCGATGAGATGCTGAGCGATCACTGGTGGAATTTCAGCGCGATTTATCCGCTGGGTATGGAAACACTGCATTTGCGTAGACAATTATTCAATGTTTCTCAGTGTGAGTGACCGTTATGGTCATGATGGTGCTCTTGATCCTCGGCCGAATGGATAAGGTTTTCGTATTCTTCCTGTGTCATCTTCCGCATTTTGAGGACAAATGCGGTCGTCGCCCAGATGGAATGATCATCATGGCTAAGACCCCAGGCGGGCATTGCCGTCATTTTTAAACCGTTTTTTATCACCCAGAAGTATTTCTTGGCGAGATGCTGTTTTTCTGCTTGATCGTTAATCGCTTCGCGTTGATAAAACACCGGTGCTTGCGGATACAAACCAGCCGAGAGTTCGGTCGGACTCATGCCGGGAGCAAGGTGACACGCTGTGCACATTGCGTGATAGTGCTCGGCACCTTTCAGAAGCATCTCCGCATTGTCCAGTTGCGGTACTTGTAGATCCTTGGCGCGCGCTTCGACGGAGCTTTCGCGCACCCATTCGATGATCTTTTCCGTGATACCCCAATGCTTTTCTGTGGCCGCCATATTGTAAGCGCCGGATCCGAGCGCGATTATGACCAGGATTAGGGATGCCACCAACAAACTGAAGAGCTTTATCATGGTTCACCTTTATTTTGTAATTTGATGACAGTTACCGCTCAGCAATCGAATTGCCATGGTACGTTTAATTTCGGCGGGAATCAATTTTCGTCTTCCGCAAGGCCTTTTTTGCTGCTTTCCAGTTTGGCTTGGATGCTGGCATGGTCAAGATGCGGCGCGAACATCTCGATGAAATCGAAAATATAACCGCGTATATAGCTGTTGCGGCTGATACCGATGCGTGTTGTGCTGGGTTCGAATAGATGGCTGGCATCGATGGATCTGAGATTCTTGTCGCGCTTGGCATCAAAAGCCATGTTGGCCAATATGCCAACACCCAGCCCCAGCTCCACGTAAGTTTTGATCACATCGGAGTCGATCGCCGTCAGTACCACGTTGGGTTCCAGCCCGCGGCTTGCAAATGCCTTGTTGATTTTCGTGCGGCCAGTGAAAGAAAAATCATAAGTGATGATGGGGTATTGGTTAATCGCTTCCAATGTGAGTTTTTTTAATTTCAACAACGGGTGCTTGGGCGGTACGATGATGCACCGGTTCCATTGATAGCAGGGCAGCATGACCAGCTCCGGGTATTGTTCAAGCGCTTCGGTGGCGATGCCTATATCCGCCTCGCCCGAAGTAACCAGAGTCGCAATCTGTGTCGGATTGCCTTGCCGCAAAATGAGCCTGACTTTCGGGTAGCGCGCGGTAAAGCGTTTGATCACGGACGGTAAAGCATAGCGTGCTTGCGTGTGTGTCGTCGCAATCGTGAGCGTGCCGCCGGCTTCATTGGTGAATTCCTGGGCGATTTTTTTGAGATTGTCGGCATCGCGCAGCATCCTGACGGCGGTTTGTATGATCAATTGGCCGGGCGGTGTTATTTTTACAATCCGTTTGCCATTGCGCAGAAAGATATCAACGCCGAGTTCTTCTTCGAGCAACTGAATTTGCTTGCTGATGGCAGGCTGAGAGGTATGCAGATTCTTGGCCGCCCTGGATAGATTCATATCCTGATTGGCGGTTTCGCACAAATAGCGGAGTTGCTGGAGTTTCATGAGTTATGCCTGCTAATGATAAATGGTTATATGTATCTAATATAATATTATTTTGATTTATAAATGGGTATTGTTATTATGCCGGGCAGTTAAAAAGGAAAAATACGGTTGCAAGATTTATTCTGTCAGATTCTCTGATCGGTTTCATTTGTCATACTCACCGGGATTGATCGCCGTGGCAAGTTACAGACGATTACCCCCGGGTTTTTTGATAAAATAACAAATTACGCTAAGCTTCAGTAGTGGCCATATATGCAAAGGCAGTGAAATGCCGGCGGCAACTGGTCAATACGATTGCAGTGTGTTCAAAAAAAATTAATAAGCAGAGAGCTGTTCTGTGCGCCAGAATAAAAGCTGAGCGGCTGGGGTGGCGGGTTGCCGATCCATGGCGGGTTTCGGCAATTTTCCATTAATGAAACAAGGATTGATTAATTAATGAGTACAAATATTGAGAATAAGCCAAAACAAGTGACATGGTTCAACGGTTGTGGTGGAAGGATAGGCATTGTCGTAGGGGAAAGCGGTGAGCATGCTTATATCGGTATGGCATTGAGGCATGATGAAGACGACGATGTGAACCATATCCTGAAGTATGGTGCCAAATTTCCATTGGATGCCGCACTGTTGCTGCCGGTGTCGAAGCATTACACGCCAACGGAGTCTTGAGGTTATTTTACTGAGCGTCTTTGAACTACTAAGCGAGGGAATCAACAATGTATCGCTATGATGAATATGATCAGCAAATAGTGGATGAACGTGTCAGACAGTACCGCGATCAGGTGCGTCGCCGTCTTTCCGGGGAATTGACTGAGGAAGAGTTTATGCCGCTGCGGCTGCAAAACGGCTTATACATGCAGATCCATGGCTACATGTTACGGATTGCGGTGCCGTACGGCCTGATATCTTCGCAGCAAATGCGCATGTTTGCGCATATCGCGCGCAAATACGATCGCGGCTACGGTCATTTCACGACGCGTCAAAACATTCAATTCAACTGGCTCAAATTGCAGGACACACCGGACATTCTTGCCGATCTGGCGTCAGTGCAGATGCATGCCATTCAAACCTCCGGCAATTGTATCCGCAACATTACCTCGGACGAGTTTGCCGGCGTGGCACATGATGAAGTGGTCGATCCGCGTCCATATGCCGAGATTCTGCGCCAATGGAGCACGTTTCATCCGGAATTCGCCTATTTGCCACGCAAATTCAAGATTGCCATCAGCGGCGGACAGGAAGACCGTGCGGCTATTTATGCGCACGATATCGGACTGGCGGTCACGAAAAATGCACAAGGCGAAATCGGTTTTCGCGTAGTGGTGGGCGGTGGATTGGGGCGTACGCCTATTATCGGCAGTGAAATCTGTGAGTTCGTGCCCTGGCAGCATATTTTGACGTATGTCGAATCGATACTGCGGGTGTATAACCAATACGGCCGCCGCGACAACAAATACAAAGCGCGTATCAAGATTCTGGTCAAGGCATTGGGAATCGATGAGTTCAAACGTCAGGTGGAAGCTGACTGGGCGGATCTGAAGGATGGTCCCGGCACTTTGACCGGTGAGGAAGTCGATCGTGTCGCATCGTGCTTTACCGATCCGGCATATGAAACGTTGCCTGGTCACGATTCGAAGTTGAACGAATTCAAAGCGGATAGCCGTTCATTCTCGCATTGGCTGCAGCGTAATGTGAGACCGCATCGGATTCCCGGTTACGTGAGTGTGGTTCTGTCGTTGAAAAAACCGGGTAATGCACCCGGCGATGCGACAGCCGAGCAAATGGACTTTGCCGCGGATCTGGCGGATCGTTACAGTTTTGGCGAATTGCGTATCACCCATAAACAAAATCTGGTGTTGGCGGATGTGCGGCAAAAAGACTTGATTAGTCTATGGCAGGAAGCTTCTGTTTATGAGTTGACTACACCGAATATCGGTATGTTGACCGATATTATCAGTTGCCCGGGCGCGGAATTTTGCACTTTGGCCAATGCGCGCTCAATCCCATTGGCGAAGTTGATCGCCGAGCGTTTTGAGAGTTTGGACTTTCAGTATGACATTGGCGAGATCACGCTGAATATCTCCGGTTGTGTCAATGCTTGCGGGCAGCATCATATCGGCAATATCGGTATCACCGGCGTGGAAAAGAAAGATCACGACGAGTGGTATCAGGTATCGATCGGCGGTGCAGAAGGCAATGACAGCTCGATCAGCAAAATTATCGGTCCATCCTTTACTTTCTTTCAAGTACCGGAAGTCATTGAACGGCTGTTGCAGGTTTATGTGCGCGAACGCATCGAAGCCGAGCGTTTTATCGACACGGTGCGCCGTATCGGTCATGCGCCATTCAAAGATCATGTGTATGCGGCTGATTTCATCGCTCAGGATGAAGAGCTTGCCGACAAGCACATCGTGGCACCTGCGCAGTATGAGGTGCCGTACTTCTCACCGAGGTTCTGATTGCTATGATTATCAAGAATAAAGCCATTGTTGCGGATGATTGGACGGTGCTGCGGCTGCAAGAAAATGAGACTGCTGAGAACGTTCACGTTGCAGCAGGAAAAGTGATCGTTCCGTTGAAAGTATGGCAAGCGCAACGCGATGCTTTGCAGCAGCGCGAGGAAATCGGTGTATGGCTGGCGAGCGATGAGCATCCCGAAGCATTGAAAGGCGACGTACAAAAATTTTCCGTGATTGCGGTGGATTTTCCGAAATTTTCGGATGGCCGCGGCTATTCGATTGCTTTTAACCTGCGCGCGCGCTTGGGGTATACCGGAGAGTTGCGTGCGATCGGCGATGTGTTGCGCGATCAGTTGTTTTATATGCAGCGCGTGGGCTTTGACGCTTTCGCACCGCGCCCGGACCGGAAAATTGAAGACGCATTGAAGGGGCTGAGCGATTTCTCCGAGGTATATCAAACTTCTTTCGACCGGCGGCTGCCGCTGTTCCGGCGCGCGCAACGCAAAGGAAGTCAAGCGGAAAGCAGTCAATGAGTGACGTGCAGCAAAAGATTGAGCAGGTGGTCGCCGTTTTAACCGAAACGGTGCGCGACTTCGCGCCGGTCGCTTTCGCCAACAGCTTGGGTGCCGAGGATATGGTGCTGACCGATATCATCGACCGCTATCAGCTTCCCATCGAAATGTTCAGCTTGGATACCGGACGCTTACCGCAAGAGACGTATGATTTGATGCAAACTGTGCGGGAGCGCTACAAAACACCGCTGCGTATTTATTTTCCCAATGTGAAACAAGTTGAAGCCTACGTCGCCGAGCATGGCGTCAATGGTTTTTATGACAGTGTCGAATTGCGCAAGGCGTGTTGCCATATTCGCAAAGTCGAACCGTTGCGCCGTGCATTGCAAGGCAAACGTGCCTGGGTAACCGGGATGCGGCGCGAGCAGGCGGCCACACGGTCGAATTTGAAGGTGTCGGTATACGATATGGACAACCACATGCAGAAAGTGAATCCCTTGCTGGAATGGTCCAACGCGGAAGTCTGGGAATATCTCAAGCAGTATGAAGTGCCTTATAACAAGCTGCATGACCGGTTTTATCCCAGCATCGGTTGCGCGCCCTGTACGCGGGCTGTTACACCGGGTGAAGATATCCGTTCCGGACGCTGGTGGTGGGAAGCGCCGGAATCCAAAGAATGCGGATTACATATCAGTAAGGTCGTGCCTATAAAATAAGCGCGGCATGCCAGGCGCGATATTTTTTGTCAGTTTTGTCAGTAATTTCTGCCGATTTGCAATTTACTTAACCGAGTATGTTGAGAGAAAGAAATGAGTAACCAGCCCTTTACCCATTTGGATGCGCTGGAAAGCGAAGCTATCCATATCATGCGTGAAGTGGCGGCGGAATGCGCGAATCCCGTTTTGCTGTTTTCCGGTGGCAAGGATTCGATTGTTTTATTGCGCCTGGCCGAGAAGGCCTTTCGCCCTGGTCGCTTTCCATTTCCGCTGATGCATGTCGATACCGAGCACAATTTCCCGGAGGTCATCGCGTTTCGCGATCATCGCGCGAAAGAATTGGGCGAACGGCTGATCGTGCGCAGCATGGAGGATTCGATCAAGAAAGGCCGCGTGGTATTGCGTTCCGAAACGCAAAGCCGTAATGCATTTCAGTCGGTGACACTGCTGGATGCGATCGCGGAATTCAAATTCGATGCTTGCATCGGCGGGGCGCGCCGCGATGAAGAAAAAGCGCGTGCCAAGGAGCGCATTTTTTCCTTTCGTGACGAGTTCGGGCAATGGGATCCCAAGAATCAACGTCCGGAATTATGGGATATTTATAACACCCGCACGCATCCCGGCGAGAATATTCGCGTATTTCCGATCAGCAATTGGACGGAACTGGATGTTTGGGAATATATCGTGCGCGAGAAACTGGAAGTGCCCGAGATTTATTTTGCTCACCAACGTGAGGTGATTCGCCGTGCCGCCGGCCTGCTGCCGGTTTCTCATCTGGTGCAACCGCAGGCGGGAGAAAAAACCGAGCATATTACGGTGCGTTTCCGTACCGTCGGTGACATGAGCTGCACCTGCCCAGTGGAATCGGATGCGGCGACTGTCGAGGAGATCATTGCGGAAACGGCGATGACGCGGATTACCGAGCGCGGTGCGACGCGCATGGACGATCAAACATCGGAAGCATCGATGGAACTGCGCAAGAAAGAGGGGTACTTCTAAAAAGCAGCTGCGTCAGCGTGCGCTGACTAATCCAAGCATATCCGAGTGCGAATCAATCAATTCTTAATAATTTTTCCATGGTATTACCCATTTCCAGAAGGTTCTTAAATGTCGGCGATTGAAAAAATCTCACTTGATCAAACCGGACTGTTGCGCTTTATTACCGCCGGTAGCGTCGATGATGGCAAAAGCACTTTGATTGGCCGTTTATTGCACGACTCCAAGTCTATTTTTGAAGATCAGCTCACGTCGATTACCAATACAACGCGTAAGCGCGGTGCGGAAGGAGTCGATCTATCTCTGCTGACAGACGGACTGCAAGCCGAGCGGGAGCAGGGTATCACCATCGATGTCGCCTACCGTTATTTCGCCACGCCGAAACGCAAATTCATCATCGCCGATACCCCGGGGCACGAACAATACACACGCAATATGGTGACCGGCGCGTCGACTGCAAATCTGGCGATTATCCTGATCGATGCGCGTAAGGGCGTGCTGACGCAATCGCGGCGTCATGCCTATCTGGCCAGTTTGGTCGGGATTCCGCATTTGGTGGTGGCAGTCAACAAAATGGATTTGGTGGATTATTCGCAAGCGGTTTTTGAGAAAATTTGCAGCGACTTCAGCACATTTGCAGAGAAGCTCAAGCTGCGCAATGTCGCCTATATCCCGATGTCGGCGCTGAATGGCGACATGGTGGTCGAACGCGGCGATAACTTGGATTGGTACCAAGGCTCGACCCTGATGGATTTGCTTGAAACGGTATCCATCGAGGATGACATCAACCGGGAGGATTTCCGCTTTCCCGTGCAGTGGGTGTGCCGCCCGCAACCAAAGGAATTGCATGACTTTCGCGGTTACATGGGGCGTATTGAATCGGGTTCGGTGCGGACGGGCGATGCCGTTACCGTGCTTCCGTCGGGACTGAGTTCGCGCATCAAAGAAATTCTCGTGTACGAGGGACCGGTTGCCGAGGCGTTTGCACCGCAATCCGTCACGCTGACCATTGAAGACCATCTGGATATTTCACGCGGCGATATGCTGGTAAAAACGGGCGGTAACCCGCAGGTTACCAAAACGTTTGATGCAATGCTGTGCTGGCTTTCCGAACAGCCACTCGATCTGAACAGGAAATACCTGATTAAACAGACCACGCGCGTTATTAAAGCCGCCATCGGCCGGATCGATTACCGGATTGACGTCAATACACTGGCGCAAGAAGCGGTGAGTACGCTAAAAATGAACGATATCGCACGGATCGGCTTAAAAGTGCAGCTGCCGCTGGTTTGTGATAATTATGAACGTAACCGCGCTACCGGGTGTTTCATCATTATTGATGAAAGCAGCAATAATACCGTGGCTGCCGGGATGATTTTGCCTGCCGATGGGGTGGCGTAATCTCGCGGAGGAACATTAATTGCTGTTGATCTGATTGATCGCAATCTGGATTTATATTTAATAGTGTTGTGAGTATACTCTGAGGTTTTTCTGAAAACGCAGTGTGAATATCGTGTGTACTTGAATCCTATCGAGAATACGAATAAATTCACCAATACGAGTAAAATACCGGCTGGCATGAATCCGGTATGAAAGTGCAAAAATATTAAATCAGGTTAACAGTATGGATCAAATAAAGGTACCAGACCAAAAATTAAAAGGAATTACTGTACTGATAGTGGAAGACAATGAATTGAATCAGCAAGTTGCCAAGGGCTTGCTGGAGTATAACGGCGCAACAGTGGCTATCGCCAATCATGGAAAAGAAGCGCTGGATATGCTGAGTCAATCATCATTCGACTGTATTTTGATGGATGTTCAAATGCCGGTTATGGACGACTTGGAAGCGGCGCGATTGATTCGCGCCAGTCCGCAATGGTCGAATGCACTGATTATTGCAGTGACAGCCAATGCCGATCAGCATCATAAGGACTTATGCCAAAACGCGGGAATGAACGACTTCTTGGCAAAACCAATCGATCCGGAACGATTGGTCGATACGCTGTTGAAATGGCTGGCGCCAAAAACGGTGCAATAGGTTCTATCATCGGTGCAAATCGCTAAATTGAGTTTATTCATTGATTAGCAATAGTCTTTGATTCGGCACTAACTTATTCTGGATGAACAAAGAGAAACCGATACGCGTACTGGTGATTGATGATGACAAATTTATGCTTGAATTTGTCAGTCATTTGCTGAGAGAGCTGGGTGTCGACGAAGTGCTGGTTGCTGAAAATGGCAAAGCGGGTTTATTCGTTTTGTCCGCGCAAATGGCGGTGATTGATTTGCTGATTTGTGATATCGAAATGCCGAGTATGGATGGCATCGAGTTTTTGCGTAATATTGCGGATCAATACTATAGAGGCAGGATTGTGCTGTTTTCCGGTATTGATCCCGACTTGCTCAAAGCAACGGAACGCTTGGCTACTGCGCGTGGGTTGAATGTCATTGGCACATTGGCGAAACCGGTAACGGTCGGTTCGCTGGCGGCAATTCTGGCACAGCTATCGGTACCGCTGCCGCGGCATGTGGACGCTGCGCGGATGCAGCAAATCTTTACTGCGGAAGAGATCAAACAGGCTTTGATTGCCAATCAAATCGATTTGTTTTATCAGCCTAAAGTTGCGGTTTCCAGTGGTCATGTCACCAGCGTTGAATGTTTGGCGCGCTGGCGCCATGCGCAATATGGCTATGTTTCTCCGGATAATTTCATACCGGTCATTGAGCAGAGCGGGCTGATCAACGATTTTACCCGTAGTGTGTTGAGAAAATCCGCGCAACAGCTGGATTTGTGGTTACAACAAGGGCTGGACTTGAAAGTTTCCGTCAATGTTTCGATGGAGAATCTGGATCGGTTTAATTTACCGGAAATTTATGAATCGGCGGTGCGCGAGTGTAATGTGCCGATTGAGCGGGTTACGCTGGAAATTACCGAGAGCAAGCTGGGAAAAGATTTTGCGCAGACCCTGGATATTTTGACGCGGATACGGCTTAAAGGATTCGGGTTGGCTATTGATGATTTCGGCACCGGCTATTCGTCAATGAAAACGCTGAAGCATATGCCCTTTACCGAGCTCAAGGTCGACCGGATTTTTGCCCATGGTGCGGCGGAAGATCCGGCTGCGCGCGCGATCCTGGAGTCGAGCATCAAATTAGGCAAAGTTTTCGGTTTGAATGTGGTGGTGGAAGGAATCGAGGCGGAAGCGGATTACACGTTGGCGGTGGAGCTCGGGTGTGACGAAATCCAAGGATTCCTGATTGCGAAACCGATGCCGGCCGGTGAATTTACGGGATGGTTGTCAGATTATGAAAAAACAAATAATGGGTGATTTTAATGAGCCGGCGCTTGGAATGTCGTCACAAGGCCAGGACTGATTTTCGTATGGAATGAAACAATAAGAAATTGAATGATCGAGATGATGAAAAAAATGGATGCAACATTGCACACGCAGCAAGAAACAATAGCCGCCTCAACAAATTTTAACTTCAACTTTACTATCGCCGATTTTTATCGCCGTAGTAGCTTGGTTAAATTGGATCAAGTATTTTTGGATTTCCTTCGCACCGGCGATGAAGCGCTCTATAAAAAACTCGAACACGCGCGCGCGCGTCCGGACGATTTGCTGCCCAAAGACGAATCCGCTTTATTGATCGACATTGCGCCCTGGCTGGAAGATTTCATTGCCCGGTTGTTCAACATTGAAACCGAAGTGCAGCAATTGGCGGCAAGACATCACGAGCTGGCGCCGCTGTATTTCTGCAAACGGCAGTTTGTGCAACGCCGTGCCAAAGGAAAAGTGAGCGATGAGGAGTTGGCAATCATCGATGGTCTAGCGCTGGAAAAGGAACTGGAGAAAGAATTCGGCGCCGCTTTCTCAGAGCTTGTTTTTGCTACTAAAGTTGCCCAGTGGATGGACGCGGAAGCTGACAACGAAGCCCGCTTGAACAAGGCGCTGCACTATGCCGCCTGGGCATTACGGACACCGGCCGGGCAGCGGCATACGCAACAGGGTATTTTATTCAAGTCGCCTGCCAAACTCGATTTTCAGCACTTGTTGTCGCTGGATACGGACGAATCGGCCGGTTACCCGTTGCACAGCCTTGGTCATTTGCGCGAACGCAACGGTTTTGCATTGACCGATGACGGCACCGATCTGATGGGGGCGCTTGATGAAACCAATTACTGCATCTGGTGCCATGAGCAGGGCAAGGACTCGTGCTC
The DNA here is from genome assembly GCA_015709635.1 of Gammaproteobacteria bacterium. Lineage (NCBI taxonomy): Bacteria > Pseudomonadati > Pseudomonadota > Gammaproteobacteria > Gammaproteobacteria bacterium. Next base: position 128,641 of record CP054180.1, read on the forward strand.
CAAGGGATTGATACAAAAATCCAAGTCTCCGGATGAGCCATCCGCGTTCAAACGTAGCGAACTGGGTGCATTGCTGGCGGGTTGTCCGCTGGAAGAACGTATTTCGGAGTTTCATAAACTCAAATCGCAGGGTGTTGCGGTGGGCAGTTTGGCCATGATTACGTTGGATAATCCGATGTGTGCCGGTACCGGTCACCGTATCTGTAACGATTGCATGAAGTCCTGCATTTACCAGAAACAAGACCCGGTGGATATTCCGCAGGCCGAGACGCGCACGCTGAAAGATGTGCTGGCGTTGCCGTGGGGTTTTGAAATTTATAGCCTACTGACACGTTGGAATCCGCTGAATCTGCGCCGTCCGGTGCCGAAAGCGGCATCCGGCCGTAAAGTGCTAGTAGTTGGCATGGGACCGGCCGGGTATACGCTGGCGCATCATTTGATGAATGAAGGACATACCGTGGTCGGTATCGACGGTCTCAAGATTGAGCCATTGCCGGAGGATATTTCCGGAGTTGATCCGCGCGGTGAACGCGTGCCGTTCAAAGCGATTCGCTCTGCCAGCGTTCTGGAAGAAAATTTGGACGAACGCATGCCGGGCGGTTTTGGCGGTGTCGCCGAGTACGGCATTACGGTGCGCTGGAATAAAAACTTTTTGAAGTTAATCCGTTTACTGCTTGAACGCAGAGAGGAGTTTGCTTTGTTCGGCGGTGTGCGTTTCGGCGGTACTTTAACCACCGACGATGCATTCGCGCTGGGATTCGATCACGTCGCACTGGCGGCGGGCGCCGGACGTCCCACGGTGCTCAACATGCCGAACGGCTTGGCGCGCGGCGTGCGTGCAGCATCGGATTTTCTGATGGGACTGCAATTGACGGGCGCTGCGCAAAGCGATTCGATCGCCAACATGCAGTTGCGCCTGCCGGTGGTGGTGATCGGCGGCGGTTTGACGGCCATCGATACGGCAACCGAAGCGCTGGCGTATTATCCGGTGCAGGTGGAAAAATTCCTGAAGCGCTATGAAATTCTGATGGCTGTGCAAGGCGAGGCATCAATCCGGACAATCTGGGACGAGGAAGAGAAAGCCATTGCCGATGAATTCCTGAATCATGCACGTGCCATCCGTGCCGAGCGTCAGGCTGCGGAGCAGGAAGGACGGGCGGCGAATATTATCGGTTTGCTGCAATCCTGGGGAGGAGCAACGATTGCCTATCGCAAGCGCTTGATCGACAGTCCTTCTTATACATTGAATCATGAAGAAGTTGAAAAAGCATTGGAAGAAGGCATCTGGTTCGCCGAAGGCATGACGCCGGTGCGTGTCGATGTCGATGTTTGGGGACATACGCAATCGGTGCGTTTTGCCGTGCAAAAGCGCGATGAAGCCGGACAGTGGCATGATGCCGGAGAAGTGCAATTAGCGGCGCGCGCGTTACTGGTGGCGGCAGGCACGCAGCCGAATACCGTGCTGGCGCGTGAAGATGACAAAACCTATCAACTCGATGGCCGCTATTTCAATGCGTGCGATGAGGAAGGCAATCCGGTTAAACCCGCGTACGCCAATCCCAAACCGGATTATCCGGCGGTATTGCTGAGCCGCTACAAGGATGCGCAGGACGGCCGTTTCATCAGTTTCTTTGGCGATTTGCACCCGTCGTTCTCGGGTAACGTGGTCAAAGCCATGTCCAGCGCGAAACAAGGTTATCCGGTGGTCAATCGTGTGCTGGAACGGGTTAAACCGGCATCAAGCGAATCCGCGCCACAGTTTTTTGCCGGACTGAACCGGCAATTGCGGCCGATAGTGCATAAAGTGGAAAGATTGGCGCCTAATATCATTGAAGTGGTCGTTCATGCACCCATGGCGGCGGAGCACTTCCAGCCCGGGCAGTTCTACCGTTTTCAGAATTATGCCACGCAAGCGCTGATCAGCAATGATACCCGTCTGGCGATGGAAGGTTTGGCGCTTACCGGTGCGTCGGTGGATCTCAAGCAAGGTTTGGTTTCGCTGATCGTGCTGGAAATGGGGGGATCCTCGAATCTGTGCGCCCTGCTGAAACCGGGTGAACCGGTCGTGCTGATGGGGCCGACCGGAACGCCGACTGAAATCCCATCCAATGAAACCGTGGTGCTGGTTGGCGGCGGTTTGGGGAACGCCGTGTTGTTTTCCATCGGCGCCGCTGCGCGCGCGGCCGGATCCAAAGTGCTGTATTTCGCCGGCTACAAGAAACTGGTGGATCGCTATAAAGTCGCCGAGATTGAAGCGGCTGCCGATATTGTCGTGTGGTGCTGCGACGAAGCGCCTGGATTTACGCCTACTCGTCCGCAAGATAAAAGTTTTGTCGGAAACATTGTGCAAGCCATGGTGGCTTACGCCAGCGGCGAATTGGGCGAGCAGCCGGTGGCACTAGCGGATGCCGGGCATATCATTGCCATCGGCTCCGATCGCATGATGGCGGCTGTCGGGGTGGCGCGCCATAATCAGCTAAAGCCGTATCTGAAAGCGGATCATTTCGCCATCGGTTCGATCAACTCGCCGATGCAATGCATGATGAAGGAGATTTGCGCGCAATGTCTGCAACCGCACGAAGATCCGGAAACTGGCAAGATTACTTATGTATTCTCCTGCTACAATCAGGATCAGCCATTGGATCAGGTCGACTTCCCAGGGTTGGCGATGCGTCTGCGCCAGAATACTGTGCAAGAGAAGCTGACCGGCCGTTGGATCGATCGTTGTTTAAAAATCGGAGTATGAACGAAAGTGATTGACGAATTGGAAAACGGATCGTTTCCGGATGCGTCATTACCGGTCGATATTGCCGTCATGCACCGGATGTTTCATGACAATTCGGCGCTGGTGCGTAAGTTCGGTCTTAAATTTATTGAAGTCGCCACTGACACATTAGTGGAAATGAAAGCAGCGCAGGTCGAAAAAAATTTACAAGAGTTAGGCCGTCTGGGTCATAAATTGAAATCGTCCGCCAGAACGATCGGCGCTGCAAGTTTTGCCGATTTATGCGAAGCGCTTGAGAAAGCGAGTGTCGATAATAGATGGCCGGATGCGGAGTCATTAATAGCCGAGATTTCTCCTTTGCTGGAACGGATTACGCAACAACTGGAAAACGAATTCAGCAAGATGAGCGAATAAACGTCATGGCAGAAGCCGCTCGTTGATTTGATGGCAGCTCAAGAAAAAAGCATTGCGTGACGGAGTAACGGATTTCATCCGCACCTCTGCATGATTCATGTGTTGCCATTATCACGACAAAAAACTGGGCGAGCCGCCAGAGAATCCGGTCGTATCAAGTTTTTCCTGATCCAATTAATGCATTGCAGACAAATTGATTTATAATCCGCAATTCATTAAAAAATTAAGCACAATTCTAGTTTTTATTTGCCAGCAGGTTAGCAACAAAGGGAGATTATCAATGCATATAGGCATACCGGCAGAGATTCGCGGTGGTGAAACGCGTGTAGCGGCTACACCGGAGACCGTGAAAAAATATACTGCCAAGGGTGTTCATAAAGTTTCAGTGCAATCAGGCGCTGGCGCGGGTGCCAGTATACCGGATTCGGCCTATCAAGAAGCAGGTGCGACCATAGTCACGGATGCGGCTGAATTGTATGCGCAGTCACAAATTGTACTTAAAGTGCGCGGCCCGGAGCCGGGCGAACTGGCCATGATGCGTAAGGATGCGGTATTGCTGGGCTTGTTGTCACCGCACCAGAAAGAAAGCATCGATGCGCTGGCACAGCACGGATTGACTGCTTTTGCGATGGAAAAACTGCCGCGTATTTCGCGGGCGCAGAATATGGACGTTTTGTCATCTCAGGCCAATATTGCAGGTTATAAAGCGGTCATCATGGCAGCCAATGTTTATCAAAAATTCTTTCCCATGCTGATGACCGCGGCGGGTACTGTCAAGGCCGCGCGGGTTCTGATTCTCGGTGCGGGGGTTGCCGGTTTGCAAGCAATTGCAACGGCAAAAAGGCTGGGGGCCGTGGTGGAGGCATTCGATGTGCGTCCGGCAGTGAAAGAGCAAGTGGAAAGCTTGGGTGCCAAGTTTGTGGAAGTGCCGCTGAGCGACGAAGAAAAAGCCAAAGCGGAAACAGCGGGCGGTTATGCGACCGAGATGTCGGATGACTATAAGCGCCGCCAAGGTGAATTGGTTCACGAGCGTGCCAAGGCGGCGGATATCATCATTACTACAGCGTTAATTCCGGGTCGTCCGGCGCCTGTTCTGATCAAGGAAGAAACCGTGCAGACGATGAAACCCGGTTCGGTTATTGTCGATATGGCGGTTGAAGCGGGCGGTAATTGCCCGTTGTCGGAATTGAATAAAACGGTTGTCAAACATGGCGTGCATCTGATCGGCATTGCAAATCTGCCTGGTTTGGTGGCAGCGGATGCCAGCACCTTGTATGCCCGCAACCTGATGAATTTTCTGAATCTGATGCTTGATCCGGCAAGCGGTGAACTAAAAATAGACCGCGCGGATGAGATCATTGCGGGAACATTACTGTGCGGCGGCGGAGAGATCGCCGTTAAGTCATAAATTAGAGGAGTAATCATGATTGGTGAAGTCGATCCAGTGATTGTCAATTTAACGGTTTTTGTGCTGGCCATTTTTGTTGGCTACCATGTGGTGTGGAACGTCACACCGGCATTGCATACCCCGCTCATGTCGGTAACCAATGCCATTTCCGGCATTATCCTGGTTGGTGCCATGCTGGCAGCGGGCCCTGCGGAAACCGACTGGGGTGTATGGCTCGGCGCCGCAGCGGTTACCTTGGCTGCAATTAATGTATTCGGTGGATTTCTGGTGAGTCAACGCATGCTGGAAATGTTCAAGAAAAAAGATAAAAAAGGAAATGCCTAAATGTCAGCAAATATGGTCGCACTTGCATATTTAGTCGCTTCGGTATTTTTCATACTGGCGTTAAAGGGCCTCAGCTCACCCGAATCTGCACGCCGCGGCAACCTGTTCGGAATGATCGGCATGGCAATCGCGGTTGCCACAACACTGACGCTGACCCAGAACTGGATTTTGATTTTAAGTTGTATCGCCGTCGGTGGCGTGATCGGTGCCATTGTTGCGCAACGCGTGCAAATGACCGCGATGCCGGAGCTGGTTGCGTTCATGCACTCGTTGGTGGGGTTGGCGGCGGTTTTTATCGCGATTGCTGCGGTCAATAATCCAGTTTCGTTCGGATTGCCCGAAGTATTGCCTGCGGGCAGTAAATTGGAACTGTTCCTGGGTACGTTCATCGGTGCCATGACATGGTCGGGTTCCGTCATTGCGTTCTTGAAGCTGTCTGGTCGTATGAGCGGCACACCGATTGTATTCAGTGGTCAGCATGCACTGAATTTGATTCTGGCGCTGGCGATGGTTGGTTTCGGTTTATGGTTTTTCTTCAGTGAAACCACCAACTGGAATGCGTTTATCGCTATGACGGCGATTGCCTTTGTATTGGGATTCCTGATCATCATTCCAATCGGCGGTGCGGATATGCCGGTGGTGATTTCCATGTTGAATTCTTATTCCGGATGGGCGGCTGCCGGTATCGGTTTTTCGTTAGGCAATCCGATGCTGATCATCGCCGGATCGTTAGTCGGCAGTTCCGGTGCGATTCTCTCGTACATCATGTGTAAGGCGATGAATCGTCCGTTCTTGTCCGTGATCTTGGGTGGGTTCGGCAGCGATGGCGGGGCTGCGGCGGTAGCAGATAGCGGTGAGCAAAAAACCTACCGTAGCGGTAGTGCTGATGATGCGGCGTTCCTGATGGGAAATGCCGACAGCGTGATTATCGTGCCGGGTTATGGGTTGGCGGTTGCCAGGGCGCAACATGCAGTGAAGGAGTTGGCCGAGAAATTGCATGAGAAAGGAGTCAACGTGCGCTTTGCCATCCATCCTGTCGCCGGACGTATGCCGGGTCACATGAACGTGTTGTTAGCTGAAGCTGAGATTCCTTACGAACAAGTGCAGGAAATGGAGGAAATCAACAGTGATTTCTCGAATACCGATGTAGTTTTGGTATTGGGCGCGAATGATGTGGTGAATCCTGCAGCCTATGTTTCCGGCAGCCCGATTTATGGTATGCCGATATTAGATGCGCATAAAGCGCGCACTGTGATGGTGGTCAAGCGTAGTATGGCGGTGGGCTATGCCGGACTTGATAATGACCTGTTCTATATGGATAAAACCATGATGATATTTGGCGACGCCAAGAAAGTCGTGGAGAATATGGTCAAAGCGCTGTAATGTATTGAGCAGGTTCTGAATCCAACAAAGACGCAATCAATTTTTTAATTGATTGCGTCTTTTTATTTATGAAGGTGACCCTCTAAATATCCGATTCAAGATCATTGAACGGATGAGGTTTGGCGATGCCAAATCCCTGTGCGTAATCTACACCGATTTCCCGTAATTTCCCGGTGATATCATCGGTTTCGACCAGCTCCGCGATAGTTCTTGTATTAGCCTTATGAGCGAATTGATTGATGTTTTTTATTTTAATCAGCTCGTCCTCGTCTCGAAGAATGTTGCAAACGATACTGCCATCGATTTTCACGTAATCGACTTTTATTTTATCGAGCAGACTGAATGATTCGGGGCTTTCATTGAAGCTGCATAGCGATATCAGGCATCCTAGTTGACGAATTTTGTTCGTGAACGCGCTTGTGTCGGTTGTATTGGCTTCCGCATCGGAAATCTCGATCTCAAAGCAGAGATTGGAAGCAGTGGCTCCGGTTCTTTTTAATAAATCTTGAATAAAGCCGGGAAAAGCCTGATCGCTCAAAGTATCTCGTGCGACATTCAAATAGAATACCGAATTGGCTTTCGGGTGAGCTGATAGCCAATGAACGATGTGATTAATTATCCAGCGATCCAGTTTCGGCATCATCTTGAATTGATCGACCAAGGGTAAGAACGATCCTGGCGGCATCAAATTATTTTCTTCTTCGTGCATGCGAATCAAAATCTCGTAGTGCGAGGAAGAAGCGGCGGTAGGTTTGATAGGAATGATTTTCTGGCAGTATAAGTTAAATTCTCCGCCTTCTATTGCTTGAGCAATACGAGCTGCTGTTACTCCCTGTTTAGATGCTGGCGTGCCGGAGTGAACGGAGTGAAGGTTCTCATCGTTTTTATTCTGTATGTCACTGGTTTTTTTTGATTCCGGTTTGAGTGTATTTTCCGCTTTAGCGCTTTTTGCAGTAATGCGGCTTTTTTCTTGTGCTCGAGGCGTGTGTAGCGTGTAGAAGCCAATGGCCTTTCCTTTATTGTCAAGGTGCGGAAGATACTGTTCCGTGAAAATATAAGGAAAGCCTTTGGTCGATTTAAGAATACGCTCGTTATGGATGGTTTTCCCAGCTAAGATTTCTTCAATACGCTGCTGAATATCCGAGGAAAATTCTTCATTTGAAAACTCTTTTAGAAACCGGCCATCAATCTGATCCGCCTTCAATCCAAACCAGCGGCGGAATATCCGGTTATGGTAGCGGCAACGCAGATCGGTATTGAAATAAGCCAGCATCACGGGAATATTTTCATCGATAAACTGTGATTTTATTTTATTCTCGGAGGCGGTTTTTTCAGCCCATAACCGATGTTTGATTTCGTTGCCGAGTCTTTCCTTACTCACGGTGAGTTGATCGGAAAGGTTCCGGGTGTTTTTTTCTGTGCGCGCTATCTGGATGATAGTGATCAAAATGGTGAAAATTAACGAGGACCATAATGCCGCGCGTACGTGCGGTGTGGTTCCGTCGGCGAAATAGGCATCAACTATCAAGGTTGCGGCGAGAATCAGCGCGATACAAATGGCTAAATAGGGTTTGGCATTATCAAATGAAGAAATTTTTTGCATGATTATTCCTTACCTTGCGGAACTGCATCCACGATGTCGATTACTCTAGTGCGCGTGAAGATATCGCCGTAGTAATGTTCATTCATAGTCAGGTTGGTGTTTCTCAGTGTAAATGGAAAGGGGTTTGGTCATACGCCAGAATTTCCATAAGCTGGAACGAGTAAGGGTGAAATTCCGCGTTGCAGTTCCATCAAGTGCCGTAATGGTCAATTGATCAATTTTGCCTTCCTTAAGTGCGGTGTGTGCAGGAGAAAACCAATGCCTTTCCATCTCCGCAAGCGCTTCACGCCAGTCATAAGCATTTCGGTATTGAGCTTTTGCTCGTAAAGAATTCAATACCATAAGGTGGTTGCCTTGCGGCTGAGTCATGAGCCATTCGCCGGCATCCGCCGGCAGATGAGAGTATGTAGTGCCGCTAACCGATGCCAATGCATGGCTAAAATCATCATCGCTCCATATCCGCGTATAAGGTGATCGAACCGATTGCGGCAATTTTCCGCCACCCCATAACCAAACGCTATTGATGATTAGTTCGCCGCGTGATTCACGCGCCAGATTGACCGGATGATCATGTAAGAGCATCTGAATTTCATTGAAAATTTTATGCCACATAATGCTGTCATTGCCTGATGGCAGAAAATTATTGATGTTTTTGCATGTGACTTGCCCCAGTGTATATGTCTGCATATCCGGTATTTTTGCTAACCGCAGATACCATCGATCCGGTCTTAACGGCAAGAGCGCGCAATCGTAGTTGGCGAGATTATTATTAAGATCTTGCATCAATTCCTTGGCTTCATTCTCAGTTATTTGGAAAGCTTGACTATCAGCGAGCATGATGTGATTTTGTTCAATCCGGAGATGGACTGGATCGGCACGCATCCAGAAATCTTTACTTGCTTTTGCTAAGTCCGGAGCATCCAGGTGTAACATAATCGGTGCAATGGGCCAGTTGTTTTGCTGCTGCGCTATATTGAATTGCCGGCACAGCCAAGTTTCCATTTCTTGTGGCGGATTGATCGTGGAAGCGCTTTTTGATAACAGCGCCTCCAAGTGATGTACCGGTAATGCATTGTAAATATTGATCTGTGATGCATCAGGCCAGAAGAGATGTGGTATGAGGATATGTAAATTCATTATCGAATAATCGCTTACGGTGATTTCTTAATTTTCCGGTTGGAACAATTAGCAGTGATGAAAGATGCGATCGCTATTGTGCCGATCGTGGAAAGGCATCCTATTTGTACGTATAATGCGCAACAAGTCTAAGTCCATTCAAGAACGGAAGATTTTCTCCTGCACTGCGGTTGAAATGAAGCGGTTGAATAGTTTTGCAAAAATTCTTTGCTAGTCGGACTCATTATAAATTGTATTTGAATACTTGGAGATGCCATGTATCAGCATATAAAGATACCCAGTGACGGTGAAAAAATTCAGGTTGGTCATGATAATTTGTTGCAAGTGCCTAATAATCCGATCCTTCCATTTATCGAAGGAGACGGTATCGGTATCGATATCACTCCGGTAATGCGCAAAGTTGTTGATTCCGCGGTTGAGAAAGCATACGGGGGGAAACGTAGGATTTCGTGGATGGAGATCTATGCGGGTGAGAAAGCGACGCAAATTTATGGATCGGATGTCTGGCTACCGGAAGAGACTTTGCGGGCAGCCGAAGAATTTGTTGTTTCTATAAAGGGACCGTTAACCACTCCGGTGGGGGGCGGTATTCGTTCGATTAACGTAGCGTTGCGCCAGCAGCTGGATCTATATATCTGTTTGCGGCCTGTGCGCTATTTTAGTGGTGTACCCAGTCCGGTAAAGAATCCGGAGAAAACGGATATGGTTATTTTCCGGGAGAATTCCGAGGATATCTATGCCGGCATCGAGTGGGAAGCGGAGTCAGCGTCTGCAAAAAAAGTGATTGATTTTCTGGTTAACGATATGGGGGTAACCAGTATACGTTTTCCCCAGACTTCGGGCATCGGTATCAAGCCTGTTTCAAGAGAAGGTACGGAACGTTTTGTACGAAGAGCTATTCAGTATGCAATAGATAACAAGCGCAAATCAGTGACGCTCGTGCACAAAGGCAATATCATGAAGTTTACTGAAGGTGCATTTAAGAAATGGGGTTATGCAGTGGCCGCCAAGGAATTTGGAGCTGAGTTGCTGGATGGCGGCCCCTGGATGAAATTGCCGCCGGAGAATGGCGGAATTGTCATCAAAGATGTGATCGCGGATGCTTTTTTGCAGCAGATTTTATTGCGTCCGGAAGAGTATGATGTGGTGGCTACTTTGAACTTAAATGGCGATTATATTTCCGATGCATTGGCTGCGCAGGTCGGTGGAATTGGTATCGCGCCCGGCGCTAATCTGAGTGATTCTGTTGCCATCTTTGAAGCGACACATGGTACAGCTCCCAAATACGCCGGAAAAGATCAAGTTAATCCCGGTTCGATTATATTGTCTGCAGAGATGATGTTGCGGCATTTGGGTTGGGTGGAAGCATCCGATATGATTATCAAAGCGATGGAAACCACTATTCAAAATAAGACAGTCACTTATGACTTTGCACGGCTGATGCCGGGCGCCCAGCAGGTTACGTGCTCCGCTTTTGGAGATGCGATGATTAAATATCTAGGTTGAAGATAAGATTAGAAAAAAGAAGGTAAAAAAATGCCCCTTCCTATTATCGGAAGAGGCATTTTGTCATCAGATTAAAACTTTATTCTTTGTCAATAAGTCTTAAGCCAGTATTTATAAGAGTTAAGTGGATTGGATATTCGAGGCTTGTTTTCCTTTCGGTCCTTGGGTGACATCAAAACTCACTTTTTGACCTTCTTTTAGGGTTTTAAATCCAGACATATTGATTGCTGAGAAGTGTGCGAATAAATCTTCACTGCCATCGTCAGGAGTAATAAAACCAAAACCTTTGGAATCATTGAACCATTTTACTGTACCTGTTGCCATTTCTACTTCCTATATAAAAACTGGGCCGGAAACCCTAATACTATTTGAATTTCAAGACCATTGACGGATAAAACCTGAACCGCTGAAAACTTGAAGTCAAACGCCATTTGCTGTTTTACGCAAATCCAGGGTTGAAGTCAAGAGGTTACGATATATTTATACTCGAGAATATGGTAATTATCTTAAGAGACTTGAAAATTTTGTCGTAATCGTCAAATATGTCATTACTGCAATGAAGTACTCTTGTATTTATAATTGGCAATCCGATAGGGAAGAAAGTGATGACGGAGAGTAACTCGGAGGCCGTTATACTTGCGGAAGAAAAGGTAAAACAAAAGCCGCCTCCACTGTATAAAATATTATTATTGAATGATGATTTTACGCCGATGGAGTTTGTGATTGAGGTATTGAAGCTGTTTTTTTCCATGAATCAGGAGCAGGCGACGCGAATAATGTTAAAGGTGCATACGGAAGGGGTAGGGGTATGCGGTATTTACCCAAGTGATATTGCAAGTACAAAGGTTAAACAAGTGGTTGAATTTGCCAGGAAGAATGAGCATCCGCTAAGGTGTGTAATGGAGGAAAACTGAAATGATCGCACCCGATTTAGAAGTCAGTTTGCATATGGCGTTTGTGGAATCCAGACAGAAACGCTATGAATTCATTACAGTAGAACATTTGCTATTGGCGATGTTGGATAACGCCAGCGCTGCTGAAGTATTAAATGCTTGTTTGGTTGATATTGAAGAATTGCGATCAGTATTGCTCGACCATATTGCGCGCCATACTCCGGTGATTAAAGGTAACGAAGATGTTGATACTCAGCCGACATTGGGTTTTCAGCGGGTCATTCAGCGTGCCATATTGCACGTCCAGTCATCGGGAAAGAAAGAGGTGACGGGTGCTAATGTATTGGTTTCTATATTTGGTGAAAAGGATTCACACGCTGTTTATTTCTTGCATCAAAGAGGCGTGACGCGCTTGGATGTGGTCAATTACATCTCACATAATATCCGTAAAGTACCGCAGGAAAATGATGCTAAGCCTGGAAACGAAGGGGACGCTGAACATGAGCCGAATTCTGGCGGATTGCTCGAAAGTTACACGGTGAACCTCAATCACTTGGCGCTCATTAATAAAATCGATCCATTGGTCGGACGCGATAAGGAAATCGAGCGTGTCATTCAAACATTGTGCAGGCGTCGTAAAAATAATCCTTTATTGGTAGGTGAAGCAGGTGTCGGAAAAACGGCAATTGCGGAAGGTTTGGCAAAACGTATCGTTGAAGAAGATGTGCCCGATCTTCTTTTAAAGCATCAGATTTATTCGCTTGATATGGGAGCCTTGCTGGCAGGTACCAAATACCGCGGAGATTTCGAGCAACGCCTTAAAACATTGCTGAAGCAACTGACTGATAATCCCAATGCTATTTTGTTCATTGATGAAATTCATACGCTCATTGGCGCGGGTGCTGCTTCTGGCGGAGTTCTGGATGCATCGAATTTATTGAAACCGGTTTTAAGTTCGGGGCAATTGCGATGTATTGGTGCTACAACCTTTAATGAGTATCGTGGAATTTTCGAGAAAGATCATGCATTATCAAGACGTTTTCAGCAAATAGAAGTTAATGAGCCCAGTGTCGATGAAACCGTGGCCATATTGCGCGGACTGAAATCACGCTACGAACAGCACCACAAGGTTAAATATACAGCTGGCGCATTGGTTTCTGCTGCAGAATTATCGGCACGTTATATAAACGATAGGCATTTGCCGGACAAAGCCATTGACGTGCTTGATGAAGCGGGAGCTGCGCAGCGTTTGCTGCCGAAATCGAAGAAGCGCAAAGTTATCGGCAAAAGCGAGATAGAAACTGTGGTAGCGAAGATTGCGCGAATTCCGCCGCAAAATATCTCAACGAACGATCGCAATAAGTTGAAAACATTGGGTCGTGATATGAAAGCTGTTGTTTTTGGTCAGGATAATGCAATCAATGCATTGACGGCTGCCATCAAAATGGCAAGAAGCGGCTTAGGTAATCCACAGAAGCCAGTGGGTTCTTTCTTGTTCTCGGGTCCAACAGGCGTTGGAAAAACTGAAGTGGCCAGGCAGTTGGCTTATGCCCTAGGTATTCATTTGCATCGCTTTGATATGTCCGAATATATGGAACGTCACGCTGTATCTCGCCTGATTGGCGCACCGCCAGGGTATGTGGGATACGATCAAGGCGGATTGTTGACAGAAGCGATAATCAAGCATCCTTACTCGGTTTTATTATTGGATGAAATTGAGAAAGCACATACGGATATTTTCAATATTTTGTTGCAAGTCATGGATTATGGCACGTTGACGGATAATAACGGCCGGAAAGCGGATTTTCGTAATGTCATCATCATCATGACGACAAATGCAGGGGCCGAATCGCTGGCGAAATCATCGATTGGATTTACTAAAGCTAAATCGTCGGGTGATGAGTTGGCCGATATTAAGAAGCTTTTCACGCCCGAGTTTCGCAACCGGCTAGATGCAATTATTTCATTTGCTCCGCTTGATCAAGAGATTATTTTGCAGATAACCGACAAGTTCTTGATCCAACTGGAAACTCAGTTGCATGAGAAAAAAGTGGAAGCAAGCTTTACGGAAAAGCTGCGTCAATATCTTGCGAAACACGGTTTCGACCCTCTTATGGGCGCGCGTCCAATGGAGCGACTTATCCAGGATACCATTCGCAGCGCACTGGCCGACGAATTATTGTTTGGGCGATTGATCAACGGTGGTAAGGTAACCGTTGATATTGGTGATAATGATAAAATTATCCTATCGTTCGAAGAAGAAGCTGCAATCATTTGATTAATAGGATCTCATTCTGCCATAGAGTGAAGAGTCGCTAAAATATCCAGTGCAGATTTGCTGCAAGTAAAATAAGGGAAGTTCCATAAAAATAGAGCTTCCCTTATTTTTTACTCCATTAACTTGAGATCACCTATCAGCGTTTCTCTTCCGGTAGTGGTAATATACTTATTTTCTCGGTTCCCAAAAATTTCAAAGGATTGGTATTACCATGTTTTCGCAGAAACACACGATAGAAAATGTCGACCCAGAATTATGGCGGGCGATTAAAGGCGAGATACAACGCCAAGAAGAATATATCGAATTAATTGCATCGGAAAATTATGCAAGTCCTGCGGTGATGCAGGCTCAGGGCTCGGTTCTAACCAATAAATATGCCGAAGGCTATCCGTTCAAGCGCTATTACGGCGGCTGTATGTTCGCGGATCAGGTTGAGCAGCTGGCGATTGACCGGTTAAAAGCACTCTTTGGTGCTGAGTATGTCAATGTGCAGCCGCATTCCGGTTCGCAAGCCAATGCAGCCGTCTATCTATCCGTGTTAAAGCCTGGCGATACCCTGCTCGGCATGTCGTTAGCGCACGGCGGCCACCTAACGCACGGCTCGAGCGTGAGCATGAGCGGAAAGATTTTTAATTCAATTTCGTATGGTTTGCACCCGGAAACTGAGATTTTGGATTACGACGAAGTGGAGCGGTTGGCGCATGAGCACAAACCGAAAATGATCGTTGCAGGCGCTTCGTCTTATGCGCGCGTCATCGATTGGAAACGTTTCCGCAAGATCGCCGATGCCGTAGGTGCCTATCTGTTCGTCGATATGGCGCATTATGCGGGATTGGTTGCTGCCGGTTTTTATCCAAATCCGGTAGGTATTGCGGATTTTGTCACGAGTACCACGCATAAAACCCTGCGCGGTCCGCGCGGCGGTATCATCATGGCCAAACCGGAACACGAGAAGGCATTGAACTCCGCCATCTTCCCGCAAACCCAGGGCGGGCCATTGATGCATGTCATTGCCGCCAAGGCGGTGGCATTTAAAGAAGCGGCCAGTAAGGAGTTCAAGGATTATCAAGAACAGGTGATTGAGAATGCGCGTGTCATGGCGAAAGTGCTGACTAATCGTGGTTTGCGCATTGTTTCGGGGCAGACGGATTGTCATATGTTTCTGGTGGATTTGCGAGCGATGAATCTGACCGGCAAACAGGCGGAAGCATCACTGGAGCATGCTCATATCACGGTCAATAAAAATGCGATTCCTAACGATCCGCAGAAACCGTTTGTCACTAGCGGCATTCGTATCGGTTCGCCGGCGATAACGACGAGAGGATTTAAAGAGCTGGAAGCGGAACACTTAGCCAATCTGATCGCTGATGTGCTGGCAGCGCCGGAAGATGCGGCGGTTTTATCGCGTGTGGCTGCTGAAGCGAAAAAATTGTGCACGAAATTTCCGGTTTATGGATAGGCCTCTGCCAGCTTGAACCGATGTGAAAATCATTCGTTCGAGCAGCTGCTGGCCTAGCTGTGTATGAAATGTCCTTTTTGCAATGCCGATGATACCAATGTCATCGATTCACGCGTCAGCGAAGATGGCCACAAGATCCGCCGCCGCCGCCGTTGTCCTGCTTGTGACAAGCGTTTCACGACATACGAGACGGTCGAATTGCGTTTGCCGCAAGTAGTGAAGCACGACGGCAGCCGGACGGAATTTGACCGGAACAAATTGTTGACCGGTTTTAAACGGGCGCTGCACAAGCGTCCTGTTCCCACCAGTTATGTCGATGCTGCCATCGATCGCATCGTACAAAAGTTTTTAGCGATGGGTGAACGCGAAGTTTCATCGCGCAGTATCGGCGAGAGTGTGATGGAAGAATTGTATAAACTCGATAAGGTTGCCTATATCCGCTTCGCATCGGTTTATAAAAGCTTCCAGGATGTGGATGACTTTCGTGATGCCATCAAGGAAGTGCAAAAGCCGCACCAGTCATTACCGTCAAAGAAAAAATCCTGAATCAATAGAATAGCGATGGAAGCGACTTGCTGTCGATGCGATCAACCGGATCGCCTGGAAATATCTGCCTAAAATGTTTTCCGCCGCTGATTATGCTTTCATGTCGCACGCCTTGCGCTTGGCCGAGAAAGGGCTCTATAGCACGATGCCCAATCCGCGTGTCGGTTGCGTGATCGTTCGTGATGAACAGATTGTTGGTTGCGGCTGGCATGAAAAAGCCGGGCAGCCGCATGCGGAAATTAATGCTTTGCTTGATGCAGGAGCGGCAGCGCGCGGTGCGACAGCATATGTCACATTGGAACCCTGCAGTCATCACGGACGCACGCCGCCTTGTGCTGATGCATTGATTGCGGCTGGAGTTGCGCGGGTTGTTATGGCGCTGGAAGATCCCAATCCGCTGGTGTCCGGGCGCGGGTGCACCTTGTTACAACAGGCGGGTATCGACGTACAGACCGGGTTGCTGCAAGCCGAGGCGCACGCGTTGAATGCCGGTTTTGTTTCCCGCATGACGAAAAAAAAACCATGGATCCGTTTGAAGATTGCTGCGAGCCTGGATGGTAAGACTGCGCTGAATAATGGTGCCAGTCAGTGGATTACCGGTGAGGCTGCGCGGCAGGATGGGCACCGCTGGCGCGCCCGGTCATGCGCCATCATGACCGGGATCGGCACGGTACAGTCCGATAATCCGCAACTGACCATCCGCCATGTCGAAACAGGCCGTCAGCCGAAGAAAATCGTCGTGGATAGCCATTTGGCAATTCCGCTGCATGCCCGATTATTACAAGGTGGAGAGGAAACGTTCATTTTCACCGCTCAGGATGCTAATCCGGAAAAAGAAGCTGCACTCAGCCGGACGAATGCCCGGGTTATGGTTTCTCCCGATGCCGACGGTACGGTTGATTTGCAAAAAATGATGACAATGCTAGCTGATTTGGAAATCAATGAAGTGCTAGTGGAAGCCGGTCGCACGCTCAGCGGCGCTTTGGTCGATGAGGGATTGGTCGATGAATTAATTATTTATCTTGCTCCGCACCTGATCGGTGATGATGCGCAAGGCATGATCAAATTGCCGGAGTTAACGAGTCTGGAGCAAAAGAAGAGACTCGCAATTCAGGATTTGCGCATGCTCGGTCAAGATATGCGGATAATCGCAAGGTTGCTTTAAAGCGCTTTTTTTATTCGCGTAGCGGCCGCTTGGCAAGTTTGCGCTGCAACGTGCGGCGATGCATGTTCAATATCCGGGCGGTAACCGAAATGTTGTTGTCATTTTCGGTGAGGATGCGCTGGATGTATTCCCATTCCAGCCGGCCCACCGATAAGGGGTGCGAGCTGATCGGGATATTCGCTTCTCCTACCGTGCGTTCAAAGGCCGCCATGATTTCATCGGCATCGACGGGTTTCGCGAGATAGTGCGTGGCACCCAGTTTGATCGCTTCCACCGCGGTGGCGATGCTGGCATAACCTGTCAACATGACAATGCGGGTTCCCGGATCCAGGTTTCTTAATTTCTCAACCAAAACCAAACCGGATTCACTGGATAACTTAAGATCGACAATGGCATACTCAGGCGTTGACGCTTCAGCCAGATTCAGCGCATCCTCGATCGTATGCGCGCATGTGATGCTGAAGCCCCGTTTTGTTAGCGCTTTTGACAATACATCACAAAAGACTAGATCATCGTCAACAATGAGTAAGCTAGGTTGTTCGCTATCGTCACTTAATAAGGGTTCAATCATTTTTCGATCCTATCAGCGGTAAGATCACTTGGGTGCAAGCGCCGCCATTTTCAAGATTAAACAAGCGGACGCTGCCGCCGAATCGTTCAATATTGGCATTAGCCAGAAACAAGCCAATGCCGAAGCCCTGCCCCGGTGCTTTAGTGGAAAAAAAAGCTTCTCCCGCACGCTGCATGACTTCCGCGGACAAGCCTTTGCCATCGTCAATGATTTCAAGTTTAAGCTCCAGATTTTTGTCCCAATGGCTTTTGATCTCGATGCACTTCGAGGATGCGTCTGCGGCGTTGTTCAGCAAATTTAGCAGGGATTGGCTCAGTAATTGATTATCCATAATCTTGGGTGCGGGTTGCTCTCCAGTGCTTTGATAAGTGAATTTGACTGATGGGCGTATCAGTTTCCATTTATCAAGAACTTGCGATAGGAATGCATCCACGGGTAATTCATTGCCATGCTCGGCTCTTGCCTGCCCCGCCTTTGCCAATAGTTGCGTCAAGGTTTGCTTGCAGTGTGCGATTTGATCCCGGAGGATGTGGATATTATTTTGGAATTCCTGATCCTGCGTATATTCTTGCTGGAGTTCTCCAGCGACAACCGCCATGGTTGACAGCGGTGTGCCGAGTTCGTGTGCGGCACCCGCTGCCAATGTGCCGAGTGCAATGATTTGTTCGTTGCGTAAGGCATGTTCCCGTGCTTTCGCCAGATCCTGATCGCGTTCCCGGATCGATGAACTCATTTTTACAACGAACCATGCAATGATGACGGTGCTTAATACAAATGCCAGCCACATGCCTGACACATGCAATGCAAATTCAACCAGATGCTTGTTGTGGTCGTGCGGTAACGGCACGTAATTGAACAGTAACAAGGTATAGCAGGCGATGGTGATGACAGCCATGATCCAGGTATAGCGCCACGGCAGCGTGGCAGCCGCTATCGTCATGGGTAACAAAAAGAATGAGATAAACGGATTGGTTGAGCCGCCGCTAAAATACAGTAACGCGCTGAGCGCCAGAACATCGATCTGCAGTTGTAAAAAAAATTCCAAATGCGATACCGGCCAATTCCGATGCAACCGGATCCACGTCAACAGATTCAACAAAGCGAGCACTGCGACAACAGTGATCATTTGCACCCAGGGAATGACGATATCGATGGTCCAGTGCACTAATGCAAAGGTTAGGCACTGGGCGGCAATGGCAATGTTCCGCAGGAGAAACAAACGTTGCAAGTTTTTACTGAGAGGGGATTGGCTGAGATCACTGAACATTTGAGATGGTGTCGCTTTGATTACCTGCGAAGTTGATAACATTAGCTTAAATTGTACAACATGGCGATGCGACAAATTGTCTCAGGTAGAGCCTGCCGGGGTTAAGCAGGAAAAAAACTGTGGCAGTTGAGTTTTACCGCAGGCGTCGTAGTCATGGTAAGTGGCGGTGTTTTCGGTTAAAATCGTGAGCCGGTTTTACGGTAGACCGGAAGTTGGCATCATCTTATTGAAATTATTTTATGATTCTAGTCCTTACTCCCAATACCCGGCACGATAGCCCGGAATATAAACAGTTGATGGCGCATCTTGCCAATTTTTCAGGGATATCGGCGCGCATTCATACCGAGGCGGGCAGTGAACAAACACTCACAGAAATCTACCTGATCGGTAATACCAAAGTGCTGTCAATTGAGGATGTCAGCTGTCTTCCGTGTGTTGATCGTGTCGTCAGAGTTTCCGAAGAGTATCGGGTTTTGGGGCGGCACGAAAATGATGATCGGCCAACCCATTTTGATTATAACGGTGTCCGTTTTGGACAGGATTCACTGAATGTATTTGCCGGACTGTGCGCGGTGGATACCATCGAACATGTCGAAATCATGATGAAAGCACTGCGCGATCATGGGCAGGTTTGTACGCGCATGGGAGCGTACAAACCGCGCACCAGTCCCTATTCGTTCCAGGGGCACGGAAAAACCTGTCTGCCCTATGTTTTCGATCTGGCGGGAAAATACGGGATAAAAGTGATCGCGATGGAGATTACCCACGAATCGCATTTGGAAGAGATACGCAATGCGCTGTATCAAACGGGGAATGCGACCGGTGTCATGTTGCAAATTGGAACAAGGAACACGCAGAATTTTGAGTTGTTGAAAATTGTCGGCCGGCAACAAAATTTCCCGGTTTTGATTAAACGCGGTTTTGGCATCACTTTGGACGAATCATTAAACGCCGCTGAATATTTGGCTTCGGAAGGCAATCGCAAAGTGGTGTTCGGCTTGCGCGGCATGAAAACGAACATGGGAGATCCGCATCGCAATTTTGTTGATTTTTCCCATGTTCCTGTGGTCAAACGGCTGACGCGCATGTCGGTTTGTATTGATCCATCCCATTCCGTGGGTACTCGTGCCGGCTCGCCCGATGGCATTCTGGATATTATGCATGTCACGGCGCAAGGTATCGTGGCGGGAGCGAATATGGTGCTGGTCGATTTTCATCCGGTACCGAGCAAGGCGCTGGTTGACGGTCCGCAAGCTTTGTTGCTGAAAGAATTACCGCTATTTCTGGAAGACATTCAAATTGCCCGGGAAGCTTACGAAAAACGTATCGCATTGGCCCGGCGTTATCAAGAGGTATAAATAATTGTGCCAAAATTTCACTGCCTGTATTTGTATTGGTGAATGAGTTCAGGTTGCCTATCCATTGTCGGAGGATAAATAAATGATCAAAGTACTACTTTCGAATCCTAGAGGGTTCTGTGCCGGCGTGGACCGTGCGATTGAAATCGTCGAGCGTGCACTAACCATGCATGGCGCGCCCATTTATGTGCGCCATGAAGTCGTGCATAACCGTTTTGTGGTCGAGAATCTCGAAAAGAAGGGCGCTGTATTTGTTGAGAATCTCGATGAGGTGCCGAAGGACAGCATTCTGATTTTCAGTGCGCATGGCGTGTCGCACGCGGTACGGCGGGAGGCGGCTGAGCGTAAATTAAAAGTATTTGACGCCACTTGCCCGCTGGTTACCAAAGTGCATGTCGAAGTAGCCAAGATGCGCAAGGAAGGAAAAGAGATCATCATGATCGGCCATCAGGGGCATCCGGAAGTCGAGGGCACGATGGGGCAAATTGAAGGTGACGACAAAGGTATGTATCTGGTTGAAACCGAGATGGATGTTGAAACCTTGAAGGTTAAGGATGAAAGCAATTTGGCGTATGTGACGCAGACGACGTTGTCGGTCGACGATGCTGCCCGCATTGTCGATGCTTTGAAGAGAAGATTTCCGATGATTATCGGACCCAAGAAAGACGATATTTGCTACGCCACGCAAAACCGTCAGGATGCCGTTAAAAAAATGGTTAATCAATGCGATTTGGTCATCGTGGTTGGCTCTCCCAATAGTTCGAATTCCAATCGGCTCTGTGAAGTGGCGAGAAACGCCGATGTGGAAGCATATATGGTGGACCGCGCTGAGCAATTACAGGAAGCGTGGTTTGTCGGGAAGAAAAATATCGGTATTACAGCCGGTGCTTCTGCTCCGGAAATACTGGTACAGCAAGTGATTTCCCGGCTTAAACAAATCGGTGCCGAACAAATCGGTGAAGATGTGACGATAGAAGAGTTGAGCGGTGTAGTGGAATCGGTTGTATTTCCATTACCTAAAGCTTAGTTGATAGCTATCTAACTGCTCCCCATCCCGCTTGGTAAGGGGTAATGTCAAACGGTTGCGATATTCCTGTCAGTTCATTGACGATGATTTCAGCGCTGGCGGGAGCCATCGTGACGCCGTAGCGAAAGTGGCCGCTGTTAATCAGCAGATTACGAATCACTGGATGACGGCCAATCGTCGGGATGTTTTCCGGCGAGGCCGGACGTAATCCTGACCACTGCTGCTTGATCGGCATTCCATGAAGCTCAGGTAAAATGGCTTGGGCGTGCTGCAACAAATAATCGCGAGCGGCTACCGTTGTTTGCTTATCGAATCCGGTATCTTCCAAAGTACTGCCAATGAGTAAATGACCGTCGCGGCGCGGGATGAGATAAACGTTATTTTGCACGATGATGGATTGAATTGGCGGCGCATCGAATTTAAATAACAGCATTTGCCCTTTAATCGGTTTGATATACAGTTCGGGCGCGTGAATTCCCAGTATTTCTTTACTCCATGCGCCTGCGCAAACGATACAGCAGTCCGCGGCAAATTCGCCGCACGATGAATCAATGGCTTGTATTTGTTGGTGTGCGGTTTTAAGGTGATTAACCGTGCAGTTTTCAACAATCTTCCCTCCCAATAGTTCAACACGGCTTCGCAACGCACGTAAGAGTCTTGGATTGCGGATCTGCGCAACATCCGGCAAAAATAAGGCGTGATCTTGCGGCTTTAGTGCATCAGCTTCGGCATTTTGATTCATTGCATAAATGTCATCAGCTGTATGCTGCTCAATTCTAATTTCTCGTCTGAAACACCATTGCTGCGCGGTTTCTGCATCAAACGGCGGTAATATCAGCATGCCGGATATTGCATACTCGGAATCGATTCCGGTTGTGTTGTGTAAAACGGAAATCCAAGCTGGGAATAGCTGCGCGCTGTAGCGGGTGAGACGAGTAACCTCATCCGCATAATCCCACGGGCAAAGCGGAGACAAGATGCCGCCACCCGCCCAAGATGCCTCTTCTCCGGTTCTATTGCGCTCCAGAATCGTAACTTTAGCGTTCTGAGCTAAAAGACGTTCTGCAGTTGCGAGCCCTATGATCCCAGCGCCAATGATAACGACATCTTGTTTCATAACGAACGAATTACTTGTGTTTGCGCTGAGGGAAAAAGTCTTGGTAAGGAAAATGCTGTTCCATACGGATCGTGTAATAACGTTTTGTGCTGAATTGATAAATTGTTTGAAACGTAAGATTGTGCTTGAAAAGCTAAAGTTTGTCTAAATTGTGGCCGCTAAAATCTAGCCGGTAGCTAGCCGCAAATCAACTTAAAAGATGGTATGGAAATATTCAAATGAAAGAAAGATCGCTGGCTGATCAGCTATACCAGAATGGTTTAACTTTGATCGAGTTGCTCGTCACAATGAGCATTGCTAGCATTTTGCTATCGCTTGCTGTGCCAAGTTATCGCACATTTGTACAAGACAATTTGCTGATGATGCAAAGCAATAACTTTTATTCCGCGCTGGCTTTAGCGAAAAGTGAAGCCATTCGCCGTAGCAGTTCCATTACCCTTTGCCCAAGTACAAACGGTACCGGTTGCACTGGTGGGGTTATCTGGTCGAATGGCTGGCTGGTCTTTTCGGATATCAATAACAATGGTGTGGTTGAGGCTGGTGAGGAAATTCTGCAAGTTGGCACTGCTTTCACCGGTGGCAATACATTTGCCGGAACTAAGCCAAGAGTGATATTCACGGCTAATGGTTTTTCGATGGGATCCAACGATACTTTTACATTATGTGACAGCCGGGGAGCATCGTATTCCAAAGCCATTATCTTGAATATGCAGGGACGTTTTCGTACTGAGACGG
Source organism: Gammaproteobacteria bacterium (assembly GCA_015709635.1). Lineage (NCBI taxonomy): Bacteria > Pseudomonadati > Pseudomonadota > Gammaproteobacteria > Gammaproteobacteria bacterium. The sequence goes on from CP054180.1 coordinate 151,557, forward strand.
GCAGAGCATGCGGATAAACAGAAAATCCTTAGTACAACGACAAATTCAAGCTAGCGGTTTTAGTTTGATAGAAGTGCTCATTACGATTCTGATTGTGTCTTTTGGTTTGCTGAGTATGGCAGCGCTGGTTGTGTCAGGTGCACGTGGCAACAATGTCGCATACTATCGTTCGATAGCCAGTAAACAAACAGAGGATATTGCCGATCGTATGCGTGCCAATATTGCTGGTGTAACTGCCGGTGCATACGATGCACTTTCGGCAAGTATCCCCAGTAGCTCGGATTGTGTAGCCAGCGCATGCAATCCGACACAAATGGCTGCTTATGATCATGCGCAATGGAACACAGCAAACGCAAGATTACTTCCTGGTGGAGTTGGAACGGTGAATGGAAGCTTAGCAGCGGGGTATTTAATTATACTGATGTGGACAGAGAAAGAAATGAATGTCGATGTTGATCCTAACGCTGATCCAAACTGCCCTGTAGGTGTAAATACACGGTGTTTTGTCACAAGGTTTGCGCCATGATGGCTTCATCAGCCAACCAAAATAGATTCACGGACTATCGGAGAGATGGTGTTCCGGGGATTCAGCGTGGATTTACTCTGGTCGAGTTGATGGTTGGCATGACAATAGGTTTGGTATTGCTGCTTGTTATCGGCAGCGTATTTGTCAGCAGCCGGCAAGTTTTCCGCGAACAAGAAGATAATGCGCGCGTACAAGAAGGCGGACGTTTCGCGCTGGAGATTATTGGACGCAGCATCAAGCAAGCCGGACATGTGGAAATGCCTTTCACGGGCTTTAAAGTAGCTTTCGCCGGAACTGCAATTAGCGGCACTAATGGTGGTACCGGCATAGCGGATACATTGACTTTGCAATATGAGGGCGCAATTGGGGATAGCGATTGCGGAGGTACTGGGGTAGCTGTTGCAGGTACGATCATTCAAAATTATTTCAATATTGATGCTGCTAACGCGGAATTGCAGTGCGCGGGTCAAATTTCCGCTACACCAACCGTGCCAGGAGCGCCGCCATCAGGTCAAGTTTTATTAAGCAACGTAGAAGATTTACAAATTCTTTATGGAATAGATAACGACGGTGATCAATCCGTCGATCAGTATATCGAGTTACCTGCGGATTGGAATGATGTTGTTACCGCACGTGTTTGCGTTTTGGTTCGCTCGGAAAAGACCAATGTTGTTTCTGCAGGTAATTACCTTGATTGCAGTGGAACATCAATCGCAATTCCATCCGATAGACGATTAAGAAGGGCCTTTACGGCGACATTTAATTTACGTAATCGCATCAATGGTACGCCATGAATATAGAATTTTCTCTTCGGCAGCGGCAAAGTGGAGCAGTATTCGTAACAGGTCTGATTTTCTTGCTGGTTTTGTCACTTCTTGGGATAACAGCTGCAAAAATGGCGACGGTAGAAGAACGGATGTCCGCCAATATACGGGATCGTATGATTGCAACCCAAGCGGCTGAAATGGCTTTGCGGTATGCCGAGCATCATATTCGCGATAATGACCCTTCCACGAATTCCCCCAGATCGATTGAAGGGATGAGTGAATTCGATACAAACTGCACGGACGGATTTTGTTATTACGGCTCCGGCGTCGATGCTCCAAGTACGCCTTCATGGACGACATACTGCACTCCGACTTGCCCTATCGGTTATGTTGCAGGCAATACTTTTAGAGTTGACGGTGTTGCATACACCGCACCTATTTTGCCGGCTGGCGTACCAGCACCGACTTATTTGATCGAAGGGATTCAAAAAACGCCACCCGGTAATTTTTTAAGATATTACTACCGTATTACGGTTCGGGCGCAAGGAGCCAAACAGGGTACCGTCGTTTGGTTGCAAGAAGTTTTTAGGCCGTAGGAATATAAAAGACTATAAGGATGCAAAGATCATGAAGAGAAAATTTTTAACGATAGGAAATGCGGTTAGCTTTTCTCTGGTTTTTTTAGCAAGCAGCGTTCAAGCGCTATCGCCGCTCTCGAATACTCCCCTCTTTCTGGGAGGCAATATTTCTCCCAATATCATGTTTACACTGGATGATTCTGGATCAATGCAGTTTGAGATTTTACCGGAAGATTTGATTGTTCAAGATGTGTATTTCATGTTTCCTCGCGCATCAGGGGTTTATGGTGCGGCAGATTACAGCAACTATTCCATCGATTTTGATTCTGCTAATAAATACTCTGCTTCGTTACGTTCCAGTTATGTCAACCGGATTTATTACGATCCTACAATAAGATATCAACCTTGGAGTAACTCGGATGGATCATTGATGAGTAACGCCAGTTCTACGTGTGCTTACCATAATCCATTGAATACTGCGGCAGGATGTCGCAATCTTACGGTTAACAATACACAAACTTCGCGCTGGCTCAAAAGTGATGGAACTCTTTCATCCAGCTCATCAAAAACTTTTTATCCTGCTGTCTATTTCAAATATAACAGTGGCCCTACCAATTCAGCCAGTAGTTATACGCAGGTTGAAATAAAATCTTCTACTTCGACTTATGTTGGTGGAGCAAATCGCTCCGATTGTGCTGCTGCACCTAACTGTACTTACAGTGAAGAAATTCAAAACTTTGCCAATTGGTATACCTATTATCGTTCTCGTGTATTGTTGGCGCGCGCTGGTGTAGGTAAAGCTTTTGTCGCGCAGGGGAATACCATGCGCGTTGGGTTCGCTACGATTAATCAGGCTACCTCGACTATAGATGGTGTGTCAACGAGTGTTGTGGTTAGTGGTGTCAGACAATTTACCGGTACCGATAGAACAAGTTTCTTTAATAATCTTTATACCCAAGATATTCCTGCACTGGGGACACCACTCAGGACCGCTGTTGACAAAGTAGGGAAATACTTTCAACGAACGGATGACAAAGGTCCTTGGGGTGAAAACCCAGGATCCACAGGAGGTACGCAACACTCTTGTCGTCAAAATTACAATATCTTAATGACGGATGGTTACTGGAATGATAGTACCGCGCCAAGTGTAGGCAATTCCGACAATCTGGCAGGTTCTTCTATTACTAATAATTCTTCGCCAGCGGTACCTGCAACTTATACCTATGCACCTGCGCTCCCTTATTCTGATAGTTACAGTAATACGCTAGCCGATGTGGCAATAAATTATTGGAAGAATGATTTGCGTAGTGATTTATCAAATAATGTTCCCACTAATCCTGCTGATCCTGCCTTTTGGCAGCATATGGTTACTTTTACAGTGGGTTTAGGAGTTAACGGAACACGTACTACATTGCCATCCGGATCGGAGTCGTGGCCTGATCCAACCGCAAGTGATCCCGCAAAAGTAGATGATCTCTGGCATGCTGCTGTAAACGGCCGAGGCGCTTTTTTTAGTGCTGCCGATCCAACCAGTTTTGCGAATGCTTTATCCAACACACTATCGCATATCGTGGCGCGGACAGGCTCAGCTTCTGCTGTAGCGGCCAATTCAAATTCGTTAATGACAAACGGCCGCGTTTATCAAGCAAAGTTTAATAGTGGTGATTGGAGTGGCCAATTGTTGTCGATTCCAATTAGCTCTGCCGGAGTACTGGGCACCACTGAATGGGATGCCGGGCAGGTTTCACTTGCGCCGGGAACAATTGCGCCAGCTTCTCGCGTCATTATCACGAAAGGTACTAGTGATGGGGTTTCTTTTGAATACGCTAATTTAACCACTGCACAAAAAGCTTTTCTCAACAAAAATTCTGCAGGTACTACCGATAATTGCGGCCCGGAGAGGGTGGCATTTTTACGGGGAGATTCAGCGCATGAGGGTGCGACTGGAACGTTCACTTGTGCCAGCTCTACATCCATTAATAATTTCCGTACTCGTCCAAACAGTAAATTGGGTGATATCGTCAACTCAGGTCCACTCTATGTTGGAAAGCCTACGGCGGGTTATTCGGATGTGGATCATCCTGGTTACGCATCATTCAAGAATAGCTACAAGGACCGAACTCCAATGCTATACGTTGGTGCCAACGATGGGATGCTACATGGATTTAATGCTTGCATTGCCGGGGTGACGGCAGGATGTACAACTGCAAATGCCGGTAAAGAACAGTTGGTTTATGTCCCGAGTACAGCTTATGGAAATCTAAGCTGGTTAACGGACAAGAACTATACCTCCAATCATCGCTATTTTGTCGATGGATCGCCCATGATGGGGGATGTTTACTCGACATTAACTTCGAACTGGAAAAGTATTCTTGTTGGTGGCATGAATGGCGGTGGTCAAGGGTACTATGCACTGGATGTTACAAATCCAACCGATACATCAAAATCAGCGCCGACTTTTACTGGAGCGAATGCTGCAAATATATTGCTGTGGGAGTTTACCAGCGCCGATGATAGCGACATGGGTTATAGTCACAACTTGCCGCAAATTAATTCGTTTACCGGTCAAGCAATGCAGATCGTCAAAATGGAGAACAATCAATGGGCCGTGATAGTTGGAAATGGTTATAACAGCACAGGCGGTAAGGCAGTTCTTTATATCCTGTTTATTACAGGAGGCGAGGATGGCAGCTGGACGATCGGAACTGATTACATCAAGTTGATTGCCGGTTCCGGTACTGGAAATGGTCTTTCGACACCGATACCGTTTGATACTAATGGCAATGGTAAGGCCGATGTGATTTATGCTGGTGATATCAAGGGGAATTTGTGGAAATTTGACGTAAGCTCGGCTACATCCTCAAGTTGGAATGTGGCGATTGGCGGAACACCTTTATTTGTATCCGGTACATCGAAACCGATTATTGCTCCACCTTCTGTAAGCTTTCATCCCAAAGGCGGGCAATTGGTTTTATTCGGTACAGGAAAATACTTGGAAACTGCAGATACCACCAGTACCAATACTCAGACAATCTACGGGATATGGGATAATAATACCGTAGCTACAGTAACGGCAGGAATGCTTGTTCAACAGGTGATAACGGATGGAACTGTTAGAACAGCAACGCAAAATTCGGTGTCGTATTCAACGACGATTAAGGGTTGGTACGCAAATCTACCTGTTAGTGGGGAGAGGTTGACCGGCGTACCTAGCCTCGAAGATGGAATTTTTGTTTTCAATAGTATTGTGCCTTCTGCATCGCCTTGCGATTTTGGAGGTAGAGGATTCGTAAATGCAGTCGATTTTTTGACAGGAGGCATGCTCTCTTCTCCAGCATTTGACATCAATAGAAATAGAGTGCTCGGGCTTGACGACGGTTTGTCAGCGGGAATAGAAATTGGATTTTCTGTGGGTGGAGTTACACGTATCAGAGGTCATACAGATAGTGATGACCTTGTTTTCTCTACAGCAGATGGTACGCTCGCGCTGACGACAACAGCGAAAGGTGCTGCCGGACTACGTGGCAGAGTCACGTGGCGAGAGCTGATGCATTGAAGTAAATTCAATAAGTATAATGAAAATTAGATTCGAGGAGATCAAAAGGGTTATGAATTCAACTTTCTTTTCATTTAAGGCCGCTGGCTTTACTTTGGTTGAGCTTATGATTACGGTTGCTATTCTGGGTATTCTTACCTCAGTCGCGTTTCCGTCTTATCAGAACTATGTGAGGCAATCTAACCGGGCTGTTGCAAAGTCATTGCTTTATGAAAACGCGCAATTTATGGAGCGTTTTTACAGCCAAAATAATCAATATGACGCGACGGTCGGTGCTAATGGCATAGCAAATACAGGGGGAGATGATATCGCGGTGACACTACCTGTTACGCAGTCGCCGAGAAGCGGTACAGCACAATATAATATATCGCTTCAAGCCGTGGCAGATAATACATTTATACTACAAGCCGTTCCGGTTGGTTCGATGGCCGGTGATGTATGTGGCACACTGACTTTGAGCAATACGGGAGCTCAGGGTGCGGGTGGAAGTATTGCGGATTGCTGGAATCGCTGATTCCAATCCTGTAGGGCGCTTTTGCATCCCTAGAAAATCTCTTTGCTTATTCCTTGATTTCCTGCTCAATCTGGTCGGCTGTTACGTGGCGCACATCCTTGCCTTTTACCATGTACACAACGTATTCGGACATGTTTTTGGCATGATCTCCAATGCGTTCAATGGCTTTGGCGATAAATACAATTTCCAGACAAGTGGAGATTTTTCTTGGATCTTCCATCATGAAAGTGATTAATTGACGCAAGATCGAACGGAATTCTTCATCAACGAATTCATCCTGCCGCACAATTTGCGCGGCAGCATTCAGATCCAGCCGGGCAAAGGAATCAAGTGCTTTATGCAGCATATCCATAGCGATACTGGCAACATGCTTGACTTCATTAAAACGTGGAATGTGCATACGATCTGATGCGTAGATCAACTTTGCCATGCGTGCTATTTTTGCCGCTTCGTCACCAATGCGTTCCAGGTCGGTAATTGTTTTAATCACCATCATAATCATCCGCAAATCACTCGCAGTCGGCTGTCTGCGCGCAATAATCTGATTGCAGATCTCATCAATCGAAACCTCCATCGCATTGACGCGATGGTCACGGGTAATAACCTGATCAATCAGTTCTTCATTACCAGTAGTTAGCGCTTCAATTGCGCATTCGATCTGCTCTTCGACAAAGCCACCCATTTGCAAAACGCGTGTGCGCACTTCTTCAAGATCAGCATCGAACTGCTTGGAAATATGTTCTTTGTTTGCCATGAATTGCCTCTTGAGGATTTCGAAGTTTGTAAGTTTATACTTATGCCGAAGATTGATTTGTTAATCAGATAGTAATTGTCCGGACACCGTTATCTGTTCCCAATAATAGCGTATTCGCCGGGCGTCGGGCAAAAAGGCCATTGGTGACAACGCCAGTAATTTGATTGAGTGTTCCTTCTAATTCGACCGGATTCATGATTTGTAAGCCATGCACATCCAGAATAATGTTTCCATTGTCAGTAACGAACCCTTGACGTAATGCCGGATGTCCGCCCAGTTGCACGATTTCACGCGCGACATAACTACGCGCCATTGGTATGACCTCAACAGGCAGCGGGAAGTTACCAAGAATATTGACCAGTTTGCTCTGATCGGTAATACAGATGAATTTCCGTGCTACTGCTGCGACGATTTTTTCCCGGGTCAATGCGCCGCCACCGCCTTTGATCATATGTAAATGTTCGGTGATTTCATCCGCGCCGTCGACGTACACAGGAAGGTCAATGACGTTATTCAGATCGAGTACTTCGATACCGTGACCTTTTAGGCGTTGCGCTGTTGCATCCGAACTGGCGACCGCACCTTCGATTTTATTTTTGATTTTGGCTAATTCGTCAATAAAGTAGTTGGCAGTGGAACCTGTTCCAACTCCAACGATACATCCAACCGGGATATGCTCGATTGCAGCGGCTGCGACTGCACGTTTTTGCTCATCTTGTGTCATTATGGTCTTATCTAGTCTAAAAATTGATATGACTTATCAGGATAGCGTTATCTGCAAATTTAAACAATGCTTCCGGTCATTAGTATGTTAGTCCGACTGCGGCATATTGCCGGGTTTGTAAACGGCAATATGCTTGATCAATCCTTCCAGGGTAAAGTATATGCGTTCTACGCCGCTTCTTCTCACCCGCTCTCCGGAAGTGGCATCCGTGCCGGTCATTAAAAATTCAAACTCTGCGCCATCATTTTCAATGCCGCGATACGTTGACACATCCCAATGTGCATCGGGAAAATGATCGAAAAAGCTGATCATCATGACGTGAATAGCGGCACTTCCTTTATATTCACCAAAATAGGCGGAGTAATAAGTAGCATCATCAGCGAACAAGGGTCTGATTAACGCGAGGTCGTGATGGTTGGATAACGTGACATAGTTTTTCGCCAATTCTACGGGTTTATTCGCGCGCATCGATTGAGTCTGCCAGAAAGTTAAAAAGTCACTGCTGCAGGTTATGCGGATCTGGATTCCGCGCGGGTGAAAATCCATTCATCCTTTGAGCTATCCGCTGTGCTGAACTGATAGCCCGCCACGTCAAAGTTTTTAATGGTATCGGGTTCTGTAAGTTTGTTCCGGATGATGTAACGGCTCATCATGCCGCGCGCCTTCTTGGCGAAGAAGCTGATAATTTTGTAAACGTCATTTTTCTGATCCTTGAAAACCGGGGTGATAACTCGTGCGTTAAGTTTGTCGAGTTGGATGGATTGGAAATATTCATTGGAGGCAAGGTTGATCAGAATATCGTCTTCTTGTTTTGCCATAGCTTGATTGAGCGCCTGGGTGATTTTATCTCCCCAGAATTCGTACAGGTTATTGCCGCGTGGATTCTTGAGTTGCGTACCCATCTCCAGCCGGTACGGCTGCATCAGATCCAATGGGCGCAACACGCCGTACAAGCCTGACAGCATGCGCAAATGTTTTTGTGCGAAAGCCAGTTCCGCTGCGGTCATGGTTTCCGCATCCAAACCGGTGTAAACGTCACCTTTGAATGCGAAGATAGCTTGTTTGGCATTGTCCGGGGTGAGCGGCCGTTTCCAGGAAAAATAGCGATTCGAGTTCAAGATTGCCAGTTTCGGGCTGATCGACATCAACGTGCCGATCTGATCCGGCTCCAGCTTTCTGAGCACATCGATCAATTGTGCCGAATCGTCGAGAAAATCGGGTTGTGTGTGTTCCCGGGTGATCGGAGGCGTTTCGAAATCCAGTGTTTTTGCCGGAGAAATGACAATCATCATGTGTGTTCATCCTGAAATAAAAAATACTAGCAGATTTGATCATGGCATGAGGGTTACTTGTAATTTGTGCTAGGCACCCTAAACTATAGGTCTTTCAATCTATCAAATACTACGATTCGATTGTTTTTTGTCAATTAGAGGAGCGATCATGTGTGGATATCGTATTTTTATGCTGTTGATACTGGCGCTGTTAATGCCGGTTGATTTATTCGCGCAACAGGGAAACGGCGTGGAAAGTTTGCGGCAGACCAGCAAGGCATTTGCTGAAGTGGCGCGCAAAGTTTCACCTTCAGTGGTGTTGATTCAGGTTGAACGGGAATCTGAAGCAGCGCAAATGTCGCCGTTCGGCGTACCGTTTGGTGATGGACAGCAATGGCCGTTCGGGGATGATCTGTTTAAACGTTTTTTTGGCGATCGTTTCCCGGATATGCCACGTTACAACGCGCCCGAAGGGAAAGGCAAGCAACAGGGAAAACAACGTTCCGTAGTCGGGCAGGGCTCAGGATTTGTTTTCGCTGCGGATAATAAGCACGGTAATAAAACCTACATCCTGACCAATAATCATGTGGTCGAAGGGAATGACAAAATCAGCGTCAAGTTTCTCGATGGCCGTGAGTTTGAAGCAAAAATCAAAGGAACCGATCCCAAATCGGATATCGCCGTGATCGAAATCGAAGCAAGCGGGCTGCCCGTAGTGCAAATCGGCGATTATTCCCAATTGGAAGTCGGCGAATGGGTGGTCGCCATCGGCAATCCCTTCGGCCTGAGCCATACCCTGACGGTCGGTGTAGTCAGCGCAAAAGGCAGAACATCGCTTGGTATTAACGATTACGAAGACTTCATTCAAACCGACGCCGCGATCAATCCCGGCAATTCCGGTGGACCGCTGGTGAATCTGGACGGCGAAGTGATCGGCATGAATACCGCCATTTTCAGCCGCAGCGGCGGTTATATGGGCATCGGTTTTGCCATTCCGATCAATCTGGTGCAACGCATTGCCAATCAATTGATCGAAAAGGGCGAAGTGGTGCGCGGCTATCTCGGCATCATGATTCAGCCGTTGACCGCCGATTTGGCCAAATCCTTCGATTTGAAAAATGAAAAAGGCATCCTGATTGCCCAGGTGACCAAAAACTCGCCGGCCGACAAAGCGGGGCTCAAGGCCGGGGATGTCATTGTCAGCTTTCAGGGGCGACCGGTGAGTGAAACCGGTGATTTCCGCAACCAAGTCGCAATGGAGCAGCCGGGCAGTAAAGTGGAATTCGACATCGTCCGCGACGGCAAGCAGCGCAGCATTACCGTGAAAATCGACAAACTGACCGACAATAAACTGGCGATGGAAGAGTCATCGCAAGCCAGTGAAAAATTGGGTTTGAAAGTGCAAACGATCACCGCCGATCTGGCAAAGCAATTGGGTATCAAAGCCGGAAAAGGTGTTATCGTTACCGAAGTAGCGCCCGGATCGGTAGCTACCATGGCGGGCATCGGTCGCGGCAGCGTGATCCTGGAAGTGAATCGCAAGGCGGTCAATACCGCCGCGGAGTTTGAACGCGCGGTGAAAAGCAGCGCCAATAATAAGGTACTGCTATTAGTGCGGGATGACGACGTATCGCGCTATGTGGTATTGAGCTGGCGCTGAGGCTCAAGCCACGTGAAAGGTGCATTGGCTGCGGCGCGTGCTGCAGTCAATGCATGACGCCGCTGTGTTTTAGTCGCCGGTTCAGATTTAATGTGGTATACCGGGATTATTTAATACCAATTACTGACTGACTATGATCATTCCTGCAGAAATCCGGGTGCTGCATGCCGACATGCAGCGCTGGCGCAAACACATTCATCAACATCCGGAAACGGCATTCGAAGAAACCGCAACAGCCCGGCTAATAGCCGGGCAACTGCAACAAGCCGGAATCGAAGTTCATCAGGGCTTGGCAAAAACCGGCATCGTCGGCGTTTTACGCCGCGGCGGCGGCAACAACAGCATTGCGTTGCGCGCCGATATGGATGCGCTCTATATCCAGGAACAAAACCGTTTCGATCACGCTTCGTGCCACGACGGCAAAATGCACGCCTGCGGCCACGACGGACATTGCGCCATGCTGCTCGGTGCCGCAAGTTATCTCGCCAAGTACGGCCGTTTCGACGGTACCGTGTATTTCATTTTTCAACCGGCGGAAGAATGCCGTGCCGGTGCGCATCAAATGATCAACGAAGGCTTGTTCGAGCAGTTTCCGGCGCAGCGGGTGTTCGGCATGCATAATTTTCCGGATATCCCGGTGGGGCATTTTGCCGTCAAATCCGGCCCGATGATGGCGTCGTTTGATTGCTTTGCAATCACCTTAAAAGGTCAAGCCACCCACGCGGCCATGCCGCATCTCGGCAACGATGTGCTGGTTGCTGCGGCACACCTGATCACGCAACTGCAAACCATCGTCAGCCGCCGCATCGATCCCGCCGATGCAGCCGTGGTCAGCGTCACGCAAGTGCATGGCGGCAATACCTGGAACGCGTTGCCGGATTCGGCCGTGGTACGCGGCACCTTCCGCAGTTTCAAAAATTCCGTGCGCGAACAACTGGAACACGGCATCCGCCATCTGGCTGAAAGCACCGCTCAGAGCTTCGGAATTCGCGCCGACATCCAATTCAACCCCGATAATCCCGGCTACCCGGTCACGCTCAACAGCCCCGCTGAAACTACCGGCGCCATCCGCGCCGCTACCGCAGTCGCCGGTGAACAATGCGTCAATACCGCACCGACCCCGAGCATGGGCGCCGAAGATTTCGCCTTCATGCTGCAACAAAAACCGGGATGTTATATCTGGATCGGCAACGGCAGCTCGGATGGCAGTTGTCTGTTGCACAACCCGAACTACGATTTTAACGACGAGATTCTGCCGCTGGGTGCGGCGTATTGGGTTAAGCTGGTGGAGAATGAGTTGGCGGATTAATCTAAGTGCTGAGCGCTCTTTCAGGAAGGGATGCCATTCGGTATCGAAGTGAACAAGCTCACCGGGGTAAGACTTGGATAGCGTTTGGTTGCGGGCTTGAGATGTTCCTGGGTGATTTGTGCAACCTTAGCCAAGTGTTTCAGGCCGTACTGCAACATCTTGAGCGATGATTGATACTGCTGTTACGCAGGGTAAATTTCTGCAATCCGGTGCGTTTCAGTATGGCATAAACGTTGACCGGCTGACGTGGAAGCGTTCCGCCAAACTACCTTCTGCAGCCGGGCGTGATATAACCGCCAGATCTCCTGGTGATGGTGATCCAATAAGGTCAAGTGAGTGTTTTTATGGTTGTTCATCTACAGTATTCTTCCGAATACTGTAGACAACGCAAAGAGATTAAATAAACTCTACACCGGTTTGCTGCAGTCCGACCAGATTGATGTTCGTTGCATTGATATCCGAGTTGGCCGCGATTTCGAGCAATTGCGCTTGCGTCATTGAGCCGCCGCTACCTGTCAGCAATCCCACATAAAAATTGTGATCCGCCGGGGAAGGCGCGCTGCCCACTACATTCTGGTACACGAGATCGACAAAAGCGTCGTTGCTGGGATTGCCCAATACGCCGACGACGAGTTGCGCGACTTGCAGCATACTTTGACCAGAATCGAACAAATTGAGACCAACGCCGACATAATCCGGATGTGCCTGAATGGTCGGCGCGTCGAACGCGGCACCGATGAGTTTGACGGTGTTGCCGGCCGATTGTCCGGTGCCGAGGTCGATGGCGATTTTTTTGTCGGCGAATTGAAAGCGTTCGATACCGGTTAAGCTATCGTTACCCTCCGCTCCCGTAACACTGAGCCCGGAGCTAGTGCCGCTAACCGTATAATTTGCGCGGTTGCTGTGATAGATTGCGGTATCGATACCCAAACCTCCGCCCAGGGTATCGTTTCCGCCCAACCCATCCAGGGTATCATTTCCGCCGGAAGCCAGAATGTAGTCATCGCCGGAGGTGCCGGTCAAATTGTCAGGGCCATCAGTACCGGAGAAAATGTTACTGGGTACTGTAGCGGTCTTGCCGGCAAAATTTGTCGGAGAATTGATATCAGTGGAACTATCGGGATTCAGCGACTTGATTCCGTCAGTCGGTAAGCTGGCGTAAGTGATCTTGCCGCCAATCATTCCGGGAAAATTCACCGTGCCGCTGCCAGTGAACAAAAAACCGTTTGGCACAATGTAATCGGGTGTTACGATGCCCAAATCCGCGAATCCCTGGCTCGCAACCAGCACCGTCTTGTTGAGAGTCGCCTCGCTGGGGAGGTTCGTAGGAATGGTGTAGGTATTCGTGGTGACACCGTTTGTCGAAGTGATGGTATGCCCGGCCCATTCATCCTGATCATCGGCATCTCCTTTAAACTCAATGAACTGAACGGTTCCTGCAGCATTGGAATATACTTCGTTAATATGGAATATGTGAAATGTCATGTTCTCCTCCCTTTCTTGTCCCGAAATTTGGCAATCGATCGATTAAAGTCATTGACATAATACACGATAAGCGAAAGTGAAAAACATGATCTTCATGATGAAGCATTCTTTTCGAACTAAACGAATGATTATCTGTTGAGTGCCTTGCTATGGGAGGCGATGCGGTAATGGGGGTGGTGAGAAGAATCCCATCGGTATCATCACTACCGTCTTTCGTCCGGTAAGATTTAATGAGCTGCCGAATTTAAGCTGAAGGCGGTTTTTATTCTGGCAATGCGCGCTTCGCGCACACTGGCGTTGATAGCCACGGGTAATTCGGAGGAATCGGTGATGCGCTGACGTAATCCGGCTGCAATTGCACCGGCGTCGACGCTTTTGGCTGCGCCATAGGCGTGCTGAAACCGTTCCGCTGGCACATAAGGTTTCGTTGCATAGCCGGGGCGGCCATGAAAATCGCACGCGCAAGCCTGCAGGAATTCGTCGAAGCGGCCGGGTTTGCGGTAAGCATCGACCGCCTGCAACATATCCGCCATGGTGGATGGTCTCAACGCTTCCGCCCGGTGTACGTCGCCGTGATAACGGGCGACCAGCAAGGCAAGGTCACGCACATCCTTGGGCGCGCGGATGCGTTCGCATAAATTCTGCGTCAGTTCGATGCTGCGCGCTTCATGACCGATATGGCGCGGCCATTCCTCGGGCGGTGTCGTGCCTTTACCCAGATCATGCGTCAGGGTGGCAAAACGCACCGGCAGTGAATAGTTTTGCGCGGCGGCATAATCGATCGCCAGCATGATATGCACGCCGGTATCGATTTCCGGATGTGCATGCGCCGGTTGCGGAACGCCGAACAGCACATCGACCTCGGGCACGATGCGCGCCAGCGCGCCGCATTCGCGCAACATGTAGAACATCCGTGCCGGATTTTTTTCCATCAACCCGCGCGACAGTTCCTGCCACACGCGTTCCGGCACCAGCGCATCCACTTCGCCGTTATGCACCATATCGCTCATCAAGGCGAGCGTTTCTGGAGCGGCGTGAAAATTGAAACGCGCCGCAAAACGCGCCGCTCTGAGAATGCGCACGGGGTCTTCGGAAAAGGCGGGGCTGATGTGACGCAGAATGCCCGCTTCCAGGTCGGCCACACCGTTAAAAGGATCGATGATATTGCCATCTTCATCTTTGGCGATCGAATTGATGGTCAGGTCGCGCCGCGCCAGATCTTCTTGCAAAGTGACTTGCGGCGAAGTGAACACTTCAAACCCTTTGTAGCCGCGCGAAATTTTTCGTTCCGTGCGCGCCAGTGCATACTGCTCGTGTGTTTGCGGATGCAAAAAAACCGGAAAATCCTTGCCGACCGGACGATAGCCAAGTTGCACCATATCCTCGGGTGAAGCGCCCACCACGACATAGTCATGATCCTTGACCGGCAATCCAAGTAGCTCATCACGTACGGAGCCGCCCACAAGATAAGTTTTCATGATTTGTTTTGGCAAATAAAAAGTTACTTGGCTGCGCGCACAACGCCCAGGCGCTCCTTGAGCGTCGGCGCATCGTGTCCATGATCGAGAACCTTGGCGTAGTACACCGAATTCTTCAAGACCTTTTTGACGTAATCGCGCGTCTCGTTGAACGGGATGGTTTCCGCATAAATCGCGCCTTCCAGCGGCACCGCATTGTCACGCCAGCGCTTGGCCCGGCCCGGCCCGGCATTGTAGGCGGCGGAGGCCAGCAGCGGCTGATTATCCAATGTGCTGAGCACATGTTTGAGATAATACGTACCCAATTGCAAATTGGTATTCACGTCGACCACGAGATGCTGACGGAAATTCGCTATGCCCAACCGTTTGGCAACCCATTCCGCAGTCGCGGGCATCAACTGCATCAAACCGGCCGCTCCGGCATGCGACTTGATGTCCGCAATAAAACGGCTTTCCTGGCGGATCAAACCGAACACCCAGGCTTCGTCGAGCTCATGCTGCTGCAGAACTTTTTTGAGTGTTTCACGGTGCGGCGACAAAAAGCGCAAATTGAAATCATGCTGCGAAAGGGTGCGATTAGCGGTATTGATGGCACGGTCGTATAAGCCCTGGCGGCGGGCGACTTCCGCCGCGGCCAGCAGCTCTGCATCACTGAAATTCCGCGTCGTCCAGCTCCATTCCCGGTACGCTTCGGTGCGTAAATTCATGCGCGAAAATGCCAAAGCGCGCTGAATTCCGGTTTTGCGTTCCATTGCGGATACTTCGCCGTTGCTGACGCGGTAGGTTTTTTCCGCGATGCTGAGCGTGGCGCCCAGTTCTTCTCTGGCCAGTTGACCGTAAAAACTGTGCTCGTCGCTGAGCGGAATAAAAATCTGATTGGCGTTCAGCGTTTTGCCTTTTGCCTTCAACGCGCGCGCTTTCCAGTAACGCCAGGTATCCGTGTGCTGCTCGGCCGGTGACAGCCGGTCGATGGTTTTCAGCACTTCACTCCAATCGGCGACTCGCAAGGCGGCACGCACCTGCCACGCCAGCACGGTATCCGATGCCGGGTAGGGATGTGCGGTATTTTGCGCTTCTCTGAACCAATCCAGGGCGCGCGGATCATGCCGCATGGCGGCGCGATGTCCCAATCGTGCCAGAAAATATGAGCGATCGGATGCGGTGAGCTGGTTCTTGATTTTCAGCCATTGCTTATAGGTCTGATCAGTATCGTTGCGCAGCAGGCGTAGCAATGCAAACAAGACAATTTCACGATCACTGCGCGTGTGGATTTTTTGCTTCAAAGTATCCAGGTAGCGCAGCGGATTTTTCGCGGCATTATTCAACTCGGTGCTGTTTAACGCTTCGTGACTGGGTAAATAGCGATTCACGTGAGTAGCCACACCGGTTTGACCTTCTTCCAAAGCTGAGCGGATCCGGCTCCAGATATCTTCCAAAGTGATCTTTTTGCTGTAAATGAGCGCTTGAAAAACCGGGGTGCAGCTATCCGGCAAGCTGGACGGTGTAAACCATAATGCACGCGTGCCGGTCAGCACGGCATTATCGTTGGCGTTCAGACGGCGTTGGTAGTGATAGCACAATAACTCGGTATCTTTATGGACCACTAAAGAATACTCGGCATCGAAAAGCGGCCATTGCTGATTCTTGCCGAGCATTTTGAGCCAGTCGCCGCGCAACCGGTCCGCGACCAGATCGCTGTCGTAACGTGCCAGGAAGGAGCGGATTTGCGCGCTATCGGCGGTGCGCAATGCCATGCGCAACTGGTAATACTCGACATAAGGCCACAGCACATGGCGCTGCAGCCGTTTCGCGTAATCGTCGAGAAGTTTGACGTTGCCCGATTGGAAGGCATCCCGGGCGCCGAGGAAATCGCTGTCCTGACTTGCCGCTGATATTCCAGCGTAAGCTAATAGTATCAATACAAAAAGAAAATTTTTCATGGCTATTAACCGTGCGGACTCACTGACAAGATGGAAAAAACGCTGGTTGATATTCTACAATGAATTCGGGCTCTCACAGCAGCGCTGTAAGAGCCCGAAATCCACTTCTGATTCTAACTATGACGAACTGGTTTTAGATCACACCTTGACCGAGCATCGCCTCAGCCACTTTGACAAAACCGGCGATATTCGCACCGTCGACATAGTTCACGCTGCCGTCGGCTTTGGTGCCGTATTTCAGACAGGATTTGTGGATGGCTTGCATGATTTCCTTCAGGCGCGCATCGACTTCTTCGCGCGTCCAGGACATGCGCATGGCGTTCTGACTCATTTCCAGACCGGATGTCGCGACGCCGCCGGCGTTACTGGCTTTGCCTGGCGCATAGAGCACTTTGTTGTGCAGGAAGCATTCGACGGCTTCCGCGGTCGACGGCATGTTGGCGCCTTCGGCGACGCAAATCACGCCATTCTTGACCAGTATCTTTGCATCTTCGCCGTTCAATTCGTTTTGCGTGGCGCACGGCAACGCGACCTGTACCGGTACATGCCAGGGTTTTGCACCCGGCAGATAGGTGACATTGACCCGTTTGGCGTATTCATCGAGGCGCGCGTACAGGTGGTTTTTCACCTCCGCCAGAATCGCCAGTTTCTCGGCAGTGAAGCCCGCTTCGTCGACGATCGTGCCGCTGGAATCGGATACGGTCACCACTTTAGCGCCCTGCGACATGGCTTTTTCCACGGCGAACTGCGCCACATTGCCGGAGCCGGAAACGGAAACGCGCATGCCATCGAGCGAGCGCCCCGCGTGTTGCAGTATTTCCTGGGCAAAATACACCGTGCCGTAACCGGTTGCTTCCGGGCGGATCAGCGACCCGCCGAAACTCAATCCTTTACCGGTAAACACACAATCCGCGCGATTGGATAATTTCTTCATCATACCCGCCATGAAGCCGACTTCACGCCCGCCCACGCCGATATCGCCCGCGGGCACGTCGGTATCCGAGCCGATATGACGGAACAATTCACTGATGAAGGCTTGGCAGAAACGCATGATTTCACCGGGGCTTTTGCCTTTCGGATCGAAATCGGAACCGCCTTTGCCGCCGCCCATCGGCAATGTGGTCAGCGCATTCTTGAAAGTCTGCTCAAACGCCAGGAATTTAAGAATCGACAGATTCACTGACGGATGAAACCGGACACCGCCTTTGTAAGGACCGATGGAAGAACTATGCTGGATGCGGTAACCGCGGTTGACCCGGACTTCGCCGTGATCGTCCACCCAGGACACACGAAATATAATCACCCGCTCCGGTTCGACCAGCCGGTCCAGCAAGCCGTGCTCGGCGTAGCGCGGATGTTCCAATATGAACGGCCACAAACTTTCAATGACTTCCGTAACTGCCTGCATATACTCCGGCTGATTCGGATTGCGTTCGGCGACATACGCGCTGAACTCCTGAAGACTCTTATATTTCATTTTATTTCCCCGGTAAATGAAAGGTTATCTGCAAATAGGCCAATTTTGCCAAATTAATGTACAGGCTGCACTGTATTTTTTATTAAAAAGAGTATTTTTTAGAAGTTTTTTCTTACATGAAGTTAGATTGAAATATCTATCCTTCTTATCAAGGATAGGTGATCGAGCTGTCTCGTTCATCAAAGAATCAATCTATGGAGAAAAACTGAGGAATAGCGGATAAATAGACTGCTATTTAGCGCATTGATTTAGAAAGATAGTTATAAGATTTCTTGCTTTTAAGAATCTCACATTTCATTCTGGGGTGCTTCAAGCACTTGTCACATAGCGATAATTGCATTCTTTTACCGTTTTGTGGGCGGATGTATTCACTGCTTCACCCGCTGAAGCAATAGCCAATCAACAGTTGTCTAGGGGATAGTTATGACGGGAAGTTTTGTTTGCAATAAATCGAAACAACTATTGATGGGTCTTTTTTTCCTCTTTTCTATCGGAAATGCCAGTGTATATGGGTTTGAGCGAGGACCGATCATAAAAGTCCCACTAGAACCTTCTGCACCTAATTACTACACGTCAACAGCACAAAATGGTTGTGAGCACCAAGTCACTCTCTTAAGAGGTACTCCATTCTATCCTGTGCCGGGTCCAAGTACCGCAAACATTCTTAGCATGTTTACAATTCCCACTGATCAAAACGGTCATTCAATTACTTCTGGGTCGGCATCAGCATATCGGTGTTATGCAAAGGTGCAACAGATTTCTCCGTCGCAGACTTATGATGTGCTTGCAGTATGGCAATATCCTGTATGTAATGTAGGAGACCCTGTTAGCACTATAACTAGTGAAACGATCTGCACTATCCCCGATACCATTCCAGATAAAGGTATCAACGCAGGTCAACCTCAATCAGGCTCATGTATCGGAAATCCCGTGAATACCGCTACGGGCAACAAATACGCCGAAGAAGTCGACATTGTATCTTCTGGAGGTTTGAGTTTTTCCCGATACTACAACGCTAAGGGTTTATCTGGCGGCTCTTCTGCAGGCTCATCCTGGAATCATTCTTTTCAACGCAGCCTATATGTCAATCCCAAAATCATAACAGCTACGCGTCCTGACGGCAGGACGGCATATTTCCGATTGACAAACTCAGTTTGGATCAATCAGCAGGCCGGTGGCGATGTGCTGGCTCAAATTGTTGGTGGAAGCGGCTGGTAACTGATCACTGCCGACGACACCATAGAAACCTACAATTCTTCCGGCAAGTTGCTATCGATTTCAAGCCGCGATGGCCGCACGCAGACGCTCAGCTACGATGCCAATGGCCGCCTGAGTACACAGTCACCGATGACACCGGGCGTGCACTCAGCTTCACCTACGATGGCTCCAGCCGCATCAGTACAATGACTGATCCGGCAAATGGAATTTATCAGTATGCTTATGATGCCAATGGCAACCTGACATCAGTCATCTATCTCGATGGCAAAGCCCGCACCTACCATTACAACGAAGCTGCATACACCAGTGGAGCCAGTCTGCCGAATGCGCTGACCG
Source organism: Gammaproteobacteria bacterium (assembly GCA_015709635.1). Lineage (NCBI taxonomy): Bacteria > Pseudomonadati > Pseudomonadota > Gammaproteobacteria > Gammaproteobacteria bacterium. The sequence goes on from CP054180.1 coordinate 171,150, forward strand.
GTATCACCGACGAGAACGGTATTCGCTTTGCCACTTATACCTACGACGCACAAGGCCGTGCGGTTGTGACCGAGCATGCGGGCGGGGTGGAGCGGTATGTGCTGGGGTATAGCGTGGACGGCAGCAACACGATGGTCACCGATCCGCTGAATAGTCAATACACGCACCATTTCCAAACGATTCTGGGTGTGGCCAAGAGCACCGGCCAATCGCAACCGGCGGGTTCGGGTTGTAGTGCCGCGTCTTCTGCGATTACTTATGGCGCCAACGGCAATGCCGCCAGCCGGGCCGATTTCAATGGCAATAAGACCTGTTATGCGTATGATCTGGCCCGGAACCTGGAGATTGCCCGGGTTGAAGGGCTGAGTAGCGGCAGTAGCTGCCCGGGAGATCTGTTTAGTTATACACCTGCTGCCAACAGCAGCGAGCGCAAGATTCTCACCGAATGGCATGCGAATTTCCGTCTGCCAATCAAAATTACTGAAGCCGGAAAAGAAACCGGTTTTGGTTATGACAGTTACGGCAACGTTACGCAGCATCAAATTAAGGACACCGTAACGAATGACACACGCACCTGGACGACCGGATATTTGTATCACGCCAGCATTCCCGGTGTGATCCTGCAAAAAACCGAGGACGGGCCGCGTACCGATGTCAGCGATGTAACCACCACGAATTATTTTGCCCCTGATGCCACCTGTGCTGGCGGCCATAAAGGTTGCCGCGCACAAGTTTCAAACATCACCAATGCCTTGGGACATGTCACGCAAATCACACGCTACAATGCGCATGGCCAGCCGGAAGAAATCATCGATCCAAATGGTTTGACCACCGTCTTGACGTACGACGCCCGGCAACGGCTGCTGTCACGAACCGTTGGCACGGAAATTACCGGCCACCAGTACGATAACGCCGGCCAGCTCAAGAAAATCATCCTGCCGGATAACAGCTTCTTAAGTTACACCTACGATGCCGCGCATCGTTTGACCGATATGGCCGATAACCTGGGTAATCGCGTGCACTATACGCTGGACGCTATGGGTAACCGCACCAAGGAAGAGCTGTTCGATCCACTCAATAACCTGACCCAAACCCGGCAATGCGAATTTGACGCCTTGAGCCGGTTATGGAAAGACACCGGTGCGCAAAGCCAGATCACGCAGTATCGATATGACGCGCAAGGCAACTTGAAACAAACCAGCGATCCCTTGCTGCACACCGTGGCTCATCAATTCGATGCGCTTAACCGCCTGACGCAGACCATCGATCCTGCCAATGGCCACACCCGGCAAGAACGCGATGCGTTGGATCAAATCACCCGCGTATCCGATCCACGCGATATCGCTACGACCTACACCTACAATGGTTTCGGCGATGTGATTCAGGAAGTCTCGGTTGATCGAGGCACAACTGCGTATACCTACGACTCGGGCGGAAACTTAAAGACCATGCTGGACGCGCGCGGCATCATGCACACCTACAGCTGGGATGCGTTAAACCGGCCCACGCAACGTACGCACTCCACACCGCCTGCCGGTGTGGCCGCCACAGCCGCCATTTCTTGGAGTTACGATACCGGACCCAATGGCATCGGGCGGCTGATCGGCATGACGGATGAATCCGGTAGCACCGGCTTCAGCTACGATCCATGCGGCCGCTTGCTCACCAAAACACAAACCGCCAAGATCGTTAGCGGCAACGGTAATGCCATCAACTACACGCAAGCGTTGAGCTACCAATACGACAGCGCTGGTCGTGTCAGTCAGACGACTTATCCTTCGGGCATGCAAATCAGCACTTCATATGGCGCCGATGGCCGCCCGAGCGAAATCTGCGTCAATGGTAACCTGCTGCTGGGTAATATTGTTTACCAGCCATTTGGCGCACCGAAAAGCTGGACCTGGGGTAACGGTCAGACACATATCCGCAGCTTTGACCAGGACGGTCAGCTCAAAACCCACCCCGTCGGCAGCGATACCCGCACGCTGACCTACGATGCGGCCAGCCGTATCATCAACACGGCGGATACCAATAATCCGGCGTACAACCGCAGCTATGACTATGACGCGCTGGATCGCCTCACCAGTCAGTCGGACAACAGCGGATTCAAATTGTGGGGCTATGACGCCAACAGCAACCGCGCCCAGGCGCAATTTGGCGCCACCGGCTATCCGTACACAATCGCGAGCACCAGCAACCGCCTGCAAACCGTGGCCGGGCCGGTGATGAAAACATACAACTACGATGCCTCCGGCAATCCGCTGAGCGATGGCGCCACCACGTTTACCTGGAATGCTGCCGGCAAACTATTATCGACGGTCAAGAACGGCAAAACGCATGTGTACAGATACAACGCGCTGGATCAGCGTATCAGCAAGAATGGTCCGCTGAGCCCGAACTTTTTCTTCTTCTACGATCCCGCCGGGCAATTGATCGGCGAATATAAAGACAACGCTGCTACAACCACACCCACCGATGATTGGCTGGTGCGGCAGGAAACCGTCTGGCTGGAAGATATTCCGGTGGCCGTGATCAAGAAACCCACCGCAACCGGCCCGATCCAGGTGTACTTCATCCACACCGACCACCTCAACACTACGAGAGTGATCGTGGATCAAGGTAACACCATTGTTTGGCGCTGAGACAACACCCATGCGTTCGGTGCTAACTTCCCTGACGAGGACCCGGACAGCAACGGGCAAGCCTTCGAATACAACCCCCGCTTCCCGGGGCAGTATTTCGATAAGGAAACCAATCTTCACTATAACTATTTCCGCTATTATGAACCGGAGACGGGACGGTATGTCTCACCCGATCCCATCGGATTGGCAGGGGGAGTGAATCTCTATGGGTATGCAAACGATAATCCCCTATTTTATATTGATCCTTATGGATTATTGAGTTTTGATTTTGACCAATTCGCTAGTGATATCCGAGATAATCGTTCTGGTACGGCAGTAAATTTAGCGACATTAGGCTCGACCCTTACATTTGGCACAATGCCAAGACTCCTTCAGAGTTAAGAGGTTTGGGTGTACCTAGAAATCAGATGAATCCTACAACTAACCAGTTGAGCCGATGGAATGGTAGGTTGAACAGATTAACAAATGGTGCTACAGGTAGAGTTTTGCGAGATTTTGGTAGAAAATCCAGTGTAATAGCTGCAGGTACCTTAGCGACTGGAGCCTTGCTTGTTGATGGTTTTTATAATTGGGCAGTTATTTTCAAAGCTGCATATGATGCAACAAGTTTCAATGAATCTCATGGAAAAAATTGCAAATAAGTGAGGAGGTTATAGTGAAAATTAATGATGCTATTCGTCGAAAAGCACTTCAACGGCTTGCTAATATTTTTAAGATTTCTATTGATTCATTACATGGTGAAATGCGGTTTCAAGATTTAAAAGCAAGCTTTGTTTCTATTTTCAAGAGAAATGAATTTGATATTATTCATGATGATATTCGCGATGTTGCGAACGCTCAGATTATTAAAAAATTAGAAAATGGTGATTTGGAGATCAAGACTGTCGATGATTATATTAATCATATGATTTGCTGTTACTCAGATAATCCAAATATGGTAATAAACGTTTTAGGAGAATTGTAGAAGTATCTATCACTGTACATTTCACGATTATCTTAGGGATAAATAATCGGATCAGGCGAAATGTACTGCCCAGTCTGAGCAAATCAGTTTGATACACTGGATCGCCTGATCCAAGTCAATGATCCGAGGAACGGCCAGATACTGCAGGTGCAAGACGCACATGCACAAATATAACGCCCAGATCAACGTATCAGCAAGAATGGCCCGCTAAGCCCGAACTTTTTCTTCTTCTACGATTCCGCCGGGCAATTGATCGGCGAATATAAAGACAACGCTGCTACAACCACACCAACCGATGACTGGCTGGTGCGGCAGGAAACCATCTGGCTGGGTGATATTCCGCTGGCCGTGATCAAGAAACCCACCGCCACCAGCCCGATCCAGATGTACTTCATCCACACCGACCACCTCAACACCCCGAGAGTGATCGTGGATCAAAGCAACACCATTGTTTGGCGCTGAGAAAACACCCATGCCTTCGGCGCCAATCTACCCAACGAAGACCCGGATAGCAACAGCCAACCGTTTGAATACAACCCCCGCTTCCCGGGGCAGTATTTCGATAAGGAAACCAATCTTCACTATAACTATTTCCGCTATTATGAGCCGGAAACCGGAAAATACATCAGTCCCGATCCGATTGAATTGGCGGGGGGAGTGAATGTTTTGGGTTATGTATTGCAGAATCCGCCGAAGTGGATTGATCCATTGGACTTGGCATCACTAGTGACAGATATGATTGCCGGCCCTAAGTGATCCATCGATGATGGAACATGACAAATTCAATCGAGCGAGGACAAATTTATTTTCAATTCGCTATTAGCCATTTGTTTGGGAGCATCTCTCGGCGCCGTGCTGCGCTGGTGGCTGGGTATGTCGCTTAACGCGCTGTTTCCGGCCATTCCGCCCGGCACGTTGGCGGCGAATCTGATCGGCGGCTACCTGATCGGCGTCGCGCTTGCCGTTTTCGCCCATCATCCCGGCTTTGCGCCCGAGTGGCGCCTGTTTGTCATCACCGGCTTTTTGGGCGGACTGACCACGTTTTCGACGTTCTCCGCCGAGGTCACGACCCTGATTCAAGAAGGGCGCATGCTGTGGGCTGTTGGCGCGATCAGTGCGCATGTGATCGGTTCTTTGGTGATGACGATGCTGGGCCTGGCGACCGTTTCCGCGTTCAAAACCATCTGATTTCAGGGAGAATGCCATGAAAGGCTATCAACTGACTTTCTTCACCCAGCAAGACCGCCAGCACCATCACCTGCCGCTCGGGGAATGGCTGGTGCAAGCCGCCATGAAACTGGACATCGGCGGCGCAACACTGACTGTTGCCACCGAAGGCTTCGGACATGACCGTAGGCTGCATTCGGCGCATTTCTTTGAACTGGCTGATCAGCCGGTCGAAGTAACGATGGCTGTCAGCGCACAGCAGGCGGACCGCATGTTCGAGCATCTGAAGCAGGAAGGCGTGAAGGTGTTCTATGTCAAAACGCCGATTGAGTTCGGTATGACCGGGGAATCTTGATGCCGCAGAGCAATTATCGGAAGCGGGCTTGCGGATGAATTTGGCGGGACATTGAGCTACCGGCAGTCGAATTGTTAAATGCCGGTCCTCGTTATTTCACCGGACTTGTTGCAGCAAAACGCGCCAGACTGGTAAATTTGGACGGCCAATCTATTGTTATCAAGGAGCATCAAATGCGAAAAACTCGAATGATCATTGCCTGTTTGCTGGTCTCAATGTCAACCGCAACCCTCGCGGCCGATAAAGACAATCGGCAAACCCTTACGCTCTCGGAAACTCAACGTAGTCACGTGCTGGAGGAAATGCGGGCATTGTTGTCGGGCACACGGGACATTCTGGCGGCGCTTTCGGCGGATGACATGGCGTCGGTCTCCAGGTATGCCCGTCCTTTGGGATTGGGCATGGCGCATAAAGCCGAGGATCATCTCAAAAGTGTGCTGCCCAGGGAATTCATGCAGCTTGGCATGTCCTTGCATCAGGATTTCGATCTAATTGCCGCGGATGCCGAATCCAAGAAAGACTCCAAGCTCACGCTGCGGCAGTTGAGCGATGCCATGGCCAAGTGCATTGCCTGTCATGACGCCTATCAAATTCAAACCGCGTCATTGCCGTCACAGCCGGTGCAAGCTAAGGAACAAGGGCACCACCATCAGCATTAGGGAAGCTCTGAAAAACTACTGCGCTCGGCCATGCTGCGTTGAAATCAAGTTCAAAATGCTCATTTACTCCCTTGTAAACTGCGCTTTTTCACCTGATTTCGCCTTGCCTGACCGTCGCTCGCTACCTTTTTCAGAGCTTCCTTAGGGCATGGCAAGCCGAGTACAAACCTCAAGGTTTTTCCGTTTCGAACAGGATGGCCTGCATCGGGTAGCGCATCGGATTTGAGCCGTATTCCTTTTTGAATGCTTCGGCCAATGCGGTGATGATTTCTTCCGGGTCTACCCCGCCGCGATCTCTGATTTCAAACAGCACGGGCGAGTAAACCAGTGTGCGCGCAAAGGCCGCTATGTCGAAAATGTCGTATTCATGGCGGTGAACTGAGATCACGATGGGATCAAAGCCGATCGTGATCAACTGTTCTTTGAGCGGATCGATTTCGCTTATTTCAAGGCGTTCGTTAAGTGCTGCCAGTACGGCTGCAAGGGGAAATATTGGATGAACAGGGATCATGAGCCGCCGGGGTTTCGGTTGGTGGCGGCTGTGTACCCTGGAAGGTTCTTCGCCATTCGCCCGGCGTGACATCGAAGCGCTGCTTGAAGTGCTGGCGCAGCGACGTGGCGGACTGGAAACCAACCTGTACGGCAATGGCATCGATCGGCAGGGAAGTGGATTCGAGCAGTTCCTGGCTGCGCTGTAACCGTTCCGCTGTCAGCCATTCGCCCACCGACATTCCCGTGGCCTTGTAAAACTGCCGCGTAAAAGTGCGGCGGCTCATCTTGCTGTACTGCGCCAATTCGTCCAGGCTGTGCAACTGATCCAAGTGATTTCGCAAGTAATCCAGCAGCGTATTGATCCGGTTGTCCTGCGTTGAAATGGGGACGGGCCGTTCGATGAATTGCGCCTGACCGCCGTCGCGGTAAGGCGGAATCACCATACGCCGGGCCAGTTTGTTGGCAATCACACTGCCGTAACGCTGCCGCACCAGATATAAGCAACAGTCGATACCGGCGGCGGTGCCTGCAGAGGTAATCAAACGGTCATCGTCGACATACAATGCGTTGCTGTCCAGTTTCACATCGGGAAAACGGTGCATGAAATCCTGCTCAAATTCCCAGTGCGTCGAAGCTTTGCGGTTTTTCAGCAAGCCGGCATGCGCCAGCACATATGTGCCCAGGCACAATCCGACGATCTGACTGCCTCGCGTGTAAGCCGTCGCCAAGGCATCCAGCAATGACTGCTCAGGTCTTTCGGCCGGATCGCGCCACGAGGGCACGATGATGATATCGGCGTGCGCCAGTTCGTCCGCGTCGAGCGTCGATTCAACCATCAACCCTTCGCTGGAGCGCAGCTTGCCGGGTTCGTAGGCGTAGAGTCTGAGATCGAATAATTTCCGCTCGTGCAGCAGATCGCCGAAAATAATGCACGGTACCGACAAGTGGAAAGGGCTGAAGTGGTTGAAGGCAACCACGGCGACTAACGGAGCGGACATGATGAACCTCTATGAAAGAGAAGGCTTTTTACGTTCAATGATGATCTCATAGTAATGCTCGTAAACAATCAGACCATAGTTTAAGTTGAACGATCTGGCAGCATAGATTCATTGCTTGCTTCAGTCTTGAGTCAAAAACTATAAGACTCACCGTCTTCAGGAACCAGCACTCGTCGCGTCATGGCTCTTGCGCTCAAAAACTCGCGCAATTCCTTTCTGGAAAGCGTGGCGTGATTCACCGCTTCCATGTGGCTCGCGATGATCGTCGTGTCAAGCGCGGCTTTGTAAACATCGTAAATATCCTGCTTGCCCATGATGATCGATTCATTGCCGACGACCTGAGCATCGCAGCTATTCAGCACGACAATATCCGGATGATATTTTTTCAGATTATCCTCGACCGCCTGGCACCACACGGTATCTCCGGCGCTATAGAATGTTTTTTATCCGGGTGTTTGAACACGACACCACTGACTTCTCCAAGCAATGCTTTCATGTCTTCCAGCACTTTGGGTCTGCCATGTTGGCCCGGGGTTTTGATCAGCGTAATGCCTGCAAAACCGGTATGTTCATCCAGCACGCGAACATCGCAGAATCCCGCCGACCTAACCGCCAGCGCGTCTTTCTCGTGCTGCACGAAAAACGGCATGTCCTTACAGATGGCCTGCCGCGCCGTATCATCCCAGTGATCCGGATGATCGTGCGTCAAAATGACTCATCCACATCGACGATTTCGCCGACCGGCATCGGCAGCCCGGCCGTCGGATTGCGGATGTGATCGTTGATCGTCCCGCCGAATCCCGGTACTGCACTTTTTTCCGCCAGCCACGGATCGATCAGGAATTTTTTGCCGGCATAATTAATTTGCAAGGTTGCGTTGCGGATTTGTGTGAATTGCATGGCGAGTACTCCTTTTCTATACTGAATGGGAATATTATGAGCAAGCGGCTGGAAAATGGCAGTGTCCCGCGGGACATTTCGCATGCAGTCCGGGCCAAAATGGCGAAGGTTTTTTGTATGACCCAGGGTCATTCTGATGACACAAGCGAAGACTCGGACGGAAACAGTCAATCGTTTGAATACAATCCTCGCTTCCCAGGGCGGTATTTTGATAAGGAAACCAATCTTCAGTATAACTATTTCCGGTAATATGAGTCAGAGACCGGGCGGTATATTTCACCTGATCCGGCTAATGGAATTAATGCTTTGGATATGTGCGTGGAAACCCAGAGAGGTATGCCGACACTATTAGCAGCATAAATATTTTCACTGTAAAGCTAACTATGAAGCCACACAACGTGGTAAAGGCGGTGAAGATGCTGTGAGGTGTTTAAGTGATGCTCGAGAATGGTTTGATCAAAGTATTAAGAGTGCCGAATCTTATGCGGATCAAATTGCGAATCGTTATGGTTAAGCGCGAGGTATACAGATCCAGGTGGTGACTGTCGCCAGATTTGCCTCCGTATAGGCCTAACGGTCTACCATCGCAGTACTGAAATTATCAGGCCGGATGGCATGAAAAAGTTACTGATATTTTTATTGGTTATATTGTTTCTCTCGGATTGTAATTTTGGGGAAATAGATAAGTGTTTGGACAGAGGCGGGAAATGGAATTACGAAGAAAGGAGGTGTGTACTTAAAGAAAATCAGTGACAGCTTACCGAGCAACAAGAAACTTGAATTGATGAGTAGGTTAATCGATAAAAAATCAGAAGGAGGTCAAAATGCTGCTACGTATTGTGATATCAAAATTTCTGACTTGCGCTTTCTTGTTTTACGCGACTGCAAGTTCGGCAACGGTGGTTAATATCGGCGCCACTCAATATGGATTTGCTTTTCCTACCGACCCGGCGCCTGTAGTCGGTCAAATAATCATTCCTTTTAGCACAAGTGGCCCTCTTAACCAGCTGACGCTTAGTGCCGGCACTTACACTGTCACAAACGCTACCGGCTTGCCGGGTGCCAACCCCGATTTCACGGCCGCACGCTTCAATGACATGGGCGGAGCTAATTGGGCATGGAATTTTATCATTGCCGATGATTCAGATAAAAAAGTCGTTCTTTATGGGGAAGCAGGGGGATTATCCTCGACAAAATCGGGAATTGCCGATCAACTCAGTGTGAAAAACTTTATGAGTACGTTCCACCTGTCAACTACGACGACACTCGATTTCATGATTCGGGACTACTATTTGACGGATAACGCAGGTGGCGTCGCAATTAACATCACAGCCGTACCCGAACCCGAAATCTACCTTATGCTGGTGGCCGGACTGGGATTACTGGGATTTATGGCATATCGTAGAAAAGAAATTTCCATGTAGTTCAAGCTTAAATTTTTACCGCACGGGAGTATAAGCTCCCGTTCTTTTCAACAGCTCATTCTCTCGTTTGTCTTCCGGTCATCCCTCGATGGCAGCCCCGGTATGCAAAACACCAGAAGATTTCAAGGCGTGGAGCCAGAATCTGGGGCATGAAGGCGTGATGACTACCTTCCTGAGTTATGGTCAGGTGGCGGAACACCGCCAAGGTGAAATCATCAAACAATTGGCGATTGCGCAACAGAATCCAGAAGCAGATATTCATAAACTGGCCAGCGTGATGATGCAGCAATTACGGGCCACAGGTATGAAAATATAATTAAAACCACTATTATCAGCAAAAAAAATACTTCTGGAATATCTCCAATAGCTCATGAACAAAGATCAACTAAAAAAACTCGAAGCTGATTTGTGGAGTGCTGCTGACAAACTGCGCGCAAATTCCGATCTGAAATCGAGCGAATATGCGACCCCGGTGCTGGGGCTGATCTTCCTCAAATTTGCCGACAACAATTACCGCCGCCACGAGCAGGCCATTCTCGCCGAATATCAGCAATTGCAGGGTACCCGTCGCGAGAAACCGGTTTCTGAAATCGCCATCGAGAAATGCGGTTTTTACCTGCCCAACCATACCCGTTACGATTATCTGCTGAATCTGCCGGAAGAAAAGGATATCGCCAAGGCGCTCAAGGAAGCGATGAAGGCCATCGAGGAATACAAGCCGGAACTCGAAGGCGTGCTGCCGAAGGACGAATACGCCGCGCTGACGCGCACCGACAAAACCATTCCGCAACAATTGCTGAGAACGTTCGCGGATATTCCCGCCAATGCGACCGGCGATTTGTTCGGGCAGATTTACGAATACTTCCTGTCCGAATTCGCCCGCAGCGAAGGCCAGAAAGGCGGCGAGTTCTTCACACCGCGCTCGGTGGTGCGCCTGATGGTCGAGATCATCGAACCGCATGGCGGCAAGGTGTTCGATCCCGCCTGCGGCTCCGGCGGCATGTTCGTGCAATCCGCACAGTTCATCGAAGCGCATCGCGAGGAATTGAAAGGCGCGGACAGCGGCGTGTATGTCTGCGGCCAAGAAAAAACCCAGGACACCGTCAAGCTCGCCAAGATGAACCTCGCCGTCAACGGCCTGCGCGGCGAAATCAAGCAGGCCAACACCTATTACGAAGACCCGTATGATAGCTTCGGCGCATTCGATTACGTGCTCGCCAATCCGCCGTTCAACGTCGACGACGTGAGCCTTTCCAGCGTGGAAAAGGACCGGCGTTTTAACACCTATGGCATCCCGCGCAACAAATCGAAAGTGAAGAAAGCCGACGAAGGCAAGGAAACCGTGCCGAACGGCAACTACCTGTGGATCAGCCTGTTCGCCACTTCGCTCAAACCGCAAGGCCGCGCCGCATTGGTCATGGCGAATTCCGCCTCCGATGCGCGCCATTCCGAAGCCGACATCCGCAAAACGCTGATCGAGCAGAACTTGATCTACGCTATGTTGACACTGCCGTCGAACATGTTCTACACCGTCACGCTGCCTGCCACGCTGTGGTTTTTCGACAAAGCCAAAAGCGACGACAGGATTCTGTTCATCGACGCGCGCAACATTTTCACCCAGATCGACCGCGCCCACCGCGAATTCAGCGAGGAACACATTCAAAACATCGCCGTCATCAGCCACCTGCACAAAGGCCAGCGCGAAAAATTCGTGCAGCTCATCGATCGCTATTTTGCTGCCGGTATGGAGCGGCTGATCGAAAACAACGAAAAGATCGAACCGGTCTGCGCGCAATTGCTTGATGTACTGGACGACGCGGGTGGCAAACAAGCGGTGAGTGAACTGTTACAGCATTGGAGAGAACTGGAAAAGCTACAGACCCATTACGCGCAATATCGCAAAGAACATGCGATTGCCGCAGAAATCGACAAGAAAAACCAGGCACAACACCAGTTGCGCAATGCATTCGATCCATTCTTCGCCGCACTGCACGAAGGCTTGAAGCGCCTGGACAAGACCGTGCGCCATCATGAAAAACAGCAAACCGGGCAGGCGCAGCGGGAAGGCAAGCGCACCGCAACTGACCGCAGAACAAAAGCGCTCAAATCCGCGCTGGAAGAACTGCATCAGGATGTGAAAAGCGCGGAAATTTACTTTCAGCATATCCATTGGCTGCAGGAACGCTTTCCCAATGCGCAATATGAAGACGTCACCGGCCTGTGCAAACTCGCCACGCTCGAAGAAATCAAAGAACAGGATTATTCGCTGAATCCGGGGCGCTATGTCGGTGTGGTGATTGAGGAGGATGGCAAAAGCGAGGAGGAATTTATCGCGGAATTGCTGGCGATGAATGATGAGTTGCTTGCTCTCAATAAACAAGCGAGCAAGCTCGAATCTGTTATTACGCACAATATTTCTGCGATAGCTGGCGATCTATGAAGCAATATGAATCACAATTCAGAAAGCTCACTGAAGTTGGTACAGTGAATCGCGGAAAATCCAAGCACCGCCCCAGAAATGCGCCTGAGCTTTACGGTGGCTCCTATCCATTTATTCAAACTGGTGATGTGAAACACGCCAATTTTTATATTACTGAATACGTGCAGACATACAGCGAAAAGGGACTCGCACAAAGCAAACTTTGGCAGCCTGGAACGCTTTGCATCACTATTGCTGCAAATATCGCTGATACGGCTATTTTAAAAATTCCCGCCTGTTTCCCAGATAGCATCATCGGATTTATTCCAGAAAAAGGAAAATCCGAAGTAAGGTTTATCAAGTATTGTTTAGATACTTATAAGAAGGAAATGCAGTTAATTTCCCAAGGTACGACGCAGGATAACTTGAGCCAGGGAAAACTTCTAAGTTTGCGTTTTCGAATTCCCGACTACGATCAGCAGCAAAAAATAGCGGCGATTCTTTCCGCCTACGATGAGCTGATCGAAAACAGCCAGCGGCGCATCGCGCTGCTGGAAAAGATGGCCGAGGAAATCTATCGCGAATGGTTTGTGCGCCTGCGCTTTCCCGGTCACAAGAAGATAAAGTTGGAGAGTCGTCCGCTCCGAGATTTTGTTCAGGAATATATTGGCGGAGACTGGGGAGAGGATATGCAAGGTTCGAAGTTCGCAAATCCAGTGTACGTTATTAGAGGTACTGATTTTGAAGGTGTTCTGCAAGGTAATATTTCTTCAGTTCCGCTTCGTTACGTAAAGGATTCAAGTCTGCGTAGCCGAAAACTCAGAGTTGGGGATTTGATTGTTGAAAATTCCGTTAACCATCAGTCCCGCACTGCCGGGAAATCGTTGCTGATAACACAGCATTTGCTAGATCTATTCGATGGAGATGCGATCTGTGCCAGTTTTTGCAAGTTGATTCGCCCCAAAAATACCAAGCATTCAAAGCTCCTTTCACTAAATTTCAGGCTACTATTTGAACAGGGCTTATTTGAATATTTCCAAAATGTTGCCACAAATGGTATCGCTAACTTACAAGCCGAGCGCTTGTTAGATAGGCATCTGATTTTTTTTCACGAGAATATTGATCTTCAAATACTCGATTCATTCGATACAAGTTTATTGGCAAGAGTACAAGCCAATTTGAGACAGACGAGAGATCAATTACTTCCCCGCCTGATCTCCGGCAAACTTGCCGTCGAGCATCTCGACATCCGGTTCCCGCCCGGCATGGAGGATCGCCCATGAAATTTGAAACATTTAAAGCCGGTGCTTGGCAGCAGCGTTATCAGTACAAAAGTTTCGAGCCGGTACCGGTGAACCATGAGTGGGTATGGGAAGATGCCACCATCAATACCCTGCTGGAAGCGGCCAACCGGGCGCTCGGGGAATTGAACGCTTTTTCTTTGATCGTGCCGGACATTGACCTGTTCATTCAAATGCACGTGGTGAAGGAGGCGCAGACTTCCAGCCGGATTGAGGGCACGCAGACCGGTATCGACGAGGCGCTGATGTCGGAAGATCAGATTCAACCGGAAAAGCGCAATGACTGGCGCGAGGTGCGTAATTACATCGACGCGGTGAATAGCGCGGTTGCTGAATTAAAACATCTGCCGCTGTCGAACCGGCTGCTGAAACAAACGCATGAAATCCTCATGCGCGGGGTGCGCGGCGAGCATAAGCTGCCGGGCGAGTTTCGCACCAGCCAGAACTGGATCGGCGGCTCCAGCCTAGCGGATGCCGCGTTTATTCCTTCCCATCCGGATGGCGTGCCTGACTTGATGAGCGATCTGGAAGCGTTTTGGCACAATGAGGCAATTGTCGTACCGCACTTGATCCGCGTGGCGATCAGTCATTATCAGTTTGAAACCATCCATCCGTTTCTGGACGGCAATGGCCGTATTGGCCGTTTGCTGATCCCTTTGTATCTGGTTAGCCATGGCTTGCTGGAGAAGCCTTCGTTGTATTTGTCTGATTTTTTCGAGCGCAACCGGGCGAGTTATTATGATGCGCTGATGGGTGTGCGGGTATCGAACGACCTGATTCATTGGGTGCGTTTCTTTCTGCAAGGCATAGCGGAAACCGCCACCAAGGGACGCGACGTATTCCGGCAGGTATTGACTCTACGCACCGAGGTGGAACTCGCTGTGCTGACATTGGGCAAACGCGCCGCCAATGCGCGGCAGTTGTTGAATTTATTGTATCGTAAGCCCATTGTGTCAGCGGCTGACATTGAACGAAATCTGTCCGTCAGTCCGCCAACAGCGAATGCCTTGATCCGGGATTTCGAACAATTAGGGTTGTTGCAGGAAATTACCGGACAGCAACGAGGACGCGCTTACGTGTTTGATCGTTACTTAAGCTTGTTCACTAGTTAAGGGAAACCGCTTTCCCTTAACTTAGACGACGATTAAGTTAAAGCAAAATAAATCCGGATAGAAAACTGAATGCCTAACTTTATTTCCGAAGATCAGATCGAGCAAGCGCTGGTGCAAAAGCTCCAGCATCTGCACGGCTTCGACGCGCTCGATTGCCATACGGAAAACGCGGAAGATTTGAACGACGGTTCAAACCGCGCCAGCAAACGCGATGTGATCTTGGTGGATCGGCTGCGCGAAGCCGCGCTCCGTTTGAACCCGGATATTCCACGAGAAGCCATCGAGAGTGCTTTGGAAAAACTGTGCGAGCGGCGGCAGGCGATGACGTTGATTGCGGCAAACCAGGAAATCTACGGCCTGTTGCGCGACGGCATTCCGGTAACGTTTGACAATGCGCAGGGACAGTCTCAGCAGGAGCGCGTGCGCTTGCTGGACTTTAACGTGCCGGGCAATAACCGCTTTCTGGTCGTGACGCAACTGTGGATCAAGGGCGAGCGCGGTTTCCGCCGCCCGGATGTGTTGCTGTACGTGAACGGTATTCCGCTGGTGTTCATCGAACTAAAAAATTCGAATGTGAAGCTACGCAACGCTTATGACGACAATCTGACGAATTACAAGGCGGAGATTCCGCAGCTTTTCCTGACCAATGCGTTTTGCGTGCTGTCCAACGCCGTCGAAACCAGAGTCGGCAGCATCACGGCGCAGTGGGAGCATTATTTCAACTGGCTGCGCGCCGATGATGAGAAACAGAAAATTGACCGCGCGGCAATCCGTGCGCAAGGCACCAGCCTGGAAGGTGTCATCGAGGGCCTGTTGCCGCAGCAAAAGTTGCTGGATTACGTGGAGAATTTCGTTCTCTATTACAAGGACACGCAGAAAATCATCGCGCAGAACCATCAGTTTATCGGCGTGAATCGCGCGTATGACGTTTTCCTTCAACGTGAGGAACTGGCAGGCAAACTAGGGGTGTTCTGGCATACGCAGGGATCGGGCAAAAGTTTTTCGATGATTTTTTACGCGCGCAAAATCTTCCGCAAGCAGACCGGCAATTTTACTTTCGTCGTGGTGACCGATCGCGACGATCTGGATGGACAGATTTATCGTAATTTCCTCAACACCCGCACGGTGAGTGAGGCCGAGGCGGCACAACCGAAGAACAGCGAGGAGATGCGAAAATTCCTCGGGCAGAACAAACGCATCGTTTTCACGCTGATCCAGAAATTCCGCTGGGACAAAGGCCGGGAATATCCCGAGCTCTCAGCGCGAAACGATATCATCGTGATCGTCGACGAGGCGCACCGCACGCAATACAAGTCGCTGGCGGAAAACATGCGCAAGGGGCTGCCCAGAGCGAACTATCTGGCATTTACCGGCACGCCGCTGCTCGGGCGAGAACGCAAAACCAATGCGTGGTTCGGCGGTTATGTGTCGGAATACAATTTTCAACAATCGATGGATGACGGTGCGACAGTGCCGCTGTTTTACCAGAAACGCGTGCCGGAGGTGTTGATCCAGAACGAGGGATTGAGCGAGGAGTTTTACCAGATTCTGGAAGATGAGAATCTGGATGAGGCGCAGCAGGCTAAGCTGGAGAAGCGTTTCTCCACGGAAATAGAAGTCATCAAACGCGACGACCGGCTGGAAAAAATCGCGAAGGACATCGTCTATCACTTCCCCCGGCGCGGTTATCTTGGTAAAGGGCTGGTGGTGTCGGTGGATAAATTCACCGCCGTGAAGATGTACGATAAAGTGCAGCGGCTGTGGAAGGAAGAGATAAGAAGCCTGAAAGGGACTATCAGCAAAACCGCCAGCGAAATTGAGAAGCGGCGTCTGGAGCAGCTCGTTGAATTCATGCGTTCTGTTGAAATGGCCGTGGTGATTAGCGGAGACGCGGGTGAGGAAGAAAAATTTGCCGCGCAGGGCTTGGCCATCAAACCGCATCGCGAACGCATGGATAAGCTGGATGAACATGGGCACGATATTGAATACAACTACAAAGATCCGGAACATCCGCTGCAATTGGTGTTTGTCTGCGCCATGTGGCTGACCGGCTTTGATGCGCCGACACTTTCCACTTTATATCTCGACAAACCGATGCAAGGCCATACGCTGATGCAGACCATCGCTCGCGCCAATCGCGTGACATCGTGGAAGATCAACGAAGTGGAGAAGCGCAATGGCGAAATCGTGGATTACTACAATGTATTCCGCAATATGAAACTGGCGCTGAAAGATTACGCGCAAGGCGGCGACGAGACCGAACCGCCGGTCAAGGAAAAAGCGAAGCTGTTTCGTTTGCTGGACGAAGCGATTGAACAAGGCTTTGCGTTTTGCCACGAAAAGGCGGTTGCATTGCGCGAGGTGCTGGGTAGCGATGATGTATTCAAACAGGTCGGGCGATTTGAGTCTTTTGCTAACACCTTGCTGGCAAACGATGAATGGCGCAAGAGTTTCAACGTGTATGAGAACACCATCACGTCGCTGTATGAGGCGTGTAAGCCGGAGGTTCTAGGACGCAACAAAGGGCGCGAGGTGGCTGCGTTTCAGTATTTGCGGGGCGTGATCGAAGCGCATATCGAACAGAAGGATATCGACGCGATCAGCTTAAAGATTGCCGAGCTGCTGGATGAAAGTGTAGTGGTAGATGGCGCGGAAGCGCATAAAGCACAACAGAAAGATGCGGAATATCAGATTATTCAGAAGGGCAAAACCTGGGATTTGAGCAAAATCAATTTCGACAAATTACGCGAGGAATTCAAGCAAGCGCCGTACAAGCATATCGAGATCGCCGACCTGCGCGCATTCTTGCAACATAAACTGGAATTGATGCTGCAACAGAATGCAACGCGAACAGATTTTGCCCAGCGCTTGCAGCAGATTATTGACACCTACAACGCTGGCGGTTCATCGACCGAAAATTACTATGAAGATCTGATGCAATTCACCGAGGATTTGCGCGCGGAGGATGAGCGTCACATTCGCGAAGGGTTAACCGAGGATGAACTGGAGCTCTTCGATTTGCTGAAAAAAGACAAGATGACGCAAGAGGAAACGCAGAAAGTCCGGCTTGCTGCGAAGTCACTGCTGCATCGCCTTTTGCAAGAACACCCCAAAGTATTGGTGCAGGATTGGTATAAAGATAATCAAACTCAGAAAATGGTGCGCTCGGCAGTCGAGCAGGTGCTGGATAGCAATTTACCGGAAAGCTATGATCGGGTGCTATTCCGCGAGAAATGCGACAACGTGTTTTATTTGGTGCTGGAATATGCCAGTCATGGCAGGAAGTGGGCAGCCTAAGCTGTAGTAATTCAGACGGCCTGTTGAAAAAGCCAGTTTTATGCCGAGACTGCTTCATGTGGAAAAAATTTTGGTATGCGTCTAAAGTAATTTAGATAATTTTGTACTTTCAATATTTCTTCTCGGAGAGACAGATATTTTTTCAAAAGCCAATAAATACTTGGCGATTGCTTGACGATTCGCTTAATGTTTTGGGCCATTGCGGTCATCAGAGCCTGAATCGATACTTTCTGTAATCCCCGGTAACGGGCACGTCTTAGTCCGTGAAACTGCTTGGCTTCAGCGAATAATCCTTCGATCGTCCATTTGCGCAATATCATCTTGCTGATAAAAGCTCTGGTTTCTTGCCGTACACGAACCTTGTCAATTTCATGCTGATGTGGACTTCGATAGACAAACCGAGCCCTGTTTTGGCCGACTCGGGTAAGCAATCTGCTCGCCTGGGGCACTGGCGACAGTGCCCGCCAGTGATTCGGTATCGTTTGATCATCCCGTTATCCAATTTCTCATAAGGGTAGAGAAAATACCCCTCTGGACATTGGTATCGATCAGTCTCACTGTGATACCTGAACTCAGTGGGCGTAAGTTTGCCTTTGCCAAGACGGGCATCGTGCAGCGGTATATAAGTGCGTATCTTGCGTTGCCTAAACGCACTATAAGTTGGCCCCCGACCATATCCACGATCAGCAATCACTTCTTGAACATCAAAACCCATCTCATTACATAAATAGTCGATTCTGTCAGGGAGTATGGGGCCCTCATGAGTAGAGCCCGTCGTGGTATAACAATCAGTAATAATCCGTGTCTTTACATCAGCACTATAGTGAACCTTGTACTTAAGACCACCATCAGTACCTTTACGATAGACCATAGTGGCATCTGGGTCTGAGGCACTGACATGAGTCTGATTAGCCACTCGGCGTTTGCGTTTTCCATGCTGAAAATCATGATACCGCTTCTCATACTGCTTTAAAACTCTGGCATTAGGATCAGCATTCTCGCGCTTTACCAGGGAATCCATGGAGGCATTAGCCTTCACGAGCGTCGCATCAACAACAATCTGCTTGCCGGTGAATCGACCCTGCTTTTGCCATTGCAGCAACATCAGTTTAAATATTTGCTGGTATCTGGATTCTCCCATTCTGTCTCGTATACGGGTTAATGAGGAGTGGTGAGGTACAGACTGGTATAGGGAATCCGGCAAAACCAACGATACGCCAGATTCAGGTGAACATCACGGCAAAGCTGACGGTCAGACTCAATCCCAAACAAGTAACTGATCAGCTGCATCCGAAAAAACAATACGGGATCAATGGAGGTTCGTCCATTGTCTACGCAGTAGAGTTCTTCGGTCAGGCCATACAAAAACTCCAAATCCAGTAGCTTATCGACCTTCCTTAATAAATGATCTTTGGGAATAAAGCTCTCTAGATCTATCGTCGAGAATAATTCCCGTTGATGCGTTTGTTTGCCTTGCATTGATCTTTACCGGTGGTCGATAGTGAAGTCTATTTTATTATCAACTCAACGTAGTATCAGAGGTTTTTCAACAGGCCGCAGACTTGATCTGACAGTTACCCGATTTGATGATGTGCCTGTCAGATCGGGTCTGAATTACAGAAAATGCATTTCATTAAATCAATTAGCTGATGCATGTTTAAAGTATTTCCAGCTAAATCAATCCGCTACCATCAGCTGATTATGAATCATTATGATGCATTGTTTTTAATAGTTTTCTGGTAAACGCTATTACTGGAGTGTTTTTATTTGTTTGATATTTTTTCTCAGCGTGGTACCAGTGTGGCACCAATTGATTGTAGAGAACTATTATTCATATAACATATTGATTCATTGGCGCCCTGAACACGAATCGAACGTGCGACCTACCCCTTAGGAGGGGGTTGCTCTATCCACTGAGCTACCAGGGCGGACCCGGCATTTTACGCTAATATCACGCTATGAATAAACTTGATCAACCCGATGCTGCACACTCCGGTGCTGTGAAGAAACTGCCGAGAACCGTTGTCGTTCTCGGATTCGTCAGTTTTTTCAACGATTTCGCTTCGGACATCGTGATACCGCTGATTCCGATCTTGCTGGCGACTGTGCTGGCGGCGGGGCCGGTTGTGCTGGGGTTGATCGAAGGCGTGGCGGATGCGCTGGCCTGTTTTCTCAAGTTATGGGCAGGGCGGCATTCCGATGTCATGAGCGGGCGGCGTAAAGGCTTGGCGTTAGCCGGATATACGCTTTCCAATTGCGCGCGCCCATTGCTCGGGCTAGCCGGTTCCTGGGTGACTGTACTGTTGCTGCGCAGTATCGACCGTGTCGGCAAGGGATTGCGCAGTGCGCCGCGCGATGCCATGGTCGCCGATGCGACACCGCCGCCGATTCGTGGTTATGCATTCGGCTTTCATCGTGCACTGGATAACGCCGGGGCGGTTGCAGGCGCTCTGACGGCCGCGGCCATTCTGGCGTGGTCTGAGTTGAGCTTGGGTGAAGTGATCCTGTGGTCGGCAGTACCCGGTTTTGTCGCAGTAGCGCTTTTGGGGGCGGGCGTGCAAGAAGCCAAAGCAAATCCTGTTCAATCGATGGAGCCGCAGCGTGTGCTTCCGCCGCTGCGCTGGTCGGCGTTATCCGTAGCGATGCGGCATTACTTGTGGGTATTGATGCTGTTTACGTTCGCACGCGCTTCTGAAACTTTTATTTTGCTATTCGGTCATGAATTAGGTGTTGGCGTTGTTGAATTACTACTGTTATGGGCCGCGCTGAATCTTGCCAAGGCGGTTACTTCCACGCAGGGAGGGCAATTAGCCGATCATTTCGGGCGCGGCGCATTGATTCTGATCGGCTGGTTCGCGCTGGCGCTGTCGTTTGGGGCGTTGAGCCAAGTTACAACCAATACCGGGCTATGGTTCGTCAGTATTTTTTACGGTTTGCTGATGGGGCTGAGCGAAGGCGCGGAGCGTGCATTGATCAGCGATTATGCATCACCGGATGAACGGGGCACCGCGTTCGGCTGGTATCATCTGGTCAGCGGTATCGCCGCCATCCCGGCAGGATTGCTGTTCGGAGTCATATGGCAAGTATACAGTGCCGCCACCGCGTTTATGTTCGCCAGCCTGCTGGCGGTATTGGCAATCGTACTATTACGGTTGTGGGCCTGGCCGGTGCATCGCCCGTTTAACGAATAAGGACGAAAAGTATTATGGAATGGTTCACTATCATCTTAGCGGTATTCGCATTGGGATTCATGTTCTGGTTTTTTTCCACGAACAAGAAATCGCTCGAACCGGGTCAGCCCGCACCGGATTTCAAATTGACCGATCAACATGGGGAAACACATACATTGGCTGATTTTCACGGTAAATGGCTGGCGCTGTATTTTTACCCGAAAGATGACACGCCCGGCTGCACCAAACAGGCTTGCGCATTTCGTGACGGTCTGCAGGAATTGGTGGATTTAGGCGCTGCAGTGGCCGGTGTCAGTGTCGACGATACCAACAGTCATGCCGATTTCGCCAAAAAATTTCAACTGCAATTTCCGCTGCTGGCGGATACCACGGCAGAAACGGCGGCGCGTTATCATTCCCTGGTCAATCTCGGCGTGATCAAGTTTGCCAGGCGCAATACCTTCCTGATCGATCCGCAGGGTAAGATTGCCCGCATGTATCTGTCGGCCAGCGCGGCGCGTAACTCCGCCGAAGTGATCGCAGACTTAAAACATTTGCAAGCGGTATAACGATGGCCGATGGAAGGCTTGAACTGGCTCCGTGCTGTTGTTTTGACTTCAATCAAGAATTTGAAACGGCATCTCGGACAGTATGTAACGAGTAGAAAAAGGAAGGAACAGAATGGCAAAATTCACAGAAGATCAGCTCATGCAGTTGAAAATAGCGCTGCAGAAACGTTATCTTGCATTGCAAGAAGGGGTCAATAATGAATTGTCGCATTCCAGAGCTACGCGCGATTCCGAGCAGAATGAGTACTCCAATGATAGCCCCGACGACATCGACACGGCGCTGATCGACCGGCAGATCAACGAGATGCGCGAGCTGGAAATGTCGATGGAGTATCTCAACGAGCTGGAATTCGGCGATTGCATCGATTGCGGCAACGAAATCGGGTTTGAGCGGTTACTGGCGCAACCCGCCGCGCAGCGCTGTATCGAGTGTCAAAGCAAATACGAAAAAGCTTTTCCGCAGGAATCCAATCCTTCGCTGTAAAAATATCTACGCTTTAGTCTTGAGCAGGATCAGAATAGCGCCACCGCCGCCATCTTCCGCCCGGGCCTGACAGAAAGCCAGCACATCCGCGCGTTGCAGCAGCCAGTTTCCGATCCGGGTTTTGAGAACCGGTTCGCGATTCTTCGAGCTGAGTCCTTTGCCGTGAATGACTCGGACACAGCGTAGCCCCCTTTGTGTGCATGCATCCAGGAAAACGCTTAATTCCCGCCGGGCTTCGTCGCGCGTCAATCCGTGCAGATCGAGATTCGCTTGAATTGCCCAATGACCGCGCCGCAATTTCCGCAGCGTTTGATGCGGCATACCGGGGCGCACATAGGACCAATCATCGCCCGCTTCCATTTCGATAGCGATATGATCCGAGAGCCTATCTTCCGCAACGAATTGTTCCTGCTGTTTTCTTCTGCGGGGAACCGGAGCAACGGGAGAGTTACCAACCGCGGCTTTATTGGCGGCGGGCAGCGGCGCCACATCGCGCATGGCGGCATGAAACAATGCCGCATCATCGTCATTCTGACTGGAATCTTTTTGCGTCATCTCCTGTCACTGACTGCTTGCCGTATGGCTTCCGGTACTTTCGTCACTTTAAGTGGTCCAGGTATTTTTCCGCATCCAATGCCGCCATACAGCCGCTCGCGGCGCTCGTAACCGCCTGGCGGTAAATGTGATCCTGCACATCGCCCGCAGCGAATATGCCGGGTATGTTGGTTGCCGTGGCATTGCCCTGACCGCCGCCGCGTGTGACGATATAGCCATTTTCCATGTGCAATTGGCCGGTAAAAATATCGGTATTGGGTTTATGGCCGATGGCGATAAACACGCCTTGTAAATCGATTGTTTGCGTGGAATTGTCCTGCGTGCTTTTGATGCGCATGCCGGTAACGCCGGATTGATCGCCGAGCACCTCTTCCAGCACGTGATTCAATGCCAGCTTGATATTGCCATTGCGGACTTTTTCCATCAGCTTGTCGATCAGAATTTTTTCCGAACGGAACTGGTCGCGGCGATGCACCACGGTCACGTTGCGCGCGATGTTGGCCAGATAAAGCGCCTCCTCCACCGCGGTATTGCCGCCGCCGATCACGGCAACATCCTGCCCTTTGTAGAAAAAGCCGTCGCACGTCGCGCAACCGGAAACGCCGCGCCCCATGAATGCTTCCTCCGACGGCAAGCCAAGATATTGTGCCGATGCGCCGGTAGCGATAATGAGCGCATCGCAGGTGTAGGTTCCCTGATCGCCGATCAACGTCACCGGCTTTTCTGTCAGCTTGGCGGTATGGATGTGATCGAAAATGATTTCGGTATGAAAACGTTCGGCATGTTTCTGAAACCGTTCCATCAATTCCGGCCCTTGCACGCCCAGCGCATCGGCCGGCCAGTTATCGACATCGGTCGTGGTCATCAATTGCCCGCCCTGCGCCAGTCCGGTGATCAAAACCGGATTCAGATTGGCACGTGCGGCATAAACCGCCGCGGTATAACCGGCGGGCCCGGAGCCCAGAATAAGCAATTTATTGTGTTTGGTTGTCATGTTTTACTTGCGGAATAAATCGAGAACGATATTGTACTCGTAAACGGGCAGATTGCCTTGCTGTGCGATCAGCCGTGCAGTCATCGCGGCACGCTCCGCTGGCGATTTCGCGCTCAGCAACAAATCGCTGTTGTTGAGCTTTTCATCGGGAAAATACATTTGCGTCGTCAGTGCGCGATAACCGGGTTTTGCAATTTTGAAATGAATATGCGGCGGCCGGATCCAGGTTCCGCTGGCCGGATAAGCACCGGGGATCACGGTTTTGAAACGAAAAAAACCGTTCTCGTCGCTATGGATAACTGCCCAGCCCTGGAAATTTTCATCCGGCTTTGCCGGATTGGGATCGCGCGGATGATGGTAGCGGCCGTTGGCATCCGCCTGCCAGATCTCAATCGCTGCGCTGGCAATGGCGCCTCCGGCCACATCCCGGACTTGACCGCTGACAACGATATGCCGACCTTGCGCAATGGCGGTATGACCCTTGATTTGCGTTAAATCGGCGTCTTTGTCTTGCTGATCTTTTACCGGATAAAATGGCCCTGCGGTTTCATCGGGTGTCGGCATCAGCGCCAATGCTTTGGCAACGCTGCCGTGAACACCAAGCGCGCCGACAATGCCGCTCAGTATGCTTAATTTGATTATTTTTCTCCGGGAGACTCTTTTCATGCCTTTTTACATCTCCTGCATGTTTAATGAATAGACTCTTGGGAAACTCTGAAAAAGGTAGCGAACGATGGCAGGCGGAGCGGAATCAGGTGAAAAAGCGCAATTTACCAGAGGTAAATGAGCATTTCATCTCGTTCGCCGAATTAATCAGTGTTTCCTTAGCGAAGTTTAACGGTGTATCAGTTAACTTTGAACTGCATTCTTTAAAGGAGTTTGAATGACGCTGGAAAAAATGTCCTATGAAATGTCAAAACCAAACTGGGTCTATAATTCATCATGCGTGTCAATTATGGCAAAATCCCAATAACCTCTACTTTTGAATGGATCGAAAATTCGAGGTGATTACACTCCACTATCTTCTAAGATTCTCGCAACTATGGATTTATTGACTCAGGGATTACTCGGCGCCACGATGGCGCAGTCGGGTGCAAAACAACAGGAAACGCGTATCGCAACCGGTATCGGCTTTTTTGCCGGCATTGCCGCAGATGTCGATATTCTGATTCAGTCGGAGAATGATCCGCTGCTGAATATCGAATTTCACCGGCACTTCACGCACTCGCTGTTTTTCGTACCACTTGGCGCATTGATTGTCGCGTTCATGCTCTGGCCATTCTTGCGCAAACGCTTGCCATTTGCGCGGTTATATTGGTTCACTTTCTTGGGGTACTGCTTGAGCGGTACGCTCGATGCATTCACCAGCTACGGCACGAATCTGCTGTGGCCGGTCAGTGACGAGCGCGTTGCACTGAACATCATTTCCGTGCTCGACCCTGTTTTTACGTTGATTCTGCTGATTGCCGGCGCGATCGCATGGAAAAAATATAGTCATGTCGCGGCGCGTATCGGTTTATTGCTGGCAACAATCTATCTGTCGTTCGGTTGGATGCAATTACACCGTGCCGAAACCGCTGCTATTGCATTGATTTCCGAACGCGACCATCGAGCTGAACGGCTACTGGTCAAACCGACGCTCGCCAATTTGGTGTTGTGGCGCTCCATCTACGAATTCGACGGCAAATTCTATGTGGACGCAGTTCGTGTCGGCTTATTTTCTGCGCCGCGCATTTACCAGGGCGAATCGGTCGATAAATTCGTACTCGAACGCGACTTGCAGGGATTGCCGGCTTCATCCGTGCTGGCGCAGGATATCGCGCGTTTCAGTCACTTCTCATCCGGATTTCTCGCTATCCGCCCGCAACAACCGGATGTGCTGGTCGATGTGCGTTATTCCAATTTGCCGACGACAACCGCACCGCTGTGGGGCATCGAAATCAACCCGGAACAACCGGATCAACATGCACAGTACAGACTCTATCGCGATTCATCCAATGCGACGCGCGAGAGGTTTCTGAGGTTGCTGCTGGGTGAGCATGTGTTGGATTGAGTGTAATAACCGTGCGGTTATTTCAAATTCACAATCCACTTGCGATACAACCGTTCCGCCACCGTATTCAGTGCAACGACCCGTTCCGGCAAATCCTTTTCAATCTCCTCTAACGATTGCA
The DNA here is from genome assembly GCA_015709635.1 of Gammaproteobacteria bacterium. Lineage (NCBI taxonomy): Bacteria > Pseudomonadati > Pseudomonadota > Gammaproteobacteria > Gammaproteobacteria bacterium. The sequence goes on from CP054180.1 coordinate 196,826, forward strand.
CTGACGGCTCATTCAGGCTGGCGAGTTCTTCCGCGCCGACGCTGCACCAGTCGATCACCAGGCGTTCGGTCATTTCGACGTGGCATTGCATGCCGAGGTGCATGCCGAGTGCAAACGCTTGGTTTTCGCAGTATGGGCTGGACAAAATGCGTGTGCCGCCTTGCGGGATGCTGAATGCTTCACCGTGCCAGTGAAACGAATTGAAACCGATCACGTCGCCGAACCATTCATGCGCCACCGGATTATCCGGAACGGTAACTTCGCCCCAGCCCATTTCCTTGGCCGGATTGGCGCTGACTGCACCGCCCAAGGCTTTGGCCATGAGCTGCCCGCCGAGGCAGTGGCCAAGCACCGGCACATCAGCGGCCACCGCTTGACGGATCAACGACAATTCCTGCTCGATCCACGGCAAATCGTCGTTGACGCTCATCGTGCCGCCCATGAATACCAAGCCGCTGAACTCATCGACGCTGGCCGGTAGTTTTTCTCCGGCATCGATTTTGATCAAGTACCATGGAATATGATTGTTGTCGAGAAATGTGGCAAAATAGCCGGGTCCTTCGATGGGAATGTGTCTAAAAATTGCAACCGGTTTCATGAAATTTTCCTGCCGTAATTTTGAATAATCTGATGACGAATTTTAGCTTGTTTTGCAGCTTGTTTTCTGCTGAAAATCCGGGCATTTTTCTTTGAATGCCGTGACGTACAACGACACCGCCAATTGTAATTTTTCTATGGTTATTTTTCCGCAACGGATTCCGCCATGCCGGTAAACAAGCACACTTTCGCTGATTTGGTGCGTATCGAGCAATTGCGCAAGATCGAATCCATCAAAGCCGGGGAATTGTCGTACGAGGCCATCAAGACTATGCCCGGTTCCGTGACCGGTGATTTCAACTACGCGGAATTCGTTGATCGGCTGGCGATTCGTGCCAATCTCTTGATTCGCGACAACTCGCTGGGGGATGCATTGCAGCAGCCGCACTGGCAGTTCATCCGCGCCCGCCGGATTTGCCTGATCGCCGCGGTGGTTCTGGGCGGATTGGCGGCCAGTCAGGCTGTCAGCGAATCGTCGACATTGAATATTTACTGGCTGCTCGCGGTGCTGCTCGGTTTTAACACGTTGTCGCTGCTGCTGTGGTTATCGGGCATTGCGCTGAATTTGCAAAGCTTGAGCAGCGGCATCGTGGCGCAATTGGCCAGTTGGCTGCCTTACCGGCACAAACAGGATCCGGCGATTCCGTCGCTGGCCTCGCACGCCTGGTGGGAAAGCTGCTTAACCGGTACTGTCGGGAAATGGCGCATCAGCGTGTTGACGCATCAATTCTGGATGACCTACCTGAGTGCCGGTCTGGTGCTGTTGATTTTGCTGATGCTGGCCAAACAATACAATTTCATCTGGGGTACGACACTGCTGCCCGACAGCACGTTACCGGGATTGACACAGATGCTGGGAGCGCCGCTGGAAGGATTGGGATTGAAAATTCCCGATAATCCGCAAACGGTCGCGAGCAGAGTCGGCGTCATGAAGCAGGATGCGGAAACGCGCACTGCGTGGGCCACTTTCCTGATCGGTGCGGTGCTGGTTTACGGCTTGTTGCCGCGCTTGCTGGTGCTGGGCTTTTCGTTGCTCATGCAAAAATGGAGCGAGTACCGCTTCAAGTTGGATTTGTATTTACCCTATTACATCGAACTGCGTCAGCGCTTGATGGCGCGCGAGGTGAAAGCCGAAGTGATCGACGCCGATCCGCAAGCCGGTATGAAGCCGGCAGAAGTGGAACGTCCACCGGAAAATGTCGCCATTCCGGCCAATGCGCAAGCTTTTGGCATCGAGTTAGATGCAGCCACGCACTGGCCGGATGCCGTGACCTGCCGGTTAAATATCGTCGATGAAGAGTCGCACGACCAGGCCATGGCGTTGATAAAAAATCTCAACGGCCCGTTATTGCTAGGCGTGGCGGCGCATCGCCTGCCCGATCGCGGCGTGCAGCGTTTGATCAAGGAACTGACCGATTGCAGCAATAGCAAACCTTGGTTGATTCTGCTCAGCAAGCCGTCGGCACCGGTTACTAGCGCGCGCGAATTTGCCTGGTTCCGGCTCGCCGAAGCGTGCGGGATTCCTGCGGAGCACGTCATTACGCGCTAACTCATGATAGATAAAAATACCCAGCACCAGCTGCAAACCGATACTTTGCTGAATGTTGCAGTCGTCGGGCATACCAACACCGGCAAAACATCGTTGATCCGCACCATGTTGCGCAGCACCGAATTCGGCGTCATCGAAGATGCTGCGGGCACGACGCGGCATGTCGAGCAAGCGGCCATATCCGCCGACAATGAACCGGTTCTGAATTTGTACGATACACCCGGATTGGAAGACTCAAGAGCATTATCCGCGCACATTAAGAAGCTGAGTGCAAGAGCAAAATCGTTGTCTGCCGCGCAAATTTTGCAGGAGTTTGTCGCGCATGCCACCGTCAACGATCCGCTGGAGCAGGAAGCAAAAGTAATCCGGCAAGTGTTGCGCAGCGATATTCTGCTGTACATCATCGACGTGCGCGAACCTTTCCTGGAGAAATACCGCCTGGAACTGGAAATCCTCACACAAGCGGGAAAACCGGTTATCCCGGTGTTTAATTTTATCGCCGGGCACGACCATGAGCTAGCCAAGTGGCGCGAGCATCTGGCGGCTTTCCACATGCATGCCACACTGGAATTCGACACCGTGGCGTTTTCATTCGAAGCGGAAAAGCGCTTGTACCAGAAAATGCAGACGCTGGTGGAATCGCATTACGACCGGCTGCAGAAACTGATCGATTACCGCGCCAAATTATGGAATCAGCTTTGTTTATCCGGCGCCAAGCGTGTTGCCGAATTGGTTGTTAACGTGGCCTGTTACCGTGAGAGCAAAGGAGCTGAAAACAATTTGCTTACGCATTCGCTGCTGGAAGACCGGTTGCATGATTTTGTCCGCAAAGCCGAGCAGAGCTGCTTGCACGATTTGCTGGTCATTTTCAATTTCTCGGAAAAGGACGTCGCCATCCAGAAAATTCCGGTTAGCAATGGTCATTGGCAACTGGATATCTTCGCGCCCGGCATCCTCAAAGCGTATGGATTGGATGTTGGCAGCGCCGCGGCTAAGGGTGCAGCAGCCGGCGCCGGGATCGATCTGGTGGTCGGCGGCATGAGCCTGGGCGCAGCCAGCGCGTTAGGCGCCATCGCCGGTGCCGGCTGGTCGACATTCAAGCGCTACGGCGACGAGATCAAAGCGACGGTCAAAGGCACCAAGTGGCAATGCGCCGACGAAACCACGCTGCAAATCCTGTATCTGCGCCAGAAACATTTGCTCAGAAAATTGATGCACCGCGGTCATGCCGCGCAGGATACAGTGCATGTGGATAAAGCCGATAGCGAGAAATTACCGGCCAGCTGGAGTAAATTGGTCAGCGCCTTGCGCCAGAACCCGGCTTGGCAGGAGCCTTCCGCCGCGCGCAACAGCAATCCGCAATTCCAGGAAATCGAAACGAAGCTGGTCGAAGCGTTACTGGATGAAGCTTGAAATGCTTACAGCTTTCGCTTTGCCGTCGCTCGCTACCTTGCTCAGAGCTTTCTTAGGAATTTCTGTTAGCGCTTTTTTGCAAAAATTGCTCGAGAACTTGAATCAGCTGATCAGGATCGAAAGGCTTGGGTAAGTAAGCGTTCATACCGATTTTCATCAATTCTTGCGGGTCGTGCTGCATGATATTCGCGGTTAGCGCGACGATCGGGATCTCAGTGAGCTGAAGGTCCTGGCGGATGCGCCGGGTTGCTTCCAATCCATCCATTTCAGGCATTTGCAGGTCCATAAAAATCAGATCGAACGGAGATTCGGTGGTATTGAGCAAATCCAGGCATTCCACGCCATTTTGCGCCAGGCTTACGGCGATTCCCAAATTGGTCAGCAATTCGGTGATCAGCATTTGGTTGAATTCGTTGTCCTCCACGATGAGGATATGGGCGCCGGGGAATTGTTTCGGGCCGGGGGGCGCTGGTTGATCGGTTTGGCCGGTTTTGGTTTCGCTCAGCAGCGATGTGACCGTATCGAGCAGATTGAGTGGCGTGAATGGCTTTATCAAAACGCTGATCGCGCTTTTTTCTGCAAACTGATCGGTAAATGCCGGATCCATATTGTTGCTGATCAGAATGATTTTGGGATGGCTCGAAACCGGGAATGCGGCTTCGATGGCCTGAATGGTCTCGCGATAGCGGGTATCGGCTAAGCGTGTCAGCAGCAGCAAATCGAACGGCACTTGGCTGGGATCCGCAAACATGCGGATGGATGCCGTGCCGCTATCGACGGCAACGGCGCTCCAGCCGATGGATTGCACGATTTCCGTAATGACTGCGCGCGTGACCGCACGGTCGTCGATGATCATGACCTTGAGCGATTGCAGGTTGGCAGGAATGGTCACCCACGGTTCCATAGCGTGGTTTTTGCGTTGCAATTTGACGGTGCAGTGGAACTTGCTGCCTACGCCGGGTTCGCTTTCGGCGATGATATTGCCGCCCATTTGCTGCGCCAGCCGCTGGGAAATAGACAAACCCAAACCGGTGCCGCCGAAACGCCTCGTAATGGACGAATCAGCCTGCGCGAAAGCCTCGAAAAGGTGCGCCATGTGTTCGCTGGAGATACCAATGCCGCTGTCGGTGATGCTGAAAATCAGCGTAGTGTTTTCAGCATCTTCAGTGGAATCGATTGCGATGCGGATAATGACTTCACCGCGATCGGTGAACTTGATCGCGTTGTTGGTGAGGTTCACGAAAATTTGACTGAGTCTGAGCGGATCGCCGATAAAATGCCTCGGTACATCCGGCTCGACATAAAAAAGCACGTCGATGGTTTTGTCTTTGGCCGCGATTGAAGCGATCGCCGACAGATTTTCCAGAATTGTGTTCAGGTCGAAAGCGATGTGATCCAATTCGATCTTGTTGGCTTCAATCTTGGAATAATCCAGAATATCGTTAATCACCCCCAGCAAAATATTGGAGGAACCTTCGATATTGCGCAGGTAGGCGCTCTGCCGTTCATCCAGCGAGGTTTTGCTCAACAGGTAAGCCATGCCGAGAACGGCATTCATGGGGGTACGGATTTCGTGCGACATCATTGCCAGGAAACGGGTTTTAGCGTGGCTGGCGGCTTCCGCCTGCTGGCGCGCCTCGATCAGCATGGTTTCGCGCTCTTTGCGTTCGGTGATGTCCTGGTGCGTGCCGAACATCATCAGCGGTTTGCCATCCGTAGTCCAGCTCAACACTTTGCCGCGGTCCAGCACCCAGATCCAATGTCCGGCTTTGTGGCGCATGCGTGCTTCGCATTCGTAATAAGGGATTTTTCCGGCGAAGTGATCTTTGAGCAGTATTTTGGATTGCTGCAAATCATCCGGGTGTGCATACTTCAGCCAGGTTTCGATGGATATGGGCCCCAGCTCGTCGAGGGTGTAGCCGATGATTTCGGCCCAGCGCTGATTGAAAATGACTTGCCCGGCTTGCACATTCCATTCCCACGTGCCGATATTAGTTCCTTCGATGATGTTGGATAAACGCAAGCGCTGATATTCCAGTTCCTTGGCATGCTGCTTGCGGCTGGTGATGTCGCGCGATGAAGCATAAATCAATTGCTTACCAGAAATTTCCAGCCTTCTGGCATTGATCTCGACATCGATGATGCTACCGTCCTTGCGCTGGTGCCGCGTTTCGAAAACACGCGGGTTTTTTGAAACTTCGCGTACGGCGTCAATCAGTTTTTCCTTCGGAATCATCGCATCCCAGTCCTTGACATTCAGCCGCGCGGTTTCTTCGTTGGAATAACCGAGCATCTTGGCGAACGAGTGGCTGAACTCCACGATATTGCCGTCCTCGTCGAGAATATGAACGCCGTCGCTGGCGAGTTCGAGCAAGGCTGAAAATTTCAATGAGATGTTTTTCAGTTCGGTAATGTCGTTGGCGTAGCCGTTCCAGATAACGCTGCCGTCATTCTGTTTTTCCGGCTTCGAATGCGCGTGTATCCAGCGGACCTCATGTTGCCGGGTAACGATCCGGAAATCAGTGTGCCAGTCGTTCAGGGTGTCGGCGGATTCCCGGATTGATTGGTTGAATGCTTCCCTATCCTCCGGATGAACGATGGAAAAGACTGCGGAAGCGTCATCGATAACGTTTTCGGGTGGTATACCCAAAATTTCATTGATGCCTTTGCTGGCGTAAGGCACACATGTGCGCCCATCGGCAAACCGCTGGAATTGGTAAATAAAACCGGGGATGCTATTGGATAAGTCTTCAAGAAATTTATGGCTTTTGATGAGCTGCGTTTCCAGATTCTTGCGCAACGTGATATCGACCAAGGTAATCAAATGATGATTCTTGGCCGACGTGCCCGAATCCAACGGCGAAGCGGTGGCGATAACGCTACGCGTTGAACCGTCTTTACTGCGGATGACGACATCGAGCGGTTCGAAGTTGGTATTGTTTTGTAATGATTTTTCCAGATGTTCGCGCCAAGTGTTTGCCACCCACTGGCGATAGGCCGGATCCGGATATGCCTTGGGCCACCATTCGGCGAGTGTCGGGATATCGTCCAAGGTATACCCGAATGTCTGAATAAACGCTTTGTTCAGGAAAACGATATTTTGCTGTTCATCGTTAATCGCTTTGGGGATGGGGGATGAATCAATAATCGCATACAGTTTGGCTTCGCTTTTCCGCAGCTCCGCCTCTACTTGGTTGCGCTCGGCGAGCAGCACGCTGACGAATTGCGCTGTGAGTGAAATGCCGAGGATAAAGATATTCATGTCGAAGATGTGCGGGATTTCATCCACGACAAAGGGGCCAAATTTGCGCGCTGTTTCAAACAGTGCCAATACAGTAATGCCGCTGCATATCAGCGATACGACGGCTAATCCGCCTTTGATCGCAATCCATAACAGCAGTGGCACGTAGATGACCAGTGCAAGGGAAATGCCGCTGAAATCGGAATTGCCAAAAACCAGCCAGGTGGCGGGCAGCATCAAGATAACCGGCACGATCGCGTGACGCATGGACTGCCGGATGCCGGTCCGATCGGGTGAAGAAAACGCAATCAGCAGAAACGGCGTTACCAGGAATTGTCCTAAGCAATTGCCGAACCACCAGTATGCCCACGCCTGCAAGTAGTTCTGTGACTCTTGAATGACATCGAAAAATACCAGTGTGGCTGTTCCCAGGGTGGCGCTGAATGGCTGGAGAATCAGAAAAATCATGGCAACCAGCCGACTCAAGTCATGCACGCTGTTGAGCGCAGGATCAAGTTTCCAGCGCCTGAATATAGTAGCCGCTATCACCGCTTCGATGCTATTGATGGCGGAAATGGCGAGCGCCGGTAGAAATTCGAGTCCGCTGCTGAATGCCAGTGCCAGTTGTCCCAGAAAAATGCCCGGCCAGATTTTGCGCCCCAGTAAAATGGCAGCGGCCAGCGCGATGCCTTCGGCGACGAAGAAAACCGGGGTGACAATAAAATGCGAAACGGATATCAGAAAGCTGATATGGCCGAAGGCAAAATATAAGACCGCTAACACGAGCAGCTGAATCATATGGTTGCGGGAGGAAGCCGGTTGATGGTTACTTAGCATGTAAAAGCGGGAAATCGATCGGATGGGTGGTCTGTGGTTCGGGCATAAATATCGCTAAACGAAGCATGCAGTAGAGATTAGCACGGTGAAGATTGAAACAAAATGTTCTTTCAGTAATTGTTAAGAAGTGCTGGCAAGGGCTTGATGAAATAGACGAACGGTTTTTGTGCAATTGTTGATTCTTATGTACTGAACGGTTTGTGCGAAGCGTGATTCAAGCGCCGGTAGAACCACTGTTTGCAATATTCCACGGTGAGCAGGTACGCGCCGATCAGAACCGCCAGTAATCCGAAAAATAACGCCGGTAGCGGCGTGAAACCGAGATATTCCGCCAGCGGGCTCATTGGAAGTGTCATGGCGATGGCGACAATGCTCAACGAAGTGACGGTCAGCCAGCGGTGCGGGTGACTACGGAAGGGATTGCGCCGCGTCCGGATGATGAAAATGACCAGCACTTGTGTGGCGATCGATTCCACAAACCAGCCGGTGCGGAATAGGGTTTCATCGGCGCTAAATACCGCGATGAGCAAGTAAAAAGTAACGAAATCGAATATCGAGCTGATCGGGCCGATGGTCATCATGAAATTGCGGATGAAATTCATGTTCCATTGACTCGGCTGCGCTAAATCCTCCCGGTCGACATTGTCCATCGGCAAGGTGATTTCGGATAGATCGTACAGCAGATTGTTGAGCAAAATTTGCAATGGCAGCAGCGGCAAAAACGGCAGAAAAAGCGTGGATGCGGCCATACTGAACATATTGCCGAAGTTCGAGCTGGTTGCCATCATGATGTATTTCATTACATTGCCGAAGGTGCGCCGGCCTTCGATGACACCGGCGTGCAGTACCTTGAGATCGTGCTCCAGCATGATCATGGCAGCCGCTTGCTTGGCGACATCCACCGCGCCGGCGACTGAAATGCCGATGTCGGCGGTGTGCAAGGATGGCGCATCGTTGATGCCGTCTCCCAAATAACCCACGACATGTTTGCGCGCCTTGAGCGCCAGCAGCACGCGATTTTTTTGCGCCGGGTTGACGCGGCAGAACAGATTGACCTCTTCCACCCGGGCGAGCAGCGCGTCGTCTTGCATGGCGGCAATATCATTTCCGGTCAGCACACCGGTGACGGGGAGGTTCAAGCGGTTGCACACATGGCGCGTGACCCGTTCGTTATCCCCCGTCAAGATCTTTACTTGTACGCCGCTGGCTTGCAGTGCGGCTAGAACCGGACCGGCGCTGACTTTGGGCGGATCCAGAAAGGCCGCGAAACCGCAGAATACCAGCTCGCTTTCATCGGTTATGACAGCATAGGGGTGATCCGGCGCAACCTCGCGCCAAGCGATGCCCAGTACGCGAAAACCATCATTTCCGAATTGGTCGAGCAGTTGATTAATCGATTGCCGTGCGGTTTCATCCAGTGAAACGATAGCGCCTGTTTCATCCTCATACTGGGTGCAAAGGTTCAGGATGTCTTCAGGAGCCCCTTTGACTGCAAGTATCCGTGTCTCTTCATGCTCTACCAGTACCGATACGCGGCGGCGCTCGAAATCGAAAGGCACTTCGTCGATTTTTTTCCAGCCGCTGACGGCGATTTCACGGTGCAGCAGAATAGCATCGTCCAACGGGCTTTTCAGTCCGCTTTCAAAATAACTGTTCAGATAAGCAAGCTCCAAGACACGTTGTGTTTCCTGACCCTGCGCATTGACATGGCGTTCCAGACGGATTTTCGCTTCCGTCAGCGTGCCGGTTTTATCGGTGCAGAGAATATCCATGGCGCCCATATCCTGGATCGCCGACAGCCGTTTGACGATGACTTTCAAAGCGGCCATGCGCAATGCGCCGCGTGTCAGCGTAACCGACACCACCATGGGCAATAATTCGGGCGTCAAGCCAACCGCCAATGCCACGGCAAACAAAAACGAATCCAGCAAGGGGCGGTGCAGCACGACATTGACCAGCAGCGTGAAAAGAACCAGCAGAAACGTAAAACGCATGATCAGCATGCCGAATTGGCGTATGCCAAGCTCAAACGCCGTGGGCGGCGGTTTTTTTTCGAGGCTGCCGGCAATTTGCCCGAGCGCGGTTGTCTGGCCGGTGCGGGTAATGCGCATCCGGGCGGAACCGCTGATCACGGTGCTGCCCATGAAGACCGCAGACTTCGCCTCGACGTCCCATGGATCGGGATGCGCCGAGGCTTCCGCAAATTTTTCTACCGGATAGGGTTCCCCGGTCAATTGCGATTGATTGATGAAGAGGTCTTTGGCGTCGAGCAACTGGCCATCGGCCGGGATCAGATCCCCGGCTGACAAGTAGACAGTATCGCCCGGCACCAGCCGGGCAACCGGAATCTCCGATAACTTGCCGTCGCGCAGCACGGTCGCGGTAATGGCGACTTGCGCCGCCAGTTTGGCGGCCGACTGTCCGGCGCGGTATTCTTGAATGAAGTCCAGTGTGACGCTCATCAGGATAATGACACCGATGATCAATGCGCTGATTTCATCGCCGTTCAGCGCTGATATCGTAATGGCGAGCAGTAGCACCAAAACAAGCGGATTGTAGAAATGCGCGAGAAATTGCAGCACGATGGAGCGTTGCCGGACGGGCTTAATTTCGTTCGCACCGTATTGCTTTAACAGGAGCGCTGCTTCGGCGTTACTTAAACCGGTATCTGTCGGATCGTTAACCATTTTGTCTCGAGCCGTGCTTGTGACGGTTGATTATAGCGGCTTTACGATGATTTGATGTTTCAGTTTTGTGCGGATTCACAGCCAAGAAACCTGCTGGAACGGATAAATAGCACCCTTTGACTGTTCACATCGGGAAATCAAAAGAATGAATTTGACGCTATTCTCAGTGCTCGATACGGCGCTTTATTGTCGCTTGGTTCCAAAGCAAACGGTATAATTGACGAATATTTCCTGATAATTGATTAATAAGGAATATTCTGAGGTGATACGCGAAATGACGGGTAAATTCCATGTGGAACCAATTATTCATGTGGTTATCTCAGGTTTATGCTTTATTTGATACTGGTCATTGTCATCGCTGCGCTCATCGTGGGGCCGTCCTACTGGGTTAAGCATACCTTGGAGAAATACAGTCATCCCGATGACCGTTATCCGGGAACGGGTGCTGAATTGGCGCGTATTCTGCTGGATTGGGCCAATTTGCAGACAGTGAAAGTTGAAGTAACGGAGCAAGGCGATCACTACGATCCGATCGCGAAAGCCGTGCGGCTGACAGCGGATAAATTTAACGGCAAATCGTTGACAGCGATCACGGTTGCGGCACATGAGGTCGGCCATGCGATTCAGGATCGGGATGGTTATCCGCCGCTGAAGTGGCGTACGCGCCTGGTGCAAATAGCGGCTCCAGCCGAGAAATTGGGTGCGGCGATTTTGATGCTTGCACCGCTTATTGCGGTTGCAACGCGCGCGCCGGTTACAGGTGCTTTGTTTTTGGCGGGCGGTTTGTTAACGCTGGGAACTGCAGCAGTCATCCATATGTTCACGTTGCCGATGGAACTGCATGCCAGTTTTGCCCGCGCATTGCCGATGCTGGAACAAGGCGGATATCTCATCCAAGGAGATAAACCGCATGCACGTAAGATTTTGCGTGCCGCTGCGTGGACTTATGTCGCCGCTTCATTGATGGCACTGCTCAATATCGGCCGGTGGTGGGCGATACTGCGGCGTTAGCCGTATTAAAGCGGTAAAATCCCATTGTTTGTGATAGTTATCGTCTTGACCCTGTCAAATAAGCAACTTACCATGTGAAGTTCAATGTGAATTTGGTGGCGTATCTGCAGGAATCAAAAAACTTTTTAGTTAAGGAACGAATATGATGCATTTGGTTGGACAACAACAGGCAAAAGCCGAGCGTGGTTTTACACTTCTCGAATTACTCGTGGTGATGGTGATCATCGGCTTGCTGGCTGCCTATGTCGGGCCTAAATATTTTTCGCAGGTCGGCAAGTCGGAAATTAAAATGGCGCAAGCGCAGATCGATGCGCTGGAAAAAGCATTGCATCAATACCGCTTGGATGTCGGAAGCTACCCGGCAACCGAGCAGGGTTTGGTCGCGCTGGTCAATCGTCCGAACAACGAAGCGCGCTGGCAAGGTCCTTATTTGTCTAAATTGCCGCCAGCCGACCCTTGGGGGCGTCCGTATATTTACAAATATCCCGGTGAACGAGCCGAGTTCGATTTGCTGTCTTTGGGCAAGGATGGACAACCGGGTGGCGAAGGCGAAGCGGCTGACATAACGAATTGGTAAATTCCGGTAATGCGTTATGAAGTGAAAGCCGTGATGTCCGGGCAAGGCACCGTGCATCTTGAGCTGGAAGCGAACAATGAGGAAGAGGCTCGCCGTCAGGTGATTGAGCAGGGCGGCATGGTTCTTAGCATACGGCGCAGCTTCTCGGGTTTTTCGCTGAAAACGAAGAGCCATTTTCCATTGGTCCATTTCAGCCAGGAATTGCTGTCGTTACAAACCGCGGGTTTGAGTTTGGTGGAAAGTATCGAAACACTGCTTGAAAAAGAGCAGGACGGGGGTAATCGCAAAATTATCCAGACTATCCTCGACAGATTGTATGAAGGGGTGACGTTCTCGCAAGCGCTGGAAGAATATCCGCAAGCGTTTCCGCCGCTCTATATCGCCACGGTTCGCGCCAGTGAACGCACTGGCGATCTGGCCGAAGCATTGACACGTTTTATCACTTACCAGACACAGATGGATTTCGTGCGCAAAAAGCTGGTTGGTGCATCGATTTATCCGGTGTTGTTATTGGTCGTCGGTTTTCTGGTTTCCATCTTTTTGATGGTGTTTGTCGTGCCGAAATTCAGCGCCATTTATGATGACATGGGCAGCGATTTGCCGTGGCTTTCGTTGTTGCTGATCAAATGGGGACAATTCGTTCACGAACGCGGCTGGGAACTGGCGATTGCCGCGCTGGCCCTGCTGGCGGCGGCAGGATACACGGTGACCCGGCAAACCTTCCGTGCCAATGTGATGCGGCTGTTATGGCGCATCCCGGCGATCGGCGAGCACATGCGCGTTTATCAATTGGCGCGTTTTTACAAAACGCTGGGTATGCTGTTACGCGGCGGTATACCGATCACGCAAGCGCTGGACATGGTCAGCGGATTACTGCAGCCGCATTTCCGGCCGAAAGTCGCCGCGGCCGCCAAACATATCCGTGAAGGTAAAACGATTTCCACCGCGATGGAAGCGGAGGGATTAACGACCGCAGTCGGCAATCGCATGCTCCGCGTCGGTGAAAGAACGGGCTTGATGGGCGATATGATGGAACGGATCGGTAATTTTCACGACGAGGAAATCGCCCGTTGGGTCGAATGGACAACCAAATTGATCGAGCCGCTGCTGATGGCGGTCATCGGTATCGTGATCGGCGGAATCATTATTCTCATGTATATGCCCATATTTGAATTGGCGGGAAGTATCAACTGATGGATACGGCCGTACACTCTGAAAGCAAAGCGCCGATGGATATCGGCCATTTGGCTGCGGCGCGGCAGAAAGCGTTCGAGCAGGGCGTTTCCGTTATCCGGATTCTGGAGGAAAAAGGCGTTTATACACCTGATGAGCTCATGCAGCAGCTGGGGCAGCTGTTGCATATGCCGGTACTGGATATGAAGGCGATTCATGTGCTCAGTCCCGCTTTTGATATTTTGCCGTTCGGCGAAGCCATGATGAATGAGTGCGCATTGTTCCGCCAGGAACGGAATTATCTGTTTGCCGTCAGCAATCCCTTTTCCAGCAAGTTGCGGGCATGGGCGGAAGAACGTTTTGATGTTGCGGTGGCATGGTATCTGGTGCATCCGGCCGATCTGGGCGCTTTTTTCACCCAGCAGGAAAAAACCATGCGCGCCATGGATCAGGTGCTGTCTTCCACCGAGCTGGATAAAATACAAAGCGGGATCGAGGATTTATCGCTAAAAAGCATCAACGAGGGTACCAGTCAGGTGGTGCGGCTGGTGCACTCCACGTTATACGATGCGCATAAATCGCAGGCCAGCGATATTCACCTGGAAATGACGGCGAGTACGTTGTCGATCAAATATCGCATTGATGGTGTATTGAGCTCGATCGGCGTGATTCAAGGCGCGGACTTGGCCGAGCAAGTCATCTCGCGTATCAAAGTGATGTCCGAACTGGATATTGCCGAGCGCCGCGTGCCGCAGGACGGGCGTTTCAAAATTTCCATCCAGGGACGGGAGATCGATTTCCGCGTTTCGATCATGCCGAGCATTTTCGGCGAAGACGCCGTCTTGCGTATTTTGGACCGGCAAGCGCTGTCCGATCACATCGAAGGATTGACCCTGAATCAGCTTGGTTTCAGTCAGGCGGCAATCGCCAGTATCCGCCGCTTGAGCTCAGAGCCTTACGGTATGCTGCTGGTTACCGGGCCGACCGGAAGCGGTAAAACGACTTCGCTGTATGCCGCGATTTCCGAGGTCAATAGAGGCGACGATAAGATCATCACGATCGAAGACCCGATTGAGTATCAGCTCCCGGGTGTTTTGCAGATTCCGGTGAATGAAAAAAAAGGATTGACCTTCGCACGCGGTTTGCGCTCGATCTTGCGGCACGATCCGGACAAAATCATGGTGGGCGAGATTCGCGATGCCGAGACGGCGCAAATCGCCATTCAGGCGGCGTTGACCGGTCACTTGGTTTTTACCACGGTGCACGCCAATAACGTATTCGATGTCATCGGCCGGTTCGCGCATATGGGCGTGGATCCCTACAGTTTTGTCTCCGCGTTGAACGGAATTCTGGCGCAACGCCTGGTGCGCTTGCTGTGTCCGCATTGCGCGATCGACGAGCGCCCGGATGATAAACTGATCGAAGAATCCGGAATCGCTTTGGATGAAGCGAAGCATTACAACTTCCGCAACGGAAAAGGGTGCGGTCAATGCCGCGGCAGCGGGTACCGGGGACGGAATGCCATTGCCGAGATTCTGCTGCTGAACGATGAGATCCGCGAGCTGATCGTGGCGCAGGAACCGATACGCCGTATCAAGGAAGCGGCCCGGAACAACGGTACGCGTTTCCTGCGCGAGGCGGCTTTGGATATGGTCAAGCAAGGATTAACCAGTTTGGAGGAGGCCAATCGTGTCACCATTGTGGCGTGACCGGATACAGATCTTTCTGGCGCCCGGACAAATCGATTGGGTTCGCTCGACACGCGGCTTCAAACCGGTGCAGGCGGCCAAAGTCACTGTGCTGTGCGAACCGATGCAGGGTGCGCCGCTTTGGCGGACAGCGCTGCAGCAACTGGAAAAACATTTGACCGAGGTATCCAACACGGAATTGACAATCACTTTGTCCAATCATTTCGTGCGTTACGTGACGCTGCCACCGCAGGCGGAAATCATGACGCCGGAGGAAGTGAACGCCTATGCCGCTTTCCGCATGCGCGAAATATATGCCGAACGCGTTGATGCCTGGGTGCTCAGTGTCAGTGAATGGAATCCGCTGACTGGTGCCGTGTGTGCGGCGATTCCGCGCGATTTGCTGGCGGAACTGGAGAAAATGGCTGCGCGGCTGCAATGCAAGCTCAAAGAGATCGAGCCTTATTTTGCGTCCGTTTATGATCGCTGGCAAAAGTTGCTGGATGGCGAAAAAACCTATTGTGCCGTAGTGGAGACCGGGCGTGTGTGCATTTCCACTCAGATTGGCGGCGTCTGGTACAGCATCCGCAATCAGCGCATTGTGCATAGCGTGGCGGATGAACTGCTCGCGGCATTGGATCAGGAAGCTGTATTGTCCGGCAATAAAGCGGCGGTTGAACAGGTTTTTCTATTCGCACCGCAGCATCCGGATTTGACGCTGCCGGAGAACTGTGGCTGGCTTACCATTCCGCTGCCGGCGGAGAAGATACCGGCGCCGGCGCACTATCCATCTGCGCAAATGGGTGACAGCAGGTTGAATCATGCCGCGCTTGAAGCTTAAGTTTCCCGATCGCGGGCAAGCGGTTCCGCACATTGATTTTACGTTGCTGCTGATCGGTCTGCTGGTGCTGTCCGGTGTATTTTGGCAATTCCGGCAAGTAACCGAGGAAGTGAATTACTGGACGAATCGCGTCGAACGTCTGGAGAAACAACAGCAGCAAAAAGCTGCGCCGCGCTCCCGGGCGGCTTCGCGGGTAAAAGAATTCAGCCAGGAAATCCGCAAGGAAATTACCCAGGCCAATGCGATATTGGATCAAATCAATTTGCCTTGGGAGACATTATTCGATGCCATCGAGCACGCGGCGACCGAAGAAATCGCGTTATTATCCTTGCAACCGAATGTGAGCAGCCGGACCTTGCGTATCAGCGGTGAGGCCAAAAGTATGCCGGAGCTGCTCGATTTTGTCGAAGCGCTTGAGCGTGAACTGGTTTTTGAGAATGTACATTTGTTAAACTACAAAATTAAGCAGGATAATCCCCAGCGGCCCATTATTTTTCTTCTGACTGCAGCATGGATGCAAGTTTCTTGAAGACCGAAGCCCTCCAAATACGATTCAACCGGCTGGCGCTGCAATTGCGCTGGCAGGCGAGCCGCCTGGGTGTAATTGGAAAAACCGGTTTAGGTCTTATTGTAGTGTCTACAATCTATTTTTTCTCGGCGCTGTTGCCGCAAGAATCCGATCTGCAGAGACTGAAGGAGCGCGCTGAGATACTGCAAATGCAGGAGCATGCAAAACAAAATCCAGGCGAAACGGAAGGTGGGAAAAAATTGAGCGGTGATCAGGCGCTGCAAGTGTTTTATGATTTTTTTCCGCGCATCGATTCATCGCCTTTTTGGATTCGTGAATTGGTGCAACTGGCCAAGAAGCAAGGCGTGGAACTTAACAGCAGTGAATACCGCCTGGTTTCCGACGGTGATGCGCGTTTGGCGCGTTACGAAATGGTTTTGCCGGTAAAAGGCCGCTATCCGCAGATTCGCGCTTTCATGTCGGAAGCGCTGGAAGCCGTTCCCGCCATGGCCATTTCTGCGATCGCGATGAAACGCGAAAACATAGCTTCCGATAGACTGGAAGTTCGTCTTGAAATTAATCTGTACTTAAATAAATAAGCGCAATGGATCAGGCTGAGAAAAAGCGGAAATTGATTTTGGGCGGCGCATTGATCGCTACATTGGTTGCCGTGGTGCTGGTTGAAGAGGAAGAGATAGCGACTGATACCGGAGAAACCGTGCAACCGGCAAAACCAGCCAGTACAAAAGAAAGAGCCCGAGGCCAGGAAAATACCGCCGAATTGCTGGATGTCAGTAAATTGGGACAAAGAAAATTCAATCCGCTGGCGGGTGAGCTGTTCGCGTCGACTACATGGGCGCCGAAACAACCGCAAATCAGTCTGGAAGAACAAATCGCGCGGGCGGAACAGGCAAAAAAAGCCGCTCCACCGCCCGCACCAACCGCGCCACCCTTGCAATTCAAGTACAGCGGTAAGGCGGTTACCGACAATGAAACCTGGGTTTTCCTGTCGCAATCGGGAGAGCACCACATCACCAAAGTGGGTGGGAAAATTAATAGCCAATACCGGCTGGATTCGATCAATGACAGCACGGTTACCGTCACTTATCTGCCGCTGAATGTCAAGCAGACGCTTACTATCAATAATAAAATCGCAGGAATGTTCCGATGACAAGCTGGAAAACCATTGTCCTTATCATTTTGCTGATGTTCATTGCAGGGTGCGCAATCAATAATCGAACATTCAGCACGCGAAACATTGCATTCAATGAAGGGCAAAAACTGATTGCTGCGGGTCAGTTTGAGAGCGGACTCGGGAAACTGGAGCAGGCATTACGCGAAGAGCCTGAGAATAAAGAAATTCGTGCAGTGCTGATACGCATGCGTGAAGAAGTGCTTAACAAGATACTATCTGAGGCTGATAACTTCCGCTTTGCAGGCGATTTGGATCAATCCGAGCGGGAATATCAGCGAGTCTTGAATCTGTATCCATTTCATGAACGAGCTAAAGAAGGCATCGAAGCGCTGAAATCCGAGCGTCGTCATATTGCTGCTATTAATGATGCAAAGGGATTATTGGCGCGCAATGATGTGATGGGGGCGGAAACAATTGTTCGAGCAGTATTGCAGGAAAACCCGCAACAATCTCATGCGCGGCAACTGATATCGCAAATCAGTTCTCTCATGGTGCGTCCTGAGGTTTCTGATCTGGCGCTGGAGACTGCTTTCAAGAAAACCTTGTCGATGGAATTTAAAGATACCGACCTGAAATCGGTATTTGAAATCATGGCGCGCACGGCAGGTATCAATTTTGTTTTTGACAAGGATATCCGGCAAGACAGCAAAATTTCCATTTTTGTGCGTAATAATACTATCGAGGATATCCTCAAATTAATACTGACGACCAATCAATTGGCCTATAAAGTGCTGAATAATAATTCATTACTTATTTATCCGAATACACCGGCGAAACAGAAAGATTATCAAGAGCTGGTCGTGCGCAGCTTTCATGTCGCGTATACGGATGTAAAACAGATGGTTGCCATGATTCGCGGTATTGTTAAAGCGAAAGATATTTACGTTAATGAACAGCTTAATCTGTTTATCATGCGCGATACGCTGGAAGCTATTCGTCTGACAGAACGGCTCGTGACACTAAACGATATAGCCGAACCCGAGGTTATGCTGGATGTTGCAATCCTTGAGATCGCACGCAATAACAATTTTTTGCTAGGCCCCAGTATTCCTACGCAAGTTACATTTAGTGCGTTCGGTGCTACACCCGCTACCGCAGCTGCGGCAGCAACGGCTGGTCCGGGTGCGGCGCTGCTCAGTCAATTCGGTTTTGACGGTCTTAAGAGCTTCGGCATGACTTCTAAAGCGACGATAGATTTTCAACAAGGACTTTCAAATGCCGACATACTCGCAAATCCCAGAATTCGGGTGGGTAATCGTGAAAAAGCAAAGATTCATATTGGTGAGAAAAGGCCTTTCTTTTCAGCCAATGTTCAGCCGGGTATTAATTCGATTGTTACTTCAACGCCGACTTTTATCGATATTGGGGTTAAGCTGGATATTGAGCCGCGTATTGGTTTAAATAATGACATTACGCTGAAAGTAACACTCGAAGTAAGTAATAAGACCGGAGATTTACAAGGGCCGAGTGGTGCGACGGCTCCTATCATTTCAAACCGAAGTGCAGAAACTATGTTGACTCTGAAAGATGGGGAAACGCAAGTATTGGCAGGACTCATTGATAATCGGGATCAAACGGCTGTAAGCGGACTTGCTGGTTTGCTAAATATTCCGGGATTGGATAGATTTACATCGAATCAGAATATTACCCGCACTAAAACGGAAGTTGTTTTATTGATTACACCCCGTATCATTCGTAATATTCCCAAACCAACCAACCTGGAGAGAGAGTACCACTTCGGTACTGCCAGTGAGGCGGGTAAATTACCGATCGCCATCAAAAAAACTGCCGCGCAATCCTTGTCGATTGCACCGGCTGGGTCAGGACGCGGTGCGGCGCCTGCGGCGATGGATGTTTTTTCCGCAGCCGAATTACAAGAGCCTCCGCCCAATCCATTCGCTAGTGTGGCATCTTCATCGTCTTCTTCGCCGGCGCTTACGCTGCAAGCACCGACCAATGTCGGATTGGGTAAGGAATTTTCGGTCAGTGTCCGGCTGGTGGGTGCAAAAACCACTGTCAACAGTGATTTGCAATTAACTTATGAATCCAGTTCATTGGAGGCGCTGGATGGCGGCGATAAATCGGGAACGCGTGCTATCAAATTAGGCAAGGATCAGGCTTCCGGCTTGGCTGCCCAGATTCGCTTCAAGGTGATCGCGGCGAACCCGGGTACGACAGAGATCAGTATCCAGCACGCCACCGCCGAAGATATGGAAAATGGTCAAGCAACGGAAGTGACATTGCCGCCGCCAGCAAGCATCAATATGAAATAAATCCGGTCATGGGTGTATTGAGCGCTTTTGCAAGACACAAAGGATTTACGCTAATCGAGTTAATGATCGTGGTGGCTATCATGGCTGTTTTGGCGGCAGCGGCAATGCCATTGCGGGAACTCATGGTGAAGCGCGAGAAAGAGCAGGAATTACGTGTCGCATTGCGGCAGATTCGATCGGCGATTGATGCTTACAAACAAGCGACGGATGAGGGGCGTATCACGAAGAAGGCGGATGAATCCGGTTATCCTCCCCGATTGGAAGAATTATTCATGGGCGTACCGGATATCAAGAGTCCGGATAAAAAGGTGATTTATTTTATGCGCCGCTTACCTCGCGACCCGATGTTTGTCGAGCTGGATATCGTCGGTGTTACCGCGACACCGGCTGCGGATACCTGGGGCAAACGCAGCTACGAAAGCCCATGGGATGGCCCGAAAGAAGGCGATGATGTCTACGATGTTTACTCACGTTCTGAGGCCATTGGTCTGAACGGCATTCCTTACCGGGAATGGTGATTAATATGTCCGGAGCAAACAGATATACAGGCTTCACCTTGATCGAGCTGCTCGTGGTGATGGCGATCATTGCGACGTTGTTGAGCATTGTCGCGCCGCGGTATTTTAATTCCATCGATAAAGCCAAAGAATCGGTCTTGCGGCAAGATCTCGGTGTCATGCGCAACGCTATCGATCAATTTTATTCGGATTTCGGCAAATACCCCATCGATTTGGCTGAATTGGTCGATAAACGGTATATGCGCAGTATACCGAGAGATCCCTTTACCGAAAGCGATAAAACCTGGATCGAAATTCCGCCTAAAAATGAGACGGAGTCGGGAGTCTATGATGTGCAGAGCGGTTATACCGGGCGGGCATTGGATGGCTCGTATTATCAGGAATGGTAGCGTTCTTACATTATTAGCGCATAAATAACATGTCACGCGCGGAAAATGGTTTTGTCTATCTTTGGGCCTTGTTTGCGGTAGTACTGGCGGGCATTGTCATGGCCGGTGTGGGGCAAGTATGGCAAGTGAAAGCGCAACGCGAAAAAGAAGCCCAATTGCTGTACGTGGGCGAGGAATTCCGCAAGGCGATCATGTCTTATTACAATACCGGTACTAAACAATTTCCCGAAACATTGGAAGAACTGCTGCAAGATAAACGTACGCCGGCCATCAAACGCCATTTGCGCAAAATCTATCAGGACCCGGTAACGAATATGGCCGAATGGGGCCTCATTGAAGAATCTTCGCCAGGCAGTAACGTTACGCCGAATACGAATGCGCCATCCGGCAATAATCCAACACCTAATGCAAACCCGGCGGCTGGTAATAATCCGGTACTCAATACGCAATCTATGCTTGGCAATAGCGCGACACCCGGTAGTCAGGCGTCCACTAACAGCTCCGCACCCGGCAGCGCGATGCCGAATAGCAACCCGGTAAGCTCCAGTATTGATAAGAGAATTGTTGGGGTATACAGCCTCTCCGAGAAAAAGCCGATCAAAAAAGACAAGTTTCCCGAACAGTTTGCTAAATTTTCTGAAGCCGTGACTTACCGCGATTGGAAATTTGTCTATAAGCCGGGAGATGACGCTGGTTCACAGAAACCAGCAACATCCCAAACCAAACCGAATACGGCATCGGGAACTTCACCGGTAAATTCTCCATTCACATCGCAATCATCCTCAGGAACAAGTGCTTCACCCTTTTCTTCGCGACCTTCGTCGACGGGTAACACCTCCCCATTTGCACCGCAATCATCCGGCTTTCCGGCAGATTGATAGCTATTTAGTACATCTATACTAAATTTTAGGGATAAAATATAGTATAGATGTAGGAGGAAAGAAGTTATGGCTTCCCATTTTCATAAAAGGGGTATACAGTTAGCCTGTTGG
Organism: Gammaproteobacteria bacterium; assembly: GCA_015709635.1. Lineage (NCBI taxonomy): Bacteria > Pseudomonadati > Pseudomonadota > Gammaproteobacteria > Gammaproteobacteria bacterium. Next base: position 218,315 of record CP054180.1, read on the forward strand.
TGTATATGGTTTTTGAATTCGAATATACATGAACATGAGAAAAAGAAATTGTTATAGGGTCATGAAAAATAATATTTTTATTATTTATTTTTATGCAATCAATTTATTGAGGAAGTGAATGAATAATGAAAACAAAATTTTCACAAACATCTACACTGACCATTTTACCCGTTCTGGAGTCTGAAACCCATGCAACAATGAGTGCTGGTTTGGGATTGTCGGGTTTTGCTGCACGTCGTAAGAATCAAAATACAAGCTGTATTTAAGAAGTGCCTCACATTATAGAATGAGGCCTTTGTGATACAGACTTACTATAATATGGAGATAATAAAATGAAATTACATCACTTGGCTTTTGTTGCTATGGCGGCTTTATTTTCAAATAACGCTATGTCATTAGGTACCGCCACGGTTCATCTGGATGGCGGAAATTTTATTCAATCCGGAACGGTAACAAATACTTCAGTGCCCGGTGTCGATATTGTTCAAGTCGTTTATGATCTGGGCACGCAAGCCGATGGCATTGCGATTTGGGAAATCAACAGCAGTACAGGTACACATTCAAATTTCCTGACCGGTGACTGGTACTCGACCGAAACATGGAGTGGACTCAGTGTCGGTAGCGGCGGTGCTTTTAATTTTAGCGGTTTGGATATCGATTTAATCGTAACCGTTGTACCGCCAGTTGTGTCTAGTTCCATAATACCTTCACCTGGCGGTCCTAGCCTTGCTAATGCAAGTGTGAGCGTATTCTTCAGCGATGGCTCTTTTGGCACCGCAAGTCTCGTTCAACAAAATTGGGGTGTAAATCAGGATCTCGTTATCAATGCTGTTCCGGAACCTGAGACCTATGCCATGCTGATCGCTGGTTTGGGATTACTGGGTTTTGCCGCACGCCGCAGACAACAAAACGTTTAATCTGAAATAAGCCGTAAAAAAGGAGCGATCGTTAATTCGAAAGCTCCTTTTTATTTTTCCTGATTTCTGAATGCCGTTCGTTTTTTTAGTCAAAAAACACAAGTTTCATTCAGCTCCGGTGCTGCGATACGCCGTCACCTGAATTTCAATTTTCATCCTCGGATCGGACAATCCCGCCGTCAACATCATTGCCGACGGTCGAACATCGCCCAGATATTTGCGCATCACCGGCCAGCATTTTTCGAAATCCTCAGATATGGGAAACACGTAAGTAACCCGCACCACGTCTTTCATACTCGAACTTGCTTGCTGTAAAGCCGCATCGATATTTTTGAAACATTGTTCCGCCTGCTCCAGTAAATCATCGGAAATGGTCATTTTGCTGTAATCGAAACCGGTCGTGCCGGATACCAATATCCAGTTATCCACGACGACCGCGCGCGAGTAGCCGATTTCTTTTTCAAATGTCGAGCCTGAACTGATGAGTTTGCGTGCCATACAATGCTGTCCTTATGCTGGTTTAAAAATTTTCGCGTACGATACCACACTATAATATTGCAATGAGCCAGATGCAAAGCGAGTTTCCCGGCATTTAATTCCAATCCCAAAACCAATATGTCCTTTACCTTTTATTGGCACGATTACGAAACTTTCGGCGCCGATCCCAGGCGCGACCGACCGGCACAGTTTGCCGGCGTGCGCACCGATGAGGCACTGAACGAAATCAGCGAACCGCTGGTGATCTACTGCAAACCGACGCGCGATTACCTGCCGCATCCGGAAGCGTGCCTGCTCACGGGTATCACGCCGCAACTGGCCGATGCACGAGGCTTGCGGGAAGCGGAGTTTATCGCACGTATTCATGCCGAACTCGCACAACCGGCTACATGTGGCGTCGGCTACAATTCGCTGCGTTTCGACGATGAAGTCACCCGCTTCACGCTTTACCGCAACTTCTACGATCCGTATGCGCGTGAGTGGCAGCAAGGCAATTCGCGCTGGGACATTATCGACCTGGTGCGCATGACGTATGCGCTGCGTCCCGGCGGCATCCATTGGCCGCAGCACGACGACGGGCAACCGAGTTTCAAATTGGAAGATCTGGTCGCCGCCAACGGTATTCTGCACGAATCCGCGCACGACGCCCTATCCGATGTGCGTGCCACTATTGCTTTGGCTCGCCTATTGCGCGCACAACAACCACGCTTATACGATTGGCTTTTGCAATTACGTGACAAACGTAAAGCCGCAAGCCAGCTCGATCTGGTCAATCGTCAGCCGGTCGTGCATACCACGCGTATGTATCCGGCCAAAACCGGTTGCACGTCGCTGGTCATGCCATTGATCGCTGAACCGGGCAACAACAACAGCGTGCTGGTCTACGACTTGCGCTACGATCCGAATATGTTCTTACCGTTGAGCACCGATGATCTCAGTCAATTGCTGTTCACCCGCAACGATGACTTGCCCGAAGGCATGCAACGGCTACCGGTCAAGTCGGTGAAGATCAACAAATGCCCGGCACTGGCGCCGCGCAACACACTAGATCAAGAAGCCGCCGAGCGCATCGCCTTGGATAAGAACCGGTGCTACCGGCACTGGCAAACATTGTGCAATCATTCCGATTTCTTTCAACGTGTCGCCACGGCTTATACCAGCCAATCATTTGAGCCTTCCGGCGATGTTGATGTGGCTTTGTATGACGGTTTTTTTGACAATGCCGATGCGGCATCACTGGCACAAATACGCCGCGCCACGCCGCAGCAATTGGCTAGCGCACGCTTTGATTTTCATGACTGGCGGTTGCCCGAACTACTGTTCCGCTACCGCGCCAGAAATTGGCCGGAAACGTTGACGCCGGTAGAAAGGGAACGATGGGAACAGATACGTTTGCAACGCTTGACACAAGGTAGTGGCGGTGGAAGTATCACGCTAAATGAATTGGCAGCAAAAATTACATTATTGCGAGAAACAAAAACCGATGAGAATGCCCGGCAGGTATTGAATGCGCTGGAAGCATGGGGCATGGAATTGTCGGGATAATTTCTTTTCACTTTTTACGATACGCCGTTTCATCATTGATAGTCTTCTCTTAACGATTCCAGTACCGGCAGCAGAGCTGGAATATCATCTTGAATAATGCTCCACAGGGTGTCGTTGTCGATACCGAGGTAGCCGTGAATCAGCCGGTTACGTGTAGCAATGATCATCCGCCAGGGTACTTCAGGGTATTTTGCTCGTATATTATCCGGAACATGCGTTGCCGCTTCGCCGATAAGCTCCAAGTTGCGCAAAGTTGCATCATAGTTTAGTCCACTTGTCACAAAAGCAGCTTGATTCAGGCCGTCGCTATAAGCGAGCACCTTGTGGGCGAAGCCGATCATATCGCCAATATAGAAACGCCATTCCCGCAGCGGTGCATCAGACATAGACTCGTTCTTTTTCAATATAAGGACGCAACTCCGGCCGCAATGCTTTTTCAGTAACCAGATCGACCGGGCAGCCTAGTAAATCTTCCAGATAGAATTGCACGCCAAAGTAACGCTGTGAAGTTGCGGGGCCGTCAAAGGCAACCAGGATATCCACATCACTACTTGCATTTGCGGTATCACGCACTGTCGAGCCGAACAGAGCAAGACGGGTGACGCCGAAGCGGTTTTGCAGTTCTGGTTTGCTTTGTGTCAGTAATGCCAGAACATGTTGTCGATGCATTGCGTGATTCCCAGATGATCGCGGATGAGCATACAAAAAAGTGAGTGCTGCCCCTCAAATTACACGAACCGAATACGCGAAGTCAAACAATCTTTGCTGATTCAACCCATTTCTTGCGGCGTAAGCGCTTCTCTATAGCTGCAAGAAAATTTCTGCGATCTATGATCGTGATAAAATCTCTATCGCTGTTACAGATTAAAATTTTGCCTGGATTTACCCACTTCCCGCCATGAAAAACAATTACCTTGAAAGAATACTGACCGCGCAGGTTTACGATGTCGCGATCGAGAGTCCGTTGGATCTGGTCGCCAATTTGTCGGGGCGTATCCATAATCAAGTGTTGTTGAAGCGGGAAGATTTGCAGCAGGTTTTTTCGTTCAAGCTGCGCGGCGCGTACAACAAGATGATCAAGTTACCGCCTGCGGTGCGCAACCGCGGTGTGATTGCCGCTTCCGCCGGAAATCATGCGCAAGGTGTGGCGCTGGCCGCCAAGAAGCTCGATTGCTCCGCCACCATCGTGATGCCGGTGACCACGCCGCAAATCAAAGTGCATGCGGTCATGGGGCACGGCGCCACGGTTGCATTGCACGGCGATTCGTATAACGATGCCTACGAGCATGCCATGCAATTGGCCAAGGACGAGCAGGCCACGTTCGTGCATCCGTACGACGATCCGGATGTGATCGCCGGGCAGGGAACGGTCGGTATGGAAATCCTGCGCCAGCATACCGGTGCGATTCATGCGATTTTTGTGCCGATCGGCGGCGGCGGGTTGATCGCCGGGATTGCGGCGTATGTGAAGCGGCTGTACCCGAAAATCAAAATCATCGGGGTCGAGCCGGTCGATGCCGACGCCATGTATCGTTCGCTGCAAAGCGGCCGCCGCGTCAAGCTGGCGCAGGTCGGTTTATTCGCCGATGGCGTGGCGGTGCGGCATGTCGGCAAGGAAACCTTCCGCTTATGCCGCGAGCTGGTCGACGAGGTGATGCTGGTCGATACCGACGCCATTTGTGCCGCGATCAAGGATGTGTTCGAAGACACCCGTACCATTATGGAACCGTCCGGTGCATTGTCGATCGCCGGTATCAAGGCGTATGTGGCACGGGAGAAGATACAGCATAAAACACTGGTGGCGATCGCGTCCGGTGCCAACATGAATTTTGATCGCTTGCGCCATATTTCCGAACGCGCGGAAATCGGCGAACAGCGCGAGGCAGTGATATCGGTGGCGATTCCCGAAAAACCCGGCAGTTTCAAGAAATTCTGCAATTTGCTCGGCGCCAAAAGCATTACTGAATTCAATTACCGTTACTCCGATTCGAACGTCGCGCATGTGTTTGTCGGCGTGTCGGTGCGTAATCAGGAAGAAACGCAGCAACTGATCAAGGAATTGAAACAAAGCGGCCTGGCCACCGAGGACATGAGCAACAACGAAATGGCCAAACTGCACGTGCGCCACTTGGTCGGCGGGCATGCGCACGCGGTCAAGAACGAGATTGTGTACCGCTTCGAGTTTCCCGACCGCCCCGGCGCGTTGATGAATTTCCTCAACAACATGAGCCACAACTGGAACATCAGTCTGTTTCACTATCGCAATCACGGCGCCGACTACGGTCGCGTGCTGATCGGTATCCAAGTACCGCCGGAAGAGAAATCCGCTTTCCGGGCTTTTCTCGATCAATTGGGTTATCGCTATTGGGACGAAACCAAGAATCCCGCGTATAAATTGTTTCTTGGGTAACACGATCAAATTCTTCGTCCGCGGAAATTCACACCGTCGTAACACCGCATCACGCATAGTTCGATCTGAGCAATCCCGCTTCATGGAAAGCATCTGTGACAATATGTCACATTGACGTTGTGCATAACAGCCGGGGTACTCCAACACGAGATGACGGAGAAGTTCTAACCATTTGGACAGCGACCACCATGACCACCAGCGATTTCGATGGCCGCGGCTGGAGCATCAATGCTGCAGGCGCGATCGCGGGCGGATACGCCGACCGCGGGTTCTGGTTTTTCGCTTCCACCTGGAGTGCTGCCGGTGTGCGAACCGATCTCGGCGATTTGGCCGGGCGCAAGGACGAGTTCTGGAGCGTGGGCCAAGGCATCAACGATTTCGGACAAATTGCCGGCTGGAGTTATCTCGCGGGTGATTTCGTGCAACACGCAACATTTTGGGGTGGCGCTGCCCTGACCGATCTGGGTACGCTGGGCGGAGAAAACAGTCAGGCTCTCGCGCTCAATAGCCTGGGGCAAGCCGTCGGCTGGAGCGAATTGGCGGACGGCTCGCAGCATGCCATGCTGTGGAACGGCACCGTGCTGATCGATCTGAATAGTCTGCTGGATCCTGCGCTGGCGAGCGCTGGCTGGGTGTTGAAAGAAGCGGCCGGTATCAACGATCACGGTGCGATTGTGGGAACTGCGATCAATAGCCTCCTGGGTATTGACCAAGGGCATGCGTTCTTGCTATCTCCTGTTTTCCCGAACCCGAAACCTATGCGATGTTGCTGGCAGGCTTGGCATGGCTGGGCGCAAGACGGCCCGGTCAGCTCTGCGGCTAGAGGAAGTTGGTATTACTTCTCGCGCGAATGGCAGCGCGAAACCGCGCAGCACCATCGCAGCAGGCCCCAGGCGCTGGCGCGGGGGCAGCGCTGTTGCCTTGAAAAGTTCGAGCGTTTCCATGCTCACCTCGTATCGTGAAAGATCAGCTCCACGGCATGGCGCTTGCCGCTGCGGATGCGGCTGATGCCGTGCCGCATGGCCACCTTACAGGTGCCACGCCGACCCCCATCGCGGGCCGTTGATTGACGGTGAACACACCGCATCGCCCTGGTGCAGCGCGACAACATCCATGCGCTGACCTTGAGTGGAAAAGCATGCTCGCCATAGAGATCCTGGTGAAGGCAGTTGTAGTCGCCCTCCTTATACTGAAGGATCAGCGGCATCGGCTTTGTCTGACATTGGCTTCGCGACGCAGCAGCTCGCGTTTGCGATCAACGCCCCAGCGATAGCCTGCGAGGTCACCATCGCGCCGCACGACACGGTGGCAGGGAATAGCCACGGCAATATGGTTTGTCGCGCAGGCCTGGGCCACGGCGCGAACCGCCTTGGGGGCACCGATGCGAGTTGCGATCTCTGCGTAACTCACGGTCGTGCCCGGTGGGATCTCGCGCAGCGCGCCAGACACGCTCTTGGAAGGCCGTGCCTTGCACGTCCAGCGGTAGGCGCAGCCCGATCGAAGGTGCCTCGATGAAGCCCACGACCTCGGCGATCAACTGCTCGAACTTACCGTCACAGCCGATGATTTCGGCCTTGGGAAATTTATCCTGCAGGTCGCGCACCAGCGCGTCCGGGTTATCGCCCAACAGGATGGCACAGATGCCACGCTGGCTCTGAGCCACCAGAATGGCACCCAGCGAGCATTGTCCCACGGCGAAGCGGATGACAGCTCCGGCGCCACCCGCCCGGTAATCCCGCGCACGCATGCCCAGCAAATCATCCGCGGTTTCATAGAATCGGCTGTTGGAGTTGAAACCGGCGTCATAGATGGCATCGGTGATGGAGGCATCCGGGCTGCTCAATTTCTCGCGCAGCTTGCGGGCGCGATAGGCCGAGCTGTAAGCTTTAGGCGTCAGGCCAGTTTCGGCCTTGAACAGGCGATGGAAGTGAAATAGGCTCATGCCGACCTCGATCGCTAGGTCATCAAGCTGGAGCGGTGTCTCTGATGCTTCGATCAGACGGCAGGCGCGCGCCACCAGCGTGACGCGCTCGGCGGCTGTACTGGTCTGGTCGTTTCGGGCGCGACGGCTGGGGCGATAACCCGCTGCTTCGGCAGCTTCGACCGTATCGAAGAACTCCACATTCTCGCGCTTGGGTAGTCGCGCGGTCGAACTCGGCTGGCAGTACACACCGGTAGTACGCACAGCGTAGACAAAATGACCGTCGGCTGCAGCATCCCGTACCTGCACTGCCGCCCAGCGATCATCTTCGGATTCAAAAGTTCTGTTAGTCATGTCATAACTCCTGGGCTCGTCAACTCACAGGGCTCATGATAGATTGGACTTCGATCGCAAGCACTCCGATTCTTGCGGTCGGTATGCGAGGCGTGCAGAGCTTTGTCGTCGTGGGCTTGCTTACCAGCGAAATGCCAGGCTTGTCATGAAAAAATCGACACGTTTGCCACCAGCCTGCGTCAGGGCTTCCCCGACGTTGAAATGGACTGCAGCGGCGCGTAATTCCCACTGCGGATGCGGGCGATAACTGCCTTCCAGCTTAAGCTGATCACCAATGTAGCGGTCGGTTCCAATGGTTTCGGGTATCGCTACCAATGGTGCCGGCGGCGTGTAAACCGCATCGGCTTGATAATGTTTCCATAGGAAATTCCAGCCCACAGTGAATGTTAGCGTAGAAACAGGTTTGATGGTCACGGCTGGTTGCAAGTCCATGATATTACCTGGTGCCAATAGTGCTGCCTCGGTGAAATAGGTGGGGTTGGGATAGAGCGCATTAAAGGTACCGAGCCGTCCGTCGCCAGGATTCTTATCGCCACTGGCAATATCCGCTTTCAAGCCGAGCCGGGGTGACCACGGCAGCGTAGTAAAGGTAAAACCTGTATCAGAAGCAACCGTCCAGGCACGGATGGTTTGACTGCCGATATGGCCGATCTGGAATACCGCTTCCAGATTCCAGTCCCAATTCTTTGCAGAACCAAACAGTCGGGTGCCGAAAGAATGCCTGTGCTCCCGTCCCTGCGCTGCTGCAAACCGCCCCTGATCCCTTTCATAACCAAGCCAGTAGAGATCGATTTTGAGCGGCGCAATACTTTCCGGCGCGAATGTGGCATATAAGCCGTACAGCGCCTGCGACTTGCGACTTGCTAGTCACATCATCAAAAGCTTCCGGTTTATTCAAAACCGGACGAAAGGCGAGAGCATCAATGCGATATGGCCCCTGTTTCCAACTGGCGCGTGCGCCATCGAAAGCGAGACGGATGTTGGGACCCTCTCGTACCGAGATCAAGCGCGAGGTGCCCAGAGTCACTTCTTGTCTGCCCGCACGGAGGGAAAATCTATCGCCGTTCCACGCCAGAAAACTCTGCTGCAAGTCGAGATTGCTTTGATCGGTACTCTCTGCACCTCCGCTGCGTCCAGACTCATCATAGGCCCCGAACTGCACGAAAATCTGGGCATGTTTGCCGAGACGCAGATCGCCATGCACCAAGCCTCGAAACAGTGTGTAGCTGTCACCCCTATGGCCGTTCATTGTGTTACCGATATCGAAATCCAGAGGCCAATAACCTTGGGCGCGCACGCGCGCATCGGCACCAAGCGTCAGCGTGGTTCCCTCGGTGATATGCCAGCATTTAGGAGTCATTTTGTTGCAATTTGCGCCCCAATCTTCTTCGAATCGTAGCGGCAGATATTCGGATGCGGCCACTGGCAATGACATGGCGAACATTACAACGGCAATCAGACTGGTTTTGCGTTTCTTTGCTGCCTGCTGGCGCATATAGATTTACTGCGCAAGAGAGATTTTATGTGCATCATATCGCCCAGCACAAACAGCCGAGTGCACCCCAGAAGCCACGCTGGTCATCGGCATTCACGGCACCCTGATACGCACGCCCATGCGCATGGCCATGCACAAGACAGCTCGTGCCGCAGCCACAAGCGGTTTGAGCGAGTGTGTGCAGTGATGCCGCTGTGCTTGCGGCCGGTTTGAAATAGCCGCCGGAGTGATTCACCGGCGACCAATCCGGCATGGCCGGCGGCAAAGGCGGGGAAAGCGCGCTAAACTCGCCGTCGCCGTAGACAATGCGTCCGCCGACGACAGTCAGCACCGATACAAGGTGGCGGATTTCGTTTTCCGGAATCTTGAAGTAATCGGCGGATAATACCGCCAGATCGGCATACTGTCCGGGTTTGATCCGGCCTTTGACATCTTCTTCATTCGAGAACCAGGTATTTGCATGCGTGTATAGGCGCAATGCAGTCTCGCGATCGACGAGATTGGCCGCCGGATACAGCGGGAGATTTCCCAAGGTCTTGCCGGTAACCAGCCAATACAGTGCATTCCAAGGGTCGTAGCTGGCTACGCGGGTGGCGTCGGTGCCTGCGCCCACGTTTACTCCCAGTTCCAGCATCCGTTTATAAGGCGGCGTGCGTTCCACCGCTTTACGGCCGTAGCGTTGCACAAAATATTCACCCTGATAAGCCATGCGATGCTGGATGGCAATGCCGCCGCCCAGTTTGGCGATGCGTTCGAGATTGGCATCGGTTACGGTTTCAGCGTGATCGAAAAACCAGTGGATGCCGTCAAAGGGAATATCCCGATTCACTTTTTCGAATACATCCAGCGCACGCGAGATGGTCTCATCGTAAGTGGCGTGCAGACGGAATGGCCAGCGATGACTGACAAGAATGCGCACCACCGCCTCCAAGTCATTTTCCATGTGCGCGGCCGGATCCGGGCGAGGCATGCGGAAGTCCTCGAAATCCGCTGCGGAAAAGACCAGCATTTCGCCTGCGCCGTTATGGCGGTAGTAACTATCGCCGTCGCCAGGTTTTCCCATCTTTGTCCACTTAGTGAAATCGGCAACCTCTTCTCCAGCTTTTTGTGTGAACAGGTTATAGGCGATGCGCAGGGTCAGCTCACCCGCTTGGTGCAATTCTTCAATAATCTTGTAGTCGTCCGGGTAGTTCTGAAAACCGCCGCCGGCATCAATGACGCTGGTGATACCCAGGCGGTTCATTTCCCGCATGAAATGGCGCGTGGAATTGAGCTGATACTCGTAAGGCAGTTTAGGACCTCTGGCAAGCGCCGCATACAGAATCAGCGCATTGGGTTCCGCCAGCAGCAGACCTATCGGTTCCCCGTTGGAGTCCTTGACAATCAAACCGCCTGGCGGATTAGGCGTGTTGCGATCGTAACCGCAGGCGCGCAGCGCGGCGCGATTCAGCAGGGCGCGGTCGTAGAGATGCAAGATGAAAACCGGGGTATCCGGTGCGACTGCATTGATTTCGTCGAGTGTTGGTAAGCGTTTTTCAGCAAACTGCATTTCGGTAAAGCCACCGACGATGCGCACCCATTGCGGTGCGGGCGTTCGTGCCACCTGTTCCTGCAGGCGGCGCATGGCATCGGCCAGCGAGGGGATGCCGTCCCAGCGCAACTCCATGTTGTAATTGAGCCCGCCGCGGATAAAATGCAGGTGTGAATCGATCAGGCCGGGAATGACGCGACGGCGGTTAAGATCGATCACCTGCGTACTGCTATCGGCAAGGCGCATCACTTCGTCGTCGTTTCCCACCGCAATAAAACAGCCTTCCGCAATTGCAATGGCCGTGGCTTGCGGATTCTGGTGATCGAGCGTCGTGAATTGGCCGTTGCGCAGTATCAATTGGGCTTTGTGGTTCTGCATTGATGCACCTCGCGAAGTTTCAGCAAGCACACTGGTTTTCGAAAACAATAAAGACGCTCCGGCTGCTTGTAAAAATACACCGACGGCGCAGGTTTACTGCGCTGTCACCCATGTTTTATCCCTTTCGGGGCCTGGCTATTTATTTCTTGGTAATGGCGAAGTAGCTCGTCATCAGGTTGCGGTAGTTGGGTAGGTAGCTGGAAAATAAAGCACCCAAGCCTTCGATATCGTTGCGCCAATCGCGATGCAATTCGCAAGCCACGCCAAACCAGCTCATCAACTGTACGCCTGCGGCCTGCATGCGCATCCAGGCAGCATCGCGAGTTATTTCATTGAAGGTGCCCGAAGCATCCGTGACTACGAATACTTCGTAACCTTCCTCGATCGCGGATAATGCTGGAAAAGCGACACAGACTTCGGTCACCACACCGGCGATGATGAGCTGCTTGCGGCCGGTCTTTTTGATCGCCTTGACAAAATCTTCGTTGTCCCAGGCGTTGATGTTGCCGGGACGAGCGATATATGGCGCAGTAGGATGCATTTCCTTGATTTCCGGAACCAGCGGTCCATTGGGGCCATCTTCAAAGCTGGTGGTCAGGATGGTGGGCAGCTTGAAATACTTGCCGCAGGCGGTGATCGCCAACACGTTATTCTTGAACTCATTCGGCGAAAAATCCTGCACCAGAGAAATCAGCCCTGCCTGATGATCCACCAATAGCAACACAGCATCATCTTTAGAAAGCCGGTTGTATGTGAAAGTCTTGTTCATTGTCGTATTCCTTTCATGGGTTGTTGTTATGCATTTTTATTCAATACAGCGCATAGAATCGGTCGCTGATGATCTTGCCATCTTTCCAGTGCTGTACCGCCACTTGATCGAACTTTTTGTGGCCCAGATCTTTATGTTTGTATTCATAATGCCACTCGGTCATCGTGACGTTTTCTCCTACGGCGGTCGATACGATTTCCGATGTGAGCCATGCTTCAACGCCTTCGAATAATTCGGATTCCCGGGCTTTGGCTTGTTGCAATCCTTTCGCCACCACATCATTTTTTTCGATCACGACGCAATCGGGATGGTAATACTTGTCCATCGATTCCAGAATTTCGCCCTTCAGAATCATCTGATTCAGATCGTTGAGTTTTTCTTCTAAGGTCATGTTATTCCTAATTTTTTGCTTTCTGAACAGCCTGGGCCTTGTCATAACTCTCGATCAACTGCCGATAATGCGGCATCGGATAGTCGGCATAAAGATCGGCAAAATCCAGCGCTTCCGACCGGTTCCAGGTTTTCTGCAATTCTGAAATAACTGCGACCGTGTCGATCGGAATGACCCCTGCTTGCACAATACGGGCAACGGTTAAGTCGGTAGCCATTTTGCTCCAGTTACCCGAGGCATCCACAACGGCATACACTTTATAACCGGCGGTTACTGCGCTGATAGATGGAAAAGCCATGCATACGCTGGTGAGCGTACCGGCAAGGATCAGCGTTTTGCGGCCGGTAGCTTCGACGGCTTTGACAAAATCGGGGCTATCCCAAACATTGATTTCTCCGCGGCGCCCCACATATTGTGCGTGCGGGGCGGCTTGATGGATTTCCGGAATCAGTGGCCCATTCGGACCATCCGGGACGGAGGCGGAAGTAATGACCGGCATCTTGAGTATTGTAGCAATCTTGGCAAGTGCAGTGGCATTGCGGCGCAAGTCTGATACTGGAATATCTTTCACCAATTGAAATAAGCCGCTCTGATGATCGATGAGAAGCATCAGAGTTTCGTCGGGATTGATATGACTCATCGTATTTATTCTCCTGTGGTTTGATTAAATAAAAAATTACCGCCTGAATGAGGCTGGTTGGTTAAAGCAATCTATGACGACTGTGTCCGTGATATTCTTCCCATCTTGCCGCTCTGATAGTCTATCTTGGCTTGGCGAATTTCTTCCGCAGTATTCATGACAAACGGGCCGCTGCCTGCGATGGGTTCGTCGATGGGCTCACCACTCAGCAACAGTGCGATGGTATCGGGCTCGCTGCTGATGCGAATATGATCACCTGCCCGATCGAACAAGCCAACTTCCGCTGCATTGAGAGTTTCAGAATTATTGACGCGCACCGAACCTTTGAGCACTGCCAGCAAAGTGTTGTAACCATCCGGCACGGCAAGGTCGATAGACTGATCGCTGGTCAAGCGCAAATCCCATACGTCCATCGGCGTAAAGGTATGGGCTGGCCCGGTAGCTTCACCGAATTTTCCCGCAATGACGCGCACTTGACCTTTATTATCCGGCAGATCGATGACAGGAATTTGACTAGCCAGGATACTTTGATAACGAGGCGATGACATCTTGTCCTTGGCTGGCAAGTTGACCCACAATTGCACCATCTCCAGCACGCCGCCATGCCGCGCGAAGTCGCGGCCGTGGAATTCTTCGTGCACCAGGCCAGACGCAGCCGTCATCCATTGCACATCGCCGGGACCGATTTTGCCGCCGCCACCGGAACTGTCACGATGCTCCACTTCACCGCTATACACGATGGTGACTGTTTCAAAACCGCGGTGTGGATGTTCTCCCACCCCATGGCGCTGCTCGGTCGGCGAAAACTCCATCGGCCCGGCGTAATCGAATAATAGGAAAGGACTGATCATCGAGCCCAGTTCCGGATATGAAAACAGGGAACGTACCGGGAAACCGTCACCCACCCAATGTTGATGGACATTTCGTTGAATGCGCGATAGTTTTTTGGCGGATGCTTCAGATTGTATTGTCGGCATGGCTTATTGCCCTCCACAAGAAATTTATATTTACGTGATAGATTAATATCATCAGCTTGGATTACAAGTACGCACAAAAAGGATACCGTCAAAAAAGGAGGTGAAAAATGCCCAGCAAAGCAGCTTATTGCTCTGTTGAAGTTACATTGAAAGTGATTGGGGGACGATGGAAGGTTTTGATTATTCATCAGCTGTTAAACGGCACCATGCGATTCAACCAGCTGCAAAGGGATTTGACAGGCATTACTCATCGTACCTTGAGCCGACAGTTGCGGGAGATGGAAGCCGATCAATTGGTCGTCAGAAATAATTTCAACGAGATTCCTCCACGCGTCGAATATTCGTTGTCGCCATTGGGACATTCACTTAAAACCATTTTGTTTGCGATGGATGAATGGGGAAGAAAATATCATGTTACGATCAGATAAAGTGCGTGTTTTATTGCACCCGATATGAATTTCCCCCCATTCGTTCTGGCTTTAAATCCGTATCCGTATTACAAGCGCTTCCATTGCACGCAACACAGTGGCGCTATACAGTACCGTTGTAAATAGCTATTTTGCAGTTGATCAATAAACAGGAAGGTACCATGACAAAAATTATCGGAATTACAGGAAGCCTGCGTAGCGGTTCGTTTAATACCGCCTTGTTGCGCACGGCTGCAGGATTAATGCCGAGTGGTGTTACGCTGGAGATCGCAACACTCAAGGGTATTCCGCTCTATGATGGGGATGTCGAGGTCAATGAGGGCATTCCTGAAGCGGTTCTTGTGCTGCAAGAACAAATTGCCGCCGCCGATGGACTATTGTTAGCTACTCCGGAGTACAACAATTCCATACCGGGTGTATTCAAAAATGCGATTGACTGGCTATCGCGGCCACCCAGCGGTATTGCACGAATTTTTGGCAATCGTCCGGTTACGGTGATCGGTGCATCGATTGGCGGATTCGGTACGGTTCTGTCCCAAAATGCTTGGCTTCCTGTATTACGGGCATTAGGTATGCACCCATGGTTTGGTGGGCGGCTACTCGTATCGCGGGCGCACCAAGTTTTTAACGAATCAGGTGAGATGATCGATGAAGCGGTGCGTAAGCAATTTCAAGATTTTCTTACTGGGTTTGCAGAGTTTGTTCAAGCTAATAGCAATTAGATCTATGTGCTTAAGTTTGTAAAGGTAATGACAATGTTCTAAAGGATGGCAAGTTATGACGCACGATCATAAAAAGCATGGCGACGAGCATCACACGGGTAATCCGTCTGTAGCGATTGATCCTGTTTGCGGCATGCAAGTCGACGTGCATAGCGCAAAATACCATGCGGAACATAATGAACGGACTTACTATTTCTGTTCGACACACTGCCGCGATAAATTCGTGGCCGCGCCAAGTGCTTACTTAGCCAGTAAGACTCCTGGCGAAGAGTCTCTGCCTGATGCCATTTATACCTGCCCCATGCATCCGCAAGTGCGGCAAATCGGGCCGGGGAGTTGCCCGATTTGCGGCATGGCGCTGGAGCCGGCCGAAGTATCGCTGAATGCTGCACCGAGCGAGGAACTCGCGGATATAACCCGCCGCTTCCGGATTGGCCTCCTATTAGCCGCGCCGGTCTTCATCATGGAAATGGGCGGCCATCTGATCGGATTGGCACATGTAGTGTCACCCCAAACCTCCAATTGGCTGCAATTGTCATTGGCAACACCGGTGGTCTGGTGGGCGGGGTGGCCGTTTTTTGTGCGCGGCTGGCAATCGATTTCGAACCGCGCACTCAATATGTTCACACTCATTGCGATGGGTACCGGCGTGGCATGGATCTATAGCATCGTCGCAACCGTCGCACCCGGTCTCTTCCCTGATATCTTCCGCGGCGATGATGGTTCGGTCGCGGTTTATTTCGAGGCGGCGGCAGTCATCACCGTCCTGGTGTTACTGGGTCAGGTGCTGGAATTGCGCGCTCGTGAACGCACGTCGGGTGCGATCAAAGCTTTGCTCAAATTGTCACCGACTACCGCCCGCCGTCTTGGTGATGGCGATACCGAAGAGGAAATCAACCTGGACCAGGTAGTGGCAGGCGATCGATTGAGAGTCCGCCCGGGCGACCGGGTGCCTGTCGACGGCCAAGTGATCGAAGGCAGTTCCAATATCGATGAATCGATGGTGACGGGTGAATCCATGCCGGTTCGCAAGCAATCCGGAGATCAGGTCATCGGCGGCACCATCAACGGCCAGGGCAGTTTTGTGATGCGCGCGGAAAAAATCGGGCGTGACACGATGTTGGCGCAGATCGTTCGCATGGTATCGGAAGCGCAGCGTTCACGCGCCCCAATTCAACGCTTGGCGGACATCGTCGCCAGCTGGTTCGTTCCGGCAGTGATTGTAACTGCCATGCTGGCTTTCGCCGCCTGGGCGATCTGGGGGCCGCCACCGGCCATGGCGCATGCGCTGATCGCGGCCGTCAGCGTGCTCATCATCGCTTGCCCATGCGCACTGGGCCTGGCGACACCGATGTCGATTATGGTGGGTATCGGACGGGGCGCGACCGCAGGTGTTCTGATCAAGAACGCCGAAGCATTGGAACGTATGGAAAAGGTCGACACGATCGTGATTGACAAGACGGGCACGCTGACCGAAGGCAGGCCCAGAGTCACGGCAATCCGTCCTGCTGGCGGCAATATCGGCGAGGATGAACTGCTGCGCCTTGCGGCCAGTCTGGAGCAGGGCAGCGAGCACCCGTTGGCCGCCGCCATCGTAGCCGCAGCCAAGGAACGCTCGATTGTGCTGGCCAAGGCGGCCGATTTCGATTCGCCGACTGGCAAAGGTGTGCTCGGCAGTGTCGATGGTCACCGGATTGTGCTGGGTAACGCGAAATTTCTTGCGGAACTGCATATTGATGCCCGGGTATTGGAAATGCAAGCCGATGAACTGCGTCAGAATGGAGCCACCGTGATCTTCGTGGCGGTCGATGGCGTGATTGCAGGCATGATCGCCATCGCTGACCCGGTAAAGGAATCCACGCCTGCCGCTATCGATGCTTTGCATGCCGATGGCATCCGCATCGTCATGCTGACCGGGGACAATCGCACAACGGCTGAGGCGGTCGCGCGGCAACTGGGTATCGACGAAGTGGAAGCGGAGGTGCTACCCGATCAGAAAGCGGCAATCGTAACCCGATTGCGCCAGCAAGGGCGGGTGGTTGCCATGGCAGGCGACGGCGTCAACGATGCGCCGGCCTTGGCCACCGCCGATGTCGGCATTGCCATGGGCACCGGCACCGATGTCGCGATTGAAAGCGCTGGCGTAACCTTGCTGCGCGGCGATCTGCTGGGCATTGTCCGGGCACGGCGTCTATCCCAGGCAACCATGCGCAACATACGCCAGAATCTGTTTTTTGCCTTTATTTACAATACGGCTGGCGTACCGATCGCAGCCGGCGTGCTTTTTCCATTCTTTGGTATCTTGCTGTCGCCGATTTTTGCCGCGGCAGCGATGTCGCTATCTTCGGTCAGCGTGATCGGCAATGCATTGCGGTTACACACGATAAAGCTGGAGTAGGTATGGAAAGGTAAATGACACTTCCGAATTGCTGATTTTTAAGCGGTATAAAACGGGTACTATTCAACTGTGGCAAGGTTTCAGTTCGCAACCTCATAAATCAGGAGACGTAGCATGGCAAAAGTTCTTGTTCTGTATTACAGCATGTACGGTCATATCGAAATCATGGCTCACGCGGTCGCTGAAGGCGTTCGCAGCGTCGAAAATACCGCGGTCGCCGTTAAACGCGTCCCCGAGCTCATGTCGGAGGAGGTTGCACGCAGGGTCGGTGCAAAGCTTGACCAGGCGGCACCGATCGCGACGGTGGATGAATTGCCGGACTATGACGCCATTATCTTCGGCACGCCTACCCGTTTCGGCAATATGTGCGCGCAAATGCGCAATTTTCTCGATCAGACAGGCCGCATATGGCTGAATGGCGGCCTGATCGGTAAGGTAGGCAGCGTGTTCACATCCACGGGCACACAGCACGGCGGGCAGGAAACTACGATTACCTCGTTTCATACCACTTTGCTCCATCATGGCATGATTATCGTAGGTGTCCCTTATTCCTGCCAGGAGATTATGAATATGAGTGAAATTACTGGCGGATCACCTTATGGGGCAAGCACGCTGGCCGGCGGCGACGGCAAGCGCCAACCGTCCGACAATGAAATCAAAGTTGCACATTTTCAAGGTGTTCACGTCGCTAACGTGGCTAATAAATTGTCATCCTGATTCATAGGGGTTTGCTAGAATTTATAAGTTACCCAGGTGGTAAAGTAATCGACTTCCTTGGCTGCGTGAGCGGTTTTCAAGAAATCGCTGGGAAGGAAATGCACATAACTTGCCAGGACTGTAACCTGCGAAACTGGCTCCCAGGTTAGTACGAATGCGGGCGAGCTGCCCGAGTAATTTTATCGTTGAATTCATCCGCATCAATACGCTCAACTCTTAAAAAGCGTTGTTTTCCAGGTTTTATTCCGCCTTTGGCTATCTCCGTTGGCGGTTAAGCTATCGCTCAACATGCGATATGTCCGACGCTGTTTGTCTTTAAAAAGACCGGACATTCAGGTGATTCTGACTTAAAGCTGGAGAACACGATGGCAGGCAATTTTTCTAAATTTGAATTGACGACCGGTTTGGTTGCGTTGGGTAAAAAATTACCGGTAATCGCGGCACCGGCGAGGAAGAGTGTTCCTAAAGGTGCCGCTCTGCTGAGCAATAGCTGGGTACTGGGCGGCATTGTGATCTTCTTCACTGCGTTGTTGCTCATCACATCGATGATCAGCGTGTGGCAGGCCAGGCAAAGTGCAATTCAACCGGAGCTTTCCGCGCAGTTACAAATTCACCATGAACGTATCGCAAATGCCGCGCAGTTGGCGCTGATGGGCGATGCGGCGGCATTTGCGCAATTACAGGACAGCCGCAATCAGTTCAATCATGTCATTACGCTCTTGTTGCAAGGTGGCTCGTATCGCGACACGGCGCTGCCGGTTGCAGATGAAGGGTTGATGCAAAGTGTGCTCGCGTATTCCAAGCATTGGCAGCCGGAAGAAAAAAAGATCGGTTTGATCCTAAACCAGCAGGAATCCCTGCTGCGGCTCAACAGCAGCATCAAAGCGGTCAATGTCGCGCATAGCCAACTGGCGCGGCGTATCGAGGAACTTGCCGCACGCTTGGCCGAAGCCGGAAATCTGCAGCAAGAAGTGCGCACTGTGGAGACGATCAAAATGCAGGCGCGCAGTATCGCCAAAAATGTGAAAACCCTGCTGCCTATCGAATTGCCGATGGCGGAGATGACTGCGCAGCTTGCTCAGGATCATGCGCAGATTTCAACGATGATTCAGACTTTGGGACAAGGCAGCAATGGCCTGGGTGTGGCTTCCAGCAAGCATGAGGTGATTCAGGATTTGCTCTCGCATGTCTATGCGCAACTGAGAAAATTCGACGATCATTTGCACATCATCCGCAAAGAAATTCCAGCGGCAGTGACCGTCGAATCAGCCGTCGATGAGATCGTGAACAACAATGCTGCCATGCTGAATATGGCCCGGGTGCTTGACGATGAGATTCAGCAACAACGCAGCCATAGCGCAACGCGATTTAACATGGTGATGATCGCTTTTGGCATATGCGTGCTGGCGGCGCTGATTTTTCTGGTGCGCGCGCTGCGCCGCGATGCTTACTATCAGGATTTGGCCAGCCGCAACGAGGTTGAGAAAGCGCAGAAAGCGATCGTGACACTGTTGGACGACATGAAAAAAATCGCCGATGGCGATCTGACAGTGCGCACCGACATCACCAATCACATGACCAGCGCGATTGCCGATGCCATCAACAGCACCATCGAAGAACTTCATACCCTGGTGGAACAGGTCAACCAGGCGGGCGCACTGGTGGTGAAAGCATCGCATCAGGCGCAGCAAGTGTCATCCGGATTGCTGCATGCGGCCGAGCAACAAACGGCAAAAATCGAACAAACTACGCTGGCCGTTGTCGGCATGACGGAGTCGATCGGCGCGATATCGGATATGGCGACGGAGTCCGCCAAGGTTGCCAAACAATCGCTCGCGGCTGCGGAAAAGGGAACGCTGGCGGTGCGTGAATCGATTGCCGGAATGAACGAGATCCGCACGCATATTCAAGATACTTCCAAGCGGATCAAGCGTCTGGGCGAGAGTTCGCAAGAGATCGGCGAGATTGTCGCCTTGATCACCGACATTACCGACCAGACCAATGTGCTGGCGCTGAATGCGGCGCTGCAAGCCACTACCGCCGGAGAAGCGGGGCACGGATTTAACGTGATCGCGCAAGAAGTGCAGCGTCTGGCCGAGCGCTCGGCGGAAGCCAGCAAACAGATCAGCGAGTTGATCGTTACCATCCAGGGCGATACGCGGGATGCCATTGCGGCGATGGAACGCAGCACGCTCGGCGTGGCGAAAGGAACAAAACGCTCCGATGCGGCGGGACGGGCGCTGGAGGAAATCGAGCAAGTGTCGAAGCAACTGGCGCAGCTGGTGACGCATATTTTCGACGTCACCAATACGCAGACGCGGGCAGCGCATAAGGTGGTTGCCAATATGGAAGAAATTCTTCATATTACCCGGCAGACGACGCAAGGAACGCTGAAAACCACGGGATCGATCAAGCAGATCGCGGGATTTGCATCCGAGCTGAAGGCATCGGTATCCAATTTCAAGGTGTGACGGCATGGCCGGTCTCAATATCGTTTGATGGTACAAACACATGAACGCGCAACCCAAACTTAATATTGCTTCGATAATCGGGATCAAGGACGGCATTTATCAAGTCTTTGCATTGATCGATCAGACTCTGGACGTATATAGCCAGCATCCCGGCAAGATCAATCTGCTCAGCGATTGCCGCAATTATATTCATCAACTCGATGGATTGCTTGAAATGCTCGGGTTAACCAGCATCACCATCGTGACTGAGAAGATGGAGCAACTGGTCGAAGCGTTGCTCAGTAAGAAAATTGAACCCAGTGCGGCGGTTTTCGATGCGCTGAAACAATCCACTAAGGCGCTGTTGTACTATCTGAACGAATTGATCGACGGCGCCGGAGAAAATCCGTTGCGCCTGTTTCCGGCGTATCGCGGCTTGATGCAGGTGTACGGTTTTGAAAATGCACCGGAAAGCGATTTGTTTTTTCCCCGTTTGATGGCCACGCCGGCATTAAAGGCCGAAGCTCCGCCGCTGGATGACGCTGCCGCCAAAATCCTGGCAAAGCAACTGGGCGCCGAGTATCAGGCCGGTTTGCTGAAGTGGCTGCGCGATCCGTCGAATCAAGATGGTCTGCGGCAAATGGCCGTGGTTGCGGACAAGATCGAGGAATTTCCCGGAAGCACCGAAGCGCGCGCATTCTGGTGGGTGGCGGCCGGTTTTCTGGAAGATTTGCTGCGCCTGCAAGGCGGTCAGATCGACCTGCCGGTGCGCCGTCTGTGCGGAAAGATCGAACAAACGATCCGCCATCTGGCGGCGGGAACACCCGGCAATACGTCCGTGTTAATGCGGGAATTGCTGTATCACATTGCGCACAGCGAATCGGATAGCCAACGCATCAACGCCATCAAGAACAGTTATGTCTGGCCGAGTCAGGCAAAAGACCAGGATACGCCGACCTTTGAACAGTCGGAAGCCTTGCGTCCTATCTTGGAAAGGCTGCGCGAAACGCTGATGCAAGCCAATGATATCTGGCGCGAATTCTGCGCCGGGCAACAGGAAAGTTTGGTTTCTCTACTGGAATACGTCGACTGGCTCGGTCATCAAGCACGGCAGACCGGATATGCGCCCCTAGGGAAGCTGGTCGACGCTATCGGCGACACGGTCAGTTATTTGCACGATCATCCCCAGGATGCCAGCGAAGAGCTGGCGATGGAAATGGCTGCCGCGCTGTTGCTGGTGGAAAGTATCATCGACGACTTTAACAAGCTGCCTGCCGATCTATCGCAGCAGATCGATGTGGTCGTATCCCGTCTGCACGGCATCACACAGGGCAACGTCAGCGACCTGCCGGCTGCGCCGACCTTTAAAACGCTGGAAGGTAAGACACAGGAAAAAGAATTGCAAGCGCAAGTGGCGCAGGAAATTCTGACCAGTCTGGCGCAAATCGAAAGCATTCTGGATAAATTCTTCTTCGAACCGGCGCAGCGCGAGCAATTGCCATTGCTGTCCGATTTATTCAAGCAAATCTCCGGTACGCTGGTCATGCTTGATCTGGAGCGCGCGCATACGTTGCTGCATCTGTGCCAAGGTCTGATCGAGAAACTGTTGAAACCGGGTTACGACATTGCCGAGGCGGAACAAATCCTGCTCGTCGATGGATTGAGCAGTTTCGGTTTTTACATCGAAGCGCTGCGCAGCGGGCAACCCGACAGTGAGCTGATTGTCGAGGAAGCCATCCAACGGTTCCAAGCCTCACCGGCGCAACCGAGCGCACCTGTGCCGGTGCCGGAAACGGCCGCTTCCAAGCCTGCCGTCATGACGGAGAAAGAGCCTGCAACTGCTGAAACCGTACATGCCGGTATCGATCCGGAACTCCTCGATATTTTCCTGGAAGAAGCGGACATCGTGTTCGCCAGCATCGCCGAAGATTTGCAGAAATGCCGCATCGACACTGCCGATCGCGAGCCGCTTGCCAGCCTGCGGCGCGGATTTCACACGCTGAAAGGCAGCGGCCGCATGGTTGGGCTGGAAGAAATGAGTGAAGTCGCTTGGAACGTGGAGCAAGTGCTGAATCTTTGGCTGAGTGAAAAGCGGTTGATCTCCGGTCAGTTGCTGGAGTTGATCGGCAGCGCTCATCAGGCGTATGGCGAGTGGTGCCGGAATCTGCGCGAACAGGGCAGCGCCGATGTCGATGCGGCAGCATTGCTGTCGGCGGCGAAGGAATTGTTAACCCGCAAGAAAGCCGGCAAAAAAACAGCCGCCAAGCCGAAAGCCGAAGCGATCACGCCGGCAACCGAGGCAGTTCAGGCTGCTGCAGCCATAGAATCGCCGCCATCGCTGACACCGGCACCAGCCGAAACCGCGCAGGCGCTGCAGCCGTTGCAAACTTTGCCGGCAGCGGCGGAACCATCCGATCGGATCAATCCGGAATTGTTGCAAGCGTTTCTGGAAGAGGCCGACAGCATCATCCCGCAAATCGGCGGGAAATTGCGCGGCTGGCGCATGTTGCCGCAAGACGAGGATATTCATCATGCACTACTGCGGCTGCTGCATACGCTGAAAGGCAGCGCGCGCATGGCGGGCGCTTTGCAGTTAGGCGAACTGATCCATGCGATGGAAAGCCATGTGGAAGCGGTTTTTCGCGATCGCCTGATTGACGATGCCGCGCTGGATCAGCTCGAAAGCGAATTTGACGCCATCAGCGGCAAGATTGAACAATTGCAGCACAGCGAAAGCGCTGCGGCTCAAGAACATCAAGCTGCTGTGGCGATCTCAGAAGCGGTACAGCCGCCTGCCGAAACAACCGGATTGCTGCAATCCAAAACGCTGCTGCGCATCAATTCCGAACTGATCGACCGCCTCGTCAATGACGCCGGTGAAGCCAGCATTTTGCGGTCAAAAATTGAAACACAACTGAGCAATTTCAAACAATCGTTGCAGGACTTGACGGAGAGCACGCATCGTTTGCACGATCAGTTGCGCGAAGTGGAAATCCAGGCGGAAACGCAAATGCAGTCGCATCTTGCGCAGCAGCATGACAATGAACACAGCTTTGACCCGCTCGAGTTTGACCGCTTTTCCCGCTTCCAGGAATTGACCCGGTTGATGGCCGAAAGCGTGGATGACATCGTCACGGTGCAAAAAAACCTGCGGGCAACGCAGACCGCCGCTGAAGAAGCGGTGGCGCAACAAGCGGTGATCAACCGTCAGCTGCAGCAATCGTTGCTGCAAATCCGTACGATTCCATTCAGTAATTATGCCGAGCGGTATTATCGTATCGCCCGGCAAGTGGCGGAGGATTTGGGTAAAAAAGTCAATTTCGAGATTCACGGCGCTGAAGTCGATATTGATCGCAGCGTGCTGGAAAAAATCAGTCCGCCGCTGGAACACCTGCTGCGCAACGCCATCGCGCACGGTATCGAAGAACCGGCGCAAAGACGGCAAGCGGGCAAAGCCGAGAACGGTCAAGTCGTTATCCAGTTGCGTCAAGAAGGTAACGAAGTCAGCATTATGCTCAGCGACGATGGTTGCGGTTTAAATCTGCCACGCATCCGCGAGGAAGCGCAGCGCCTAGGTTTGGTTCAGAAAAATGAAGCGCTCGACGACAACAAGATCATGTCGCTGATTTTCGCGCAAGGCTTGTCAACGACCGATTCGGTCACCGGAATTGCCGGCCGTGGCATTGGCCTGGATATCGTCAAGAATGAGATTTCAATGCTCGGCGGGCGCATCAGCGTGCAATCCGTTGCCGGTCAAGGAACAACCTTCGCGATCAGCTTGCCGCTCACGTTATCCGTGGCGCAAACATTGATGGTGCGCGCAGGGAAACAAACGTATGCGATCCCTGCTTTCATCGTCGAGCATCAGCGCGAATTCGATCAGGATACGTTGCAGAAAATCTACCAGGATCATCGTGTCGTGTTGAATGGCATCACCTATCCGTTTGCTCATCTATCGCACCTGCTGGGTGAAACCGGTCATGTTGCGGAGACTGTTCAGCATCGCCAGGTATTGTTTTTGCACAGTGGCACGCAGCATCTGGCTGTGCATACCGATGAATTGCTCGGCAGCAGTGAAGTGGTCGCCAAAAATATCGGTGCGCAACTGGCGCAAGCACCGGGCGTGGAAGGCGCCACCATCACCGGCGACGGTGAAGTGATTCTGATCCTGAATCCGGTAAAACTGCTGCAGCGCAGCGACGTGCAAACGGTGCTTAGCACACCTGCCAGCGGATTGGCTGCGGCACCGCAGAAGAAAACAGCCGCGCCGCCCACCGTCATGGTGGTGGATGATTCATTGACGGTGCGCAAAGTCACCTGCCGCCTGTTGGAACGCGAGGGTTGCGACGTGCTGATCGCGAAGAACGGCGCGGAAGCAGTCGAGATTCTGCAGGAAACCACGCCGGATGTCATGCTGATCGATCTGGAAATGCCGAAAATGAACGGCTTTGAATTGATCAGGAAAATACGCGCCGACTCCGAGACGGCGCCTATGCCGATCATCATCATCTCCTCCCGGACGGCGGAGAAACACCGCAAAATCGCCAAGGATCTGGGCGTCAATGTCTTTCTCGGCAAGCCCTACAAAGAGGAAGAACTGCTCGATCATTTGTCTGAATTTATCAGGAAATAGCACCCATAAAAATAAGGGCCGCATATAGCGGCCCTCTCATTTGGTGCATCTTTCTGCTTGTTAGCGTCCAGAGCACAAATCCCAATATACTATTGTGGCGTACATTCTAATGACAAAGCTCAAGACGATCAATAAAATCATATAGAAACTTTAATCATAGCTGGAGAATACACCTTGTTGCATAAGAATAAGATGGGTTATCGACTAGCCCTCGACTTGGGGGCAACTTCACTAGGTTGGTCAATGATTAGACTGGATGCCAATCAACAACCTTGTGCAGTTATCAAAGCAGGGGTACGTATTTTTTCAAATGGACGTAACCCGAAAGATGGCTCTTCTTTGGCTGTAACGCGCCGCGAAGCGCGCGCCATGCGCCGTCGCCGTGACCGCTTACTGAAGCGCAAAGCACGTATGATGCGTACACTCATCGAATATGGTTTTTTTCCTGCCGAAGAAATACAGCGTAAAGTATTGGAAACCCTCAATCCTTATGCACTACGTGCCAAAGGACTGGATGAGGCGCTTACTCCATCTGAATTTGGCCGTGCATTGTTTCACATTAATCAGCGACGCGGATTTAAGAGTAATCGCAAAACCGATAAAAAAGACAATGACAGTGGTGCGTTAAAGACCGCCATCAGCAAACTGCGTGGAACACTTAGAGCAGAAAACTACCGTACAGTAGGTGAGTGGCTGCACAAGCGCAATGAAGCAAATCAAACCGTTCGTGCCCGCTATCGTCAGAATAAAACCATAAAAGATGATGGCAAGACAAAAATTGATAAATATTATGATCTCTACATTGATCGCGCGATGATTGAGCATGAGTTTGATCAATTATGGAAAAAACAAGCGGAACTGAATCCGGCTGTATTCACCGAAACCGCACGTGCCGATCTGAGAGACGTTCTGTTGCATCAGCGCCCGCTTAAACCCGTCAAACCAGGGCGCTGTACATTCATGCCCGACGAAGAGCGCGCGCCGTTAGCCTTACCCAGCACCCAACGCTTTCGCATGTATCAGGAGGTTAATAATCTGCGTATCTTGCGGGAAGGACTGAGGGAAGAACCGCTGATGTTACAGCAGCGTGATGAGCTGATTGCTGCCCTGGAAAAAAACAGTAAGCGTACCTTTACGCAGATCAAGAAATTACTTGGAGTTGGCGGCGCAGTTCAGTTCAATTTTGAAGATCCGAAACGTGAAGAACTCAAAGGCAATACCACTAGCGCTATTCTTAGTAAAAAAGAACATTTTGGCGATGCCTGGTTTGCATTTGATGAAACTAAACAAGATGCCATCGTGTTGCAATTGATCAAGGAAGAAAATGAAGCCAAGCTTGTACGCTGGCTGCAAGATGAAACAGGTATTGATGAGCAATGTGCTGAAGCTATCGCCAATATTGGTTTACCAGAAGGCTATGGTAGCTTATGCGCAAAAGCATTGGCACGCATTCTGCCGGAATTGCGGCGGGACGTAGTGACCTATGACAAAGCAGTACAAGCGGCTGGTTTTGAGCATCATAGCCGGCTTGGTTCAAACACTGAAATTCCCGGTATTACCTTCAAGATCGAAAATATTGATCAGGATTCAGGTGAAATCAAGGAATTTCATGTTCACAAGAAGTTGCCTTACTACGGCGAATATCTGCAACGTCACGTCGGTTTTGGTAGTGGAAAACCAGAAGATTCTGCGGAGAAACGGTATGGCAAAATAGCCAACCCCACCGTACATATCGGATTAAACCAAGTTCGTCTTGTGGTCAATGCACTCATCAAACGCTACGGTCACCCCAGCGAAGTGATTGTTGAAGTGGCGCGTGACCTAAAACAAAGCAAACTTCAGCGCGATGAAGAAAACAAGCGGCAAACCGAGAATCAAAATCGCAACAAGCGGCTGCGTACTATCATTGCAGAGACTTTACAAATTAATGAAGAGCGTGTCAGACGCGACGACATTGAAAAAATGATCTTGTGGGAGGAACTTAACCCAAGAAATGCCGCAGATCGGCGTTGCCCGTATTCTGGCGCGCAAATCAGTGCTGCCATGTTGTTAAGCGAAGGAGTGGAAATTGAACATATTCTGCCTTTTTCGCAGACGCTCGACGATAGCCTTAACAACAAAACACTGGCACTCCGTCAAGCCAATCGTATTAAGGGAAATCGTACGCCTTGGGATGCGCGGAACGATTTTGCCGCTCAAGGCTGGGACTATGCAAGCATTCTCGCCAGAGCTGAACAAATGTCCAAAGCCAAGCGTTATCGCTTTGGCGAAGATGGCTACCAACACTGGTTGAGAGACGATGCAGGTTTTTTGGCACGGGCACTGAACGACACTCGCCACCTGAGCAAAGTAGCACGTGAATACATGAGCTTGGTCTGCCCCAATACGCGCGTTATTCCCGGCCGCATGACCGCCATGCTGCGCGCGAAATTCGGTCTGAACGACGTTCTTGGTTTAAATGGTGAGAAGAATCGTAACGATCATCGCCACCATGCAGTCGATGCCTGCGTGATTGCCGTGACTGATCAGGGTTTGTTGCAGCGTTTTGCAAAAGCCAGCGCCAATGCGCGCGAGCGGCAGCTTAATCGTTTGGTGGAGACAATGCCATTGCCGTGGGAAAGCTACCGGGAGCACGTGCAGCGTGCCATTGCCGCTATTTGGGTTAGTCATAAACCAGATCATAGTCATGAAGGCGCTATGCATAATGATACAGCTTATGGTTTACGAGAAAATGGCAAAGTCAGTTTTCATAAAATGGTGGATGGAAAACGTGAATGCATAGAGGACAACCTTAAGGTCATTGAAATTTCCGATGCCAAAGCCCTAGATCGGCATGGTTTGCTACCAACTGGCAAGCCAAGGCCATACAAAGGCTACAAAGGTGACAGCAACTATTGCATTGAGATTATTCGCAATGAAAAAGGAAAATGGGAGGGCGAAGTTATTTCCACATTCAATGCCTATCAGCTGGTGCGTGAGCATGGTGCAGCGCGGCTTCGACATCCGGACTTAGGTATCAGCGGGAAACCATTGGTGATGCGTTTGATTCGTAATGACTTTGTTCGGCTAGAACTTGAAGGTGTAACAAGAACATTGCGTGTTTGTAAAATGAGAGAGGATGGCCAGATTGCGCTAGCAGATGTGGCTGAAGCCAATGTCGATTCGAGGACCAGAGCCAAAGAAATTTCTTATGTACTCAAGACGGGTGGTTCTCTACAGAAAGCCAAAGCCCGCCAAATCAGCATTTCTCCTATTGGCGAGCTTCGCGACCCTGGTTTTAAGGGGTAACTCAGATGATAGGCCGCATCATCGAGGTAGCAGATGACCGGCGGCACCTGTTCCTATCACGCGGTTTCCTAGTGGTAAAAGATACCGAAGGCGAGCGCAAGGAATTGGGGCAGATACCGCTGGACGATATTGCCGCCGTTATCGCCAATGCACATGGTTTGAGCTATACCAATAACCTCTTGGTAGCGTTGGCCGAGCGCTGCGCTCCTTTTGTATTATGTGCAGCTAATCACAATGCGGTAGGCATGATGCTGACGATAGATGGCAACTATCAACAAGCAAAACGATTTGACGCGCAACTCGCTGCTAGCCAGCCGCTTAAAAAGCGTCTTTGGGCAGAAATTGTCAAGTCAAAGCTGCAACAGCAGGCTGATGCATTGGAAGCTGCGGGCGCACCATTTATTCCTCTATCTGCTTTAGTCCGTAAAGTGCGTTCGGGTGATCCAGACAATTTGGAAGCGCAAGGGGCACGGCGTTATTGGGGACTTTTGTTTGGAGATGATTTCCGCCGCGATCAACAAAGTGATGGCCTCAACGCCATGCTCAACTACGGTTATACCATTTTGCGCGCAACTACCGCGCGCGCAGTGGTTGCAGCGGGATTGCATCCAACCATTGGATTACATCACAGCAACGAAAGCAATGCCATGCGATTGGTGGATGATTTAATGGAGCCTTTTCGCCCTGTGATAGATCTGAAAGTCTGGCAATTATATCGACATGGGGAACCCCAGGTAACACCAGAAAGCAAACGTGAATTGGTAAGAACGCTATACGATGATATGCAAACCAGCACAGGCGCAACTCCTTTAATAGTTTGTACGCAGAAACTTGCCGTCTCACTGGCGCAAGTTTTTATGGGAGAGAGAAATAAGCTTGACTTGCCTTTGCCAGGATTGCCACTCGACTTAGCCGCATCATTTCTGGAGGATTAACGTGCCATGCTTTCGGGATATCGGTTAATGTGGGTTATAGTCATGTTCGATTTACCTGTCGTTGAAAAAGCTGAGCGCAAAGCAGCAACGGATTTTCGTAATACTCTATTAGATATGGGATTTGAGATGTCGCAATTTTCTGTTTATATGCGTTTCTGTAGCAGCCAGAGTCAGATCGACACGTATTGCACGCAGGTAGAGAGAAACTTGCCTGTAGGGGGTAAAGTGAATATCCTGCAATTTACCGACAAGCAATACGAACGCATTATTACTTTTAGCGGAAAAGCTAAACAACCGAGTAAAAAACCACCCCAGCAGTATGAGCTTTTCTGAAGATTATCAGTATTTCTATACTAGTATGCACATTAACCCTATTAACAATCATAAGGTTAATGTGCAGCTAGTTTAGCATATTGGGATTTGTGCTCTGACCGGAACTAACGGCAGTCTGTATCGGCTTAGCCACATAGTTTAGCATATTGGGATTTGTGCTCTGACCGGAACCCTTATGACGGCCTAGAGGCCTTGAAGCAGAGTTTAGCATATTGGGATTTGTGCTCTGACCGGAACTGTACGCAGTGTTGCCAGCATGTAGCGAGTAGTTTAGCATATTGGGATTTGTGCTCTGACCGGAACATCCTTACTACACACAAACAGCCGGTCACAAGTTTAGCATATTGGGATTTGTGCTCTGACCGGAACTTCCGCGCTCCAGATGGCAAGATCGCATTCAGTTTAGCATATTGGGATTTGTGCTCTGACCGGAACTATTGAATAGCAATGATCCCGCCAACAACTAGTTTAGCATATTGGGATTTGTGCTCTGACCGGAACGTAGCTGACACCTACGAGGTACTACGCATCAGTTTAGCATATTGGGATTTGTGCTCTGACCGGAACTTACTGATCGGATTCTATCTTATCGCGGTAAGTTTAGCATATTGGGATTTGTGCTCTGACCGGAACTACAGGTAGTAGCGCGCAATGTCGCAATTCAGTTTAGCATATTGGGATTTGTGCTCTGACCGGAACTGTTATCGGCTCATATTCATTATATGAATAAGTTTAGCATATTGGGATTTGTGCTCTGACCGGAACGATCTTATCATCATAACCTACTTTTTGACAAGTTTAGCATATTGGGATTTGTGCTCTGACCGGAACGAAAATAGAGATGATTTACAACGGGCTATTAGTTTAGCATATTGGGATTTGTGCTCTGACCGGAACCAAAATGGATACAAATCGACGTGAGTCTGAAGTTTAGCATATTGGGATTTGTGCTCTGACCGGAACGGGTAGGCCGCCATTACGCCAGTCATTTTCAGTTTAGCATATTGGGATTTGTGCTCTGACCGGAACGTGTACGGATAGCGTATCGCCGGTAATTGCAGTTTAGCATATTGGGATTTGTGCTCTGACCGGAACTGCCCTTGGTATCACGAAACCAAAATTTTTAGTTTAGCATATTGGGATTTGTGCTCTGACCGGAACACCTAGTCAACTGTGGTTCTGTCGTGTGTGAGTTTAGCATATTGGGATTTGTGCTCTGACCGGAACCAGCAGGGGGAGTTATTAGTAATTGCTATAAGTTTAGCATATTGGGATTTGTGCTCTGACCGGAACTGATTTCGCGCACTTGCACTTCTGTCACATAGTTTAGCATATTGGGATTTGTGCTCTGACCGGAACTAGCCAAGCAACTGATCGGGAGATTTATTGAGTTTAGCATATTGGGATTTGTGCTCTGACCGGAACTCACAACCATATATTTAATAAGGACTAATTAGTTTAGCATATTGGGATTTGTGCTCTGACCGGAACACCGGCACGTATTATATAGAGCAGATGTACAGTTTAGCATATTGGGATTTGTGCTCTGACCGGAACTTGTTAATCCAGTTAGCATAAGCGCCAATAAGTTTAGCATATTGGGATTTGTGCTCTGACCGGAACTTCGATTTGCTCCGTATGGCTCATGATGGAGTTTAGCATATTGGGATTTGTGCTCTGACCGGAACCCTCCGTGCCATCCTGTCAATTTCAATCCCAGTTTAGCATATTGGGATTTGTGCTCTGACCGGAACTTTTAATTCCCCCGGCCAATGTCAGGGGATAGTTTAGCATATTGGGATTTGTGCTCTGACCGGAACTTGCTTTCCTTCCTTTGCAGCCCTCTGCATAAAAATGCATATTTGTTAAGCATAAACTGCGTTTTTCACTTGTCTTTGCTTTGCATCGACTGCCTTAAGTACGTTTTTAAACGGCTTGCTAGAGAAAAATACTGCATAATTCCACCACTGGGTTTTCCATTCAGTTCACATGAATTCCAGGAGGTATGATGGCTAGCAATGCGGTCAAGCAGATTCAGCAAGTGCTGAAAAATAAAGGGTTTGATCCGGGGGAAATCGACGGCATTTGGGGGCGCAAGACCATTGCTGCAGTGCAGCAATTTCAGCAGCAACAGGGCCTTGAGGTGGATGGCATTGTCGGTCCCAAAACTTCGGCGGTACTTTTCTCGGATGCTACCGCCGCTATCTCAAACAATCCGTTACTACCTTGGTTTGAAGAAGCCAAGCACTTGATGGGTACGAAGGAAGTGCTTGGCGATAAGAATAATCCTGTCATCATGGATTGGGCAAAGGATCTCGATATCCATTATGCCGGTGACGATGTGCCATGGTGCGGGTTGTTTGTCGCACATTGTGTCGGCACCACTTTGCAGCAGGAAGTACTGCCGGGAAATCCATTGGGGGCGCGGCAATGGGAGAAGTTCGGGAGCGCTACCGATCCGCGCGTCGGTGCCATCATGGTGTTCTGGCGCGAATCGCTGGCCAGCGGGAAAGGTCATGTTGGTTTTTATGTCGGCGAGGATGCCGATGCCTATCAGATTCTCGGCGGCAATCAGTCGGACGAAGTCTGTCTGATGTGGTTAAGCAAAGACAGATTCCGCTGCGCGCGCTGGCCGGAAACCGCTGCTTCGTTGAACAGCAAGGTCGTGCTGAAAGACAGGAATGAAGGTTTGTCGGTCAATGAAGCGTGAGCTTTATTGACGGATCCGTTCTGATTCGGCTTTGATTGCTGCAAATGACATGGTTTTCCTGCTGAATAGTGTTGCAGTGTTGCAGCAGGGATTTCCCGTGACATGTTTTGTTTCCGTCATCGAAGTCGTCAATTCAGCTGCTTATTTTTTACAGTTTCTCGAAACCACGCACAGATATCCCTTGTTCCTTGAATTGCCAGCTATGGCTGGCAGTGTGTTTTGTGCCATGCCGAATATTTGCGATTTGCCGGATAATATGCGTAACATTGGCAAATCACGCGCAACACTGAATAATGGCAGTATTCGTCATCTAAGCAATGGGAATTTCAATGTCTGAATATATTGTCTGGTTTGATCAATTGACTATGAACGATGTCGGTCTAGTCGGCGGCAAGAATGCCTCGCTGGGTGAAATGATTAGCCATCTTGCGCAAGCCGGTGTGACTGTGCCTGCCGGTTTTGCCACCACGACCGCCGCGTACCGGGAATTTCTGGCGGCTAACGGCTTGACGGATCGCATCAATCAGTTACTGAACGGCTTGAACGTCGATAACATCCAAGCGCTGGCTGCTGCCGGTAAAACCATTCGCGGCTGGGTGTCGAGTGCGACATTGCCGGATGCGATTTTGCAAGCCATTTCGCAGGCCTACGACAAGCTTGCCGCAACCAGCGGCGAGGCTTCGTTTGCCGTACGTTCGTCGGCCACAGCCGAGGATCTGGCCGATGCGTCGTTTGCTGGGCAACAGGAGACGATGTTGAACGTGCGCGGATTGGATCAAATCATTGCGGCGGTCAAGGTGGTGTTCGCGTCGCTGTATAACGATCGCGCAATCGCGTACCGGGTGCATCAGCACTTTCCGCACGATAAGGTATATTTGTCCGCCGGTATCCAGAAAATGGTGCGCAGCGACTTGGGCGCGAGCGGTGTGATGTTTACGCTGGATACCGAATCCGGCTTTCGCGATACGGTTTTCATCACGGCTACGTACGGATTGGGCGAGACCATCGTGCAGGGTATCGTCAACCCGGATGAGTTTTACGTATACAAGCGTGGGCTTGCCGCCGGAAGACCGGCAATTCTGTCGCGGCGGCTGGGCACCAAAGCCATCGAGATGGTATACGCCGATAAAAAAAGCGACAACGGCGCATTCACATGGACGCGTGACGTCGAAGCGGCGCGGCGTATGCGCTTTTCGCTATCCGATGCGCAAGCCGAGGCGCTGGCGCGTCAGGCGGTAATCATCGAGCAGCATTACGGCCGGCCGATGGATATCGAATGGGCGCTGGATGGGCAGGATGGGCAACTGTATATCGTGCAGGCGCGCCCGGAAACGGTGGAAAGCCGTGCCACAGCGGTGCTGGAGCGGTTCAAGCTCAACCGCAAAGGATTGGTGCTGGCGGAGGGGCGTGCGATCGGCGGCAAGATCGGCCAGGGAACGGCGCGCTTGATTAAGAATGTCGATCAGATGCATGCCATTGAAGCAGGCGATGTGCTGGTGACCGACATGACCGATCCTGACTGGGAGCCGATCATGAAGCGCGCTGCTGCCATTGTCACCAACCGCGGCGGACGCACCTGTCATGCCGCGATCATCGCACGCGAAATGGGCATTCCGGCCGTTGTCGGTTGCGGTAATGCCACCGCGCTGATCGCCAATGGCGCGGCGGTTACCGTTTCCTGCGCGGAAGGGGATACCGGGCGCGTTTACGAAGGATTATTGCCGTTCGAACACCTGAAAACCGATACCGGCAACCTGCCCGATCTGCCGGTCAAAATCATGATGAACGTCGGCGATCCGTCGCACGCCTTCGCAATCTCCCGCACACCCAATCAAGGGGTCGGACTGGCAAGATTGGAATTCATCATCAACAACCGCATCGGCATTCATCCCAAGGCATTGCTGGAATTCAACGCATTACCCAGCGATCTGAAACATCAAATCAGCCGGCGCCTCGCCGGTTACGCCAACCCCGTCGATTTTTACGTGGAAAAATTGACCGAGGGCATTGCCACCTTGGCGGCGGCGTTTGACCCGCATCCGGTGATTGTGCGCACTTCCGATTTCAAATCCAACGAGTACGCCAATCTGATCGGCGGCAACCGCTATGAACCGCACGAAGAAAACCCGATGATCGGCTTTCGTGGGGCATCGCGTTATATCGCTGCTCCGTTCCGCGATTGTTTTGAGCTCGAATGCCGGGCGTTACGCAAGGTGCGTGATGACATGGGATTAACCAACGTCGAGATCATGATTCCGTTTTGCCGCACTTTGGAGGAAGCCGAGCAAGTCACCGCATTGCTCGCGTCGCAGGGATTGGTGCGCGGCCGGAATGGTTTGCGCCTCATCATGATGTGCGAAATCCCTTCCAATGCGTTGCTGGCGGAAGAATTCTTGCAGTACTTCGACGGTTTTTCCATCGGCTCCAACGACATGACGCAATTGACGCTGGGGGTCGACCGGGATTCCAGTCTGGTGGCGCCTGTTTTCGACGAGCGCAACCCGGCCGTCAAGAAATTACTGGCAATGGCCATCGACGCTTGCCGCAAGCAGGGAAAATACATCGGCATTTGCGGTCAAGGACCATCCGATTATCCGGATTTTGCCATTTGGCTCTACCAGCAAGGCATCAGCAGCCTATCGCTCAATCCCGATTCCGTGGTGGATACCTGGCTGCGCCTATCCAAATTGAACAAACCGAATTCCGCGTGACGCAGCACAAACGCACCGTATTCTATTTGTCCGACCGTACCGGCATCACCGTGGAAACACTCGGTCATAGCTTGCTGACACAGTTTGACGGCGTCGCCTGGGAGATAGTCAACGTGCCGTTTCTGGATGACAGCGAAAAAGCCCAGGCTGTGGCGGCGCAGATCAATCAGGCTGCCGAGCGCGACGGTCAGCGGCCTTTGGTGTTCAGCACACTGCTGCAACCGGATATTCTCGATTTGATCAAGCAAGCCGACTGCCGGGTGCTTGATTTTTTTGAAGCTTTCATTGGTCCGGTCGAAGAAGAATTGCGCCAGCCGTTCGCGCGCATGGCCGGGCGTTCGCACGGTGTGCAGCACCACCTGGCGTATGCCAAGCGAATCGCAGCGATCAATTTCGTGCTGGCACACGACGACGGCGTCAATCCGAAGCATTTCGCGCAAGCCGACATCATTCTGATCGGCGTATCGCGTTGCGGTAAAACGCCGACCTGCCTGTATCTGGGCCTGCAATACGGTATCGCCGCGGCGAACTATCCATTGACGCCCGACGACATGAACGTGCAACAATTTCCGGCAGTGCTGGAACCGGTCAAGCCCAAACTGTTCGGTCTGACCCTTACCCCGGCGCAATTGCACTTCATCCGCCAGGAGCGCCGCCCAAACAGTCAATACGCCTCGCTGGCGCAGTGCCAGCAGGAAATTCAGTGGCAGGAGTCATTGTTTAGCCGTTTCGATATCCCATACCTCGACACCACGCGCATTTCCATCGAGGAAATCAGCGCGATCATTCTGGATCGCTGTGGGTTGAAGCGGCAGTTGTATGGATGAATCTGTCAGGAAAGCTTTGGAGAACTGCTGTGTTGAAATCGGGCGAAAAATGCTCATTTGTTCTTTGTAAATTGCGTTTTTTCACCCGACTTCGCCTTACTTGGCTGATGCTCGCAGCCTTTTTTCAGATATTTATAGGACTAAAACTTGAACGTCACCATAGTGTAACCGTAATTGGTGTCTTTCATACCCGGGCTAAATGGAACCTTATCGAAGTAATCGCCCTTGAATATATGGCTATAACCAAAATCGAAACTCACCCGCTTCAAGTAACTCCACTGCGGATCCCAACCTAGGCTGAGGTCCAGCATATTGCCCAAGAAACCGCCGGCACGGCCGGTCGGGTCTTGCAGGCCGCTGCCGACAAAAGCGCCGTGTTTATCGGCCAACCAATACGCGCGATGCGACATCATCAAACGCACGTTGGGTATAGGGACGAGTGTGGCGCGGAAGCCGACAGGCGACAACAGGTTGGATGGGAAGAACGGCCCGAACATACCGGTCGGTCCATATTCGACGCGGCGTTTTGCGTACAGAATATCGAAATTCTTGTTCGGATCGCGGTCTCCCGATGCGAAGTCGAATAAGTAAACGGCCCGCAGCGGCATCGGTGTATTGAAGCTATACCCGACCTCGCCGTGATGGCGATGAGCGAATACGCTTTCATTCTGGGTATCGCCAAACTGATACATGGATTCAATTTCATAATCCGCACTGCCTTTCGTCGGCTTGGCAAACAACCTGAAACCGGTGGTCGACAAGTTGCGCCGTCTGAGATTATCGCCTTCGTTCAGCTGCAGGAAATAACCGTCGAAATTAGCCCAGCGTAAATCGCGGTTGGTCACGTAAGCACCGGAGAAGTAAGTTTCGGGGGTGTTCCAATTCAAGGATGTCGGATCCCGCTGAACCGGCCGGGAACCGAACACGCGCAAACTCCATTTTTCATCCGTATTGCCCATCATGAAGTGCAAGCCGTCAAATGCGGGCGTGAAGGTACCCCAGCGATGTCCCCCTACCAGACGGGCTTCTCCCAAATCCATCAAGAAACGTCCAACTTCGAATTTCGCCGCATAGCCTGTGCCGAGAAAGTTTTTGTCGTGCACACCGAGGTGCAGTTGAGTAAAGTCAAAATGATCGGCTAGATTCGGGTTATGTTCTTGTCCGTAACTGGCCATCGGGACGCGGAAGTCGGTCAATTCAAGCGTGAACTTGAGCGGATCGATGATATTCTTGACTTCAAACAAGAAGCGGGTGCGTTGATTAACTTGATCGTTAAATCCCGGAATAGCTTTGGTAAAACCGTGATCGTAGACGTCGTAACGCGTGCGGTGCTCGATTGCGACATTCAGCCAATCCGGCGCCATTGCTGCCAGCGGCGTTTTGTGTTCTTCCATCAGCTTGGTCAAGTTGTCAAAGTCAAACCGTGTACTTCCTGGTGTTCCCAGTGCACCAAAGGGTGCGCCATTGGTTCCATTGGCCGGCACGGTTTTGTTTTGCACGACAACGGATGGTTTTTTTGTCTTGTCCCCTTCGGTTTTTTCTGCTTCTGCTGCATATGAATAATTACTGCTTAACAGAGACCCGGTAATGGCCAAAGCCATCCAACGGGTACGCCGTGCATTTTTCCAAGTCATTCTTTTTACCTCTCCCTATTTAGTTTCCAATGATGTATTTAAAAAATTTATTTCCCTGGAAAATATTACTTGCATAAAAAAGAATGCAATATACGCGTAAGCACGTATCAATAATCACATAAGGTTAAACCCTTATATTTGGGAAATTAGTGGGAAAGAATCAAAATTGAACTTAAATATTTTTTTATAACAAAATAATTACTTTATATGGGGGTACATAATGTGGTTGAAGCATTAAAAAATTTAAGTTTCAGAGCATTATTTGACGCGATGGCGGATGCAGCGATAGTGATTGAAAACACCGGGCATGTCGTGTTGATGAATCCGACCGCGCAGCAGTTATTCGGTTATAGCGAAAATGAATTCATGGGCTTGGCGGTTGAAATGCTGATAACGCCGCGCTACCGGAAGCAGTACCGCTATTATCAAACGCTTTTTCTGGACAAACCGGCCAAGCTTCCCATGGGAACCGGCAACGAATTCATGGTATGCGGTCGTTCCGGTCAGGAAATGCTGCTGGATGCAAGCTTCAGTCCAATAGAAGCGCAGCAACAACTGTATGTTTTAATCACATTCACAGTTTCCCGGCAACGTCTGAAAATCGAGGATAAACTGCGAGTGAGTGAAGAGTGTTTACGCTTGACCAAGCAGACCGGGGGTTTTGGTATTTTCGACTATGACTTCAAACGAGGCATCGTTTATTGGGATAGGCAAATGCGTGAATTCTGGGGCGGGTATCCCGGGGAGGTTATCAGCTACGAAGGATTCGTTGACATGATACACCCTGCGGATCGAGCTGACCGGCAAGCGGCTTTGGATTATGCGATGAATCCGGTCAGTCATGGCGCATACAAGGCGGAATATCGTGTCGTTGACCCGCTTGATAAAACCGAACGCTGGATTGCCGTTGCGGGACGAGTATATTTTGAAGCCGGTAGTGCAAACCGGCTGGTGAGTGTTGCCCGGGATGTGACGGCACAGAAAATTCTCCAGAAAAAATTGCGAATACCGCACAATGAAGCGGAAAATATTCCTGAACAACAAGTGGCTGCGCGCACGGCTTCGGCTATTGCGCATGAACTTAACCAGCCGCTGACCGCGATATCCGCTTATAGTGAAGTAGTACTGCAGACATTACGAAACGATAGCTTTGACGTTAGGCATCTGAAAAATGCGCTGCAAGGTTGTGTGGAGCAAACGCAGCGTGCTGGCCGTGGCTTGCACGAATTGATTGCGTTTTTGCAAAAAAGCGAGCTGGCAACCGAACCACTGGATCTGAATGATGTGATACGTGAGGCGTTGGATATTGTTGTCAACGACGGATCTGCGAGATTCCGTACGAGATTGAAGCTGGAAAAAGACCTTCCTGTTGTTCAGTGCAATCGCACACAAGTGCATAAAGTTCTTGTGAATCTTTTTAGGAATGCTGTAGAAGCCATGCGAACCCTCGATGCACCCATTTTGACGATCATCACTAAGGTACGAACCCTGAATGATGAAAATAGGGCGCTGGTTATCGTGCAAGATAACGGGCCCGGTCTTGATCAGGCCATGGCACAGTGCATATTCGAACCCTTCTTTACCACCAAACAAACTGGCATCGGGATGGGGCTTGCGATCAGCCGAGCATTGATTGAAGCAAACGGGGGCGAACTCTGGGTGGAGCCCGATGGAGGACCCGGCGCCAAATTTCATCTGACCTTGCCTTTTGCGCCGTAATCGTACTTGAGCTGACTGTGGTTATTTCTGCCATCCACTTTTAACATGCGCAATCCAGCACTAGAGAAAATGATCCAGCAGTTTAATGCTGTGGCGATCCAAAGCCGAACGGTCCCGAATCAGGAAATGAATGCCATGACTGTCTGTGATCATGAGCGACGATAAGGTTAAGCGGCGGATATCCTCTTCCCCCTTGAGAACAAGCGCAGTTTCACCGCGATCCGTTGCCACTTGCCAGGTACTCGGCGTGATAAAACTCGAAACTTTCAAAATACGTTTGATCTCTGGCATGAATTCCCGGCTTGCCAGCTCGGCTTTGATCAGCGAGCGATATTCTTCCGGCAAGTCATCAAGTCGTTCAATCCAGGCCAGTTCGTGGCCATGCGAATCCATGAGTGCGATACCTTGTTCCGGTTCGGTAATCGGAAACGACCGTACCGGTATCACGCCTTCGTGCATCACACCGGATTTGTCCGTGAAAATCAGGCGGCCAAAAGAATTGCGGCTTAGTTGATAATCGATTGTGTAGCTCATTTTATTTCACTGGCAATGCTATGTTCCACGGTTGGAATAGCCACGCGGTCTTCGGTATCGACATTGCGCGCTTGCGCCAGATAGAGGCGATAGTAATAGCCTGCCCGCGCCATTAATTCGGCGTGATTGCCGATTTCGACGATTTTGCCGCGATCCAGGACGATCAGCCGGTTGGCTTCGCGTAAAGTGGATAAGCGGTGTGCGATTGCGATCGTGGTGCGGCCGCGTACCAGATTGTCCAATGCTTTCTGGATGACTTTTTCAGTGGTGGTGTCGACCGAGGAAGTGGCCTCATCCAGAATCAGGATACGCGGATTGATCAGCAGAGCACGGGCAATCGAAATGCGCTGGCGTTCGCCGCCCGACAATGCCTGGCCGCGCTCGCCGACGAGCGAATCATAGCCGTGCGGTAATCTTAAAATGAACTCGTGTGCATGTGCGGCACGGGCCGCTGCGACAATTTCCGCCCGGCTTGCATCCGGTTTGCCGTAGGCGATGTTTTCCGCGATGGTGCCGAAGAATAAAAAGGGTTCCTGCAGCACCAAGCCGATATGTTTGCGATACTTGGCGACCGGTAGTGTACGGATATCATGACCGTCGACCAGAATGGTTCCTTCCGTGACATCGTAGAATCGGCAGATCAAGTTAACCAGCGTGCTTTTACCCGAACCGCTGTGCCCGACTAGACCAATCATTTCACCGGGCTTGATAACCAGATTGATGTCGTGCGTGATGCTGCGTGTCCCATAGCGGAAACCGACGTGGCGCAATTCGATTTGCCCCTGAGTCGTCGGCAAATGCACGGGATTGGCAGGTTCCGGAACGCTGGATACATGATCCAGAATATCGAAGATGCGCTTGGTGCCCGCAGCAGCTTTTTGTGTGATCGATACGATGCGGCTCATCGAGTCGAGCCGGATATAAAAACGGCTGATGTAGGCAAGAAAAGCGGTAAGTACGCCGACGGTAATTTCATCCTGGGATATTTGCCAGATACCGAACACCCATACCACCAATAAGCCGATTTCGGTTAATAGGGTGACGGTCGGGGTAAATAATGACCAGACTCTGTTGACTCGATCATTGATCTGCAAATTACGCTGATTTGCCGCGTGGAAACGTGCCGCTTCTCTTTTTTCCTGCGCGAAAGCCTTGACCACCCGGATGCCCGGGATCGTATCCGCAAGCACATTGTTCACTTCAGCCCAGATGCGATCGACTTTTTCGAAGCCGATGCGCAAACGGTCACGAACCAGATGAATCAACCAGGCAATGATCGGCAGCGGTACCAGTGTTACCAGCGCCAGCCAGGGATTGATCGATATCAGGATGATGGCGGTCATGCAGATCATGATGACGTCGGTGGCAAAATCGAGCAAATGTAGCGAAATAAAAAGATTGATCCGATCCGTTTCAGCACCGATACGCGCCATTAAATCGCCGGTCCGTTTACCACCGAAGTATTCCTGCGAGAGATTCAGCAGATGTTCGTAGGTGGTGGTGCGCAAATCAGCGCCTATGCGTTCCGAAACCAGCGCCAGCATGTAGGTTCGCGTCCAACCCAGCATCCAGGCGAGAACTGCTGCGACCAGCAAACCGGATAGATAGAATGTCGCTAAGTCGGTATTGATGGGTTGGCCGTTCTGATAGGGAATTAGCACGTTATCCATGAGCGGCATGGTTAAGTACGGTGGTACCAAGGTTGCGGCGGTGCTGCATAGAGTCAGTAGAAATCCGATGAGCAAGCGTCCCTTATAGGGTTTTGCGAAGCGCCACAAGCGCAGTAATGTCCAGGTGGAAGGCGGCGTATGGTTTTGTTTTTCACAAAACGGGCATTCCTCTTGTTCGGCCGGCAGGAAGGCGCCGCAATTGGAGCATTGAATCGATGCGTGCGCTGATTCAATCGGCTTGCCGCTCAGGTGATGTTCAAGTTGTTGTGTGAAGCATTCGATCAATCGGTTGACCACCATCCCGTTACCTAACCGGTAACGCCAATAAGTCAATTGTGCATGTTGATCAAACAACTCCAGGCAACCGACACCGGCATGATCGCGCTGTGCCAGCAATAATCCTTGCTGATAAGGCCATGCGTGCCAAATTTCATCAGCAGCCATTTTCGCCAGTAAGCGCTTATCGGTCACAACCACAATGCCTGCATTAAAGTGCAATTGATGATCTAAATCGATTTCAAGCCAGGCAAGAATATTTTCTTCATCGGTTAATTGTGAAGAAAGCCCGTCAATCCATTTCGAAGGCAAGGTGCTCAATGATAAATGATGAATCTGTTGCATGAGATAAGCTTGCGAATAAATACAAAAAGGGATTTTTATCGGAGGGGGAAGTAGTGCAATCAACCGCGAATCGAATTGACCGCAGCAGTTATTTACAACAAGCTTCCCGAGAAATTTATGGTTGTATGCATTTTGCCTATTAAATTGCAGAAGGACATAGTGAGCTCAATTTACCGGTGGACGGTAATTTTGGAATTATTTCGCTCTCAGGTCTTTCCCGGCAATTGTTCATATTCGTACCAGCGTTGTTTGATTTCCTGACGTTTCTGGGCTGGCAACTGTTCCATTTTTTTGTATCTTTCGCGCGCTTGTCTTCGCTGCTCCGAAGTCAGCGAATTCCAGTTTTGCATTTGCGATTGGATGCGCTGCTGCTCTTGCGCCGTCATTTTAGGATAACGTTTTGCGACACCCAGCCATTTCTTCTTTCTGGTCGAGTCCATAGTATCCCAGCTTCCAGCTAA
The DNA here is from genome assembly GCA_015709635.1 of Gammaproteobacteria bacterium. Classification (NCBI taxonomy): domain Bacteria; kingdom Pseudomonadati; phylum Pseudomonadota; class Gammaproteobacteria; species Gammaproteobacteria bacterium. The sequence goes on from CP054180.1 coordinate 260,932, forward strand.
CGGCTCCAGAATTTTTTGCTGCTGCGGTTTTAGTTCACTCCATCGAGGCTTACTGAATTCGGATTCACTTAAAGCATCAACGGAGAGAAGAAATAATAACCCGAATATGATTAATCGATATCCAACCATTCATCAAACTCATTGGTAATGTATGCATCTATCGGTAAATCGTCGGCCAGTATCATGGTATCAATAGCCGCGTATTTATCATTTTCCCAAAATTGAGAGTAAACGATGTTCATGAGAACCAGCAACACGGTTATCAGCAATAACGCTTTACCCAGGTAATAGTGTCCGCCGTGCTTGCCATAGACGGAAGTGTCGCTGCCTGACTGGATGATATTCAATGCAGGTTGGCAATTTTCCAGAGCTGCACGACGAGCTGATTGCAAACGGTACAACGTACTTTGTTTGATAGTCTGGTCAGCAGCCTGATCCAATAACTTAGCAATTTCTTTTCCAAACTCTTGCTCGTTCATAGTTTTACTCCTTTCTCTTTGAGTATTGTAGCCAGTGTATGAACTGCGCGTGAGCAATGCGTTTTTACACTGCCCTCCGAGCATTTCATAATCGCGGCCGTTTCAGCCAAACTCATTTCTTCCCAGTAACGCAGTACGAAGGCTTCGCGTTGACGTGGCGGGAGAATTTCCATTGCTTTCTCTATTAAATTAAGCAGTTGCGTTCTTTCAAGCTGAGCATCCGGATCATTCGATTCCTGCTTTACTTGTAAAGTTTCGAGAATATCGAAGTCTTCCTGGTTTTTATCTTGATCGTTGGGCGCAAACGCTGAAAACAACGTAGTCCATAGCGATCGGATCTTCTGCCGCCGGTAATGATCGCGGATGGTATTCTGCAGAATACGCTGAAACAAAAGCGGCAGCTCTTCTACCGGGTTTGCGGCGTAACTTGCTGTGAGTTTCATCATGGAATCCTGCACGATATCCAATGCCATATGTTCGTCATGAACTGCGAACAAGGCTTGTTTATAGGCACGTTTCTCGGTTTCAATCAGAAAATCTGATAGTTCTTGTCGAGTTGCCAGGATTCCGACCTTTAAGTAAGTGATTAAAAATAATTTGAAAAGTTAAAGCTAACCGATGCAAAATTTTTGTAAAATACAATAAGTTTATGCACGTATAGTAATTTTATAACTATTCAGCTTATTTTTTGCTAAAACAACACCCTTTCATAGAACAATTTAGCAATGATCTGCTTTTATGCAACAGCGCACCGTTAATTGCCCGCAATGCGGTAAGAAAGTAGTCTGGGAACCGGCAAGCCGTTTTCGTCCCTTCTGTTCGGGGCGGTGCAAAACGAATGACTTGTCGCAATGGGCCCAAGAATCTTACCGCATTCCTGAGTCTGAAAAAGATCCGCAAGATAATTCAACCACTGAGCCGCTATGATGGATGAATCGGTCCACGAGAAGAACCGCGAGTTGCAGCGCAAGCTCGATCATCTGCTCAAACAGGCCAGAGCCAATGAGAAAAAGCAGGAGCTCTATGAAACTTTCGGCTTTGAGATCATCGGTGCCAGCACGCCCAAACAGCTGCGGGATCTGCTGTTGTCGCAAACCATTGCGCGTTTTCAACTGCTCGATGTCGTTCTGTGCTTGGTCGACTACCATAAAGACACCGAGCGTCTGTTCTTTGAACGCGATGAAGAGGTGCAGCTGAGCTACGAGAACAAGCTCTTGATTCTGGATACCTTAAAAGATGCGGAAATCATCCATTCACTGGCCGGTCATCCGGTGCTGGGCGCGGAGGCGTTGAAGAATTACCGCTGGATGATCGCCAATCTGAAAAACCGCGCTCAGGTCAAAAGCGCCGCATTCCTGCCGCTGCTGCGCGGCGAACAGACAATCGGCGCGCTATTGTTGCTCAGTCACGATCCGCATCGTTATCAAGCCGGTATCGGGACGCTTTTCCTGCAGAAGATATCCGCGATGGCCGCAGTTGCGATCGAAAACTGTCTCAATCAGCAACGGCTCAAGGAAATCAGTTACCAGGATGTGTTGACGCAAGCTTACAACCGCCGCTATTTCGACCTGCGTTTCAAAGATGAGATCGCCCGCTGCGTGCGCTGGGATGATGATCTGATTTGTATGTTTCTCGACGTGGATCATTTCAAAAAAATAAACGACACCTATGGTCACCAAACCGGCGACTGGGTACTCCAGCATATGGTCGGTTTGATCAAGGAACAGGTCCGGTCGTGCGACATCGTGGCGCGTTATGGCGGCGAGGAATTCGTCGTTGCTTTGCCTTCGACAGCACTGCAAGCGGCGCACGAAATTGCCGAACGGTTACGCCAGGCTGTTTGCGCCACAGCGCTGAGTTTTCAAGACAAGCAATTCCAGGTGTCGATCTCGATCGGCATGGCAAGCCTGCGCAGCCTGCTGACCGCGCAGCAACACGATGCCGATTTTATCTGCACGACCTTGCTGGATAGAGCCGACCAGGCGCTCTACGCCGCCAAAACAGGCGGACGCAATCAGGTGGCGGTGTACGCCGATGCGGTAACGGATTAGACGATTTATACGATTCCACGCATCATCGCGATGCCGTGCGCGCCCATTTCCTGGGCGATGGGCAAATCTTCCGTGTTTAATCCGCCTAAGGCATAAACCGGTAACGGATAATCGCGAATCAGCGTGGCAAACCTTCTCCAGCCTAATGGCGATAATCCCGGATGACTGAGTGTGGCTTGCACCGGCCCCAACACTACAAAATCCAATCCCAGCTGTTCCGCCGCAAACAGTTCTTCGGCATTGTGACACGATGCGGCGCATAGCCCATCGGCTGGGTCGGGGTGGGATGGCATCGCGAGCAATTGTGCCGCTGTGAAATGCACGCCGTCCGCATCGGTTTCCCGCGCCATTGCAGCATTGCCATTGATCAACACTTTGGCTTGATAAGTGCGGGCGAGAGACAAGACCTGCTTGATGAAAGCGCGCAGCTGATCCGGGGTCATGTGCTTTTCGCGGATTTGCAGCAAGCGCAGACCGTTTTGCAGCGCTTGTTCAATTTGCTTTAAGGCGGCTTCAACGCCGATCTCGGCGGCGCGGGTAATGGCATAAACCGGCGGCAGCGACAACGCCCGCAAAATCGGATCATTGGCAGGCAAAATCGGGGATACGTCAACCTGATGCGGCAATTGCCAGGATAATCCCTGTTTTTCTCGCGGCGCAGGCTGGCCTTCCCATTCCGTCACGCGGAAAAAATGCAATCGCACCGTGGCATGCGTATAAGTAAAAATACGCGTGATCCAAGGGGTGGCATAAACGGCATGAATGCCGAGTTCTTCCCATAATTCCCGTTCCAACGCATGGAATAGCGATTCGCCAGATTCAACTTTGCCGCCGGGAAATTCCCAATAACCGGAATAGATTTTGCCGCTGGGGCGGCGTGTCAGCAAAAATTGTCCGTTCGGCCGCAAAATCACCGCCGCGACGACTTCCACCAGCGGAGCGGATTCAACGGCTGAAGCAGTCATGTGATTCATGGCGAATGGTTTGATTGTTGCCGTCCCGCCAGATCGCGCGCGAATTGCCACGCTACTCGTCCGCTGCGCGAACCGCGCTCGATCGCCCATTGCAGCGCTTCGGTACGCGTCAGTGCGGTCATTTCCGCGATGCCGAAATAAGCCAGCCAATAGCGCACGATGTCCAGATATTGATCCTGATCGAACGGATAAAACGACACCCACAAACCGAAGCGTTCCGACAGCGAAATTTTTTCCTCGATCGCTTCGCTCGGATGTACTTCGCCGCCGATATGCTTGGTGTCGAGATTGTCGCGCATGAATTCCGGCACCATATGACGCCGGTTCGATGTGGCGTAAATCAGTACGTTGTCGGACACCGTGGCGATCGAACCGTCCAGCACCACTTTGAGCGCTTTGTAACCCGCTTCGTCGGTTTCAAACGTCAGATCGTCGCAAAACAAAATGAAACGCTCCGGGCGCCGGTAAATCTTTTCCACGATGTCGTGCAGATCGACCAGATGATGCTTCTCCACTTCGATCAGGCGCAAGCCATCCTGCGCATACTTATTCAACAGCGCTTTGATCAGCGACGATTTGCCGGTGCCGCGCGCGCCGGTCAGCAACACATTGTTGGCGGAGAATCCCTGCACAAACTGCTGCGTGTTCTGGTCGATACGCCGTTTCTGCTCGTCGATGCCGCACAACGCGTCGAGCGTAATGCGGTGCGGCTGCGTCACCGGTTGAATAAATCCGCTGTTTCCCTGTCTGCGCCAGCGGAAGGCAATCGCCGCTTGCCAATCCGGTTCCGGTTGTGCGGGCGGCAGCAGCTTCTCCAGGTGATCGAGCAGCCTGTCCGCCCGTTGATAGAATTTATTCCAATCGCTCACGATGCTTCACTTCATCAACTGCGGTAACTCGCATTGATCTTGACGTAATCGTAAGAAAAATCGCAGGTCCACACGGTCGTCGATGCGGCACCGCGATTGAGCACGACACGGATGGTGATTTCAGACTGGTTCATCACGCGCTGTCCATCCGCTTCTTGATAATGGGCTGCCCGGCCGCCTTTCTCCGCCACCAGCACGTCGTCGAGATAAAGCTGAATGGTATCGACATTCAAATCATTGACCCCGGCGTAACCGATGGCCGCGAGAATCCTGCCCAGATTCGGATCGGAGGCGAAAAACGCGGTTTTGACCAGTGGCGAGTGCGCAATCGCGTATGCCACCTTGGCGCATTCCTCCGCATCCTTGCCCGCTTCGATTTGCACGGTAATGAACTTGGTCGCGCCTTCGCCATCGCGCACGATCATTTTCGCCAGGTCGGCGGCAACGGCGGTGACGGCTTGCTGTAATTGCGCGAATTCCGCGCTGTCTTGCCGGGTGATTTCCGCATGCCCGGCTTTTCCCGTCGCCAACACGATGAAAGCGTCGTTGGTTGAGGTATCGCCGTCCACCGTGATACGGTTAAACGAATGATCCGCCGCGTACCTGACCAGTTCCTGTAACAAAGTTTGACTGATGACCGCATCGGTTGCCACATACCCCAGCATCGTCGCCATGTTCGGGCGGATCATGCCGGAACCCTTGGCGATGCCGGTCACCGTGACCGTTTTGCCGCCGATCTGCACTTGCCGCGACGCTGCTTTCGGCACGATGTCCGTCGTCATGATCGCATGCGCGGCGTTAAACCAGTTATCCGCCTTGCAATTCGCCACCGCAGCGGACAATCCTTGAACAATCTTATCGACCGGCAGCGGTTCCATGATCACACCGGTCGAGAACGGCAACACCTGCTGCGTGGCGCAACCCAATAACCGGCTCGCTTCGGCGCAGGTCGCCAGCGCATGCTGAATGCCCGCTTCGCCGGTTCCGGCGTTGGCGTTGCCGGTGTTGACCACCAATGCGCGGACGGCGGTGTGCGCCAAATGCTGCTTCGCCACGGTCACCGGCGCGGCGCAAAAACGGTTTTGCGTAAACACCCCGGCTGCTCGCGTGCCCTCATCCAGCGCCATCACTAGCAAATCCTTACGATTAGTCTTTTTGATCCCGGCTTCGGCGATGCCAAGCGCAACACCCGCAACGGGCAGCAATTGTTCGGGGGTTAGTGGAGGAATATTGACGGGCATAGTGTCATCTTTGCGGTTATTGAAAAGCCGCTATGCTACCGTATCTGCCGTGATGTTTGCCACAAATTGCGCCATCATTTTCCTCTCAGCACACTGGTGAATGATGCCTTGTATCAACTGATGCGTGAGAAACACCTGCCGCAAATAGCGTGTGAAAATGCGGATTGGTTGCTGCGAGAGATTTGCCTTGAGGATGATATGCCAAAGCTCAATGCAGATTTGGTTTACCTGGCGGTGGATTTGTTTGGCAAACCTTATACAAAACCGGATTTACTGCAGGCGCCGTAAAGATCTCAAGGAAAGAAACGATTATTGGGTTTTACCTATAAAAAACCCCGGATTACCGGGGTTTTTTTATTTAAGCTTTACGCTCGACTTACAGCGGCACGATGTTCGATGCCTGTTTGCCTTTAGGGCCTGTGGTAATGTCGAAAGTAACGCGTTGTGCTTCACGCAATGATTTGAAGCCGCTGCTGTTGATTGCAGAGAAGTGTGCGAACAAATCTTCTCCGCCGTTATCCGGGGTAATAAAGCCAAAACCTTTAGCGTCATTGAACCATTTAACTACACCTGTTGCCATGTTTATTTCCTTAATAATTTATGAATTTACTTCTTCTACAGTGATCCGTAGTGACCATCGAATATCAAGGAAAAAGCTCAACTAATAAGCATCACATTTCACAACTTGAATCCAAAAGACTCGTTTAAGATACACGTTTCCCGCAAAAGTTCAAGCGTTTGTTGAAAACATCAGCACAGTAACTTAAGAATTCAGAAGAATAGGGCGGTTACGGTGAGTTGACCCGGATTGCTTAACCGGAAGCCGGTTGCACGCTGCAAACCGCGGCAGTTTGCGTGCTTCAGATTTTGGCGGTTCCGCTTTGTGCCCAATTCCGGTGTTCTTAAATCTTCAGTTCGGGAAATGTTTTTTCCGGCTTGCTGTCTATTTGATTTCGTTGCATTGTAAACTGCTGATTCACATTGACAAGAAGGATGCCATGAGCGATCAAAAGAAATTGACCACAGCTGCCGGTGCGCCGGTGCCGGACAATCAGAACACGATGACCGCAGGACCGCGCGGCCCGGCGCTGTTGCAGGATGTGTGGCTGCTCGAGAAGCTGGCGCATTTCGACCGTGAGGTGATTCCAGAGCGGCGTATGCACGCGAAAGGTTCCGGCGCTTACGGTACGTTCACGGTGACGCACGATATTACGCGCTACACCCGTGCCAGGATTTTTTCGCAGATCGGCAAGAAAACCGAGTTGTTCGCGCGCTTTACTACGGTTGCCGGTGAGCGTGGCGCGGCGGATGCCGAGCGCGATATTCGCGGTTTCGCGGTCAAGTTTTATACCGAGGAGGGTAATTGGGATTTGGTCGGCAACAATACGCCGGTGTTTTTTCTGCGTGACCCGTTGAAGTTTCCCGATTTGAACCACGCGGTCAAGCGCGATCCGCGTACCAATATGCGTAGCGCGAAGAATAACTGGGATTTCTGGACTTCACTGCCGGAAGCGCTGCATCAGATCACCATCGTCATGTCCGACCGCGGCATCCCGGCGAGTTACCGTACTATGCACGGTTTCGGTTCGCATACGTTCAGCTTCATCAACGCGAACAACGAGCGCAATTGGGTGAAATTCCATTTCAAGAGCCAGCAAGGCATCAAAAATTTGACCGATGCCGAGGCCGAGGCGATCATCGGTAAGGATCGCGAAAGCCATCAGCGCGATTTGTATGAAGCCATCGAACGCGGCGAGTTTCCGAAATGGACGCTGTTTGTGCAGATCATGTCGGAAGCCGAAGCGTCCAAAGTGCCGTACAACCCGTTTGACTTGACCAAAGTGTGGCCGCACCGGGATTTTCCGCCGATCGAGGTGGGCGTGATGGAACTCAATCGCAATCCGGAGAATTTCTTCGCCGAAGTCGAGCAATCGGCGTTCAATCCCGCCAATGTCGTGCCCGGCATCAGTTTTTCGCCGGATAAAATGCTGCAAGCCCGGTTGTTTTCCTACGGCGATGCGCAACGGTATCGCTTGGGCGTCAATCACCACTTGATTCCGGTCAACGCGCCGCGTTGCCCGTTCCACAGCTATCACCGCGATGGCCAGATGCGGGTCGACGGCAATCATGGCGGTACGTTGGGGTATGAGCCTAACAGTTACGGTGAATGGCAGGAGCAGCCGGATTTCCGCGAACCGCCGCTGTCGCTCGAAGGCGCGGCCGATCACTGGAATCACCGCGAAGATACCGATTACTACTCGCAACCCGGCGCCTTGTTCCGGTTGATGACGCCAGCGCAGCAACAGGTGCTGTTCAGCAATACCGCTCGCTCCATCAGTGCCGCGCCGCGCGATATTCAGATCCGCCATATCCGTAATTGCCTGAAAGCCGATCCGGCGTACGGAAAGGGGATCGCCGATGCTTTAGGTATCGTATTAGACGAAGTTTCCGCATAGTGCTGCAAGGTTCCGGTTATCGTCCGGGTGCACGCTTGTTTGGTTTTTCTTGGATTTCAGGTGGATGCACCTGGAACCGGTTTGAAGAACTTATAAATAAGCGTGTTTTGCTGTTCACACTCTCGATTCAAGAAATGCCCTGAATACCCGATTATCAATCCAGCAATTGCTGCGCACTGAGGAGTACGCGGCAGTCGGGCTGCTAAACGGATATCAACTTAAATCAATCGTATTAAATTCAATGTCTATGCGCTTAGGAATACTTGAAGACGAACCAACCCAGGTAGCCATTTATGAGCTGCTGCTTCCGTCGAATCGATATCAATGTGAATTTTTTGGAACCATTGCTTCGTTCCTCGATGCACTGCGGGAGAAGAAATTCGATTTGCTCGTGATCGACTGGATACTGCCGGACGGTACCGCTGGGGAAGCACTCAAATGGATTCGCGAAAATCTGGATTGGCATATTCCGATTATTTGCGTCACTTCGCGCAACAGCGAAGCGGATGTTGTCAATGTCCTGCATATGGGCGCGGATGATTATTTCGTGAAATCTTCCCGGCATTTCGAGCTGCTCGCCAGAATTGAGACGCTGGCGCGCCGCAGCCGGGAAAAACAACCGGTAATGTTGCAATTCGGTCCCTACAAAATCGATTCGGAAAACCAAGCGATTATCGTTGACGGCAAAAATGCCGGACTTACCCAGAAAGAATTCGCGCTTGCTAGCTATCTGTTTCAAAATATGAACAAACTGCTATCACGCATTCATTTGCTGGAGAAAATATGGGGACTCTCGGCTGAGATCGATACGCGTACCGTGGATACGCACATCAGCCGCATCCGCAATAAACTCAATCTCTCGGCGCAAAGCGAGTGGGATATTTTGACAATCTATGGATATGGCTATCGCCTGCAGCATGCCAAAGCTGCAGAACCGGCTTGATAATTCCCTGTGTGATTTTCAAATCCGGCTTGGATACTTCGCCTATTAAGCTTTTATCTCTTTCCAATAAAAAACGGGAGCTAAGACTCCCGTTTTTTATTCAGAAAATTTAAATTATGCAATCGATTTTCTACGGCGAGCAGCAAAGCTCAGTAACCCGAGGCCGGCCAGCAACATGGCATAGGTTTCAGGTTCCGGAACTGGTGAAACATTAAACTGGACTTCGCTCAAAAACACCCATGCATTATTTCTGTGGAGTGTCACGGCAAGGTCGTTTCCTGTAAACGATAAACCGCTTGCCACGAAAGAGAAGGGTGCTGAGCCGACAGGATCCGCGATGGGAAAATTCGTGCCATTGACATCGACGCTTGACGGCGCACTGACGCCACCAGCACCATTGGAATCGTCAAAATAGAATGTGACTGAAGTGACATTGACCGGAGAGTTCCAATGAAAGGTAATGGTTGGATTCAGAGTCCATCCGACATAAGGTCCATTGCCGGGGAGGGCTTCAGTGACAAACCAGTTGTCGGTTGCGATAAACCCGTCGGTCAGATCACCGCGCCCACCCGATAAGGCTGCGTTATCACAGGTCACGCAACCGGCGCCGTTGTAAGTTTCATCCCAGTAATTATAGCTGCCGGTGTTGCCGTTCAGCATGTTGTAACTGTCGGGAATGGCCCCGGCATATGCTCCGCCTGCTGCACCGACGAAAGTCAGCGCGATTATATTAGCTACTATTTTCTTTTTCATTTTTTATCTCCATGGCATAAAAATAAAGAACACGACTACAAAAACAACTGCTGCAAGTAATTCTTACACTTTAACAATTTATATCATACTATTTTTATTTATTGGAATTTTTACTGCCGCAATGTAAAACAATCACTTTCTTGAGTATATAGGCGTTATTTCCTCTTTTTTTAGTATAGATATACTAGAAATAGAGTCGATCCGTTCTGCTATGCTTATACGCTCAATTGTGCATTGATGACCGGGTAGATGGAGTGGAAGGATGATTATTTTTGCCCGGATGTGAGTGGATACAAAAAAGGGAGTTTGATATGGCTGATGTAATTGCGATTGCAGATACCAGAAAACAAGACCGCCGTCAGGATATACCGTTTTTTTGCGCTTATCACTTGGGAATCAAGACGGGCAGGCGGATCGGCGAGCGCCGGATAACGGCGAGCCGGAAACCGGGATACGTAGATCACTATGCGGGAAACTTGGTGTTCTGCGTTGTTGCGATTTTATTTTTGAGTGCGTGCGATGCTTACTTGACGCTTAACATTCTCGTTAAAGGCGGCGAGGAGCTTAATTGGTTTATGGCGGTGCTGATTGAAGAAAGCGCAGGAAAATTTGTTGCTTGCAAACTCGCGCTGACTTCCATGGCGCTTATTTTGCTGGCTATTCACCACAATGTCCGGCTGACCGGAAAAATCCGCGTCAGACATCTCAAGTATATGGTGCTGGCCGGTTATAGCACGTTGATCGGATATGAACTGTATCTGCTGGAATGGGCTGTTACGCTTTGATCTGAGAATGACAGTACCGTATTCCAAAGGGTCAATGAAAATTCGCTTTAAAATAGCTGGCTATATTTCTTAAATCATCCAATACCAACGTGCCTGCGGCCAGTTGCAGGCGCAGATAGGCCAGCAGATAATCGTATCGCGCCTGAGAAAGATCACGTTGCGCGGTATACAGTTGTTGCTGGGCATCCAGAAGGTTCAAGTTGATGCGTATGCCGCCGCGGATGCTTTTTTGTGTCGCATCAACGAGCAGTTCGGCTGATTTGACAGCCAGCTCTAGCGAGTCAATTTTTTTGACACCGCTTTTCAGCAGATTGTATTGTTTTTTCAACTCGACGAGCACTTTGTCGGTCATTGCGTCGAGATCCGCTTCCGCCCGCGCGTGATTGGCTTTGGCTTGAGCCGTGAGTGCATTCACACGGCCGCCCGCGTATAAAGGAAAATTGACTTCAACACCAATAGTGGCAAGCTCCGCATCTTGATTGCGTGTGACAAAAGATCCACGGTTATTTTTTGATAGACTGGCGACCAAATCAACGCGCGGGGCATGACCAGCAAAATTCTTTCTGATTTCTTCCTTGCCGGATGTCACGGTGTGGCGTTGCGTCACGATCTCGGCATTACGCTCCAAAGCCATGGCGTGCCATTCGTCATAATCCTGCAACTGGATGGCGCGGGAATTGAAAGCATCGGACAATCGGTCCAATTGGGTTACTTTTTGTCCCACGATCGCTCCGAGTATAAGTTGGGCGGATTCCAGTTCATCTCTTGCTTCAATGGCTTGAGCCTGTGCAATCGCGTGTTTCGATTGTGTTTCCAGAACATCGGTGGTGGTGCCTTCGCCTTTTATCAACATACGTTCATTGACACGCTTGAGTTCTTCGAGAGAATTCAGTTGCGCTTCGGCGATTTTGACGTGATCCTGTGCAAGCAGTGTTTCCACATAAGCTTCCACTAACCGCACGACAAGCTGTTGACTGCGACCGGTAAATTTTGCCCGACTCGAATCAGCTTGTGCTTTGCCCATCCGGTAACTGGCCACGGCTTCTAAATTGATCAAAGGTTGGCGTAGCGTTAACGAGCTGACCTGACTGTCGAAATTGCCTGAACTGGAAGTATTATTTTGATTGTTTGTTATAGTACCTGTGCTTCTGCTTTGTGTATGCGTAATTGCGAGATTGGGTAGCAAACTCGCCAAACCAATCGCTTCCATTTGTTGTCCCGCTTCATTTTCATAGTAAGCAGAGCGATAAATCGGATCATGGCTGAGTGCAGCTTCATAGGCATCCAGTAAACTCATTGCCTGAATAGGGCTTAATGAACTGAACAAAAGCCAAACTGAAAATGAGATTTTAGGAATATCCATCATTATCGCTATTCTTCGCTCAGAGCTGAATGCACACGATCCAGTATCGGTTTGAAAAGATAACTCAGCAACGAGCGTTCCCCCGTTTTGATAAATATTTCTACCGGCATACCCGCGCGTATCTGTTCTTCGGCGAGTTTTTTCATGCCTTCCGGCGTTACGGCAGCCTTCATATTGTAATATGGCAGCCCGCTTCGCTCGTCCATCAGACGGTCTGCCGATACCCGGGTGACAATGCCTGGAATATTGGGTGTTTTCTTTTGATTCAGGGCGGAGAAAATGAGATCGACCGGCAAATCGACATGCACCTTGTCGATCAAATGAACCGGTACTTGCCCGGTAACGACCAGGATATCGTCGCTTGGCACGATATCCATCAATTTGAATCCCGGGCTGATAACGCCGCCTTCGGTGAACACATTCATGCCGACCACGATACCGTCCACAGGCGCTTTAACCTCGATGTTGGCCAACTCGAAATCTTGCCCGTTCAGGCGACTGCGCAAGGAGTCAACTTCCCGCTTCGTTTCGGTTAGCTGCTGTCCTACCTCCTTTTGATATTCCTGTTGACGGTAAACGCGCCGTTGCTCCTGTTCGGCAATTTGCCGTTGAATCCGGCCGATGTTTCCGGTTTCGGAAGAAATATCTCCGGTCAATTGGGTATATGTGCGCTCCAGTTCCAGCACGCGATTGCGGGGTACAAAACCGTCGTGCGCCAGGTCACGCATATTGACGAGCTGCTCTTCCAGGAACTTCAATTGCATGTTTTTACTGGATTTGGATGCTTCCAGTCCGCGCAACTGCATTTTTAAACCGGCAATATTCTCGTCCAGAGCGCCGATCTCGTGTTGCAGAGCCAATCTGCGCGATGTAAAAAGCTGAGTCTGTGTGATGATATTGTTGGCGACGCGCGGGTCATTTTGTGCTGCCAGTAAATCTTGCGGGAACGTGATTTTATCCGCGCCATCGCGTTCCGCCAATAAGCGCGCTTCCATGGTCAGGGCGGTATAGAGTTGACTGCGGGTGATCTCAGCTTGCGCCTTGACTTGGGTATCGTTCATCCGTACCAGCACTTGACCGACTGTTACATGATCACCTTCCTTGACCAGAATGCTGTCGATAATTCCGCCGATTTGATGCTGAACAGCCTGCAAATGACTGGCGACAGTGACGGTGCCTGGAACCGGTACGCCTTTTTCCAGCGGCGCGAAAGCCGCCCACAGAATGAATCCGCCGAAACCCGCCAGCACGATCCACCAGCCCAACCGGGTATGCAGCGTTTCGTCTGTCTCCACATGATGCGTTGAATCCGTTGGAACATTGGCAATAACGGTCTTTTTTTCTTCAGCTGCGGGCTTCATTATTTTTTCTGTCCGGTATCAATGTTTCTAAATGTGCGATGGAAAAGCGCGGCAAAGAATCAGCCGCTTTGGGAATCGGCCGCATGAACGGTTTGGGTTACTTGGTTTGGCGCAGTTTGCTGGCCGGCTTTTTTTTGTGCGAGCTGCGCCTGTTGCGCTTGTTGTTGTTTCGCGAGCGCTTCCACCACTTGATTGGTCGGTCCGAATATTTTCGCTGTTCCTTCTTGCAGCAATAGTAATGTAGTGGTTGCGCTCAGGATGCTGGTGCGGTGTGTGATCAAGACAATGGTTTTTCCGCGTTTGCGCAGATCGACGATGGCGGCCAGCAACGCCTGCTCGCCCACGTCATCGAGGTTGGAGTTGGGCTCATCGAGCACGATCAGCGAGGGGTCGTCGTACATTGCGCGCGCCAAGCCGATGCGTTGCTTTTGTCCGCCGGAAAGACCGGCACCGCCATCACCCAATAGCGTGTCGTAACCATCCGGCATATTCAGAATCATTTCGTGAACTCCGGCGCGTTTCGCCGCCAGGATAACTTTTTCCGCATGCACTTCACCGAAGCGGGCGATATTTTCCGAAACCGATCCGCCGAAGAGTTCGATATCTTGCGGCAAATAGCCGATGTGCGGCCCCAGCTCGTCTTTGTTCCATTGATAAACGTCGGCGCCGTCCAATCTGACTTTCCCCGCGGCAGCCGGCCATACGCCAACCAGCAAACGCGCCAGCGTTGATTTCCCCGATCCGCTCGGACCGATGATGCCGAGTACTTCACCGGCAGCCAGGGAAAAAGTCAATCCCTTGAGTACCGGAAGCTTGCTGCCGGGTGGGGCTGCCGTGACATTTTCGACGGCAACAGAACCTTGCGGTTTAGGCAGCGCCATCCCGGCTTTTCTTTCCGGGTGCTGGTCAAGCAATTTGATCAATCGTTCGTAAGCGCTGCGTGTACCGCCGATTTGCTTCCACACGCTGATCAGTAATTGCACCGGTGCAATGGCTCTGCCCAATAGGATGGAACCGGCGATCATCATCCCCGGCGTAATACTGTCGTCCAGAACCAGCAAGGCGCCCAACCCCAGCATCAATGATTGCAGTGCGACAGTGCAGGATTTCGACAACGCTGTGACGATACCGGCTTTTTCGCTGGCCTCGGCTTGCAGATTGAGAAAACGCCGGTGCAGTTTATACCAGCGCGCTTGGAGATTGGGCAGCATGCCCATTGCTTCGATGACTTCGGCATTGCGCAGATTATTGGAGGCGATATTGGTGGATGCAACCGCCATTGAATTGGCCTCGGCTAACGGCTTATGCGAAATTTTTTCATTGATATAGGCCAGCGCGATGAGTATGACTGTGCCGCACAAAGCAAAAACGCCCAAAACGGGATGAAACATGAAGATTACGAGTAAATAAATCGGAAACCACGGCGCGTCAAAAAAAGCGAACAACGCATTGCCGGTGAGGAATTGCCGCAGATTGGTCAGATCCTTTAAAGCTTGCCCGGCATTGCTGTCGCCTTGTTTCAGGCTCTCCTCGAAAGCAGCCGTGTATACGCGCTTATTCAATTTCATATCGAGTTGCGCACCGACACGGATTAATACAAAGCTGCGCACATATTCCAACGCTCCCATGAACGTGTAGGCGCCCAGCATGATCAGTGTCAGCATGAGCAGCGTCATTTCGTTGCGGCCGGTTAATACGCTGTCATAAAGCTGCAGCATATAAATGGCCGGCATAAGCATCAGCACATTGATGACGGCGCTGAAAACGCCAATGTTTCTAAAGGTTTTCTTAAAGCTGGTCAGTACCTGCGCAATTTCATTCTGAGGCGCTTTAAATTTGAACTTCATCTGGTTATCAATACCGTGCTGTTGAGAGATTTATCGGTGAAAATGTAATCGATTGAATTAATTATAATTGCTGATGGTCAGCTTTGACTAGGCAAATCGTTTATTGTCAGATTGAACGGCCGCGGGCGAAAGTGTAAATCCTGTTTGGCTTCCGAACAGTCAAATTTTAAATCCTGATTCATTCTTTCCGCCATGGCCGCAGTCCAGTTACGGTAATGCGGCAACCATTTCAATCCCCAGGTTGCTATCTGAAAAAGCCACAGTGGCACCGTGAATGTACGCACGGGACGATTCATTGCCTGAAACACGCGTTCCACCATCGCGCGATAGGTCAAAGTTTCTCCGCCGCTTAAGTTATAGGCGCGACCGGATAGATTGGATACACTAAGCGCGGCATAGCATGCCGCAGCGATATCTTCGCCATGCACCGGTTGCCGCAAACCGCGCGCCGGTCCCAACAGAGGGAAAAATCCAAGGCGACGAATAAATCGTGCAATTTCGGCGATATTTTTGTCGCGCCCGTATCCGTAAATGAGCGTCGGGCGCAATATGATCCATTGCACGCCATGCGCAGCAGCCCACGTTTGTAAACGCTCTTCGCCTTCAATCAATTGTTGTGCAATTTTTCTTTCGTTGGGATCGGATGAAGTATCTTTGGTGAAACGGCTGGTGGAGGATAATACGACGATCCGCCGGGCGTTATAAGCTGATAAAAGATCAAAGTGTTCGGCTAATACCCAAATGGGCGCTACACATAACCAAGCGTGAATTTCGTTTTCCTCGATGCAATCTTTCACGCTGCCTATTGTATCAAATTGTTGCCATGTAATTTGCGAGTGCTGCATGACATTTGTGATTGGCCGGCGGGAAAATGCAGCGATATGCCAGTTATTCTCGATCAGTTTTCTTAACAGACATTCGCCGACCAGGCTTGTGGCGCCCAATAAGCCTACGTATTGCTTATTCATGCTTGAATTTCAGCAGCCGGTAGCAGTTTCGCGCCGAATGGTACAGCACCGTAACAGCGAAGCGCAGCCATACGCCTGCCGTAATCAATCCCATCAACGTGTTTGGATAGTGCTGGCGGAAAAATTTCCGGTAGAAACGCAGCATGCCTTTGTGTTTATGCCAGGTGACGAAGAATGGCCGCGAGCGGCTGCAGGTGCCCTGGAAATGAACGACTGGTGCATCCGGCACAAAAACAATTTTCCAGTTTTTTTGTTTGAACCGCATACACCAATCCAGATCCTCGCAATGCAGAAAATACTGTTCGTCCCAGGGACCGACATCGTCGACGGCTTGCCGCCGGACCAGCATCAATGCCCCGGATATCGCCTCAACTTCGACAGGAGTTTGGGGTAAGGGGCGTTTATTCAGATGAAAATCAAAAAACAATCGCGGCCAGTATTTCTCCAGATGATACAAGCCGAAGGCGCGCACAAGAGCCCGCCACGGCGTCGGGATGGCGCGCCGTCCGCCACCTTGCTCGGAGCCATCCGGATTGATGAGATAGCCGCCCACCATGCCGATAGTAGGATCGGATTCCATCACTTGAACCATGCGTTGTAGTGAATTTTCCTGCAGAAGACAATCCGGATTCAGGAAAAGAATATAGGGTTGCGTTGTGGCGCTAAGGCCGGTATTGCAACCGGCGGCAAAACCAACATTGTTTTCTAAGCGGATGACCTGCAGGCGATTTTCGGTAGAAAACCTCAATTCCAGTTCAGTGAGACTGGTATCTGAAGAAGCATTATCGACTACTATGGCATTCTGTGCTTGCTCAAGTGCAGAAACGACACATTGAGTGAGCAGTGAACCGGCATTGTGGTTAACTATAACAACCGCAACCGATTCAAGACCGGAGATATGCAATTTATTCCAACTCCATGTTCGGATCTAGATTCTTTAGTAGATGATACCAGTCGAAATGACGTGTGCTAATTAACCGGTACTTACGATATCTGACCATTTCTTATCTCCGTAATTGTTGTATCAGCGCCGGTTATGGAATTCATGGATATCTCTGTGTTCCTTGTCTTGTCCTTATTTTGGGGTAGAGCAAGGTATGATTCGATTCCAGTTAGGAATACTGATAATTATAATATTCTAATTTCCTAGAAACAGCTGCTCATGTAGCGTTGTACATATTTGTATCTCTATCGAGAATTAGAATTATGTGTGAACATATCGGGATTCTTAGTATTCGCTATGGTTATGGCTATGGTTGTGATGGAGATCCAAATGGATGTGACTGTTATATATTGCGATTTGAGTTCTTATCTTTGCGCTGGATTTTCATCGATCAAATCGTTAGCATTGTTGCGGAATATACATTAAAATTTGTTAGCTCAAAGTATTTCTCATCGTAATGACTCTTCGCTGATCTTCATTCGTATCGACTTTATCCTGAAACAGTTTGGAAGAAAAGCCGTTTTCTAATACTGTGGTTGTTTTAATAAATAAATTGTTACCGGCCTTATCAAGGTAAATTCAGCAGCAATAATAAATTCTGTAATATCCAGTTTTATGATTGATCAAGTATTGAATACGACGTTTGTCAAGGTATGCGCCCAATTCGTGCTTGCTCCATCACTGTTAGTCTAAGATGAGTATTCTTGCGATCCCCTCTTCTCCTTTGGTGACTCTTATCATCTGCAGTATGAGTCAATCATCACTCAGTGAGACACTCGATTCAGTGGCGGGACAGAATTACCCGAATATCGAAGTAATAGTGGTTAATGCCACGGGCGGCAATCATGCCGATCTTGGCTCAAGTTGCGGTCGCTTTCCATTACGCCTGATCAATCAGGAAGGGGATTCGATTGGATATAGCGCAGCGGCAAATGCAGGCTTGGCGGTGTCTCGCGGAGGTCTGATCGGTTTTCTTGAAGATGGCGATTTACTGCACCCGGATCATGTGACGTGCCTCGCGGAAGCTTTGCGTGAACATCCGGATGCTGTCGCAGCTTACTCGCGCATACGCGCGATGGATTCCAACGGGCATCTGCTAAATGAATTTGCCACACAATTCGATATACTTTCGCTATATCTAGGCAATTTCTTGCCAACCCATCATGCTGTTTTGTTTAAGCGTCGAGTGTATACGGCAGGAGCGCGTTTCGATGAAGCATTGAATTCTTGTGAGAAGTGGGATTTCTGGATACAAGTTGCCCAATACGGTAACTTTATTTTCGTTGATGCTATAACGGCAAATTACCGTATGGATGAGGGTGGTGAATTTGCTATCCATGGTGATCCCGAACTCGCAAGATTGGCTGAGCGTGTCATGTATACGAAGTGGCAGACACGCATGGATACTTCCATTTTTTATGATCTAGTCAATCGGGCACGTGCTTATTCTCAGCTACAGGAAGTACAAGCGCATGCGGATCGCCTTGAGCTCATTAATTTGAAACGAGAGTTGGAAGGCAAGATGCGTTTGTTGGCTGAATCAAGCAGAATCCAAGCGGATCAGCAGCGCACAATCGCACTTTACGAAAGTTCGCACTCCTGGCGCATTACCAGCCCTCTGCGCAGCGTTGTCACCAAGCTTCGGCTGGCTCAACGGGCTTGGCGTGGATTTGGTCTATTGGATAGGCGAGCGCGATTGCGTGTACTGGGGTGGCTGCTGAGCGGCCAGATGGCACCTGCTCGACGCAAATTATCGCTCGCAGTCCAAGCTTCAGAAGTATCCGATCGGCACACATTGCCGGTTACTGCTGCGCCGCATATGCATAATAATCCACCATCTTTTCCGGTTTTGCCGGCGTGTATCGATGTTTTGATCCCGATCTACAATGGTTTTGAGTTTCTTGAATCGTTATTCGATAGTCTCGAGCGTGCGACAAGTACACCGTTTCGTTTACTGGTTTGCAATGATGCGAGTACGGATGAACGCGTGCAACCTTGGTTGAATCAGCGTCTGCAAAATTTTCCTGGCACTATTTTGTTATACAACGAAAGCAATCTGGGCTTCGTGGGAACAGTTAATAGGCTCTTTACCCATGTAGAAAATGATTTTGTCTTGCTCAATTCCGATGTGCAAGTACCTCCCTTTTGGTTGGAACGTTTATTTGCACCAATTTTGGCAAATCCGCAGGTGGCGAGTGTTACTCCGTTTACAAATGCCGGGACGATTTGCAGTTTTCCAAAATTTTTTGTGGATAACACACTTCCCCAAGGAATGGATGCGCTGCGAATAGACGCTGTGCTGGCTCGATTACAGGATGCTGCGGCCATTGAAATTCCGACCGGAGTCGGTTTCTGTATGGCCATTCGCCAGGAAGCCGCAAAACGTATCGGTTTATTTGATCCCGTATTCGGCAAGGGGTATCGAGAAGAGAATGATTGGTGCCAAAGGGCTAAAGTGTCGGGCTATCAACATGTTTTGGCACCCAACTTGTTTGTATATCATAAGCATGGCGGTTCTTTTCCGTCGCAGGAGCGCCAAGCGCTGGCGGATCGGAATGAGGCAATACTGCGCGAACGTTACCCGGGATTGTTCGAATATTATAAAGATTTTATTCGCCATGATCCTATCCGGCCGCTCCGTGATTTCTTGTATTTGATGGTGTTGGCAAAACAGGCCGATCATCCTGCTCTCGTTATAATTGATAACGTAATTGAAGGAGGGGCCTACGCGTATAGCCGCGAATTGATCGCTAATACTCTTGATGCCGACAAGCCTGTGCTGCACTTGCTGGATGATATCCGCACCGGGGAATTACGCGCCGAATGGGTTTCGCCCAATGCGCGGCTCACTTTGAATTTTAGCGACTACGCCGCTTGGGGCCGAGTCATTGCCGGTATCCAACCGGAGAGTATCTTGATCAACAATCTCTATTCTTTCCGTCGGCCGATGGATTTTTTGCACTGGCTCTCGCAGGAGCCGGCTATCGAAGGAATTCCAGTGAGTATTGCGCTACATGATTTCTTCATGTTATGCCCAAGCCTTTTTCTTATTGATAGCGATAGAAATTATTGCGGATTGCCCGATAGCGCGACCTGCAATCGCTGCTTTAGCCGTTTACCGATTGATTACCCCATTGGCACCGACTCGATTGCCGAATGGCGTGCAACTTGGAAAAAGGCGCTGGCAATGGTTAATAGTATCGTTGCTTTTTCTAACAGTACGCGCGATTTATTCATTCGCATCTATCCGGAATATGCCGGAAAGATCGTGGTGCGGCCACATTCAATGGCACGCTTCCGTCATCGTTCTATTCCGGTCGATCTTAGCAAGCCGCTGCATATTGGTGTTGTCGGAACAATCGGCTGGCAGAAGGGGTGGAATATTGTCAAGCAACTCTGTGAGGAGATCGATTCCCATCGTTTGCCATTTCGTGTGACAGTAATTGGTTCACTAGTGCCGGAGTTTTCTGCGGTCTGCTTGAATGTGACGGGACGTTATGAAAGGACTGGGCTTGCATCAGCCATCGAGCAGTCCGGTGCGAATATTTTCCTGTTCCCGTCGATTTGGCCGGAGACTTTTTCCTACGTTGCACACGAATTAATGGCGTGCGGTGTTCCGTTGTGTTGCTTCAATCTCGGAGCTCCCGCCGAGGCGGTGGCAAATTATGCTACTGGATTGGTGTTCGATAGCCAAGTGTCGCCCTCGATGTTATTGACGCAGATGGAACACTTCCGTGCGCAGTTGTTTTTGCAAAAGGAACGAGAGTAAGCTATCTGCAGATGCATTGACTTAAGCCGGGCAAAGCCCGCTTTATCAATCATATCCTTATTTCTTTATGTGTTAATGAGGTTACGACTTTCTTACTTGTTTTGTACTTTAGCCGCAAAACTGCGTGGCATCCAGGACATCATTTGCAGTAAATCCAAGCAAGAACACGTGCGGGTACGCTGGATTTCTTTCCTTCGTGCCAACAGAGAACGGATCTGCTTAAAAGCATCGGCTTTAGCCCGCATATAAATTCTGAAGCGGCCAGAGGCAGCAAATAAGAATCCCAAATAAAATATCATGAGCAGATGTACTGGCAAGAGGACGAGTATTAGCGGACCGGGCACATTCTTCATAAATGTCCAGGTGAGGTTGCGGTGCCCATGATAAATCGAGAAATCGCTTGTGCGGCCTGTAATGCCCGAACCGACATGATGGACTTTGGCATCGGGTAGTAACACGCTCTTCCCACCGGCTAGCCGTAAGCGGAAACCAAGATCAACATCTTCTGAATAAGCAAAGTAAGTTTCATCAAAGCCCCCTAACCGGCGATATGTTTCAGTGCGATATATTGCAGCAGCCGCGCACGCCGAGAAGACTTCTACCGGATACGCGGGCATGATGCAGCAGGGAGCGCCATGACCATTACGCCAATGTAATCCGGATATATGATAGGCATCGCCCAGTCCATCCAGTTGGGTTGGCTGATTTGCGTCAATTAATACACAGGAAAAGCAATCCACGTCTATTTGGTTTATGTTTTTTACTATGGCTGCCAGGCACTCGGGCTCTGGATAAGCATCGGGATTCAATAAAAATAACCATTTACCATGAACATGATTTTTTACAGCGAGATTATTGGCAGCGGCAAATCCAATATTGTTGTTCAATCGCACTAAGCGGCATGGAAAAGGCAAGTTTTCTGCCGCACGCCAGGAATCATCCTGGCTATTATTATCGACAATAATCACTTCGAAATTTTTATACGTTTGCTGCGCTAGCGATGACATGACCTTAAGCAGCATGTCACCGGCATTATAATTGACGATTACGACGGAGAAGAAAGGCTCCTTCATTAATGCGTTATCTGAAAATACACTGTAAGCCAATATTTCTTATCGTGTGATATGAGAGGCATTAACTCACAATCCCGCGGCCACAGTAGTGATCATCCAGCACCAATGCACTTAGGATGTCTTTTTCCGCTTGCGAAGGGTGCTCGATAAATTCTTCAAATAAACCGGTTGCAATGTCTGGAGGAACTTTGAAATCGCCGACTAATTTATCGCGTATCGTGATGGATTGGGTTACAAAATCCATTATTCCGCGCCTGATTTCCGTGCGCGTCATCATGGATTCACGCTCTTCAGCTGCCAGTTCACGGAATTCAGGATGAACCTCGCCATTGCCGGTCTGATGATACCTTACGATTTGCGCATCATCAGAGCTTAATAATTTTTCCAAGGAAAAGCTTTCTCTTAAAATAATGGGTGAGTGAATATTAGGATTAATATACTGACAGTAGTACCCCGCAGCGATGACCTTGTATTGAGAAGCGACATGCTCGGCAGGTTTGCGCGTCATTAAATAGTAGCCGTTGATTCTTTGATTGATCATTTCATTCAAATACCCTTGAACGGTAGCTGAATAACCGATATCTACAATGGCAGCATTAGTTGCCTTATTCAATCCCAGCTCATTTAGATAAGCTAACAGCCCTGGGCGTTCAGATTGCGCAATGGACAGAATACGTTTTTCCAGAGCGTGCAATACAGGTATGAGATGATCAATTTCACCTTTATCAACTGTGACAAGCTTATTTTTTGACCAGACTCCCTGCCGTGCAAGTTCTTCAATATCGTCATCAGATAACGCTAATCCGTATCGCTCCCGGATAAATTCAGTTAACTGGTTTGGAAAATACTGCACACGCGCAATTTGCAGCATATCATCAAAATTTGAGATCATAGGTACCGTAATTGCGCGGCGGGAAAGCACCAGATAGTCAGATGCGATAGCGTTGGTATTATGGGATACCCACTGATCATAAACTATTTTTAGTATTTGCCCTTCGCGCGCAAGAAAATACAAGCGCCCCATTCGGTCGGCAGCGGCTTTTTCCGCCAGCCATTGTACGAAGGCCAGCACCACAGGTCCGGCAATAGTGAATCCAATCGACCAAGGTGTGGCAGGAACGAGATCTGCAGGATCGAAATTCGGGAAGAATACAGGGTGAAAATTTGCTTGCGTAATCATGCCAACGGTAAGCTGCCGATGGAGATCATCGCTATATAACGAACTTTCGATGAGTGGACCCAAGCGGGGAATAGTTCGCGCCAATTCAACGGGCCGCATGACATGCAGCAACTTCATGCCCAGATTATCAGGAATTTGAACATCGGAATGTTCGTTGTCTCCAATCATCAGGACTTCGCTTGGAGACACATTTTCATGTATCAACAACTGCCGATAAAAATCACCGGTATCTTTTCTGAAGCCATTATCGGAAGATAAGTAAAACGCATGCCATCCACTGATGCCGTGGCGCGTTAGCATTTTTTCGATAACGGATTTGGATAGGTACATATCACTGGCTAATACGACGCGTTTACCTAAGGAAAGTGCAAGTTGTAGCAGAGTGATGACTTCCGGTCGTGGCGTGACGATTTCCAGCTCGATCGCTTCTTCAAGGCTACGCAACTGATTGGCGGCTTCGGGTGAGAGTCCAGATAAGACGGAGAACTCTGTAAAAACAGCATCCAGACCAATATCGCGGCCTGCTTTCTGACGCGCCTGAGATTCTGCGATGGCACGACATTCAAGATAAAGTTTTCCTGCTTCACCGCCGACACGCCGGGCGACAATATTTTTAATCATCTCAGGATTAAGCAGCGGCCGAGTCAGTAACGTATCAAAAATATCGAAAACAACTACACGCAAAGCCGGATCAGCCAGCATAGCATGAGCATTCGTTTGGCTTCGTAACAGATATTGTTCAAAGCGCCAGCGAGACCAACTAACGGATTTGTTGTCTCGAAGAATGACGGCATCGAATCCTGACCGCTTGGTTACCAGGACAAATAAGCGTTCTATGCAGTGCGCCAGGGTTGCGTCGGTTTGTCCTGTTTCTTCGGGAAAATCCTCAATCTGGATATGCGCTTTGAATAACGGACGCAGTGCCTCTGTCCGGGCCCAGAACATGGATCCTGCTGGTAAATCAAAATACCCGATTGGGACTCTGGTGATACCCAATTTGTGGCACCAGAGATATCCGAGTGCTTTGTTGGAAAGCCAGGAGTTGGCAATATAGGATAATTCGGAGAAGTTTTGCGGATAAACAAGACCGACAGCTTTTTCTCCGGTCAGGAGTGTGAATATTTTCTGTATTTGTGTTTTGCTTCCTAGCAGATTTGTGAACAAATATTCTCGCCATCCACTCCACGCATTTGTTGTGTTTTTGTTATAAAGTGATTTCTTGCTATGGATATGGGCGATGTAATCATATTGCTGCAATATTTCTCCGAAGGTGCAAAACAGGGGGGCAATATCACGCCCACGATTAGGCACAGCGGTAATAGTCAGTTGTTCCAGTTGAGGTAAATGCGCTAAAGCTTGTTTGCATATTTGGTTTGCTGCCTCATCGGGTGTTGAGACAAACAAGTCATAGGGGAACGGCATATTTCCCAAGAATTTTGCAAATTCCTCTGCCAGATCTGCATAGAAAATGTGTGCGTGGATTGCAATGCGTCCGGCTGGTCGTGTTGTTAGCGGAGCAATTGTGGAAAGATCCACCATTCCTGCCAGCAAGCCGTAGGCATCGACAGATCCCGGAGCTAAAAAACCGGCTCTGTTTGCACGCCATATCTCATAATGTCCCGTTCCGGAGAGCAGAGGACCGGCTATCCGGTAAGCCACACCTAATGTTTTGTTGCGCCAGCGTACGGGTAACCGCCAGTAGATACGCTTCAGCCAAGGTAAAACTCTGCGGCGCAGCCCATCCCATGCCTCCTGATGCTGACCACGAATAATCCGGATTAGAAAGCGCAACGGAGCAGTGATTCTCCATGAGGTTGAATGAGATAAATCATGGATTGTTTTCTGCAAATCATGAATTGTATTTTGTAGATCGTTAATTGTTTTTTGTAACGATTGTTCGTTTCTAATACTTGCAAGCCTAGCTTGCTCATGGCGATTTTGCAGCGAAGCGATCAATAGTTCTTTATCAGC
Organism: Gammaproteobacteria bacterium; assembly: GCA_015709635.1. Lineage (NCBI taxonomy): Bacteria > Pseudomonadati > Pseudomonadota > Gammaproteobacteria > Gammaproteobacteria bacterium. Next base: position 285,958 of record CP054180.1, read on the forward strand.
TGACTGGTCGCGGAGACTGGATATCATATTCTCGCGGTATTGAATTAACTCCTCCAATTGTTCACCGGTCAGAAGCAGTTTCCATTTATCGTAAACTCGGCTTCTCGATTCCTTTATAAAAGCTTCATCCTGTTTAAGTCCTAAGCCAGAGTATCCATAATTGCGATAAGTAGCGGTAATTTTATCGATATGCAATATTTCACTGTGTTGACTCAATTGAATCCAGAAATCCCAATCTTCGAAGACTTTCAAATTTTCATCAAAACCGCAATGATCGATAGTGACTAAAGATTGTTCAAACAACAGGGCGTGAATCGGAATAAAGTTTCTTCCCCAAAGCCGACCCCGATCATAAGGTTCGTTAAATGCAGTGACGTTCTTAAGTTGCTGATCCACGTAGTGCTCAACGCGAACGCCAGAGTATACGCATCGAACGCTGGGGTGACTTTGTAGAGCAGTAACTAGATTGGTAATGTGTTCCGGACAAAATAAATCATCGTCATCAAGGAAAATCAGATAACTTCCTTTGGCTGAGTGAAGTCCAATGTTGGCGGCTCGGCTTCTATCTGTTGGTTCATCATTTTCAATGGCAATAGTTCTGAGCGGGAAATGTCCGCACCAATCGCCTAGCTTCCGATGATCTGGCCCTTTGGCATTGACAATGACGACCTCAATATTCGGGTACGTCTGCATGGCGACAGAATCCAATGCATCGGGAAGCGTATCGCGATCCATGCTGCGGATAATGATGCTGACAAGAGGTTGGGTTACGCCGTTTTTTTCAAACATCCAAGTGTCTGTGATTCCGGGGTCGGTCAGGAGAGAAATAGTTCAAGAGATAAATCAGATCTAATGCTGTAAAAAGCTTTCGAGATAGAGGCGCAAGTTTAACATTTTTTGCAGCATGCCTCCCAAAGAGGTTTTTTTTTCAATTTCAGTGAAGGCTTCTGCATAGTTGCTGCCTTGCTTGCCGGGAAGATAGAGACCGCGGTAACTTGCTAACCCAATGCTGGCAGACAGGTAGTCGCAGTGGGACAGCGGCAATGCATAACAGGAGATTGCCTGTTTCTTAAGTTCGATTACACTCGCGATATCCACCACATGCGTGGCGGGAAGCGGACTCCAGATCTCGTAAAAAAATGCGCGCCCCGGTGCGCCACACTGTTGCCAGCAGGATAAAATGGCTTGACCGGTTGCAACATGGTCGCGGTGATAGTCAAGTACGGAAGGCATGAACAGCCAATCCGGCTTAAATTGCTGCAGTAATTGCCGGATTTTTTTCTCAAAGCCGGCTGAAGTGCGGAAGCTGCCATCGGGTTCATCGAAGAAAAACATGTCGTCTACACCCAATACTGCTAAAGATTTTGCTGCTTCCTTTCGCCGGATCATAAGTGCATCGGCACTGAGGATCCCGGCGCCGGCACCGTTGGTGACGAAAATGACCTTGACAGCACATTTCTTTTGCCGAAGCAAAGTTAACGTGCCGCCGCAACCAAGTACTTCATCATCCGGGTGCGGTGCGAAAATAAGTATTCTTCCAGCCTCGATAGGAATAAGTGGAACCGGTAATGGACAAAGCTGTAACTTGGCTATCTTAGCTTGTTGCCACTTTTCTATAAATTTCTTCATATATATCAGCAACATGAATAATATCTGGCCATGCTTTGGCTCTTAATTGTCCTTTTTGTGCGATTTCTTCACATAGCGCTTTGTCATTCAACATACGTTGTATTGCTTCTGACAAGGAATCAAGATCCGGTTCTGCCAGGAATGCACCATCACCTACCACCTCCGGTACGCCGCCTACAGCGGTACAGATCGCAGCAGTGCCAGCAGTTAAGGCCTCGAGATTGGCCATGCCGAAGGATTCAGAAGCAGAAGCACTGATATACAGATCGGCGGCACAAAGATATAAACCAATATCTTCGGTAATGGCGAATATGATTTTTCGCGGAAAGCTCAATTGTTGTGCTAGTTTTTGTAGATCGTCGTGATTTCCTTCACCCAGGATTACTAATTGAAAGTCTTTTTTTATCTTTAATCTGGCACAAGCCTGAATCAATAGTGGAAACTGTTTGACTGGTGCGATACGGCCGATTGCAAGTAAATAAATTGTGTTACTGTTCCAACCAAGCCGATTTCGTGCTTCTTCCTTTCCGTAATGGTTAAGTTTCGGATGCGCATGAGCCACTTGATACCAGTTTGATGGTACTGCAGAAATTCCCAAGTCGCGGGCAATCTGAGCGATGCCGCTGTGGGTCGGAGCGATTACCCAAGAAGCAGAAAGCAATATTTTCGCTTCCCAATTGCGCATCCAGCGCATTGTGTATCGGCCAAGGCGAGCGCCATCCTCGTGAATGGCCTGAGCATAGCAGCCGTAACCATGCTCTGTTACTCCCCAGGCTACATGACTTCCAAAGTTGAATCGCAAGAAAAAACGTAAGCCGGCTGCGATGAGAGGATCATGGCAATGTACATGAGTGTAATCTTGTTTTACGGCCAATTTTGCGGCAAGCCGACCCATATTGAAGCGCTCGAATATTCCATAAAGTAGAGCTGGAAAATCTGTGGCGGTTTTGCTATTCCTGGTTAAGCTTGCCAGAAAGTGCCCAATTCGTATTTGCCAAAGTAGTGCACGTTGACCTAAATCGGCTTGGCAAAGATAATCAACATCGATTCCACGGCGACGAAGCTCTTCGACCAAGGGAGCTAGGCTGCGACCGAGACCGTAGCGTTGGTCTGAGCGGGTTTCGCGGGTAACCATAAGAATTTTCATGGTGATGAATTTTTCTGTTGAGGGATTTTATTCTGAGATTGAAAAATTTCTCTATTTGCTTCTATCTGATATGGTTGAGGCATTGGGGCATTCACAGCAAGTTCATGTCGATTGAGGTTCACCACTATTTTCATTTAAGGCATATTTGTAAATGTACGCATTGCATTATTAATTTAGCTGGGCTGGATAGTTATTACCGGAAATCTGTATCACCAGACATTAGCCACCAATGATTGCGCAACGAATCAACCGATGGAGCCGCATCCCAAATGCTCGCGGGGATACGGATATCCAGCGCTTGTTTTGTCCCGCCGGCGGCAGCGAAATATGCGGCGAAATTTTCTGTGATGCGGCAAAACAGCCGATCATGGCCATTGATGCCGGCCAGCCTTCTGGCGTGCAAAACGAGTAGAGGAATTTCGGACAGCGGTGCAATGATGTCAACGATTTCGCAACCGAAAGTATCGTGACGCAATACCAGAATACCTCGCGCCCGGCCGCCGAAGCGGTTTCTTACCAGCATCAGTTGATAACGTTGCGTGGGGTGATTCAGGTAGCGGCGCTGCAGATAAGGCCAATCGCGGATGCCGACCAGCGCTGTACGCAAATTTTCAGCCATTTTCCGCCAGCATTCTTCGACTGCAGCGGCAGCCCGGGGATCGTCTGCTCGGTCGATCGGATGTAGCCGGGTTTTTACGCGCGGCCATTTCGCCAACGGTGTCCATGAAAACTCAACCATTTGCCCGACTTCTGCGTACAATCCAAGCCGTTCCGCCACTTTCATCGCTCGTACATTGGGAAAACCGAAGCCTATCAGATAAGGTTTGTTGTAACCGATATAACGTTCCAGAAAGGTTGCCGCCATCAAGAAAAAAGGACCTTTTCTAGTCAATGTGCCACGTTCGCTGGCATCAACCATGACATCCCCGATTTGTACGGCGGTTTGAGGTTGACCGAAGAACAGAATTTTCCGGCTAATGCCGCCGTAGTGGGCGATGAGTTCATTTTCCCGCCACACGCCGATTGCGCGGCTTGCATTCGAACCATACTTCCAGTGCCAGAAAGAGGGGGTTATGTCCTGATGGAATGTTTTTTTGAATAAATTGAATATTTCCGGGGTCTGATTTTTTTCCAGCAGCCGCAAGCGCCATTTAAGGGGGGCTTTTTTTCTGAAGTGCAGCAGAGCGTAGCCGTAATGACCGCTGGCATATTTTTCTCGATAAGTGCGATTGGATTCATCGAGTTGATTCAATTGTTCATCGCTCAATGCAAGATCTTTGAGCAATTTTTGCCGGTGCGTCCGGGTCGCTGCCAGCAAATAATCCAATGTCGGTGCCGCCATGGCGGATAAATCCATCTTTTCAAGCAATTCAAAACCAAATCGTTCGGCCAGTGTGATCATATTATTGATCAGGTGAAGCCCGCCCGGTCTTGCTGCATCATGTTGCAGTGTAAATTCGTCAATAATAAATAATTGCCCCGCCGGCGACAGCAGATCCAATGCTTGATTAAAAATCACCAACGGTTCAATGTATTGCGCTGATTCCTGAAATAGAACCACGTCAAAGCTTCCCGCTGCGGCTGAAAATGTTTCCAGAGAATGGCAGCTGACAGGGGTGGTTGTGCCAAGCGATTTCTGGATATACGCAATTTGTTGGGCGTCAGGTGTGATGCCATGAACAGTATAACCGCGCTGCTGCAGCAAAGAAAAAGTGGTGCCCAGGCCAATGCCAACTTCCAGGATGCGGCATGGAGGCGGCGGTAGTTTCGCCAGCAGCAGATCGGTAGAAAATTGCTGTGCCGCCTTCAGGCTGGTTTTATCATCCTGGAACAATCCATAGTGTAAATAAGCGGCTTTACCTTCCTGCAGCAGCAATGCATGTGCATATACATTCAATGGAAAAGTCAAATCCTTGAACGGCGAGGGTGATGCTGATGCGATAGTGGCGGCGATAGGGTCGGCTTGGCGATAGTGCCGAATATCCTGTATGTGATTGTGATTAGCTGATTGGGTCATTATGAATGATCGTATTATTTTCCCATTGATGAGGAATTGAAAAGAATCCCTGCAAGCGTCCCGCCTGCTTTACTTGCAAGCTTGCGACACCCACTGCCGAATCATAGAGATGCAAGCCACGTTCGCATAATAAATAGATATTAATCAGATATTCGCCTTTAAGCAGCGGCAGCTGATCCAGCTTGAGGCAAATCCGGCCCGTGCCGGCCGGTGAGCGTTGCACGGTAAATTGGTCTTCCCATGTTGCTGCACTGGTGATTGTACGCCCATCCTGTGTCTGCAATGTCATGGCAACGGTGGGACAAGGCAATGAAGGATCCGAAACAAAAGCTATCCGCAGCATGATACTCGATTGGCCGCTGGTGATCATAGCATGCTGCACATCGTTGCCGTCTATCTGCAATTTTACTTTTTCCAAATGCGCGCTTCCCATTGCGGATTTTGTATGGGGTGCTGCGGAAATGGTCAAATCTGGGATGGGAGTTTCAGGTGCCATATCAGAGGCGGTTTTATCCAGAAAGGCTTGATAAGCCGATACTACTTGTGCCGATTCGCCATCCAATACGATCTGACCTTTATTAACCCAGATTGCACGGGTGCACAGAGATTCAACTTGAAATAGCGAGTGTGAGCAGAACAATATTGTTTTGCCTGCATCGCGCATTTGCATAATACGGCTAAATGATTTGCGGGCGAAAGCGCCGTCACCGACAGACAAGGCTTCGTCGATTACCAGAATATCCGGATCGACATTAATCGCAACGGAAAATGCCAGGCGCACATACATGCCGCTGGAATAGGTTTTTACCGGTTGGTCGATGAAGTCGCGCACACCGGAGAAATCAATGATGGATTCAATGCGATCGGCAATTTCGGTTGAACTGAACCCCAAGATTGCCGCACTCATGAAAATATTTTCACGCCCGGTGAATTCCGGATTGAATCCGGCGCCCAGCTCCAGCAATGCAGCGATACGGCCGTTTATCCGTACTTCGCCGTGTGTGGGTGTCAAAGTACCGCAAATCAATTGTAGCAGTGTCGATTTTCCAGAGCCGTTTTGTCCTACAATGCCAACGACTTCCCCAGGCATCACCAGCAAACTGATGTCTTGCAATGCCTTCAGCTCGCGATAATATTGGCGTAAACCCAACCAGCGATGCGGCCATAAAAACTGCTTTAAACGGTCGGAGGAGCGTTGGTACAACTGATAAGATTTTGAGAGATTAAGCGCTTTAATGGCTGGTTCGGAATTTGTGGTACTAAAGGACATCAGCAAATCCTTTACGTGTTTTTTTAAACCACATCAAACCAGACCACGCGACGAAAAAGGCGATCAGATAGTATAAAGCGAGGCTGCTCCATTCCGGCAACTGCCCATAGAGAATCACTGCTCGCGCCTGTTCGATTATGAGAGTCAGCGGATTGAGGAAGAGATAATCCCGCACGGCTTCCGGCAACGCGGAAGCAGGATAAAAAATTGGGCTGAGGAATAACAGCATGGTTAAGATCAAACCAATAAATTGACCGATGTCACGAACAAAAACCCCGATTGAAGCCAGTATCCAGGACAATCCTGCGGTAAGCATAATGAGCGGCAACAGAATGAGCGGCAGTAAAATGACTGTCCATTGGAGCGGATGTTCGATGATCAATAGAGAAGAAAATAATACCAAAAAACTGATTCCGGCATGAAACAGTGCGGAACCGAGAGATACTAAGGGCAATATTTCCAAAGGGAAAATGACTTTCTTGACATAGTTTACATTATTCAGGATCAGTCCGGGCGCGCGGGATAAGCATTCGGAGAATAAGTTGAACAGGATCAGTCCAGTGAACAATAACATGGCAAAAGCAAATTGATCGTCGTGTATATGGCTATTGTGGGGATCCAGGCGGACTTTGAATATCACGCCAAAAACAAACGTATAGATGGACAGCATCAGAACGGGATTGACAAACGTCCATAGCAGGCCCAGGAACGAACCCCGGTACCGGCCAATCACTTCCCGCTTGGTCATTTGCAGAATCAGGGGATTGTGCTGCCACAAGCTGAGAAAATTATTGAGAAAATGGATATTGAATAACGGCAAGAATTGGAATATGAAAAATTGACGCGAACATTATCGCAGAATATTAGCAGAAAATGATAAACGGAAAGCAATCGCGCGGCTAAAGCCGCTTCATCTTAAAGGTAGTAATTAAATTCGATTGCATTGAAAAACAATCGAGAATGAAAATTTAATTTCATTTAAGTTTGGCTTTTTCTGCCAGAGGGCGATATTCGCATTCGATGAGATGCGTATATTTGTAAGCAGTTTTATAAATAAATTTCCCATTTATGTGAGAAAAGACACGTTTTAAGTGCTTATTTTAGATTTAAAATATGAAGATAATCTTTTAAAGTATTAAATGTTTTATATTGTTGCAAATAAGCAACATATTAAATAGAAACTTCAACTGCATACTTGCAAAGCGGGATTGTTTTGGGCAGAATGCGCTTTAACTTGGCTTTTGTGGTAGCTTCTGGTAAAAGAATTAATTATTGCGCAGGGGTTACATAGAGACAAAGTGAAAAGTGAAAAACTTGCAAGTAATTTACTTTCGTAACTATTTTTAATTTTTATCAAGGGAGCTCCCATGGCTATATCGAGTACACAGCAAACTGAAATTTTGAAGGTTGTTGCAGGTTTGTTTAATGCGGCACCGGGCGGTGTCTATCTGTCCGAATTGGCGGCACTGGTTGAAGGTGGAATGACTACAAGCCAATTGGCCGATACTTTGGCTGCGAGCCCAGTATTCACGACTGGAATTTTGGCGGGTAAAGTTACGGTTGATGATCAGGTCGACGTTCTGATGAAAAACTTCGGTGTGACTGCTGATAGCGATCCTGCCAGCGCGGGTTCTCAAGCAAAAGCGTATTTTACTGAGCAACTGACCAATGGTGTTGGATTCGGTAAAATTGTTTTTGATGCGGCGACATTCCTGTCGACCACCACGGATACCGCGTTTGCAGCAGCAAAAACATTGCTGGAAAACAAAGCTATGGTGGCCGCCATTTATTCAAAGACAGCAACTAGCACTGACTTGGATACATTGCAAAGCATATTGAGCCCAGTGACAGGAGATCATGCATATACCGCCGATGAAGCGGCAGCAATCGCGAATCCGGGCGGTAATCCTGGAGAAGTCGGTCAAACATTCACACTTACGGGTTCAACGGATAACATCACCGGTACTTCCAAGAATGATATTTTCATTGGTGATGATACTTCGGCAAGTGCGGGCGATACTCTGGTTGGTGGTAACGGTACCGATACGTTGAGAATGTTTGGAACGGACATCGTTCCAAATCTTTCGGGTATTGAGCAGGTGTACTACAACAACCCTGGTGCTGCTATTGATTACTCAACCAAATCGGATGTGAAATCGATCGAACTGGATACGTTTGGTTCAAACACGGTTACTGTTGGATCCGATCAGGCAGTTAAGCTGACCAATCAAGCCGCCGGCTCAACTGCTACCATCGCCGGTAACACACCGACAAGCCTGGGATTGACTTTGGATAAAGCGGGTAGCAAAACAGGCAATGCGACAGTGGCGTTGACGGGAACGGCACTGACCACATTAAGTGCGACCGCTTCGGGAAATGATAGCTATGTTACATTGACTAATGCCGGCGGTAAGCTTGCAACAGTCAATATAACCGGTGATAAGAATTTGAAACTGGATACGTCAGGCATAGGAACAGTCACAACAATTGACGCAAGTGCGGCGACCGGTAGTGTAACGGTTGGTCCTACCGCGGTAGCTGCTTCCGATCTGACGTTTACCGGCGGTAAAGGTGACGACAAGATTGTAATGGGTGCAACGATTACGGCTGCCGATACGCTGAACGGCGGTGATGGTAAGGATACCTTAAGCGTTTCTGATGCAGATACCGTGGATACGGCAGCTGAAGTGATCGGTATCACCGGATTCGAAATTTTCGAAGCTGCGGCTGCGGATGCAACGACTTATAATCTAGCTATCATTGGCGCCAAAAATACCATTTCTGGTTTGGTTATCAGCGAAGGCGGTGGTGGTACCGTTACGGTTTCAAATATCAATGCAGCGACAACTGGCAACATCACGATTAATGGTGATGCTTCCACAGTTGTATTAAGTGCTCCGGATTTTGTATCAGGTGGCACTAGCGATACCACAACGATCAGCTTGGATAACAGTGTAGTAAAAAATGCGAACGGTGTGGATGTAGCTTCTCTGACGTTTGCCAACGCTGACGTTATCAACCTGAAATCTTTGGGTGACGGTTCTTCCACTAAAGTGGTCGGTGGTGCTGAAGAAAATTCAATCGCATCGCTGGTTGCATCGGATGCAGAGAAAGTTGTAATTACCGGTGATGAAGCATTGGCATTGACCACAGCGGCTGCAACCAAACTGACCGAAATCGATGCATCCGGCTTGACCAATGACGCTGCAGTTTCAATTAATACCAATGCATCAGCCAGTGCATCATTGCTGGTTAAGGGCACAGGTAAAAATGACACGATTCAGATCGATAACGCAGCGACATTGACTTCAACACTATACACAGGCGGTGGTTCTGATACTGTTACGGTTGTTGGCGGTGGTACAGCTGATCATACGATGAAATTTACCGCTACCGCATTGAATGCTGGTGATCTGAAGGCTGGTGACTCGACAGTTGTCAACATTACCGGTGTTGCCGCAGGCGACAAAGTAACCATTGATCTGACTTCCGCACTGGAAGGTTTGTTGAAGAGCGGTGGTACATTGCTGTCAGCAACCGGTGGTAACATCAATATTCATGGCACGAGCCTGAGCGCTACGACGAATATTGCAGCGAACCAAGCCGGCGGTAATATGGATCTACAGTTTGACTTAAACGGAGACGGTGTCTACAGCGCAACTGATGATGCGCAAATTCGCTTGGTTGGTACCGGTACAGATGATACGCTGGTTTACAACGCAGCAACCGATACGTTAGTCTTCACAGTAGTTTAAGGAAGGTATAAGTAAACAGTTTTTTTAGAAACTGTTTCTAATAAAAAGGCCAAATCTCAATTGATTTGGCCTTTTTGTTTATGGAAGAACACGGTCGCAAGAATTTCTTGTGCTTGAAGAGTCAGATATTACAATAAATCTTGTATTCGACAAAAAAGCGATTCATGAAACAAGCTATATGACGAATCTGCATAAAGCTTACTGAGCATCTGGCTCAATATCGTTTCCAGCTCGAGCAAAAGAGGATCAAAGTCTAACTGGCGGCTTTGCTAGCTTTAGTTATTCGGTTGGAGAAAATAGAAAATTCAAAGCAAGGAAGTATATGAACGATTGGACTGATGGTTATGTAGCGGATATCGGTTATACGTTTGGTTATTATTCTGAACTAAATCCATTGAGAATCAAGCAAATTCTTACATTTGCCGGTCTGAAATATCCTGAGGTAGGAACTGCCTGCGAATTAGGATTTGGTCAAGGAGCGAGTGTCAATTTGCATGCCGCAGCATCGACCATAAAGTGGTATGGAACGGATTTCAACCCGACGCAAGCGGCTTTCGCGCAAGAAATGACGGCTGCCTGTGGTTCTGGCGCAACGTTATATGATGATAGCTTTGAAAGTTTTGCCAGGCGTACCGATTTGCCGGATTTTGATTTCATTGGCGTGCATGGCATCTGGAGTTGGATCAATGACGAAAATCGCGCAGTTATCGTAGATTTTATTCGCCGCAAATTGAAAGTTGGCGGGGTGCTTTATATCAGCTATAACACGTTGCCAGGCTGGTCGTCGTTTGCGCCCATGCGGCATTTGATGACCGAACATGCAAGAGTTTTTGGGACAGAAGGGCATGGCATCATCAATCGCATTAATGGCGCATTGGACTTCACGGAAAGATTGCAAGCCATAAATCCGGGATTCTTGCGGGTTAATCCGCTTATTCCGGAGCGGCTGAAAAAGCTAAAAGAGCAGAATCGGCATTATTTGGCGCATGAATATTTTAATCGCGATTGGCATCCCATCCATTTTTCGATCATGCAAGATTGGCTGGCGCCGACAAAGTTGACTTATGCATGTTCGGCACATCAGTCGGATCATTTGGATATCATCAACTTATCAAATGAGCAGCAAGCATTCTTGAACGACATTCCTGACACAACGTTCCGCGAAAGTGTGCGGGATTTTATCGTGAATCAACAATTCCGGCGCGATTACTGGGGCAGGGGGTTATGCAAACTATCAGCCGCAGAGCAAATGGATCGATCACGTGCTATCCGGGTCGTTCTGACCGTGCGGCGCGCCGATGCAGAACTGAAAGTGACCGGTGTGCTCGGCACGGCGACATTTAGTGAGCCTATCTATGTTCCTATTCTGGACTATTTGGGCGATCATAAAATCAAAGCATTGGGGCAGATTGAGCAGGCGATGAAGGAAAAAGGCATTACGCTGCCGCAGATTATCCAGTCGGCTATGTTTCTCATCGGTTCAGGTCAAATGGCATTGGCGCAGGAAGAAAATATCATTGTTAAAGCGAAGAAACAAACTGAAAAGCTGAATAACTATATTTTGCGCAAGGCGAGTAGCAGCGGAGAAATTTCTTATCTGGCAAGTCCCGTGACCGGCGGCGGTATAATGGTCGGGCGTATTCAACAGCTCTTTCTGGTAGGGTTGGGAAAAGAATTGAAGCAAGCGGAAGATATTGCGCAATTTGCTTGGCAAATAGTTTCCGCACTAGGACAGAAAGTTATTAAAGAAGGCAAAAGACTGGAAACCGATGCGGAGAATATCAACGAATTGACCGAGCAAGCCAAAGCTTTCTTAGAGAAACAGCTGCCTATTTTAAAAGCATTGCAAGTCATTTAATGCTTGCCGCGGCCACTATTTGGATAAAAAAGCAGTAACGAAGAATAAAGGCGAGGAAATCCGGAAATGGATTCTAACCAATATCAGCAATTGCCGCATTCAATCGTTGGCACATGAGAAGCGGATCGCTGGCTTGCGTAATCGGTCGTCCGATTACCAAGTAACTGGCTCCATTCCGGACGGCTTGTTGCGGTGTGGTGATTCTTTTCTGGTCATTGGCTTGGCTGTCTGCCGGGCGAATGCCGGGCGTGACCAAGCAGAAATCAGCGCCGAATTGTTGCCGTAAATTGACTGCTTCCAGCGCTGAACAGACCACGCCGTCCAATCCGCAGTCCTTGGTCAGTTTTGCCAGGCGCGTAACGATTTGTTCCGGCTCTCCTTGCAAACCGATGTCCGCAATGTCATTTTGATCCATACTGGTCAGCAAAGTAACGGCGATAAGTTTGGTTGAACCGTGCGGAATCGCATCCCGTACCGCAGCCAGCATTTTTCGTCCGCCCAGCGCATGCACATTGACCATCCATACACCGAGATTAGCAGCCGCCCTGCAAGCGCTGGCGGCGGTATTGGGAATGTCGTGGAATTTTAGATCAAGAAATACTTCGAAATTCATGGCCATTAGCTTTTCAATGAGCTGTGGGCCGGCAGCAGTGAAAAGTTCTTTGCCAACTTTCAGACGGCATAAATCAGGTTTAAGTTTTCTGGATAGTTGCAATGCATGTTCGGCACTGGAGAAATCCAGCGCCACAATAATGCGTGGATCGTGCATGGAGAGCTATGTTGATTATTCGCTGGAATGGCATCGGCACCGCACAAATAATACGGTGATTAAAGCACCCAGAGCGAAAAAGATCAAAAGTACTACGCTAAAGGGTAGTTCAATGGATTGATCCAGATAATAGTGAAGTGTTACAGGTTGAGAGTTTTTGGAAGCGAATACGGCGAGAATAACAAAGACTGCAATACGCAAAAGCCAGGTAATTAGATTGATCATAATGAATTAGCCTATGAGTTGTTAGATGCTTTAATTGTTTAAACCGATAAAACAAGCAAATGCACAATTATTGATGAGATAGTCCACGATATATCATGATTGAGCAGACTATTTTCCTATCGTTAATTAGAATTCAAACGTCTACAGAATTTTATATTCCGATCGGCGATAACAATGAAAATTTATAAGCGTTAATCAGTCTTCGAGAATATACTTCAAATGTTTAGGAAGCTCTGAAAAACTACGGTGCTTGACCATACGGCGTTAGAATCAGGTTAAAAATGCTCATTTACCGCTCGTAAACTGCACTTTTTCACCTGATTTCACTTGCCTGACCGTTGTTGCTCGTTACTTTTTTCAGAGTTTCCTTAGAAGCACTCTCTGCACTTTACTTTATTTCTTTTCCTTGTAATCAACGCGTTCACGCATTTCTTTTCCTGCCTTGAAATGGGGCACGTATTTTTCAGGCACCTTGACCTTTTCTCCCGATTTTGGATTGCGCCCAATCCGCGGCGGTCTGTAATTTAAGTCAAAACTGCCGAAACCGCGTATTTCAATGCGCTGACCTTTTGCCAAGCTTTTCGCCATGGCATCGATAATCATTTTGACTGAGAGCTCGGCATCTTTAGTTACCAGTTGCGGAAATCGTGCCGCAAGCCGCGTAATTAATTCAGATTTCGTCATTAATATTCCTTATTGCTCTGTATTCTTGCTATCCATTTTGGCCTTCAGCAAAGCACCCAGGCTGGTTGTTCCAGCGTTAGCAGGTGTTTTGATTTTTTGCATCGCAGCGGATTCATCCGATTTGTCCTTGGCTTTGATTGAAAGATTGATCGTGCGATTTTTGCGGTCGATGTTGATGATCATGGTTTCGACCTTATCGCCCTCTTTCAAATGCGTGCGAATGTCTTCAACGCGATCACGCGAAACTTCGGAAGCGCGTAAATAACCTTCCACATCGTTTGTCAGGGCAATCACAGCACCCTTGGCGTCAATGGATTTTACCGTGCCTTCGATAATGCTGTTTTTATCATGCTCAGCGACAAAACTGGTGAAAGGATCACCTTCCATTTGCTTGATGCCAAGTGAAATACGTTCACGCTCAACATCGATCGAGAGAATGACGGCTTCAACTTCGTCACCTTTTTTGTAATTAAGAACGGCTTCTTCGCCAGGCTGATTCCAGGATAAATCGGACAGATGGACCAAACCATCGATATTGCCGGGTAAACCGATAAATACGCCAAAATCGGTGATCGATTTGATCTGTCCGCGAACTTTATCACCTTTTTCATGCGTGGCGGCAAATTCTTCCCATGGATTGGTTTGGCACTGTTTCATGCCCAGTGATATGCGGCGGCGTTCTTCATCGATTTCCAAAATCATGACTTCAACTTCGTCGCCTAATTGTACTATCTTGGACGGATAGACATTTTTGTTGGTCCAGTCCATTTCCGATACGTGCACCAAGCCTTCAATGCCTTGCTCAATTTCGATAAATGCACCGTAATCGGTCAAATTGGTGACTTTACCGAACAAGCGGGTGCGTGCCGGATAACGCCTCGACAAACCAACCCACGGATCTTCGCTCAATTGTTTCATGCCCAGCGAGACGCGGTTTTTTTCCTGGTCAAACTTGAGAACCTTGGCGGTAACTTCATCACCGATATTGACTACTTCCGAAGGATGCTTAACGCGGCGCCATGCCAGATCGGTAATATGCAGCAGGCCATCAATACCGCCGAGATCGACGAATGCACCATAGTCGGTAATGTTCTTAACGATACCGTGCACGATTGCACCTTCCTGCAAATTGGACAACAAGGTTTCGCGGTCGGCGCCTTGTGTCGCTTCCAGTACTGCGCGGCGTGAAACCACCACGTTATTGCGTTTGCGGTCAAGCTTGATGACCTTGAATTCCATTTCCCTGTTTTCATAAGGCGTGGTGTCCTTGACAGGGCGGATATCCACCAGCGAGCCGGGAAGAAACGCGCGGATGCCGTTGATCATGGCTGTCAAGCCGCCTTTCACTTTGCCATTGACCATGCCGGTGACGATTTTGCCGCTTTCCATAGCTTCTTCCAGATCATGCCAGGCAGTCAGGCGCTTGGCTTTATCGCGGGAAAGTCGTGTTTCTCCATAACCGTCTTCCAGAGACTCGATGGCAACGCTGATAAAATCACCCGGTTTAACTTCGATTTCACCGCGATCGTTTTTAAATTCCTCGACGGGAATAAAACTTTCGGATTTGAGGCCGGCGTTGACAACAACGATGTTATAGTCGACACGAACGACTTCGGCAGTAATTACTTCGCCGGCACGCATTTCCTGGCGCGCGAGGCTTTCTTCGAAGAGTGCGGCAAAACTTTCGGGAGATTTCTGGTTTGCAGTGGAAGCATTAGTCATTATAAAAATACCTGATTTATCATTCCGTTCGGATTATTATCCTGCGGATAGGGTTGGTTAATAAAATGTTTGAAACAATCGCTCCGTTTTCTTTTCTACATGGGAGTGCTAAGAAAAGCGGCTTTATTTCGTGTTCAAACGCGGGTTTTTGCAAAACTCTCATTATACCAGGAGAGAACGGCATCTTGCGCCTGGGAAATGGTCAATGAAGTCGTGTCCAGCAATTTGGCGTCAGCCTCTTGTTGTAAAGGCGCGATGCTGCGATTGCTGTCGCGTTCATCCCGTTTCCGGATATCCTGCAATAAGTCGGCGATATTAGCACTCATTCCTTTCTCTATCAACTGCTTATATCGCCTTTGTGCGCGTACTTCCGCACTGGCGGTCAAAAATATTTTAAGCATGGCGTCCGGAAAGATAACGGATCCCATGTCACGTCCATCCGTGACCAATCCTGGCATTTGCCGGAAAGCACGCTGACGCTCGGTGAGCGCTGCGCGAACCTGCGGATAAGCAGCCAACTGAGAAGCCAGGATACCGCATTGTTCCGTGCGGATGTCGTTCGTGACAATTTTACCGTCCAGGTAAATTTGCTCATCCTTAAAAAAGACATTCAGATTCCTGGCAATTTCCGCGAGCTGACCGGAATTTTGCATATCGGCGCTTAATTGCATCGTTTTCAATGCCACCAGACGGTATAGCGCACCGCTGTCCAAGTAATGAAATCCGAGTTGATGAGCGACTAATTGGGCGATAGTGCCTTTACCGGATGCGGATGGACCATCGATAGCGATAACGGGGATGTTGTTCGTATTCATCAAGCAAGCTTGTTATTTAAATGACCAAGGCGGGAATTATTTCATTTCCGGGTGAATTATTTGTGAAAATTTTTCAAAATAATCGGGAAACGTTTTGCCGACACAACCGGGATCGTTAATGCGCACCGGTGCTCCAAAGGATGCCAGAGCAAAGCACATGGCCATGCGGTGATCGTCATAAGTATCGATCGCCGCATTTGGGATTAGGCCGTGTGCGGGTGGCGTGATGCGCAAATAATCTGCACCTTCTTCCACCACTGCGCCAAGCTTGCGCAGCTCAGCCGACATTGCCGCGAGACGGTCTGTTTCTTTCAAGCGCCAGCTGGCGATATTGCGCAGTGTGGTCGTGCCTTCGGCAAATAATGCCGCAACTGCCAATGTCATGGCCGCATCGGGAATATGATTGCAATCCAAATCGATAGCGCGCAGAAATGTTGTGCCATTTTCGTTTTTAGTATCGCTGGCCTCGATCCAATTTTCTCCCATTGCTATTTTTGCACCCATCAATTCCAGCGCGGATGCAAAGCGGATATCGCCTTGCACGCTATCGCGCCCTACGCCTTGAACACGCACCGGGCCATGTCCGATGGCGCCGGCTGCCAGGAAATAGGATGCGGAGGATGCATCGCCTTCGACAAAAATGTGGCCCGGGCTGCGGTATTTTTGCTGTGCCGGTATCACAAATTGTTGCCAGCCGGTGTGTTCGGCTTGCACACCAAAACGGCGCATTTGCGCGAGCGTCAGTTCGATATAAGGTTGCGAAATGAGTGTGCCGGATACGTTAATGATGGCTTTCTTTCCGCTCAACGGCAATGCCATCAGCAATCCGGTGAGAAATTGACTGGAAACATCGCCTTTGACAGTAACCGTATGCGTGCCATCTTGCTCGCGCAAAGCTGCCGGTTTAATCTTCAGAGGCGGAAAACCGGGATTTCCCAAATAATTGATGTTCGCACCCAGTTGCCGCAATGCATCCACCAAGTCCGCAATGGGCCGCTCGTGCATGCGCGGTACGCCGGATAAACGATAATTTCCCCGCATTAAGGACAATACGGCAACCAAAGGGCGGAAAGCGGTACCGGCATTACCGAGAAATAAGTTCGCTTGCTTGACCGGAAAAATCCCATTGCCGCCGGTGATCGTGTAATCGTTTTTATCCGTTGGTGTGACAGCAATGCCCAACTGAGTCAGCGCATCCAGCATGCGTGCGGTATCGTCGGAAGCCAATAAATCGTGAATCTCTGTAGTGCCTTCCGATAATGCGGCAAGCAGCAGGATCCGGTTCGAAATGCTCTTTGATCCAGGCAGCTGCACTGTGCCACGAGCACTCTTGGCAAACGGGAGATCAAGCCATTTCATGGTTGTGTGCTGTGATAAAAATTGCTAGATAATATCCCATAAAAATATCCGAGGCGTAATTTTATTGATTTTTCAGAGCTACGAATTCTATGGAAGCGATTCGGATAGATTTATTGCATTTGGAAAAATCTTTATTAAAGTGCCCCGTTTAAGGTAATCTATCTTTTTTACAAAAAAGACACTTTATATAAAAAGAGGTTGATGAATGGAAGATGCAGAAATTGTTTTAATGTTCTCCTTGCTGATGATTCCAGTTGCTGTCTGGTTACAACTGTGGGTAAAAAATCGCAGGGAAAAACGTAGGAATGATTTAGGTGAAGAGGAATTTGAAAATACAGCGCGGGCGTTCGCATCGATTATCCTGGAAGGTGCGGCTATCGTCGGCGGGCTCATCATGATTATCATGGGCTCCAGCGGTGTGCTCAAGTATGTTCTTAATTTTTATAACTCATAACGAGTTTAGGGCAGATCTGAAAAAGGTAGCGATCGACCGGGCAGATAAGACGAAATCAGGTGAAAAAGTGCAGTTTACGAGTACTGGATGAGCATTTTGAGCCTGATTTCAACGCTGCATGGTCGAGTCTCAGTAGTTTTTCAGAGTTTTCCTGGCGGTAAAGTACCTTAAGTCACCATTCCTAATCACTGTGTGTCACTGAGTGGCATCACCGGAAGCTTCAGTTTTTGCTTGTTTTTTAGCTTTTGCGGTGGTTTTTTTAGGAGCTTTCTGTTCAAACTCGAAGCTGATTTTTCCATCCGTACTTTTCACCAGATAAGCTGAGAAAGGCTTGCCTTTCTTGGAGATAAATTTTGTCAGCAGATCGGTTTTTCCATTTTCCAGTAGCTTGGTGACTTGCTCGCGTTCTATCGGACGCTCCAGGATGATTTTGCCCGTTTTAAAATTGCAGGTGCGGTTAGCGCCGACCGATTTCTCGCAGACATATTGCATGCCGTGTTCATACACTGCGTGATTGCATTTCGGGCATTTACCCAAGGCTGTTTGACCGCTGAAATCGACTTCTTCATGGTTCTCATCGCTATTGCCAAAATCAAATTTCATTTCAAAAGCATCGGTAAGCTTGATAATGGCATTGAACGACTGTCCCATTTTGCTGCGAAAGCCTTGTAGTGGTCCGACTTCACGTTGCGTGATGAGGGTTTCCATTTCCTCTACTTCGAATTGGCGGCCGGCCAGAATTTTCCACAGTGCGAAATCGCACTTCTGGCATTGAAATTTTTTATAGGTTTCGTGCACAGTGCCGCCGCATTTCGGGCAAGGAGATTTGAGTGTCGCAAAGTCTCCCGCAATGGTTTCGCCGCGATTCGTTTTGGCTTGCTCCACGATATGCCGCGTCATTTCGGCAATTTTTTCCATGAATGCAGCGCGTTTAAGATCGCCCTGCTCAATCTGGCGTAACTGGAATTCCCAGTTGCCGGTTAATTCAGGCGAAATCAGTTCAGGGATCTTGAGGCCGCGCAACAATGTGATCAAGGAAAAAGCTTTGGCCGTCGGATGCAGTTCACGGCCAATGCGTTGGATATAATTTTCAAATACTAGACCTTCGATGATTGCGGCACGCGTTGCCGGGGTTCCCAAACCTTTGGCACTCATTGCCTCACGCAATTCTTCATCTTCCACCAGCTTGCCCGCACCTTCCATGGCGGAAAGCAGCGTTGCCTCATTAAACCGTGCGGGCGGCCGGGTCTGATTGGCGATAATTTCGATAGCTTCGGTGGCCACGGATTCACCGGGCGTAATGGCGACAAGTGTTGTGTCTTCTGTCTGATCATCCGGTTTGACGGATTTGCCGTAAACCGCTTGCCAGCCCGGATTGATCATGACTTTACCTTCGGTTTTGAATGGTTCGCTTTCAACCCGGGTAATGCGGGTAGTGACCAGAAACTCGGCGGCGGGAAAGAAAATAGCCAAGAAACGTTTGGTCACCAAATCGTACAGCTTTGCTTCGGCTTCGTTTAACTTGGACGGATTTAACGACGTCGGAATAATGGCGAAGTGATCTGAAATCTTGCTATTGTTGAAAATGCGTTTGTTCGGTACAACCCAATTCGATGCCAGAATGTGCCGGGCAAATTTTGCGTAATCGGTATTTTCCAGACTGAGCAATGTATCTTTAACGGTCGCGATATAGTCTTCCGGCAGCGCGCGCGAATCCGTGCGCGGGTATGTCAGCACTTTGTGTTTTTCGTACAAAGCTTGTGCCAGGCCGAGCGTTGTTTTGGCGGAGAAACCGAAGCGGCCGTTGGCATCGCGTTGCAAACTGGTCAAGTCGTAAAGCAACGGGCAGATTTCTTTGCTGGGTTTGCTCTCTTCACTGACCTGACCGGGTTTTCCCCGGCATTTGTCGCGTATGGCTTCGGCTTGTTTTTGCTCCCACAGCCGTTCAGGTTTCGCTTCCTGATGGGCTTTATCCTTGTTGAATTTGTCATCAAACCATTTGCCGGTGTAGTTGCCATTTCCGGCCGCAAACGTAGCATGGATTTCCCAGTAATTCTGCGGGCGGAATTTCTTTATTTTTTCTTCGCGCTCGACCAGAATCGCCAATGTCGGGGTTTGTACCCGGCCCACGGTGGTTTTGTGAAATCCTCCTTCTTGGGAGTTAAATGCAGTCATGGCGCGCGTACCGTTAATTCCGACCAGCCAATCCGACTCCGAGCGGCTGACAGCCGCCTCGGCCAGCGATTGTACCGCTGCATTATCCAATAGCCGGGTGAATCCTTGACGGATGGCGTCAGGTGTCATCGATTGCAGCCAGAGGCGTTTGACCGGCTTGCCGCTGCCGACATGGCGCAGGATGTAATTGAAAATCAACTCTCCTTCGCGCCCCGCGTCACACGCGTTGATCAGTGTCTCGATATCTTTGCGTTTGATCAGTTTGCTGAGGAGTTTCAGACGCGCGGAAGTTTTTTCGATCGGGCTCAAATCAAAATGCGGCGGAATCACCGGCAGATTGGCGAAACTCCACTTACCGCGTTTCACTTCATATTCTTCCGGAATGACAAGTTCCAGTAAATGACCTACTGCGGAAGAGATAACATATTGATCGTTCTCGAAATAATCTGTGTGTTTGGTGAAGCCGCCCAATGCGCGCGCAATGTCGGCCGCGACAGAAGGTTTTTCTGCAATGATCAGTGATTTACTCATTAATTTCCCTAAAGAAATCATTCACCGGCAACGGATTTCCAAGTTTCTGTGCCGCTACAAAATCAGGGTAATGTGTCAGAATTGCAAACATGATCAAAGTGTAGTGAGTCTATTCGAAGCTATTCACTTCAGCAGCCATCGGGTTAGATGGGGCTAATGAGAAATAGATTTTGCCTTAGTGCCGGTAATGCGAGTCGCTGACGATCAGCAATTTCTCAAGAACGGTATCATCCGTAAGTTGATTCTGAATCCACAGTTCCGTCAAAACAATCAGTTTGATTTTTTCCAGACTGGATGAATTTTCATCCATGGCCAGTACGCGATCAATCAACAATTCACGTTGTAACGGGTTAATGATTCCGGCTTGTTCCAGGAAGAAAATAAATCCCCGCCCTTCCGTATCGATTTTTTCCATTTCATATTCGGTATAACAGCGGAAAGAATCGTTGTCAGCAAAGCTGGCCGGATAGCTGCCAATGTCGTGGCGCTCGAGTTCCGAGAGCCAATTTAAAGTTTCGCTGATATCCTCATCGGCAAAGCCGGCCATTGTCAGTTTGCGCGTCAGTGTCGCAGAGTCCGGATAACTGCCTGAGTCAAAGAAATTTTCAAATAAATAAACGAGTATATCGAACATAATGGTATTTAAAAAAGCGAGTATGTTTACAGATGAGTACCTTTGGTTAATACTGCCGCTATCACTGAATTCGCTGATAACATCCTCCCGGTAAACTGCTGATCCGACCGTCAAGCTCAAGCGTTAATAGCATGGCTGATACAACTTCAGCCGTCAAGCCACTGCGTACGCAAAGTGTGTCGATATCAACGGCGTCATAGCCGAGGTGTTTGAGTAGTATTGCGTTTTCAGTTGCTTCTTCGACGGCAAATTCTTTTTTTGCGGTAACTTCCTTATGCCGTGTTAAGGACAGATGATTCAATTCATCCAAAATGTCCTGAGTATTTTCAACCAGCTTTGCGCCTTGCTTGATCAAGGCATGGCAGCCTTTGGATAAGGGCGAATGAATGGAACCCGGGATCGCCATCACTTCGCGTCCTTGTTCCAGCGCTTGACGCGCGGTGATCAGTGATCCGCTTTGTAGTGCCGCTTCCACCACCAGGCAACCGTGACTCATACCGCTGATGATACGATTTCTGCGCGGAAAGTTCCTGCCGATGGCAGGGGTACCCAGCGGGAATTCAGAAATTAATGCCCCTTCTTTTGCCAGTTTATGGGCAAGCGGGTGATTCTTTGCCGGATAGACAATATCCAGACCGGTACCGACAACGGCGATGCTGGCGGCGGAGCCGCGCAGACCGCCTTGATGCGCGGCTGTATCAATCCCTAGCGCCAGACCGCTGATGATGCAAAGTCCGGCGTTGCTGGCGGCTTCGGAAAAAGCTTCCGCGTTCGTTAAACCTTGCGGCGTGGCATTGCGGCTGCCGACGACCGCTAACGCAGGTTGCTGCAAAAGCTCCCGGCGCCCTTTGAAGTACAGGAGCGGAGGGGGATCGTCAGTATTCAGTAACTGCGCGGGATAATCCGAATCAGCCAAAGTGATGACCGCATTGACCGGATCTTCCAGCCATTTGAACGCGCCGGTGATTTTGTTACGGTCCGAGCCTTGCATGATGCGCTGGGCAACCGGTTTTTTTACGATGCGCTCCAACGCACCGGTTGATGCCGAAAGGATTGCTGCGGGATTGCCAAAAGCAATCAGAAGCCTGCGGATGGATTCGCCGCCCACACCGTCAATCAGATTAAGACTTAACCATGCCTCAAGATCCGGAGCATGTTTCATGGTGATACCAGCTGATTTCAAGGGGTTTTGACAGCATCCGATATTTTGATGGACTGTGTGCTTTGCACGACCAGAGCATATGCTATTTTATCAAAGACACGGAATACGAATACCAGTCCGGTTCTTTCATCGGGCAATTGCGTCACTTCCCCTTTCAGGGATTTTGCTTGGCTTCTGCGGTAAACAGCCAGCACATGCCCCATTTCCAAGCCATCCGCTTCCCCTTTATTCAGGGTGACAATATTACCCTTGCCGATCTCCATGACACCGCCATAGACCGAAATAATCCGCCCATTGACCGGAAAATCCGGTGCGTGTGGCGCGTAGTTATTGAAAATAGTACCGGGCGCGGGAACCAAGCGATCGCCTGTTAATATTTCTTCCGAAGCGTGCGTGATGAGTATTGTGCTGGCATCCGCAAATGCGGTCACTTTCGCGTTTCCCAGGTAAACGGCTTCATAGCCGAGAACCAAGCCGTTTTGATCAGGATCCTTCAATGCTTTACCGGGGCGGAAAATTTGCCATGCCGCGCCTTTGTCTTTCGGTAGTTCGCTGACATACGCGATATTGCCCGTGCTTAAGGCGACTCGCGCGTCACTGGAACCCAGGATATAGGGCGCATTGTCGAGACCATTTTTTTCGATGACCAACGGCTGGCTCAGGAATGGCTCGATTGCAGCTGCCGGGATGCTGGGAATTGCAGTGGTGCCCGATTGTTCTGCGCGGATTTTTGGTGATAATTTGACGGTTTTGATGCCAAATTCTTCCTCGTCCGAAAGACGCAGCCGGGCTCCATGCAGCGTTTTTTCCAGTATCACGATATCGCCCGGATAAATCTTGTGCGGGTTTTTTACCTGCACGCGGTTAAGCCCCCAGATTTCGGGCCAGCGCCAAGGATCTTTAAGAAACCGGGAAGCAATTCCCCATAATGTATCGCCCGGCACAACCACATGACGGTCGGGTGAGTCATTTCGCAATGCAATCTCTTCCGCTTTGACCGGCGTGATGGAAAGCAGGCCCGGAAATAAAATCATAGTTATAATAAGCTTTCGCATGGATGATCTCAAAGGCGGTGATGATGCGTACAGAATGATTGCTGAATGATACGGTCTAAATGCGCTGTTCGGTTTACTAAACTATACATTTTTTTCATGGCTATTTTAAAAATACTACAATATCCGGATGAAAGGCTACATACTGTAGCGGTTCCCGTTGCGCAAGTCACTGATAAAATTCGTTTGCTGATAAAGGATATGACCGAAACGATGTACGCCGCACCGGGCATAGGGCTGGCTGCGACGCAGGTGGATGTGCACGAGCGTGTGATCGTGATCGATACCTCCGAGACGCGCGATCAATTGCTCATTTTGATCAATCCGGAAATTACCGCCAGTCACGGTCTGTCGGATTATGAGGAAGGTTGCTTGTCAGTGCCCGGTATCTACGGCAAAGTGCAACGAGCCGAGTCGGTTACCGTGCAGGCTTTGAATGAACATGGTGAATCGTTTGTGCTGGATGCCGATGGCTTATTGGCGGTATGTATTCAGCATGAAATGGATCATTTGGCGGGTAAGGTGTTCGTGGAATACTGGTCACGGCTCAAACAGGTGCGTACGCTGGCAAGACTAAAAAAGAAACAGCGCAGCACCATGTAGCGTTATGCGGGCATGAATCAAGCTGCGATCCGTACAGTGCTTGCGGATTAATGCACGGATTTCATCGACGCAATCAAATCCCCATCTTCTAATTAATAAGTGATCAATGCGTTAGCATGAAAATCCTATTTGCTGGAACTCCAGTATTTGCTGCTGCGGCACTGGATGCGCTGATTCAGGCGGATCATGAAATTGTCATGGTCTTGACCCAACCGGACCGGCCTGCGGGCAGAGGAATGAAAACGGCCGCCAGTGCGGTCAAGTTACTTGCAGAACAGCATCATCTCGCGTTATTGCAGCCCTTGACTCTGAAAGCTGCCGAAATACAGCAGCAATTGCAGGCATTACACGCGGATGTGATGGTTGTGGCGGCGTATGGATTGATTTTGCCGCAAGCGGTGCTCGCTATTCCCCGTCTGGGATGTGTGAATATTCACGCTTCACTGTTGCCGCGCTGGCGCGGTGCCGCACCGATTCAACGTGCCATTCTGGCGGGCGATCGTGAAACCGGTATCACCATCATGCAGATGGACGCCGGATTGGATACCGGTGCTATTTTGTTGACGCACGGTTTGGAGATCGCGGCGGACGACACGACGCAATCTCTGCATGATAAATTAAGTCAGCTCGGTGCGCGGAGCATCGTTGAAGCACTGGCGTTATTGCAACAGGGAAAACTGGTTCCTGCGGCGCAAGACGAGATGCAAGCCTGCTACGCAGCCAAAATAACCAAAACCGAAGCGCAGATCGATTGGCAACAAAGCGCGCAGCAGATAGACCGGCTCGTGCGGACATTCAATCCTAATCCGGGTGCTTATACACATTTCCGCGATACGGCGTTGAAGATATGGCAAGTCAAAACGATGAGCAGCAATACCGGGAAGCCGGGGGAAATTGTCGCGGTTGACCGGACAGGAATCATCGTCGCCTGCGGTTCCGGCTGGTTACGGCTCGAAACGGTGCAGAAACCCGGCGGTAAGAAAATGAGCGCAGCGGATTTTCTTGCCGGCAATCAGATACAGCCGGGTGAATGCTTTATTGCTGTGCATCATGCCGCTGCATTGCATGATTAAAACGCAACTGGCTGCGGCTTCTGCAATCGGTAAGGTATTGCACGGATCAAGTTTGACGGACGTGTTGCAGGAGGTTCGGCGCGCTGATCCGGCATTATCGAAACAGCAAAAAGGCGCCATCCAGGATTTAAGCTACGGTGTGCTGCGCTTTTACGGTCAATTGCAAGCGCTGCTCGGATTGTTACTGAAAAAGCCGTTGCACGATAAAGAATTGCAGCATTTGTTGCTGGTCAGCTTATACCAATTGCAGTACAGTAAAGCGATGCCGTACGCCGTGGTGGATCAAGCCGTTTCAGCTTCACGTGCTTTGGCGCGTGGCAAAGGAATGCAAG
Source organism: Gammaproteobacteria bacterium (assembly GCA_015709635.1). Classification (NCBI taxonomy): domain Bacteria; kingdom Pseudomonadati; phylum Pseudomonadota; class Gammaproteobacteria; species Gammaproteobacteria bacterium. Next base: position 311,224 of record CP054180.1, read on the forward strand.
GGCTGGTGAATGCCGTGTTGCGCAATTTTATCCGGCAGCGCGAAAGCTTGTTGCAGCAAGCGATTGAAAAAGAAGAAGGGCGTTATTCGTATCCGCGCTGGTGGATTGATACCGTGCGCCGGCAGTATCCGCAAAAATTTCGTGCGATACTGGAAGCCGGCAACAAACATCCGCCCATGACGTTACGGGTGAACCGGCGCAAAATAAGCGTGGCGGCTTACCGCGATCTATTGACGGAAAAAGCGATGGCGGCGGAATCGCTGTGGGCCGATGCACTGCAACTGCATCAGCCGGTGGCGGTGGAGGATTTGCCTGGTTTTGCCGAAGGCTTGGTGACCGTACAAGACGCCGGTGCGCAGCTTGCCGCACCGCTCCTGGATGTGCATGACGGCATGCGGGTATTGGATGCATGCGCAGCGCCGGGAGGAAAAAGCACGCATATATTGGAATTGGCCGATGTGGCGTTGACGATACTGGATAATGAGGCGGCAAGGCTTGCACGGGTGCAACAGAATCTGCAGCGCTTGGGGATGACGGCAGAAAGGGTTGTGTGCGGCGATGCGGCGAATCCCGATGCTTGGTGGGATGGCCGTCCTTATGACCGTATTCTGGCGGACGTGCCGTGTTCGGCATCCGGTGTGGTTTGCCGCCACCCGGACATCAAATGGCTGCGGCGTGAAAGTGATTTGGCTAAGTTTGCGGAAAATCAACAGGCAATTTTGAATGCGCTGTGGAAAGTTCTAACTAAGGGTGGTAAGTTGCTTTACGTGACTTGCTCGGTTTTTGCTGAAGAAAATACCATGCAGATAGAGAGATTTCTTAGATGTCGGCCGGACGCGCAATTATTGCCGTTTTCGGTTGCGGCAATGAACGAGGGACAATTGTTACCGGATATTCAACACGATGGCTTCTTCTATGCGCTATTGCAAAAAGTCTGATCGTCATGCGCGTCGAGTAAAACCAGCATATATCAATCTTATCGCTTTATTATTGATTTTGCTGTTGCCGATATCCGCGGTTCGTGCGGAAGGCATACAGATAAAGTCTGTCAGTCTGGTAGCGGCGGAAACAGGGTATGAAATCAACATGGATACCGAGATTGCGCTCAATGAGACACTGGAACAAGCGCTTGAGAAAGGCATCGTGCTGTATTTTGTTGCCAAATTCAGTCTGTTTGACGCGCGCTGGTATAAGCTGAATGAGGAAGTGGCACGCAGTAAGTTTGTGGTCGGCTTGCGCTATTATGCGCTGACACGGCAATATCACCTGAATCATCCGGTGTTTTCACAAAGCTATTATTCATTAAAAGAAGCATTGCAAGCACTGGGACGGATACGCGATCTGCCGTTGACTGTTAAATCCGTATTAAAACCCGATGCCGATTATGTGGCATCCGTTCGAGTGTGGCTGGATCTGACGCGGATGCCCAAGCCATTTCAGGTGGAGACGATCGGTTCCAGCCAGTGGGATTTGAGTTCGGACAAACTGGAGTGGCACATGAAACTGCCCACACCAGAGGAACCGGTGCTGATTAAGGGGCAGTAATGAAATACGTGCTCATTGTGGGGGCCGGTGTGGGAGCGGTGATGCTTTTTCTGCTGGCCACTGCGGGTGCCAATACCGAGTTTTTTGAACGGAAATACCGCTTATTGCTGGGCATCAATATCGCCTTCGTGGTGTTTCTCATGGCGATTCTGGGGTTTTTGTTGTGGCGCTTCAGGCGCCGTCTCAAATCGGGCGTTTTCGGATCCAGGCTGGCGTTGCGTTTAATGCTGGTTTTTTCCTTGATGGCGATACTCCCCGGTGTTTTGGTGTACGCCGTATCGGTTCAGTTTCTCGGGAAGAGTATCGAATCCTGGTTCGATGTGAAAGTGGATCGCGCGCTGGAGGGCGGTTTGAATCTGGGGCATACCATGCTGGATAATTTACTGGAGGAGTTGCAGCGGAAAGCGCAAGCCACCGCATTGATTTTATCCGATCCTGCCAATCCGCCTCTATCGGTGCTGAATGAATTATTGTTGCAATCGCAGATTGGAGAAGCGACTTTGTTTAATCAGGATGGCAAGGTGATCGCCTTTTCCAGCGAGAGCAATCTGGCGTTATTTCCCGGAATACCCAATGCCGTCATCATGCGGTATATCCGCATGCAGAAAGCGTATGGCGCGATTGAATCGATTGCCGGGAAAGGGCTGTATTTGCGTGTGGTTGCACCTGTCAATGTATTGAGTTTGAAAGAGGACATCCGGATACTGCAGCTGCTGCAGCCGGTTCCGCTGCAGCTGGCAAAAGACGCGGAACGGGTACAGGCGGGTTATCAGGATTACCAGGAGCTTTCTTTGTCGCGGCACGGGTTAACCCGGCTGTATAGCGTCACCTTGACATTGGCGTTGTTGTTATCGTTGTTTTCGGCATTGGCGACGGCTTCGTTGCTCAGTGAAAAATTAAGCGCGCCTTTAGGTATGCTGGCCGAGGGTACGCGCGCGATTGCGCAAGGCGACTACAGCCGCCGTCATCTGGTTCAAAGCCGCGATGAGTTGGGCGTTCTGACGGAATCCTTCAATTTGATGACGCAACAACTGGAAGAAGCGCAAGCGGCTGCGCAGCATAATCAGCGGGCGGTCGAGAGAGCGCGCGCGCACCTGGAAAGTATTCTGGCGAATTTGTCATCGGGTGTGCTGGTATTTGACGATCAGCTGGTATTGTCCAAGGCAAATCGCAGTGCGGAGCAGATACTGCAAATACCGTTGATCAGTTTGGATGGTTCGATTATCGAAGGTTGCGTGAACAATGAACCGCAACTGAATGCCTTGATTACCGAGATCAAAGCGGGTTTTAATTCCGGGGAAGCCGGTGTTTGGCAGCGCCAATTGACACGTTCGGAAGACGGCCGCAATCAGGTCTTGTTGCTCAGAGGGACGCGTCTGCCCAAACTGTCGGGCGGCGGCGGTGTGGTGGTTTTTGACGATATTACCAATCTATTGCAAGTACAGCGCGCGGTCGCCTGGGGTGAGGTTGCGCGCCGGTTGGCGCATGAAATTAAAAACCCGCTGACGCCGATTCAGCTCTCCGCCGAGCGCGTGCAGCACAAATTGATCAATAAGCTGAACGAGGAAGACGCCAAGTTTTTGCGGCGCTCAACCGAAACCATTGTCAATCAGGTGGAAGCGCTGAAAAAAATGGTGAACGAATTTAATCAGTATGCGCGCGTTCCTGAGCTGGAATTGCGCCAGCTGGACTTGAACCGGCTGGTGCACGAAGTGCTGGCGCTTTATGAAACGGCGAATATGGCGGCTGAAAATAACCAGCATGCGCATGTGCACATCAAACAGGTATTGATGGATGATTTACCGCTGATCAGAGGCGATTCGGCGCAATTGCGTCAGGTGTTGCATAATTTGTTGCAGAATGCGCAGGATGCGCTGATTGACACCCCGGAGCCTGTGATCGAAGTGAAAACCGACAAGGTACACGGTGGTGTGCAATTCAGTGTGCGTGATAACGGCTGCGGTTTTTCGGATGAGATCAGGGCGCGAGTTTTCGAACCGTATGTCACGACTAAGCCGAAAGGGACCGGGCTGGGTTTGCCCATTGTGAAAAAAATTGTGGAAGAGCATGAAGGCATTATTCACATTGAAAATATTAAACCGCACGGTGCGCAAATTTCAATTATCCTGCCGGCGGTGGAGAAGAGCGCGTCTGCAGCAGACAATCCGGCTGATAGTAAATTGATCGGATAATAAATCGGTGATGACGGAATTGATAAATAAAATTTCGATACCAGGTCATTCGTCAATCAAGGAACTTGGAATCCATACTGATCGTGAAATTTGACAGTTGTAGCCAAGCTGATTAGATTTCGGTGGTGGAGAAAACACTAAATGATAACGAACAATACAATACTGATTGTGGATGACGAAATCGGCATACGCGAATTGCTGTCCGAAATTTTGCGTGACGAAGGATATCGGGTGGCTTTGGCGGAAAATGCCGAGCAGGCCCGGATCTGGCGCGCGCAAACGCGCCCCGATCTGGTGCTGCTGGATATTTGGATGCCTGATACGGACGGTATTACGTTGCTGAAAGAATGGGCCAGTAACGGCCTATTGACGATGCCGGTTATCATGATGTCCGGGCACGGTACGATCGATACCGCGGTGGAAGCTACGCGTATCGGTGCATTCGGTTATCTGGAAAAGCCGATACCGTTGCAAAAGCTCTTGAGTACTGTCAGTAAAGCTTTGCGCGGGGCGCAAAATAAGCAGCAATCGGCGCTCTCGCTTGCCAGTCTGGGTAAAGGCGCTCTGATTCTTGATCTGAGAAAAAGACTGGAACAAGTGGTGAACTTGAAAACACCCGTGTTGTTGATGGGAGAGCCGGGTGCGGGTGCGGAGATTTGTGCGCGTTTCATGCATCGCCCGAATACGCCTTGGGTGGAGCCCGAAACCTTAACGACATTGGCCGAGTCGCCGCTGCAGTTGCTGGAACATGCGCGTGACGGTTTGCTATTTCTTAAGGATGTCGGGGAAATCAGCAAATTAGCGCAGAAAGGCTTGCTGTTATTGCTGAGCAAACTGCAAAAATATAATGTCCGGCTGGTTTGCGCAACATCTCAACCATTGGCGGAGCTGACGGCGCAGGGCGCTTATCATCCCAAGTTGTACGAAATATTGAGCAGTCTCAGCATCGGTATTCCGGCACTGCGAGCGCATCGGGAGGATATTCCCGAGCTCGCCAATCAAATTTTGTCGCGTTTCGTAGAGGCAGGGGAAGCGCCGTCCACGTTGCAGTTCAGCACCGCAGCACTCAATTGTTTGCGCAATTATGACTGGCCCGGCAACCTGACTCAATTGACCGGTGTGGTGCATTCTTTAGCACTGACGTGCACCGGCGATGAGATTTCCGCTGAAGCCGTGCAGCAAGCGATGGCTTTTCCGGAATCAGCTACGACATCGGTCGCACCGGAGATTCCATTGGACTTGTCATTGCGCGAAGCGCGCGATTTGTTTGAAAAAACTTATTTTGAGCGCTTGATCGATCAAGAAAATGGCAATATGACACGAGTTGCCGAGCGGGCCGGCTTGGAACGGACGCATCTGTACCGCAAAATAAAATTGCTGGGAATTAAATTGCGCGGGAACTGATTTTGTCAGGATACTCCGCTGCTAGCGGATTGGTTTTAAGCGCAAAAAGTGAAGATCTCTAGTTGTCCTATCCTCTATCTTGGAGGATAATATCGCATTTTGTTTATGCGCCGGTATGATGCGCTTTTATTAAGTTAGCGCACAGGTCGGTCTTTTCTATTTTGTTGAAAATATCAGGGAGTTAGTATCAATGGGGACATTCAAGGATTTTGACGCGCCGGTGTTTAAGGAGTTAACCAGTGCGATTCGTGCATTGGCGATGGACGCCGTGCAAAAAGCCAATTCCGGTCACCCCGGTATGCCGATGGGTATGGCGGAAATTGCTGAAGTGCTGTGGATTCACCATCTGCGTCATAATCCTGGCAATCCGGGGTGGGTGGATCGTGATCGGTTTATTCTTTCCAACGGACATGGATCGATGCTGATCTATGCATTATTACATCTGACTGGTTACGATCTACCGATGGAAGAAATCAAAAAATTCAGGCAGTTTCATTCCAAGACACCCGGCCATCCGGAGTACGGTTATACACCCGGTGTGGAAACCACAACCGGTCCGTTAGGTCAGGGTATTACCAACGCGGTCGGTATGGCGTTGGCGGAAAAAGTGCTTGCCGCCGAATTTAACCGTCCCGGTTATAACATTGTCGATCACTATACCTATGTTTTCCTGGGTGATGGTTGCTTGATGGAAGGTATTTCGCACGAGGCTTGTTCTCTGGCGGGTACTTTAGGGTTAGGGAAGCTGATTTGTTTTTACGACGATAACGGCATTTCCATCGACGGTCATGTGGAAGGCTGGTTTACCGACGATACGCCGAAGCGTTTTGAATCTTATGGCTGGCATGTCGTGCCTAACGTGAACGGTCACGATCCGGTGGCCATCGAGGCGGCCATTGAGGCTGCCAAGAAGGTTAATGACAAACCCTCCATGATTTGCTGTAAAACGGTTATCGGCATGGGATCGCCAAATATGGCCAATACCCACTCGGTGCATGGTGCAGCGTTGGGCGATGCGGAAATTGCCGCAGCGCGTCCGCATATCGGCTGGCATTATCCGCCATTTGAAATTCCGCAGCATGTCTATAGCGCCTGGGATGCGCGAGCAAAGGGGCAGAGACTGGAGGTCGAATGGAATGAGAAATTTGCTGAGTATGCGGAAAAGTATCCTGCCGAGGCAGCCGAATTTAATCGCCGCATGGCGGGCGAATTGCCTGCTAGCTGGCGTAGTCACGCCGATGGCGTTATCAATCAAGTTAACGCGAAAGCGGAAACCATCGCCAGCCGCAAAGCTTCACAAAATGCAATTGAAGGCTTGGCGTCCGTTTTACCTGAATTGATCGGCGGTTCCGCCGACCTGGCGGGTTCCAATCTGACCTTGTGGTCGGGTTCCAAAGGGATCAGTAAACAGAACGGCGGTAATTACGTGTACTACGGTGTGCGCGAATTCGGTATGAGCGCCATGATGAACGGATTGTCGCTGCACGGCGGTTTGATTCCCTACGGTGCAACCTTCCTGATGTTCTCCGAGTATGCTCGTAATGCGCTGCGCATGGCCGCATTGATGAAAATCCGTAATATTTTTGTCTTCACGCACGATTCGATCGGCCTGGGTGAGGATGGCCCGACGCATCAACCGGTAGAACAGACTGCGACATTGCGCTTGATTCCTAATATGGACGTATGGCGTCCATGCGATACGGTTGAGTCAACCGTATCATGGGCGCATGCCATCGAACGCAAAAACGGTCCGTCGACATTGATATTCAGCCGTCAGAATTTGCCGTTCCAGAAACGCGATGCCGCTACCATTAAACTGATCGATAACGGCGGTTATGTGCTGTCCGAGGCAGGTAATGGCAAGCCGCAAGCCGTTCTGATAGCGACAGGCTCGGAAGTGGGTCTGGCGATGAATGCGCAGAAAGCGTTGGCCGAGGAAGGCATACACGTGCGTGTGGTATCCATGCCTTGTACCAATGTATTTGATCGTCAGGAACCATCCTACAAAGACAGTGTCTTGCCGAAGGGTGTCAAACGCGTTGCGGTGGAAGCGGGAGTGACCGATTTCTGGCGTAAGTACGTCGGGCTGGACGGCGCGGTCATCGGTATGGATACTTTTGGCGAATCAGCACCTGCGGATGTGTTATTTAAGCATTTTGGCTTTACCGTCGAGAATGTCGTCAAAACAGTCAAAGGCATTCTCTGATCCAAATTATGATTAAAGCAAGCTGGGCGTGATGCTTATCCGCCGGTGAGCAACAAGTTTTTTATTTAAGGAGTTTTAGTATGACAATTAAGGTTGGTATTAATGGGTTTGGTCGTATCGGGCGCATGGTTTTCCGCTCAGCAGTGCAGAATTTTTCGGATATCGAAATCGTTGCCATTAACGATTTGCTGGAACCGGATTATCTGGCTTATATGTTGAAGCATGACTCGGTGCATGGCCGCTTCCACGGTGACGTTTCCATCGAGGGTAATACGCTGGTGGTGAATGGTAAAAAAATCCGCTTGACCGCGGTTAAAGATCCGGCCGAGCTGAAATGGAACGAAGTCGGCGCGGAAGTTGTCATCGAATCGACCGGTTTATTCCTGACCAAGGAAACTTGTGAAAAACACCTGGCAGCCGGTGCCAAGAAAGTCATTATGTCGGCACCTTCCAAAGACGATACACCGATGTTCGTGTATGGCGTGAATGACAAGTCTTACAAAGGCGAAGCCATTATTTCCAATGCTTCCTGCACCACCAACTGTTTGGCGCCGATCGCCAAAGTATTGAACGATAAATGGGGTATCAAACGCGGACTGATGACCACCGTGCACGCAGCAACCGCAACGCAGAAAACCGTGGACGGCCCATCCAATAAAGATTGGCGCGGTGGCCGCGGTATTCTGGAAAACATCATCCCTTCTTCAACCGGTGCCGCCAAGGCAGTCGGTGTGGTGATACCGCAATTGAACAAAAAACTGACCGGCATGGCTTTTCGTGTTCCGACATCGGACGTGTCCGTCGTGGATTTGACCTGTGAGCTGGAAAAAGAAGCGAGCTACGACGAAATTTGCAAAGCGATGAAAGAAGCTTCCGAAGGCTCCATGAAGGGCGTTCTGGGTTATACCGATCAAAAAGTGGTATCCACCGACTTCCGTGGCGAAAGCTGCACCTCCATTTTTGATGCGGAAGCAGGTATGGCGCTGGATAAAAGCTTTGTGAAAGTGGTCGCATGGTACGATAATGAATGGGGCTATTCCACCAAAGTGCTGGAGATGGTTCGTACCGTCGCCAAATAGCTTTGTATGGACAGGTTAGCGATGCGGAAAATGGAATTCTGCTTGCTACCTGTTTTAACCAGCTCATTTATTGAGACATAAAGGGTAGCGTTTGCTATCCTTTATATTTTCTTAAAGACAATTTTGGAGTTTATCGTGTCTGTTATTAAGCTTGTTGATCTGGACCTGAAAGGTAAACGTGTATTCATACGCGCTGATCTCAATGTGCCTGTAAAGGATGGAAAAGTGACCTCGGATGCGCGTATTACCGCTTCCATGGCGACCATCAATCATTGTATTAAGCAAGGCGCCAAGGTGATGGTGACTTCTCACCTGGGCCGTCCTGAAGAAGGTGTATGGACGGAAGAAAACTCACTGAAACCCGTGGCGGATAATATTGCCAGCCGCTTAGGAAAGCCGGTGCGTCTGATCAAGGATTGGGTCGATGGCGGATTTGATGTGGCTGCCGGAGAGCTGGTGGTGCTGGAGAATTGCCGCATTAATAAGGGTGAAAAGAAAAATGTCGAAGAAACCGCGCAGAAGTACGCGAAACTATGCGATGTGTTTGTCATGGATGCTTTCGGCACCGCGCATCGTGCAGAGGCCTCAACCCACGGTATCGCGAAATACGCTCCGGTGGCTTGCGCCGGTATTTTGCTGACAGAAGAGCTGGATGCGCTGACCAAAGCGCTGTTGAATCCGGCACGTCCGATGGTGGCGATTGTCGGCGGTTCGAAAGTCTCCACCAAACTGACGGTACTGGAATCATTATCAGAGAAAGTGGATCAACTGGTGGTGGGCGGCGGTATTGCCAATACTTTCCTGAAAGCGACCGGTAAAAATGTCGGCAAATCATTGTGCGAAGATGATCTGGTGCCGACCGCCAAAGTACTGATGGATAAAATGGCGAAACGCAATGCGTCGATTCCGGTTGCGGTCGATGTGGTCGTCGGTAAAAAATTTGATGCCAACGAACCGGCGGTATTAAAAGATGCCGGTAATGTGGCGGACGATGACATGATTTTTGATATCGGCCCGAAAAGCGCGCAGGAACTGGTGGACATTATCATGAAAGCGGGCACGGTGGTATGGAACGGCCCGGTGGGCGTATTCGAGTTCGATCAATTCGGCGCCGGAACCGAGAAAATTGCCCGCGCGATCGCGGAAACGAAGGCTTTCACGTTAGCGGGCGGCGGTGATACCATTGCAGCTATTCAGAAATATGACATCTACGACAAAGTTTCCTATATTTCAACGGCAGGTGGCGCATTCCTGGAATTTTTGGAAGGTAAGAAACTGCCGGCAGTGGAAATACTGGAAATGCGCGCCAAATAATCAGCACGAGAAACCATGATTCGAAGAACAAAAATCGTAGCGACACTGGGACCCGCCTGTAACAATCCTAAAATATTGGATCGCCTCATCCGGGCCGGTGTCGATGTTGTTCGGATCAATTTTTCTCACGGCACGCGCGAACAGCATATCGAATTTGCCGAAATGACGCGTTCGTTGGCGCGCGCTGCGGGACTTACGGTGGGTGTGCTGGCCGATTTGCAAGGGCCGAAAATCCGCGTCGGCAAATTTGAGCACGGCAAAATCCGGCTTGAGGTCGGCGATCAGTTCATTCTGGATGCCAATTGTGAACTGGGTAATCAGGAACGGGTCGGGCTGGATTACAAGGAACTGCCGAACGATCTGGAGACCGGCGCCACGCTGATGCTCGACGATGGTCGCATTGTATTGGGTGTGTCTCATGTCAAAGGTCACCAAGTATTTTGCGTGGTCGAGCAAGGCGGCATCCTGTCGAACAATAAAGGTATTAACCGCAAAGGCGGCGGGCTCGGCGCACCGGCGCTGACCAGCAAGGATCTGGAAGATATCAAAACCGCTGCGGAATTGGGTGCGGATTATCTGGCCGTATCGTTTGTGCGCTCCGGCGATGATATCCGTCAGGCGCGCGCATTGTTGCAGGAAGCGGGCGGCAGAGGCATGGTCATGGCCAAGATCGAACGTTCCGAAGCCATTCTGGCGTTGGACGATATTCTCGAAGCATCGGATGCGATCATGGTGGCACGCGGTGACTTGGCAGTCGAAGTCGGCGATGCCGCCGTTCCGGCGCTGCAAAAACGGATGATCCGCTCGGCGCGGGCCAACAATAAAACCGTTGTTACCGCTACGCAAATGATGGAATCGATGATTACCAATCCGATTCCGACGCGCGCTGAAGTTTCCGATGTGGCCAACGCGGTGTTGGATGGCACCGATGCGGTGATGCTGTCGGCGGAATCCGCCGCTGGTGAATATCCGGTGGAAGCGGTCGAAGCGATGGCCAGAGTTTGCCTGGAAGCGGAAAAGGAATATCTGGTCAATACCGACCGACGGATGCAGAATATTAACCCGGCCACGATCGAAGAAGCGATCGCTCGCGCGACGATGCATACGGCCAGCGGTTTACAGATTCGCGCCATTGCCGCGTTGACGCAAAGCGGTGTGACGGCATTGCTGATGTCGCGGCGGAGCTCCAAAGTACCTATTTTCGCATTGAGTCCGAATGAAGAAACGCGCCGGCGGGTGACATTGTTCCGCGGCGTTTATCCGGTGGAGTTCGGTGCGGGATTGAACGATCCGGAAGAAATTCTGAATCTGGCGGAACAGGAATTGCTCAATCGCGGTGTGGTGCGAGCGGGCGATATCATGGTGATGACGATCGGTGAACCGGTCGGTAAAACTGGCGGCACCAATACGATGAAAATTATCAGGGTCGGTGAGTGGAAAACGAGACAAGGCATTGATGCAACTTGAACTACCGGTTGCATCGCTGTCCGGATAAGCGCACCGGCGATCACGCAAAAACAATCTAGCGGTATTCATGCAACATAATCGCTATACTAACGATTATAAAATTTTATCAAGTAAATATAGGAGATCTAAATGGCACTCGTATCACTAAGACAATTACTCGATCATGCGGCGGAAAACGGTTACGGCTTGCCGGCTTTCAACGTCAACAATCTGGAGCAGATCCAAGCGATCATGCAAGCGGCGGATGAATGCAATAGCCCGGTGATCATGCAAGGTTCGGCCGGTGCGCGGAAATATGCCGGTGAAGCATTTTTGCGTCATTTGATTGAGGCAGCCGTCGAATCCTATCCGCATATACCGATTGTGATGCATCAGGATCATGGTGCTTCTCCCTCCGTTTGCGTTAACGCGATCCGTAGCGGTTTCTCAAGCGTCATGATGGACGGCTCATTGCAAACAGACGCCAAAACACCATCTACTTACGAATACAACGTCAATGTTACAGCCGATGTCGTTAACATCGCGCACTCTGTTGGCGTATCGGTAGAGGGCGAACTGGGTTGCCTGGGTTCTCTGGAATCCGGCATGGGTGAAGCCGAAGACGGCCACGGCGCGGAAGGCGTGTTATCGCATGATCAACTGTTGACCGATCCGGAAGAAGCCGCCGACTTTGTGCGAAAAACCGGCGTGGATGCACTGGCAATCGCTATCGGAACTTCGCACGGCGCATATAAATTTACCCGCAAACCCACCGGCGATATTCTGGCGATCCAACGCATCAAAGAAATTCACGCGCGCATTCCCAATACCCACCTGGTTATGCACGGCTCCAGCTCGGTACCGCAAGAATGGCTGGAAATCATCCGCCAATTCGGCGGTGACATCAAAGAAACCTATGGTGTTCCAGTCGAAGAAATTCAACAAGGGATCAAGTATGGCGTGCGTAAAGTCAATATCGACACGGATATCCGCCTGGCGATGACCGGCGCGATCCGCCGCAGTCTGGAAAAAGACAAAAGCAATTTCGACCCGCGCAAATTCTTGAAAGAAGCAACCGCAGCGGCCAAAGACATTTGTAAAGCACGCTTCGAAGCCTTCGGCTGCGCCGGACAGGCCGGAAAAATTAAGCCAATTTCTCTGGAAAGTATGGCAAATCGCTATGCTAAAGGCGAATTGAACGCGGTTATTAAGTAGTCTCATCACATCAGCAGCCAATAGAACCATCATGAGTTGTAGAATTTAATTTGTACGCTCATGATGGAACAAGGCCAAAAAGTTGTTTCAGCAGCACTTCATAAACTTTATTATTCGTTTGCATCATGGCTGGCTTCACTATGTTCTAGCTAGGCGATTATGAAATTAATGGGGATTTCATGGGTATTGAATTGCTTCCGGATTTCGTTCGAGAAAAGTATGAAGTGCACGAATGGAAGCATGCCTGCGCAATCTTAAAGGAGGATTTTCCTACCGAGTGGAATGACATATTGTCAGTTCTGAAAGATTTTCGCTTGAAAAAGAGCTGGATTACAAATCCAGGTGGTAGAAAATCAAAGGTTTCTGAATTTATAGACACATATCTCTATGCGCGCGGGTGGGTTGAGAAAGAATTTCAAACACAAGTTGTCGTTGATCAAAATGTGATGGATGCGCCGACGCATAAAGTAGATTGTTTCCGGAATCGTGTGGCACTAGAAATTGAGTGGAACAATAAAGATCCTTTCTTCGACCGGGATTTGAATAACTTCCGGCTTCTTTTTGATCTGCGTGCAATTAGTGTGGGCGTCATAATCACGCGCTGTGATAATCTTCAGGATATATTCAATGAGCTCGGTAGGGGAAGTTCCTATGGAGCTTCAACGACGCACATGAGCAAGCTTCTGCCGCGCATCATGGGTGGGAGTGGAGCAGGTTGTCCGCTGCTCGTGTTTGGGATTTCAAAATCACTTTATATTGAGGATGAATAATTATGAACGCATCAGATGATCTCTTAGAGAGTGTTGGAAAGAGAAAATTTGCATCCGTTCTAGCGGATCCGCCTTGGCAGTTTCAAAACAGAACTGGAAAAATGGCACCTGAACATAAACGGCTTTCCAGGTATCCGACAATGACATTGCAGGAAATCAAAGATTTGCCAGTTGAGGCCATTGTTAGTGAAACTGCACATCTTTATCTATGGGTTCCAAATGCCTTACTTGCGGATGGTTTGCAGGTTATGGAACATTGGGGTTTTACGTATAAGACAAACTTGATTTGGTATAAAGTGAGAAAAGATGGTGGGCCGGATAGAAGGGGGGTTGGTTTTTATTTCAGGAATGTCACTGAAATGATTCTTTTTGGCGTAAGAGGGAAGAATGCTCGCACATTACAGCCGGGGAGAAGTCAAGAAAACATTATCTCAACACAGAAGAGAGAACATAGCCGGAAACCGGATGAGCAATATGAGATTATAGAAGCATGCAGTCCCGGTCCATACATTGAGCTTTTTGCAAGAGGTCCAAGGAAAGGCTGGGTTGGGTGGGGAAATCAAGCAGATGACTACACACCTAATTGGGATACATATTCTAATCATTCGCAATCAAATGTTATTTCACTTAAGCAAAAGCGATTGTTTTAAATGCGGCCTCTGAAATAATTTAGAAGAATATCAATAATTTCTCATTTAGTTAAAAGATTCTCACGTTAATTAAGATTGTTCTTTCGGAGGCACATACCCCGCCGCCTGCTCCGCACCTTCCCCAAAAAAATGCGCTTCCATTTGTTCCGCTAGATATTTCCGTGCTTTGGCGTCTGAGAGATTCAAACGGTTTTCGTTGACCAGCGTGGTTTGGTGTTTGATCCACTGACTCCAGGCTTCCTTGGAGACATTCTCAAAAATTCGTTTGCCCAGTTCGCCGGGGTAGGTTTGAAAATCCAGGCCTTCGGCTTCGCGGCCTAGTTTGATGCATTTCACCATTCTTGCCATTTGCTGTATCCACTCCAAGTCGATTAAGGAAGCTCTGAAAAACTACTGCGCTTGGTTTTGCTGTGTTGAGATCAAGCTCAAAATGCTCATTTACAACTTGTAAACTGCGCTTCTCGCCTGATTCCGCCTTGCCCTGACCGTCGCTCGCTACTTTTTTCAGAGCTATCTTAAAGATATTCAGGAAGAAAAAGAACCGGCATTATGAAACGTTCGTTTGGCTGAGTAAACTATCCCGGTGAATTTTCTTTGCGCATTACAAATGCTTGATTAGCACTTTCGAGCGGCGCTGGTAGTTATATAAATTCTGTTTGGTTTTCGGCAATTCGGCAGGGGTGGCCTGGTTGAAGCCGTGTTCGATGAACCAATGCGTGGCGTGCGTGGTGAGCACGAACAGTTTGTGGATGCCCTGCGCGATGGTTTTGTTTTCGATATGTTTGAGCAGGTGTTCGCCGTGTCCTTGGTCGCGGTAGTCCGTGTGGATCGCCAAGCAGGCGAGTTCACAGGCATTTTCTTCGGGGAACGGATACAGTGCCGCGCAGCCGAGGATGATGCCGTCGTGCTCAAAAACGGTAAAACGGTCGATTTCAATTTCAAGCAACTCACGCCCGCGTCTGACCAGAATGCCTTCGGCTTCGAGCGGTTCGATCAGTTGCAGGATTCCGCCGACATCGTCGATACGCGCTTTGCGCAGCGCTTGCAGCGTTTCCTGCGAGATCATGCAACCGATGCCGTCGTGCGTAAACAGTTCCTGGATGATGGCGCCGTCGATATGCCGGCTGACCAGATGCGCGCGCGTCACACCCAATTCACAGGCTTTGGTCGCGTATTGCAGCGATGACCGGATCGCATCCGGTATTGGCGCTGCTGCTGCCGGTGCTTTGTTTTCCAGCAGCAATTTACTTTCCGGCAAGGTGAGTTCGCGCGGCAATACAGCGGTATCGGCGTTATCCAGCAGAAGAATCAGTTTCTCGGCGTGGAGTGCGATGGCGGTCTCAGACGCCACATTTTCCATCGTCAAGTTAAAAATCTCGCCGGTGGGCGAGTAGCCCAGCGGCGAAATCAGCACTACATCGCCTTGTTCCAGGCGCGAGTGAATCGCCGGTGCGTTGATTTTGCGCACTTTGCCGGTATGCATCAGGTCGATGCCCTGAATGACGCCGTATGGACAAGCGGTGACGAAATTTCCGCTGGTCACGCGGATGGCGGCATTGGCCATCGGTGAATTGGGCAAACCCATCGACAGCAAGGCGGCGATCTCGTGGTGCACGCGCCCGACCGATTCCTTGACGCACTGCAACGCGGCGGGGTCGGTGACGCGCATGCCCATGACGGTTTGCGTTTCCAGTTGCGACTCATCCAGGCGCAGTTGAATTTGCGGACGCGCACCGTGCACCAATACCAAACGAACACCGAGACTGGCGAGCAAGTTGACGTCATGAATGAAATTGACAAAAGTTGCATTCGTGACCATTTCGCCGCTGAACCCGATGACGAAGGTTTTTCCTCTGAACGCGTTGATATATGGGGCGACCGAGCGGAACCAGGCGACAAATTCGGCGGGTGTGTTCATGGTGATTGAAGATTGGGAGTTTCTGTTCATCAGATCGATTAAAAATCGCCCCATAAAGTCTGTAATGCGGCGATTGCCGCCAAAGCGGCACTTTCGGTACGCAGGATGCGTTTTCCCAAACGCACTGGAATGAAACCGGTGTGCAAAACGGCCGCTTCCTCTTCCGGCGTAAACCCGCCTTCGGGGCCGATCACGAGCGCCAGATTTGCATCGGCAGAAGGTTTTGCAATGCTGTGTAAGCTTTGTGTGGCTGTTGTGGATAGCATCAGGGACAGATCGTTGGGCGATTTGTCCGCTTTTTTCCGGCTCAACCACTCGGGCAGCGTCATCAATGGCGATACTGGCGGCACATAATTTCTGCCGCATTGCTCACACGCGGAAACGGCGATTTTTTGCCAATGTTGCTGACGCTTGCTGGCGCGTTCGCCGGATAGGTGCACGATACTGCGCGCCGTGGAAACCGGTTGTATGCGTGTCACACCCAGCTCCACCGCTTTCTGTATGATCCAATCCATTTTTTCATTGACGCAGACTGCTTGCGCAAGCTCGATCGACAATGGCGATTCGCAGTCGGTGTCGTGATAGGTGCCGACCAGAACCGTCGTGCCAGATTTGTTGGCTTGGTCGATGTGCGCCGAGAATTCACCGCCGCGCCCGTTGAACAGCGTAACCGCGTCGCCTTTTTTTAGCCGCAGTACTTGTGCGGCATGACGCTGATTGGTATCGGATAACGCGACGAGTTGTCCGGTGGCGATTTCATCGGGGTGATAGAAGCGCGCATGCATGATGGGAGTTTAGCCGGGGTAAGTAACCAATTCGATAAATAGACTCATGATAATATAGCACGTTATGCATCCGGCATTGTCTGACCGCTGTTTCGTTTCTTGAACGCGGCAAGCTGGAACAACGATTTTTAAGAATATCATCAATTGTAGGAGAAAAAGACATGGCAAGTTTGGAAACACCCGTCTGCGACTTCGGTTGGAAAGCGCTTGATTTTGATTTATTGGGCGTCGACGGCAAGCGCTATAACCTGGCTTCGGCAAAAGGCGAGAACGGTTTGCTGGTGATGTTCATCTGCAACCATTGCCCGTATGTGAAAGCGGTGCAGGATCGCATTATCCGCGATGTGAATGAGTTGAAGCCGCACGGCATCAATGCTATCGCCATCATGTCAAACGATCCGGCCGATTATCCGGAAGATTCGTTCGAGAATATGGCGCTGATCGCGAAAAAACTGGATTATCCTTTTCTTTATGTGTGGGACGAAACGCAAGACATAGCGAAGAGATATGGTGCGGTATGCACGCCCGATTTTTTTGGTTTTAACAGCAAATTGGAGTTGCAGTACCGCGGGCGGCTGGATGCGTCGCGTAAGGAAGCCGCGCCTGCCGATGTGCGCCGCGATTTGTTCGAAGCTATGCTGCAAGTGGCCAAAACCGGCCGCGGTCCGGCGGAGCAAATCCCGAGCATCGGTTGTTCGATCAAGTGGCGTGCGGAGTAAATGTGCTGGAAAAAGTGATCACGGCGGTAAAAGAAGTCGCGCAGCAAGACGTCATGCCGCGTTATCTGCAAGTAGACCGGCAGATCAAATCGGACGGCAGCTTTTTTACCGAAGCGGATGTGGCAGCGCAAAAAGCGTTGCTGGGTAAATTGCAGGCGATCCATCCCGCCGCTGCGATGGGCGAGGAAATGACCGAAGCGGAGCAGAAGGCACAATGGACCAAGGGGCAGTCCGGATTGTGGAGTATCGATCCGATTGACGGCACGTCCAATTTTCTCAATGGATTGCCTTATTTCGCCATTTCCGTGGCTTTCATGGAACAGGGTAAAAGTGTTCTGGGGGTGATTTACAACCCGGTGACTGACGAAATGTTTTACGCCACCAAAGGCGGCGGTGCTTTCTTGAACGGCGTCGCATTACCGTTAAAGAAGCATGTGCCGGCATTATCCGGTGCCATGGCCAATGTGGACTTGAAGCGGCTGGACCGGAAATTTGCCGCCATAGTGGCTGCCTATCCGCCGTTTGCCTCGCAGCGCAACTTCGGTGCGTGCGCACTGGAATGGTGTTATACCGCCGCCGGTTATTTTGATTTGTATTTGCACGGCGGGCAGAAGCCGTGGGATTACGGCGCGGGTTCCTTGATTCTCGCTGAAGCGGGCGGACATATGTGCGGCTTCGAACAGGACGACTACTGGGCGGGATCGCCGTGGCAACGGTCTGTGATAGCGGCACTGAATCCCGGGTTATTTGCGCAATGGCGCGACTGGGTGCGCGCGAACCGGAAAGGATAAACCGTTCCAATGAAAATTATCATTCTGGGGGCTGGTCAAGTCGGTTCATCGGTGGCGGAAAGCTTGGTCAGCGAGGCCAACGACATCACCATGGTCGATGTCGATCCGAAGCGCTTGGCATTACTGCAGGATCGTTTTGATTTACGCACCGTCGTCGGCAACGCTTCGCATCCATCGGTATTGGTCAATGCCGGCGCGCCCGATGCGGATATGGTGCTGGCAGTCACCGAGCACGATGAAACCAATTTGGTGGCATGTAAACTGGCCGCTACCCTTTTTAATACGCCGACTAAAATCGCGCGTATCCGTTCTACCGAATACTTGGCACACCCGGAAATTTTTTCGACGGAAAACTTCTGTGTCGATTTTGCCATTTCCCCGGAGCAGATTCTGACCGAATATATCGAGAAGCTGGTCGAGTTTCCCGAAGCCTTGCAAGTGCTGGATTTTGCCTCGGGGAAAGTGAGCCTGGTTGCGGTGCGCGCACTAAAAGGCGGCTCGCTGGTCGGGCAAGAGTTGCAGCAACTGCGTAAACATGTTCCCACCGTGGATACCCGTGTGGCGGCTATTTTCCGTCAGGATCGGCCGATTATACCGGAAGGCGATACCGTAATCGAAGCGGAGGACGAAGTATTTTTTATCGCTGCAACCGAAGATATCCGTACGGTGATGCGGGAGTTGCGCAAAATGGATAGACCGGTTGAGCATGTAATGATTGCCGGTGGTGGAAGAATCGGCAAGCGGCTCGCGACGACACTGGAGAAAGATTATCAAGTCAGGATCATAGAACGCAATTATCAAACTTGTGAGCGTTTGGCCGGTGAGTTGAGTAGCACGCTGGTGCTGCATGGCGATGCCACGGATGAAGATCTACTGGACGATGAGAATATCGCCGAAATGGATTTGTTTTGCGCGCTGACGAACGACGAAGAGAATAATATTATGGCGGCGCTGTTGGCAAAGCGCATGGGGGCGCATAAAGTCATCGCCTTGATCAACCGCCGCGCTTATGTGGATCTGGTGCAAGGCAGCCGCATCGATATCGCGATTTCGCCGGCGCAAGTGACAATCGGCTCATTGCTTGCCTACGTGCGTCACGGCGATGTTGCCGCGGTGCACAGCTTGCGGCGCGGTGCGGCGGAGGCATTGGAGCTGGTTGCGCATGGCGATGCGCGCTCGTCCAAAGTGGTCGGACGCAAGATTGAAGAGGTCAAACTGCCAAAAGGTGCAACCATCGGCGCCATCGTGCGCGGCTTGCCGAGATCGGAAGCGTTGTTCGGTGCAAGTCCAGCTTTCGGGCAGGAAACGGAACTACCGGAATCGAGTTACGCGGCGCGCGTCATCATTGCGCATCACGATACGGTGATCGAATCGGAGGATCATGTGATCCTATTCGTGATCAATCGCAAAATGATCCGTGAAGTGGAAAAACTGTTTCAGGTTAATGTCGGCTTTCTGTAACGAATAACCGTATGAATCGTTTGT
This sequence comes from Gammaproteobacteria bacterium, assembly GCA_015709635.1. Taxonomy (NCBI): domain Bacteria; kingdom Pseudomonadati; phylum Pseudomonadota; class Gammaproteobacteria; species Gammaproteobacteria bacterium. Next base: position 330,743 of record CP054180.1, read on the forward strand.
TTGCTGTTGTTAATGTGCTCGGCAAGATGGTGCTGGTATTTGGTCTGACCATGTTGATTCCGCTGGGCTTGGCGTTGTGGAGTAATGACGGCACGCATTTGGTCTTTGGCAAATCGATAATCTTTACGCTGGGTTGCGGATTGATGATGTCGGCTGCGACACAGCGCTTTAAACGCGAATTGCAGACACGGGATGGTTTCTTGCTGGTTGTGCTGGTGTGGTCGGCACTGCCGGCATTCGCCATGTTGCCGCTGCTGCTGCAACTTCCGGAACTTAATCTCAGCATGGCTTATTTTGAAGCGGCTTCGGGCTTGACCGCCACGGGTGGCACGGTGTTGTCAGGCCTGGATGCGCTACCGCCCTCCATCAATTTATGGCGTGGCGAGATGGTATGGCTTGGCGGTATGGGGTTGATCGTATTGGCGGTCGCGATTCTGCCATTGTTAGGCGTGGGTGGCCGGCAATTGCTGAATGCCGAAATACCGGGACCGATGAAGGAGAACAAACTGACGCCGCGCATCGCTGAAACGGCCAAAGGATTGTGGTCGATTTACGCTAGCCTGACAGTGGCGTGTGTTTTTGCTTACAAGTGGGCCGGCATGGATTGGTTCGATGCGGTGATGCATGCTTTCACGACCTTGGGATTAGGCGGCTTTTCATCGCATGACGCGAGCTATGCTTACTGGGATTCTCCGCTCATTGAATCGGTCGCGATTTTCTTTATGCTAATCGCCGGGATCAACTTTGCGACGCATTTTCTGGCTTGGCGGGCAAAGAATTTGATTTTTTATTGGTATGACTCCGAAGTAGGGGCGTATTTTCTGATCGTGCTCGCGAGTTGCATTGGTCTGGCATTGTATTTGTGGTTTTCCGGTGTTTATGCGGAGCCGCTGATTGCATTGCGTTACGCCGCTTTTAACATAGTTTCGGTAGCGACGACCACCGGTTACAGTAATACCGATTACAGCTTGTGGCCGGTGTTTGTTCCGCTCTGGATGTTATTTTTGTCCGGCTTCTGCACTTCTTCAGGCTCTACCGGCGGCGGTATTAAAATGATTCGGGCGCGAATTCTGTATCAGCAGGTCTATCGTGAAATTATCACGATCATGCATCCAAGTGCTGTCATTCCGGCCAAATTGGGCAGAAATGTGCTGGCAAATCGCGTCATTCTTGCGGTATTAGTATTTCTGTTTGTATATTCGGTGAGCATCGTACTGATGACGTTTGCATTGACTCTTAGTGGGTTAGATGTCATTACATCCTTTTCTGCCGCAGTAGCTTGTATCAATAATTTGGGGCCGGGTCTTGGCGATATCGGGCCGGCAACCACGTATGCATCGCTAACGGATTTTCAAACATGGATTTGCAGCTTTGCCATGCTGTTGGGTAGATTGGAATTTTTTACGGTGCTCGCGATTTTTACTCCGGCATTTTGGAGGAAATAAAATTCATAGCGATATGCCGGGTTTATGAGCATGTGTCAATTTTCAGAAGGAGTTCAGGTGGAAAATACCGGTGTATTGAAAGGTATTAAAGTCATGGTGATTGATGACAGTAATACCATCCGGAAAAGTGCTGAGATTTTTCTGAGGCCTTTCGGTTGTCAGGTGATTCTGGCGGAAGATGGTTTTGAAGCGATGTCGAAAATTGTAGAGAACCAGCCTGATATTATTTTTGTTGATATCACAATGCCGCGGCTCGATGGTTATCAAACGTGCAAACTGATTAAAAATAATCCTATTTATCAATCAACTCCTGTAGTCATGTTATCCAGCAAAGATGGATTATTTGATAAAGCACGAGGGCGGATGGCAGGATCGAATGATTATCTAACAAAACCATTTACCGCAGAAGGTTTATTGAGCATAATACGTAGCTATACTTTGCAACCAAATTGAGTAGTGTAATTTAGTATTGAGAATGTAATGCTTATCTTCAATTGAGTTTAATAAAGGAGATTAAGTTTATGTTGAATATACCTGAAGATTATTCTCTTAATATTTGTATGTGAAGTAGAATCAGGCATATCATAAGTGAAAATCCCTGAGGGGGAGTGTGGGATTTTATGACAAATGACTTGACTTAGAGGGGTAAGGTCGACTAGCCTGAGAGGTGTGGTTAAATTAGGGGAGAAAAATAGGCTAATTTAGCTGCCGAGATAAAAGTAAAAGCAGTACTAATTAATTAGTATTAGAAGAAGTAGAGAGTAAAAGAACGAGAAGTAGTTTTGATTAACAGTTAGGAGGTAGAAACATGGCAACAACCTATGGCACGTCAAGTGCATCAAGCGCAAGCTATGACATGTCGCTGTGGTACGACTCGAAGTACTACAAGCTGGGCATGTTAACAATGCTGTTGGTAGCGATATTCTGGATCTGGTACCAAAGGACGTTTGCATACTCACACGGTATGGACTCGATGGAACCGGAATTTGACAAGGTATGGATGGGACTGTGGCGCGTTCACATGACCCTGATGCCGCTGTTTGCGTTGGTAACCTGGGGCTGGATACTGAAGACCCGCGACACCAAAGAACAACTGGACAATCTGGACACCAAACTGGAAATTAAACGTTATTTCTACTGGATGATGTGGCTGGGTGTGTATCTGTTTGGTGTTTACTGGGGCGGTAGCTTCTTCACCGAGCAAGACGCATCGTGGCACCAAGTGATTATTCGTGACACCAGCTTCACACCAAGTCACGTAGTGGTGTTCTACGGCTCATTCCCGATGTACATCGTGTGTGGCGTAGCATCCTACCTGTACGCGATGACCCGTCTGCCGTTATACAGCCGCGGTACATCATTCCCGCTGGTTATGGCGATTGCCGGCCCGCTGATGATTCTGCCGAACGTTGGTTTGAACGAATGGGGTCACGCATTCTGGTTCATGGAAGAACTGTTTAGCGCGCCACTGCACTGGGGCTTTGTAATTCTGGGCTGGGCAGGTTTATTCTCGGGCGGTATTGCAGCACAAATCATCACCCGTTACTCGAACCTGACCGACGTAACCTGGAATGGTCAAAGCAGAGAGATTCTGAACAACAGAATCGTACCTTAATTCTTGAGGTTAATTCTTCCTGCCCGGCTGGGCGGGAAGGATAGAAGAATTTAAGAAAGATTAGCAGCAGTCATGAAAACGGCCGATAGGCTGACGACAAAAAGAAGCAAGGGAATCGTCAAGTTTTCATAATTTAATATCACACGAAATGAAGAAGGGAGGGTCTAGTGAGTAGAACAGACGAAATTTTAGCAGCGGCGAAGATGGTGCCGGAAGCGGTCAAGATGTCCAGATACATAGATGCGGTATATTTTCCGATTCTGTGTATATTGCTGGTAGGAACCTATCACATGCACTTCATGCTGTTAGCAGGAGACTGGGATTTCTGGTTGGATTGGAAAGACCGTCAATGGTGGCCGGTAGTGACACCGATTGTAGGTATCATGTACTGTGCAGCACTGATGTATTACCTGTGGGTAAACTATCGCCTGCCATTTGGCGCGACACTCTGTATCGTATGCCTGTTAGTAGGTGAATGGCTGACCCGTTACTGGGGCTTCTACTGGTGGTCACACTATCCGCTCAACTTTGTACTGCCATCGACCATGATTCCAGGTGCGTTGATGATGGATACGATTTTACTGTTGACGGGTAACTGGCTGATCACAGCCCTGTTAGGCGGCGGCTTCTTTGGTTTATTCTTCTACCCGGGCAACTGGCCGATTTTTGGCCCAACCCACTTACCGGTGGTTGTTGAAGGCGTATTGCTGTCAGTAGCTGACTACACAGGTTTTCTGTACGTACGTACGGGTACACCTGAATACGTTCGCCTGATTGAGCAAGGCTCACTGCGTACCTTTGGTGGTCACACCACAGTGATTGCAGCGTTCTTCGCAGCATTCGTATCCATGCTGATGTTCTGCGTATGGTGGTACTTCGGTAAACTGTACTGCACCGCTTTCTACTATGTTAAAGGCGAAAGAGGACGCATATCAATGAAGAACGACGTAACCGCGTTTGGTGAAAAAGGCTTTGCACAGGGGATTAGATAATGAACATAAGAAGCATATTTAAACTGGGCGTATTAGGCCTGTATGGAGCAGCGATTGGAGCGGCATCGCTGGCGATGACGCTGACGGTAGACGTCAAGACGGCAGCGGCACACGGTGAGCGCTCACAAGAACCGTTCCTGCGCATGCGTAGTATTCAATGGTACGACTTGAAATGGCAACCGAAAGTCACCAAAGTGAACGACATTGCGACGATGACCGGTAACTTCCACTTAGCGGAAGACTGGCCCCGTGCGGTAGGTAAGCCAACCCGTGCATTTTTTAACGTAGGTAGCCCAAGCCCGGTGTTTGTACGTTTAAGCACCAAACTGAACGGCGAACCGACGTTTATTTCCGGCCCGCTGGAAATCGGTCGTGACTATGCATTTGAAGTCAGACTGAAAGCACGTATCCCTGGACGCCATCACATGCATGCGATGGTGAACATTAAAGATGCAGGTCCTATTGCAGGTCCGGCTTCTTGGATGAACATCTCCGGCAGCTGGGATGACTTTACCAACCCAGTGACCACACTGACCGGTAAAACCATTGACCTGGAAACGTTCAACTTCAGCAACGGCATATTCTGGCACATCGTATGGCTGGGCTTAGGTTGCTTCTGGATTGGCTACTTTGTAGCGAAACCGATGTTCCTACCGCGTAGCCGTGTACTGCTGGCGTATGGTGACGAATTATTAACCTCTCCAACCGACAGAAAAGTAGGTCTTGCAGTAGCTATTCTGACCTGCGCGATCGTTTGGGGCGGCTATCGTTACACCGAAAGCGTACACCCATACACAGTACCGATCCAAGCGGGCGAATCGAAAGTAGCACCGTTACCGATTGCACCGAACCCTGTTGCGATCAAAGTAACGCACGCTAACTACGACGTACCGGGCCGTGCACTGCGTGTAACGATGGAAATCACCAACAACGGTGACTCAGAAGTCAACATCGGTGAATTCACGACAGCGGGCGTACGCTTTGTGAACGAACTGGGCCGCAAACACCTGGATCCTGACTATCCAAGAGAACTGGTAGCAACTGGTTTGACGGTGGATGGCGACAGAGGTGTTCAACCTGGAGAAACCCGTGAAGTTAAGATGGAAGCCAAAGACGCGTTGTGGGAAGTACAACGTTTGATGGCGCTGTTGGGTGACCCGGAAAGCCGCTTTGGTGGCTTGCTGATGACCTGGGACCAAGCAGGCAATCGTTACATCAACAGTATTGCTGGTGCGGTAATTCCAGTCTTTACCAAACTGTAATAAGAGAAGTTAGGCATCAACACCGGTACACCACTGTCGCAAGACAGCCGGTGTACCGGTTTTTTTTGGCAAAGAAATAAAGTAAAAATTTAGGGCAGTAAGAGAATGCAGACACAAGAACTGGCAACATTAGAGGCACCCATCCAAGAGGAGGATTTGTCGTGATCAGGCAAATAGCACCAACGGGGATTGCGGTCTTGATACTTGTCATGGCACTGTATGCGGGCACAGCTGGCGCTCATGGCAAAGTAGCCATGGAAGAGGACAGCTGCATGCGTCGGGTTGGCGAAAACATGATTCACCTCAGCACCTACCAACCGCAAGTCGATGAAGAAGGACATTACTGCACGGAGATACCCAAAGCAGGCAATGCCATACTCGTTATTGATTTGGTGGATCCGGCATTGCGCGATATGCCGATAAGCGTAAAAGTTGTGCAAGGCAGCAAGGCAGGTGAAGGGGAAACGATCACCAACGTACGTCCGGCATTATATCAAGACGGAGTAATCAGCACGCAAAGTCAGCTGGCGCAAGGGAAGTACCTGGTGCAGATTACAGCGGAAGGTGTACCGCCCTTGAACTATGAATACCATTTGCGGGTGGAACTGATCAACTACGCGGAAGTATTCAGAGCTGCCATAGGACCGGCAGTCGGGCTATTGCTGACCACCATACTTGGGTATAAACTCATCCGGTCAAGACGCTTCAGAGACTGGCTGGCGACACGCCGGGCCAACAAGAACTGAATGATCCAATGGCGGATTAAGACACTATAGAGACTAACCATTTATCGACACAGGAAATCCAAGCAATGTCAGCAAGACTAATAGATATAAAGCAAGCAATAGTAACGATCATACTCGCAACGGGCATGCTAATGACCACACAAGTACAAGCGCACGGTGGTTTGGCACTGGCAGAAGACATGTGCGTACTGACGGTAGGGCCGTACCGGATGCACTTTACCGGTTATCAACCGCTATCGCAGGAAGAAGAATTCTGTGAAGACATACCGGAAACAGGCAAGACTGTGATAGCGCTGGACTATATCCAGGAAGAATTACGTCCGCTGACGACGGAAGTGCGGATTATCCGGGATACGGGATCGGAAGCGAATTTGGATCAAATTACGGTGTTTCATTTACCACCGAAAGTCTACCCATCGGCATCGATTGCCGTAGAGCATGTCTTTCCGGAAAAGGGCAAGTTTGTAGGGCTGGTGACGGTGACAGGTGGAGCGCAGGACTATGTATCGCGCTTTCCGTTCTCGGTAGGGGAAGGCCGTCCGACTCCGAAAGTGGCGATCATTGCACCGGTGATACTGGTCATCGCTGTTGCCGCTTTCTTCTTCTTGCGTAAGCGTAAACCGGCGGCAGCTGCTTAAATAGCGTCAATCAAGAAAAAAAGGCGGAACAAGATATCTTATTCCGCCTTTATCATCAGAAATTCAGAATACAATTTCTAGCTCAAAGTAATACTTCTTTGCGCAACGCTATCAGCTATTAATTCTCTTTTGTTGTCAGAATGTAAAAGCACTTCTATACAACGGCACCATCGTTTTCCAGAGGCTTTTTCTCCATCTTGACGAGATCTTCGCGCTTAACTTGCAGCAGCATGATGATCGAGCTGCCAACCATGATAGACGAATAAATTCCGAACAAGATACCGATAGTTAATGCCAGTGCGAAATAGTAAAGCACTTCGCCGCCGAACAAGAGCATGGCAATGACGACTATTTGCGTACATCCGTGCGTAATAACCGTGCGCGACATCGTTTGTGTGATAGCGCTGTCGATGATCTCAGTCAGTGATGCCTTGCGATATTTGCGGAAATTTTCTCGAATGCGATCAAAGATCACCACCGATTCGTTAACGGAATAGCCCAGTATGGCCAAGATTGCGGCTAATACCGTTAGTGAGAATTCCCATTGAAAGAATGCAAAGCAACCAACGATGATAACAACGTCATGTAAGTTGGCGATAATGCCCGCCACACCGAATTTCCATTCGAATCGCATAGCGAGATATGCGACGATGCCCAGTGATACAAATAGCAGAGCAAGCGCTCCGTTTTCCAGTAATTCACTGCCGACTTGCGGACCGACAAATTCCACTCGTTTCATTGCCACGGCTGAATCCACTTGCTTCAGTGCCGCCATAACGGTTTCCGATAGTTGAGCACTGGAAATACCGGGTTTAATCGGTAAGCGGATAAGAACATCACGAGAGGTGCCGAAATTTTGCACACTGGCATCGGGCATATCGAGGCCGGCCAGTACATCTCTAACTTTTTCAAGATCAGCTGTTTGGCTATAGCTGACTTCCAATACCGTTCCGCCAGTGAAGTCGACGCCAAGGTTGAGTCCTTTTGCGGCGATAAAATAAACAGACAGAAGGAACGTCACGATTGAAATGACGGCTCCGACATGCCTCCATCGCATGAAGGGGATATTGTGATTAAATCTGAAAAATTCCATGATCTACTTCCTTATAAATCTGCCCAATCAGTTTTTGGATTGTTTGGCATCAGAGGATTTGCGTTTACTTTTTGTTTTACCCGAAATTTTTCCACCAGATTCGGCTGCGGCATTGCTGCCAGTTTCGTGCGCAGGCTCAGTTTCAGTTTCTGGTTGACGACTTGCTTGCGGCTCAATATTTTCACTAATCGCAGCCACATTTCTTTGAGTATTGATCGCTTCAGGCTTTATTTTCTCGGTTACCGGATTTTGTTTCGGTATCCAGATTGTTCCAACCGGAACGCGATCCAATCTGCGGCGGCTTCCGTATATCAAGTTGACGAATCCGCGGGTTACAAAAGTTGCCGTGAACACAGAAGTCAAAATTCCCAAACACAGCACAACCGCAAATCCTTTGACCGGACCGGAACCGAATGCAAATAACGCGATACCGGCAATCAAAGTAGTCACGTTGGAATCCACGATGGTGCCGAATGCGCGCTCAAATCCGGCGTGAATGGCGAGTTGCGGTGAAGCACCGCTGCGTAATTCATCGCGGATCCTTTCGTTAATCAGCACATTGGCATCAATCGCCATACCCACCGTAAGCGCCAATGCGGCCATTCCGGGCAATGTCAATGTGGCCTGCAGAATGGATAATAAACCGACCAGCAACAATAAATTCATGGCCAGTGCGATAACCGAGATGACACCGAATGCCGTGTAATAAATCGCAACGAAGAAGGCTACCGCCAGGAATCCGTATAAGGTTGAGTTAAAGCCCCGGGCAATATTTTCAGCACCCAGACTCGGACCCACGGTACGCTCTTCAATAATGTCCATCGGTGCCGCCAGTGCGCCGGCACGCAGCAGTAACGCGACATCACGTGCTTCTTTGCTGCTCATGCGGCCGCTGATTTGTACGCGACCGCCGCCAATTTCTTCACGAATGACCGGTGCGGTAATGACCTCCGCTTGATTTTTTTCTATCAGCAGAATGGCCATCCTTTTACCAATATTTTCCCGTGTCAATTGCTTGAAAACACGTGATCCGCTATTGTCCAAGTTGAGATGCACTGCGGGCTGGTTATCCTTGTCGAAACCGGGTTGTGCATCGGTGATGTGCTCGCCTGTCAGCAATACTTGTTTTTTGACGAGTAATGGACTGCCGCCGCGTTCTTCATAGAGCTCGGTACCCATCGGTACTCTGCCACGCAGTGCCGCATCGAGATCATTTTCGTCATCGACCATGCGAATTTCCAGCGTAGCTGTTCGCCCCAGAATATCTTTTGCCTTGGCGGTATCCTGTACGCCCGGCAATTGCACGATGACGCGATCCACTCCGGCTTTCTGAATAATCGGTTCCGCAACACCTAATTCATTGACGCGGTTGCGCAGTGTAGTAATGTTTTGCAGCACGGCCGATTCTTGCATGCGGGCGAGTGCTTCGGTTTTAATCGTCGCGACCAGGTGATAGCGGTTGTCGAGATTCTCTTCCTTTAAACCAAGATCCGGGTAATTCGACTTTAATTCAGCCTCGGCTTTTGCGCGTGACTCGGCATCGCGAAATTTCAGGGTCAGCTTCTTGGCATGTTTTTCAAGTCCGGCGTACGAGATTTTTTGTTCACGCAATCGGGCACGGATATCCGCGCTGTAACGATCCAGCGATTTCTCGAGCGCGCCTTCCATATCGACTGCCAGCATGAAGTGCACGCCACCGCGCAAATCCAAGCCCAAATACATCGGTAAAGCGCCCAGATTCGTCAGCCATTGCGGGGAATTAGGCAGCAAATTCAGCGCGATGATATAGTCACTGCCAAGAGTGGATTCCAACAAATCTTTGGCTTTGATTTGAGAATCCGTATCGGCGAAACGTACCTTGACGCTTCCTTCTTCCAGGAGTGTTCCGTCCGTTTCAAGATTGGCCTGTTTCAATGTGTCTTCGACTCGTTGCAACAAGGCGGTGTCAGTGCTTGCGGAAATCCGTAAAGGGGAAATCTGTACCGCGGGCGATTCGCCGAAAAAATTCGGCAGAGTGTAAAGCAGGCCGAGCAGCAGTGAAACCGCAATAATCAAGTATTGCCAAAGTGCGTAGCGGTTCATGGGTGTCAGTTAACTATTTATAAATGATCAAGGATAAGAAAGACATGCAATGTCGGGTAGTGCAACCGGTATTTTTTCTGCTTGCGCAGTTTTTCTTTGCACTATTTTTTTTCAGCTTCAGTATCACTGCCGGCTGAGGCTTCGGTAGTTGCCGCTTCGGTGTTTTCCTGTGCGGCGATTGTTTTGGTTGTTTTGGTTTTTTGTGTTTTTCCTTTTGGCTCGATACTTCTGAGCGTTCCTTTCGGCAGCAAAGTCTGCACCGAAGACTTCAGAATGGTGACTTCAGTGGCAGGTGCTATTTCGATAATGACATAGTTTTCGCTGACATTAAGAACTTGGCCAAGAATACCGCCGTTGGTGATGACTTCGTCACCTCGTTGCAAGCCATCCACCATTTGTTTTTGCTCTTTTGCGCGCTTGGCCTGGGGGCGGATCAGCAGGAAATAAAATAACAACAATATTCCGAACATCGGCAACAAACTCATCCAGTCTGCAGTGTCTTGTGCCGACGAAGCGGCTTGGGCAAATGCATCATTAATCAGCATAAAACTCTCCCTTTTCTAAAAAGGGTACATATTAGCATGATGACCCCCTAGGCCAGAAATTCTTGTGCATATTCTTCAAATTGATTGTTTTCTATGGCGCTACGGATTTCCGCCATCAATTGCTGATAATAAAACAGATTGTGGACGGTATTTAAATGCGCGCCCAGCATTTCATTAATGCGCTGCAGATGGTGCAAATAGGCGCGGCTGAAATGCCGGCAGGTATAACAACCGCAGTGTTCGTCGGGTGGCGACGTATCCAACCGGTAACGGCTGTTGCGCAATTTGATGATGCCATGGCGGGTATACAACCAGCCATTGCGGGCATTGCGCGTCGGCAGCACGCAGTCGAACATATCGATGCCTTGTGCTACGGCATGCACGATATCTGCCGGTGTACCGACACCCATCAAATAACGCGGCTTATCGACGGGCAGCAGCGGCGCCGTATGGGTCAGGATGCGCTGCATATCCGCCTTGGGTTCGCCGACGGATAATCCGCCGATCGCGTAACCGTCAAAACCGATGGACTGCAAACCGGTGAATGACTGATCACGCAGATGCTCATGCATGCCGCCTTGCACGATGCCGAACAAGGCGTTCGGATTGCCGAGATGTGCTTGTTTGGAGCGTTCCGCCCAGCGCAGACTGAGTTCCATCGATAACCGCGCAGTGGTTTCATCCGCCGGATAAGGCGTGCATTCATCAAAGATCATCACGATATCGGAATTGAGCGTGCGTTGAATCCGCATCGATTCTTCCGGCGATAAAAAGCAGTTATCCCCATTGACGGGTGATTTGAAATGAACACCTTGTTCGGTAATTTTGCGCAGCTCACCCAGGCTGAAAACTTGAAATCCGCCCGAGTCGGTCAGTATCGGACCGTGCCAGCTCATGAAATCGTGCAATCCGTTATGCGCTTCGATAACCTCCAGTCCGGGGCGCAGCCACAGGTGGAAGGTATTACCTAAAATAATCTGTGCCTGTGTCGCTTGCAGCGCGGCAGGCGGCATGCTTTTGACTGCACCGTAGGTGCCCACCGGCATGAAAACCGGTGTCTCAACCGTACCGTGCGCCAAGGTCAGCGTGCCGCGGCGCGCTGCTTTATCGGTGCAATGCAGCTGGAATTTCATGATTCTTTATCAATCAACATAGCGTCTCCATAACTGAAAAAACGGTAGCGTTCGTCCACCGCATGCTGATAAGCACGCTGGATATTGTCCATACCGGCAAAAGCGCAAACCAGCATCAGTAATGTCGAGCAGGGTAAATGGAAGTTGGTCAATAAGCGCTCGACCACTTGGAAATGATATCCCGGAGTAATGAAAATCCGCGTATCGCCATAGCCTGCGACCAATTCACCGTGATGCAGCGCAGCGCAAGATTCCAGCGCCCGCAGCGATGTCGTACCGACAGCCAGAATGCGCTTGCCTGCCTGTCTGGCTTGCCGGATTGCGTCCACGGTGTTCTGAGGGATATGGTAGGTTTCGCCGTGCATGGCGTGATCGGCGATGTTTTCGACCCGCACCGGTTGAAATGTGCCTGCGCCGACATGCAATGTGACGTAGGTGGTGATAACACCCATCGCACGCAGGTGATCCATCATGCCGGTATCAAAATGCAGCCCGGCTGTCGGCGCTGCGACAGCCCCCGTATTCCTTGCGTACACGGTTTGATAACGCGCCTCGTCCGCCGCCGTTGCCGGGCGGCTGATGTAAGGGGGTAACGGCAGTTGGCCGTAGCGTTTGAGTAATTCCGCAACCGTTTTTTCATGTTCGAAGCGCAAGGTATAAAATTCCTGCTCGCGCGTAATGACGGTTACCGGTATGGCACTCGCTAGCAGGAGGGTAGAATCCGGTTTGGGGGCATGGCTGGCACGGATAGCCGCTAAAACATGGCGGTCATCGAGTATCCGTTCCACCATGACTTCTACTTTTCCGCCACTGTTTTTCTTGCCGAATAAGCGTGCTTTGATCACTTGCGTATCGTTAAACACCATTACATCCCCGGCACGCAGGTAATCGGGCAGATTGGAAAATAACGTATCCTGCCAGCGATTATTGTTGCTATCAAGATAGAGTAAGCGGCTGCCGGTACGTTGCTCGGTGGGGTATTGTGCGATCAGTTCGGTGGGCAGGTGGAAATCAAAATCCTGAGTCTTCATGCCGGTATTATACAGGTGACGGATGTTTTCCGCCCATGCGGCTTGCTGTACCACTGGTTTTCAGTAATAATTGCGCCTTCTGTTTATTCAAAAACAGTCAAATTGTTTGGCCGAGATGGCGGAATTGGTAGACGCACGGGACTCAAAATCCCGCGATGGTGACATCATGGGGGTTCGATTCCCCCTCTCGGCACCACTCTGAAGTGATCAAAAAAATCATTGAACGTGCGGTAAAATTGCAGGCAAACGACATGTTCATCTTGGTTTAGTTAACTTAGTTAACCAAGTGTCGATTCTCACCGGAAGCACCGGTTTCATAGCCAACATTTTTCTTGCTTCTTAAAGCACAGTATTCATTATCTGAAAGTATTGTGGATAACTTTGTGAATAGTTGTCTGATTTGTGTTCTTAACTTACCTATTCCTAAGGATTTTTTTGATTTTGCTCATTATCTGACATAATCATTATGTGACACTTATCATATAGTTACGGGATATTTCTCATCCTAATGCGAAATTGTTGGAAAGAATTTTTATAATCATCCCGGGCTGTGGATTATTTGCAATGTCAAGGAAAAAATTATCAGCCAAGAGACACGATGAGTTGTGGCTGCAATTGCATGAGTATTTTTTGCATCGCATATCAGAAAAATTTTCTTTTCAATCCATCGAAATAAAGCCGAATATTTGCTTTATTCAAAATATCCATGTAGGAATATTTGAGTATAATGGTAAGAAAATGCGCTAGATTGTTTGTATAAGATAATGATATATAATTAATCTTAAATATTTCTTGCGTAATCAGCCAGATAAATAGTTTAAGATTATTCAAAGCTAACGATGCTTATTTTCTTCTCCCGAGAAAAGAACGACTTACCGGATCATTACAAAGATCATTTCGAAGTTTGCCATTTCAGTGATTTTTCAGATTGGGAACAAAATAGAGTCAATCCCTCCGCGTTTGTCATCGTAGGGAAAGATAAACAATTCATTTCTTCAGTTCTCGCAAAAATACGCAGAGATAACGAAATTTTTGCATCATTGTGTTTTGCAACCGATCCGGTTGCCCCGTTCGATAATTTGCTACTGGACGGTCAATTACCGCAACCATCGGTTTTGCTGGAAGCGGTCAATCAAGTTGAAGATTTGCAGAAATCGCTGAAGAGTAATGAGACCTATATCACACACCAAGGGCGGCTGATCAAATATTTATGGCTGCGCCCGGATTTTATTCTGCAGCCGCACCATGAGTGGCAGTATCCGCGTTTCTACCGTTATCCGTTGCTGGAAGCGTTGAGTCAGGACGGATCCGATTCTTTCGAATGGTTGCGTAATCTCGCCAATAGCAAAATAATCGAAGCTTTGATGATGCTTGACCGGCAGCGCGAATGCGCTTATTGCCGCTCGGCGCATTTGAGTTTTATCGATGTATGTCCCAACTGTCTGTCGATAGACATCAAACTGCAAGCTTCTTTGCATTGCTTCACCTGTGGCTGCGTCGATGTGCAGGATAGATTCATGCATAGCGGTACCTTGGTTTGCCCCAAGTGCCATACGCATCTGCGGCATATCGGCAGCGATTATGACCGGCCGATCGAAAACTATCGCTGTCAATCGTGCAGCCAAACTTTCATAGAAGGCGATGTGCAGGTGCGCTGCGCGATGTGTGAAAAAGAGATGAAGCCCGGTGATCTCATTCTGAATGAGGTGCACAGCTGGCGCTTGAGCGATAAAGGCAGGACGATTGCTTTTCGCGGTGAAGTATTCGATTTGTCTTCGGGGTTCGATCAACTCGACTTCGTTTCCCGCGAGCTGTTTATTCATGACCTCGATTGGATGATGGTGACGTCGCAGCGTTATCCCAATGTGCACTTCAGTTTATTCGGCATCTATTTTGCCAATTTGCCGGATTTGGTGGAGCTGTTTAACCATGCGCGCTTGCTGCAAATGCTCGAATCCTTTGCGCAACGTTTGCGAAGCTTGTTGCGTACCCCCGATCTTTCCACGCGAACGGCAGAGAACATGCTGTGGCTGCTGTTACCGAATACCGATGAACAGGGGTTGATCGGTTTTCACCGGCGTATTGAGAACAGCATGAAAGTACTGCTGGAAGAAAGTGAGCATAAATTGGATTTCCGCTTTATCAGCATTTCTTCGCAAAATATTACCGGCAAGGAAAATGCCGAGCTTCTTCTGGCGCGTCTTTCCGGTGAATTACTATAGTTCATGGATAGTTTGCATCAGGCATGGTCGTTTTTCCTTCTTGCTACATCGCGTTATCAAGATGTGCAGTATGTATTCATGCTGATTCCGTTCGTACTGTTTTTTGAATTGCCGCTGTATTTTCTCAATTGGATGAGCGTTTTCCGCTATTTGTTCAGGAAATCGGCAGAGGCACCGGTGTCCCTTCCGTATTATCCTAAGGTTACTTGTGCGATTACCTGTTACGCGGAAGGAAAGGCGGTGCAAGGTACGGTGATTTCTTTGCTGGAGCAAATTTATCCGGGACATATTGAAGTCATTGCGATGGTCGATGGCGTGCAAAAAAATATCGCGACCTATCAAGCGTTGAAGGAACTCACACCCGTGACTGCGAATTACACCAAGCGCTCGTTGATCATTATCCCAAAAATTCAACGCGGCGGCAGAGTCTCGTCATTGAATGCCGGCTTGAACCGGGCGCAGGGTGAGATTTTTTTTGCATTGGATGGCGATACGTCGTTCGACAATCAAATGGTGAATTCTGCAGTATCGCACTTTCGCAATCCTGGCATCGTGGCGGTTACCGGCCCGATGCGCGTGCGTAATGCCCGGAATACGCTCGTCACCCGGTTGCAGAGTCTGGAATATATGCTGACCATGCAGGTGGGCAAGTTAGGATTCGCAAAGCTGAATGTCATTAACAACGTACCCGGGGCTTTCGGTATTTTCAGAAAATCTTTTATACAAAAAATCGGCGGATGGAATACCGGGACTGCCGAAGATCTTGATCTGACGTTGCGTATCAAACAATACCACAGGCGTTATCCGCACTTGCAGATCGAATTTGAACCCGGTGCGGTTTCGCATACCGATGTGCCGGAGAGTTTTCAGGATTTTCTCAAGCAACGCTTACGCTGGGATGGCGATCTTTGGTACATCTACTCGAATAAGCACAAGTACGGAATTTCCGCTGCGACTATGGGGTGGAGCAATTTCATATTTCTACTATGGTACGGGATCTTGTTTCAGATCGTCATGCCTTTCTCGATCGTGATTTATACCATCTATATGGCGATAAAACTTCCTATCTATACTTTTCTGTTGAACATGATGCTGGTTTATATGTTCTATCTGAGTCTGATTACGTTGCAGTATATTTTCTATCTTGCGCTTATCTCGGACAGAAAATGGCAGGACTGCGAAGCCATGTTAATTCTGCCGGTTTATCCGCTGTTTCAGTTTATTTCGCGGGTATGGAGCACTTTTGCGATTTTGAATCAGATACTCAATAAAGGTCATCTGGATTCTGCGATGGCACCGTTGTGGGTGCTGAAAAAGGGAAAACAGTAAAGTGCGTTTTTTCTTGCTGCTCGCGCTCGCGCTGGTGCTGATGCTGACGGCCAATGCAGCCGCCGAAGTGAGGACGCTGACCGAGTTTTACGCGAATCTGGATGAGGCGGCAACCGTACTGAAAGCGAAAGCGGATTTGGATGCGCAGCAGTCGCAATTGCATGTGCAGGAAGCGCAGAAGGGCTGGGAAATATTCGGCGGGGTGTCCGGGGGTTATCAAAAAAGCCCGTTTGCTCGCGAGCCTTTCGGGCACTTTTTTGATCCGCTGGGCCGGATCGGTGTGCGTTATCCGTTGCTGGGCAGTGCCGAGCGGCAGCAGCGGGCGATTGACGATGCGGCAACCCAGGTGAAAATCGAAGGTATCCGGCTGGATTGGAGCAAACGGCTGGCGAAACTTTTCCTGGAAGAAAACTATGCCGCCTATTGGAGCGCAAAAAAGATGCTGGCTTTGACGGAAGCCTACCTGCGACTGCGCGACGATGGTGTGGCCGACATTCTGCATAAACGCCGTGAAGCGGGTTTGTTGTTCATGTCGGATTATCTCGAGTTTCTTTCAGCCTTCGATCGCGCCGAGCGGTCACAAATAGAATTCAGCAATAACCGCGATCAAGCGTTAATCAGGCTGGGGTATTTGACGAATGCCAGAATTTCCCCCTTTGAGGCGATCAAACCGGAGCTGCATGAAATTGAAAACAGTACGCTCATGGATGTCGAGCAACTGGATCTGAAAATACTGCAGGCCCGTATAGACAACACTCAAAATACCAAAGAAAAGGAAAATTGGCGCGGGATTGAGTCCGATGTCAACGCGACTGCTTTCGGCGGTCCGGCCATTCCGCATCCATCGCCCGAATCGATGCAGCTCGGCTATGGCGGATCGGTCGGTTTTAATTTCAGAATGCCGCTCGAAATTATGAGCCTGCGGAAAAATGAAGAATCCCGGTTAAACAGTCAATTGATCAGCCTGCGCGCGGATTACACTCACCGGGATCAGGAGTTGCAGCATGAATTCCGCGCCTTGCTCAGCAGCTATCAGCAGCTGGCGCAACAAATCAAATTTCAGCATACGCGACTGGAAGCGGCGCGGGAATTGATTCGCGAACGGAATTTGCGCCTGCGGGTGATGGATGGAGATGTCATCGAGAAATACTTTCAAGCAGTCAATACCTATTACCGGATTGCGATCGAAAATGTCGAAACGGAATCGGAGCAATGGAAATTGCATATCCGGTTGCGGCAATTTATTTCGTTGCTGGAAACCAAAGGAAGGAATCTTCATCCGGAAATCAACTTAAACAAACTGATGGAGCCGCTGCATCAAGCGGTATCGTTTCTCGCCGGCGGCGAAAAGCGGGTATCAGCAAAGCGCGTTAATCAACCGGCCGCAGCGGATACCCAAGTTTCTTCCGGCCGCTTGGCCGCGTATGTGTGGAATTTTGACCAATTAATTGCCCAACCGGACCTGTGGAAGAAGAATCAGGCTATCGAAATCGATCGCTTCCTGATTTCTCTGAACGGACGGCAAATTTCCAGGATTGCGGAAAATCCCGCGCGGTTGAAAAAGTTTCTGACGGATGCGCACCGGCGGGGGAAAAAGGTTGAATTGCTGCTGGGTGATCCCGATTGGATTTTGCCCGCGCAGCGCGGCAAGCTGCTGCAATTTGTCAAGAAACTCAGCAACATCAATTTTGACGGTCTGCACCTCGATATCGAGCCGGATCAACTCGTGGCGGAATTGTCTGGAAAAGCGCGGCTGGAAGAACTGATCGAAACGGTTCGCCAGGTATCCGCCATTTCGCCGTGGCCGGTAGGCTTCAGCATGCATCCGCGTTATCTGACGAAGGCATCGTCTTTCGATATTTGTCTGCCATGCGAATTGAAAGTGGCAGGAGTCAAAGAAATTATCGTCATGTACTACTCGCTGAATCTGGCGAATATTGTTACCGTGCTGAAATCAGCCATGCAGCAACATCCGGATTTGGCATTCAGCCTGGCGCAAAGCCTGGAACGGGAATTGGGTCCGGAAAACAGTTATGCGCACAAACCGCAATCCATTTTCATCGATGCGATGAAACGATTGCAGGATCAGCTCAAGGCAGCCAATTTCAGCGGGCTCGTTATTCAATCATGGCAAGACTTGGAGAGCTATCTTCATGAAAATACGCTTTAATCAACCGGAAAGTAAAGCACCGGACATCGACCGCGGGTTACGGGTTCAATACAGTGCGGCTAAACGTTCCGCCAAGCCGTGGCGCTGGTATTTGATTATTGCGATATCCAGTCTGCCAATCGTTTATCTGCTGGGGGTCATTGCGTGGGATGCGATCAACATTGAGGCCAACGGCCGCATCCGGTTGCCGAGTTTTACCATGCGTGCTGCGGCCGATGGTTATGTGCAGCAATTATTTGTCGAGCCGCTGCAAACGGCATCCGAAGGCTCGCGCTTGGCTGAAATGGTTAATACCACACTACTCGACAATCGCGACCGGCTGCAAGTCGAGCTCGATGCCTTGGTGCAAGAGAAGCACAAAATGCTGTTACGGGCTGATCACGGTAGAACAAGTTCAACAGAGTTGATGAAGTTTGCCCAGGAACAGAAAAATTTTTCCTATCAGCGCTTGCGCCAGTACGAATCGCTATTCAAGCAGGGCGCTGCAACGCAAGCCGAAGTTGCATCAGCGCGGAGTCAGCATCATTCAGCTCTGGAAAATCTGGCGGCGCTTGAGAGAGCGGAGCGTATGGAACGAGACAGGGTATATAGTCAGGAGCATGGCCAGTCGCCGGAAATACGCTTGATCTCAAACCGGATTAATCAACTGCAACTGGAATTCGACAAGATTCAAGATCAAATTTATCAGTTAAATCTCATTGCACCGGCCGGAAACGGTATGGTGACGGAACTGTTCGCTCAACCCGGGGAATTTCTGGGGCGCGGCCAGCCTTTGCTGGAAATTATATTTCCTGACAAAGCGCATATCGACGCCTATATTCCGCCGAAATATCAGGATTATGCGGTGGTGGGGCAAACTGTCACGGTCAAATTTCCTAACGGCGAGAAAGCTAAAGCTAAAATAATTTCCGTGCCGGGTGTCATGCAAAAATCGGCTCCAGTTGAAATCAATCCCTTGGAGGCTGTGCAATTCGCCATATTGGCGCAAATGGAGTTCGTTGAAAGTGTCAAAAACCGCTTAATCAATGGCATGCCGGTTACGATTTATTTGCACTGAGCGGGCAAGATTTCATCCAAAAATTGGCTCCAGCTCTTAAGGAAACGCTGATGAATTGATTGCACGAGCGAATCGTTTTGTTGCGTAGCATTCGCGTCCTCGTCCATCTCAATGATATGTCTCGATCACTGCGTTCCGCGTGTCTCGCGTTTCATCGCGTTCATCGAATTAGTCGGCATTTCCTTAAAGTACCGCCTTCTTTATGCTGTTCAATTTTCATTTATCCACATTTTTTGTGGATAACATTGTGCATAAAGCTCGTATTTGAGCATTAACTTTACGAACCATAAAGAGAATTCTCAATCTGCCTAATAATTTAACACTATGATTATGTTTTAACTATCATATGGTTATATCTTTGTCTGGTTTCTGTGAAGTCATTGGATTGTCGGGTAACGCATACTCACTGGGTTTGCACCGAACTTGGATAAATGATCATGCATATCGTGTATGATCGCACATTTCTTTTTTTAAGCCGCTCAATCGGGTGTTCTAAAATTCTCAAGATGTTATGCTGAATATACAGGCTTTGACTTATCTGCAAGGCGGAATCCCATTACTGGAAAATTGCAATTTGCCGATTTTTGCCGATCAGCGCGTAGGCTTGGTCGGTAAAAACGGATGCGGTAAGTCCACGTTATTCCGGCTGATTCGCGGCGAGATCAAGCCGGATGGCGGGGATGTCAGTTTGCAGTCCGGTAAAACCGTTGCCTTCGTTGAACAGGAAATCGTCAATTCCGATCAGTCCGCCATTGCGTTTGTTTTGGATGGTGATGTCGAATTGCGCCGCCTGGAAAAAATTTTGGCGCAGGCCGAGCATAATGATGCCTGGTTTGAGGCGCAGCAACGCTATGAGGTGATCGACGGTTATACAGCGCAGGCGCGTGCAGCGCAGCTATTAAATGGATTGGGTTTCGCCAGTTCCACGCTGGAACGGCCGGTGAATCATTTTTCCGGCGGCTGGCGGATGCGCTTGAATCTGGCGCGCGCTTTGATGCATCGCGCCGATTTGCTGCTGCTCGATGAACCGACCAATCATTTAGATCTGGAAGCGATTCTGTGGCTGGAGCAATATCTGGCGCGTTATCCGGGCAGTTTAATCGTGGTATCGCACGATCGTGAGTTTCTCAATGCATGCGTCAACCGCATCGCGCATATCCACAACCGGCAAATTGACGGTTATAGCGGCAATTATGACGATTTCGAGCGCGCGCGCGCCGAACGGCTGCTGCAACATGCGCAAGCCTTGCAGCAGCAGCAAAGACAAATCGCGCATATGGAAGATTTTGTGCGCCGCTTCCGCGCCAAGGCGACCAAGGCCAAGCAAGCGCAAAGCCGCATCAAGGCACTGGAGCGCTTGACCCGTTTGGCGCCGGTGCACAGTGAGGATGGTCATTTCGCACTGCAGATCGAAGCGCCGGAGCGCAGCCCGGATGTATTGCTGCGCGTTAAAGACATGAGCTTTGGTTATGACGACCGGGTGTTGTTTCAGCGTGTCAATCTGGTATTGCAAGCGGGTGCGCGCATTGTGCTGCTCGGACCGAACGGCGCGGGGAAGTCCACGTTGATCAAGCTGCTGACCGGAGAAATCCAGCCGGCAACTGGTTCATTGGAATGGGCGCAAAATATCCGCATCGGCTACTTTGCACAGCATCAGCTGGAAAATCTCGACAGTGCGGCAACGCCTTTGGAACACATGCAGAAACTGGCACCGGCGCAAACCGAGCTGGATCTGCGGAAATTTCTGGGCCGGTTCGGTTTGGGCGGGGACGGCGAGAACCGTCCGGTCGCCAGTTTCTCCGGCGGGGAAAAAAGCCGTTTGGCGCTAGCGTTATTGGCCTGGCAGAAACCGCATTTGCTGTTACTGGATGAACCGACCAATCATTTGGACTTGGACATGCGCGATGCGCTGACATTGGCATTGGAGGCTTATACTGGCGCGGTGGTACTGGTTTCGCACGATCGCAGCCTGGTGCGTGCGGTGGCGGATGAATTGTGGCTGGTGGCGGACGGCCAAGCGCAGTTGCTGGACGGTGATCTGGAAGATTACAAAAACTGGCTGGAAGCGCGCCGTTCCCGAGAAGCCACGGAAACAAAAGCGGCGGTGCAAAAACCGCAGCTTAAAACACCGGCCAAGCCAAATAAAAAATTTTTGCTTTCCAAGCAAGCTAAACTCGAAGTTGCATTGTCGATTGCGCAAAAAGAATTGGCCGAAGCGAACCGCCGCCTAGCCGATCCGGCTACTTACGCAAACTGTTCGCGTGAGGAAATTGATCAACTCAGCACCACTCATGCGGCGCTCGAGAAAAAAGTGGCCGAACTCGAGGAAAACTGGCTGGAACTGGAAATGACGATGGAAGAGTGAATGGAATGAGGTTGGAGGCTGGTCCGCGAGTTTTAAACCTGCATGTTCATGATTTCCTGATAGGCGGTGACCAGTTTATTACGAACCTGGACCATGGATTGAAAGGACACATTGGCTTTTTGCAACGAGATCATCACTTCATGCAAATCGACGTTTGACTGGTCGCTGACGAATTGCTCACTGAGCTTATCCGCACTTTTTTGTGCCGTGTTGACTTGATCGACAGCCGCTTTCAGCTTTTCGCTGAAATCGACACCCGCAACTTCGTCCGCGCCCGCTGATTTTTTTACACCGGAAGCAAGCGCCGACGTTGCTTGCAATTGCTGCAAAATGCTATCAATCCCGGATTTGTCCATGCTTTACTCCACTGTCAATTTTTGCTGTTTCTTGCAAAATTATAAATATTTGAAAATTTTATCAAATCATGCGCATCTGTTGTATAGGAAATCCGTGGTTAACTGGTCATGCGGTATTGTTGCAATTTATAACGCAAAGTTCGTTCGGAAA
Organism: Gammaproteobacteria bacterium; assembly: GCA_015709635.1. NCBI lineage: Bacteria > Pseudomonadati > Pseudomonadota > Gammaproteobacteria > Gammaproteobacteria bacterium. The sequence continues at coordinate 352,975 of CP054180.1, forward strand.
TACCTAGTTTCTTTACGGCCAGTTTGCGCGAACCATTAACAGCAGCCAAAGTTTCCAGTATATGTTTCCGTTCGAGCGTCTTGATATCCTCGGAAGATGGCTCCGCATCGGCTTCATTGGCTTCATCCGCTTGCCGGACGGGATCAGCGTGCGGCAAATGAATATGTTCCGCATCGATGAGCTCATCCGCCGCCAGAATCATCGCGCGCTGCATGATATTTTCCAGTTCCCTGACGTTACCCGGCCAGGAGTAGCGCGTTAACTTGTCAATTGCCGCTTTTGTCATTGTGCAGGCGGCGTGACCGGGACCGGCGGTTGCTTCCGCAAGCACCCGCTGCGCCAGGGGTTCGATGTCCAACGGCCGTTCCCGCAATGATGGGATTTCGATCGGAAATACATTGAGCCGGTAATACAAGTCTTCACGGAACCGGCCGCTTTTAACCGTCGCCATCATGTCGCGGTTGGAAGTCGCCAGAACGCGGATGTCCAATTTGATCGTTTTATGCCCGCCGACGCGCTCCACTTCTCTTTCCTGCAGCACGCGTAGCAATTTGGCTTGCAGCTCCAATGGCATTTCCGAAACTTCGTCCAGCAATAGCGTGCCGCCCTGCGCTTGTTCGAACTTTCCGGGTTGTGCTTGCGCTGCGCCGGTGAAAGCGCCTTTCTCGTAACCGAACAATGTGGCTTCCAGCAGATTCTCCGGAATAGCCGCGCAATTGATCGCGACAAACGATTTTCCGGCACGCGCCGAATGCTGATGAATATAGCGTGCGATGACTTCCTTGCCGCAACCGCTTTCTCCCGTCAGCATGACAGTGGCGGGTGATTGTGCGACGCGTTTCGCCAGAGATAGCAATGCCCGCGTGCGCGGATCTTTGGCGACGACTTTGTCATCCTGTTCCGGGTGGGATAAAACATGCCGTTTGACATGCGCGAGCAGATTATCCGGATCGAACGGCTTCAGCAAATAATCGCAAGCGCCGGTTTGCATGGCGGCAACCGCTTTTTCCACATCACCGTATGCAGTCATCAGCAATACCGGCAGCTCGGGATCGAACGCCTTGATACTTTTCAATAACGTAAATCCGTCGACGGGTTTCATTTGTACGTCGCTGACCACCATGCCGATGGATGATTGTTGCAGAACAGCCATGGCATCATTGCCGTTTGCGGCCGCCAAAGTCTTATATCCGGCCAGTTTCATCGTGGCGCAAATGGCTTCCAGCAAATCCTCATCGTCTTCAACCACCAGAATCGGCAGTGCTCTCATGATTCATCTCCTTTGCTCTTGGGTAGCCGGATCAAAAATTCACTGCCCTTGCACAGTGCTGAATTCACCTGCACGCTGCCACCCATGGATTCGATGACACCGCGGACAATGGCCAAGCCTAAACCGGTGCCTTCCGCGCGCGTGGTGAAAAAAGGCTCGAATAATCTTTCTTGCAATGCCGCATCGATACCGGGTCCATCATCATGAACAGTGAAGATGATGTTTTTTTCTTCCAACCGGCTGGCGAGCGTAATTTGTCCGCCCGGAGCCGATGCTTGCATGGCATTTTCCAGCAGATTGATCATGGCGCCGCATAAAGCTTGATGATCCGTAATCATGGTTTCTGCCGCGCTTTGGTCATCGACAATGAACTGCAAATCCCGCTGCGCCATTTGCGGTTCGACAACCTGGTGCAGCTCGGCCAGCAAATCGCTGACGACGACATGCTCGCGCCGTCTTGCTTCGCCTTTGACAAAACGAAGCATATCCTTGGTTAATTGTTCCAGATGATGCAAGCGTTCAATGGTTTTGGTTGCGAATTTGTGCCGCTCGTCGAGAGTCAGTGCATCGCTTCCCAAGTGATTGGCATACAACAACGCGGTCGAGAGCGGTGTGCGTAACTGATGCGCAAGGTTGGCCGCCATTTCGCCCATGGCAGTCAGGCGTTGGTTGCGCCGGATCCGTTCCTGCATGGCGTAGGCTTCCGTGATGTCGTTTACCAGCAGAATCCGTCTGCCGGCCGGATCGGTTGCACTGCTGCCGATGCGGATGCGTCGCGGTTGCACGCTGTGTTCATGTTTTAACAGCCACTCGTCAATGATCGCGGTGGGCGATAAACGTTCTTGCACAACTTGTTGCCAGCTCAATCCGACCAGGGATTGGCCGAGAATGGCGATAGCGGCCGGATTGACTTGTTCGATGCATTCTTGAGCGTCCAATGCGATTACGCCGCCCGGTAGTGCATTCAATAAGAGACTTAACTGCTGCGACAGATTTTCTTTCGCCAGTAACTGTTTGTGCAATTCGCCGTTGGCCAGCGCCAGTTCACGGGTGAGCTGCGCCACTTGACGCTGTAAATGCTGATAGACGCCGGATAGCTGTTCCGATGCTTCGTTAAAAGCTGCGAATGCCAGCTTGAGCTGTTCTTGATCCGCCGGTATCGATTTAATTTTACTGACGTTCTTGGTTTGCACGAGTTGTGAATACAGTTTGTGAGAATGGCGTTAGCTTACCATCGTTACCCGTGCCGATAATGACGCGAATAAGGCGGGCAAATCTATTCTTTTTAAGCATTCGGATTTTATAAATGTATCGATAATCATCGCATCAATAAAAATCCAGTCCAAATGCCGATTGTTGGAGTGAGTTTTTTTACGGCATGGCGATGGATAAGTTGAACGGCGAGGCTGCAGATATAGGCTGCGACTGGCAAGCCCGGCGGTTTCAGCTCAATAACAAATCTTATTTGATTGGTGGCCAGGAATTTAAGCAGGAGAAGAGCACGTGGCAACAGTACCGAGTGAATCCAATACAGTCGCACCCGCTGCAGCCGGTAGTCTGGCGCAGTTCAATCAGCTATCCAATCAAAAAAAACTGGGATTAATTCTCTCGGCAGCGGCTGTGATTGCGCTGCTGGTTGGTGCTTTGATGTGGAGTCAGACGCCGGAATATCGCGTGCTCTACAACAATGTGCCGGATCAGGATGGCGCTGCCATCATCGGCGCTTTACAGCAAATGAACGTGCCGTACAAGTTTTCCGAAAGCGGCGGTGCGATTCTGGTTCCGGAAAAGCACGTGCATGAAGCGCGCTTGCGTCTAGCGGGCCAGGGATTGCCGAAAGGCGGCCTGGCGGGTTTCGAGTTGATGGAGAATCAAAAATTCGGCGCCAGCCAATTCCTCGAGCAGGTTAATTATCAGCGCGCATTGGAAGGTGAATTGGCGCGCTCGGTTCAGTCGTTAGCCGCGGTGCAAAGTGCGCGCGTGCATTTGGCGATGGCTAAGCCTTCGGTATTTTCAAGAGAAAAACAGCAACCGAGTGTCTCGGTATTGCTCCATCTGCACCCGGGTAGAGTTTTGAGCGTCGAACAAGTCAGCGCGATTGTACATTTGATGTCCAGCAGCGTGCCTAATTTGCCGGTAAAGAATGTGACGGTGGTGGATCAAAACGGCAATCTGTTGAGTACGCAGAACGATAAGCAGGATTCCCGGTTTGATGCCAAGCAATTGGAGTTTATACAGGAAATCGAAGAGAACTATATCCGCCGTATCGAAGCGATTCTCACCCCGATTACCGGTGCAGCGAATGTGCGCGCTCAAGTGACTGCGGACGTGGATTTTTCCCGGATTGAACGCGCCGAAGAAATTTACCGGCCGAATAATAAAGAATCGGAGGCTGCCGCTATCCGCAGCCAGCAAACACTCGAAGCAACTTCCACGGGCACTAAGCCGGATGGCGGCATTCCGGGCGCGCTGACCAATCGTCCGCCTGAGCCGGCAACGGCGCCGATTGAAGTGGGCGGCGAGAAGAAAGAAGGCGGCGATAAAACGGTGCCGACTGATAAGAAAAAAGAATCGACGATTAATTACGAAGTCGATAAAACGGTACAGCATGTGCAGCAATCGGCCGGCAATATCAAACGCTTGACTGCCGCAGTGGTGGTGAATTACCGCAAGAAAGTCGATGAAAACGGTGAAGTAACGCACGAACCGTTGACGGCTGAGGAAATTAAGGAAATCAACAATCTGGTGCGTGAAGCGATGGGTTATAACGAGAAACGCGGGGATTCGCTCACGGTCACCAACAATCTATTTACGAATAACGGCGAAGTAGTGCTGGATGTTCCGCTATGGAAGGATCCTGAGGTGATCATGCTGGCCAAGGACATCGGCAAGCAGTTTTTGATCGCGGCTGTGGTTTTATTTTTCTTACTCAAAGTACTCAAACCTTTCCTGAAAAGCTTAACGCCGCCACCTCCAACCGTAGATCAGCAGAGATTGCCGGGTGAAGGGGCGGTACAAGGTCAGTTGCCGGGACAAGTGGATGAAGGGGCGATTCAAGCGATTCAAAAATCGATATCTGAGGAAAATCTCAAGCGAGCTAAGCAATTGGCTATCGATGAGCCCGCCATCGTTGCCAATGTGGTAAAAGATTGGATGGCTAAAAATGGCTGAAGATGGAATCAAAAAGAGCGCAATTTTGCTGATGTCGCTGGGTGAGCAGGAAGCGGCATCGGTCATTAAGTTACTGGGACCCAAGGAAGTGCAAAGATTGGGTGAGACGATGTCGTCGCTGCAGAATATTTCACGCAGCGAGATTGACAATATTCTCTCGGAGTTTTGCAATGAAGCCGAAGGAAGAACCACGCTGGGCCAGGATTCTGCAGACTATATCCGCAAGGTGCTGACCAGCGCGCTGGGCGATGAAAAGGCGGCAAATCTCATCGATCGGATTTTGCAAGGCGGCGATACCAGTGGGATCGAAGGATTGAAGTGGATGGATGCGCCTTCGGTGGCGGAGCTGATCAAGAATGAACACCCGCAGATTATCGCTACCATTCTGGTTCATTTGGAACGGGACCAGGCCAGTGAAATTTTAAGTCTATTTACCGAGCGGCTGCGTAACGATACGTTGTTGCGCATCGCCACGCTGGACAGTATTCAGCCCGACGCGCTGCGCGAACTCAACGATGTGTTGACCAAATTGTTATCCGGCAGTAATAACATCCGCAAAGCGGCGATGGGTGGAGTCCGGGCTGCTGCGGAGATCCTTAACTTTGTGCCGACCGCTCAGGAGACCAGCGTCATCGAGAATGTCAAACAGTACGATGAAGAATTGGCGCAAAAGATCATGGATGAAATGTTTGTATTCGATAATCTGATTGAAATCGATGATCATGGTATTCAATTGCTGTTGCGTGAAGTTCAGTCGGAATCCTTGATTATTGCGTTGAAAGGGGCGCAGGAAGAATTGCGTAAGAAAGTTTTCAAGAATATGTCGCAGCGTGCTGCTGAAGCTCTGCGCGAAGATCTTGAAAGCAAAGGTCCGGTACGGGTATCCGAAGTCGAAGCCGAACAAAAAGAAATTCTTAAAATCGTGCGTCAATTGGCTGACGATGGGCAGATCGTATTGGGTGGAAAAGGTGACGATGGCTTCATTTAACGGATCGTTTTTGCATCCGGTCCATGTAAGCAGTGACCTGTTTATTACCGAATCGGTGGTTTATCGATGATTGCAAGTAATTTTGTTCCCAAGGAAAAACTCACCGCCTATCAGCGCTGGGAAATGGATTCCTTTGAAGCGCCTGAGTTATCGCAGGAAGCTCAGGAAGCCGGCAAGGAATCGAATGATCAGTCTGATAGTCAACCTCAAGTTTCCTTGCCGACCGAAGAGGAAATTGCGGCAGTTTTGCGAAGCGCGAAAGAACAAGGATATGCAGCCGGGTTGCAAGAAGGTCATACGGCAGGTCATGCAGCCGGATATGCAGAAGGCCGGGCTTTGGCTGAGAGCGAAGTTAAAGCCGAAGTGGCTCGCATGCAGACGTTGTTAACCAAGCTGGATCAGGATCTGCAGCAAATGGACCAGCAAGTGGCAGCCAGCCTGCTCGAACTGGCTATCGCACTGACGAAAAAAATGGTGACGGAGGCGCTGAAACTGCAACCCGAATTGATTGTGCCGATTGTGCAAGAAGCCATCCGTAACTTGCCCAATGCGACGCAACACCCTCGTCTTTTCTTGCATCCCGAGGATGCAAAACTAGTACTTGCGCATCTGCATGAGCAGCTGGAGCAGGATCATTGGAGCATCCGTGAAGATGAGCAGTTAATCCGCGGCGGGTGCCGTATCGAGGCTGGCGGCAGTGAAATCAACGGCAGTCTGGAAGTGCGCTGGCAACGGGTGTTGTCAACCCTCGGCCAGACTGACGAATGGTTAAACAAGGCCGATTGACATGACGCGTCATGAACAATGGGGCGGTTTCCTGAAGAACTGCACCCAGCTGATTAATCCCGCAAACCCTTTCTTGCTAAGCGGAACCGTCACGCGTGTTTCCGGATTGGTGATGGAGGCAGTCGGACTCCGGTTACCGGTCGGGAGCAGTTGTACCATTTCCCTATCGAATGGCCTGAGCGTTTCGGCCGAAGTCGTCGGATTTTCCGGGGAACGCTTGTTTCTCATGCCCTCCAGTGATGTGTATGGTTTGTCTCCCGGTGCCAAAGTCATTCCTGCCGAGCTTGCCGGTGAATTACCCCGCCTCGGCAGTGTTCTGCATCCGCGCAGGCGCGCGGCAGATCGTGCCAAGCATGTGACCGCCGGACCGGAGTTGCTGGGACGGGTATTGAACGGTGTCGGTGAGCCGTTGGATCGTCTCGGACCAACCCGCGCCGAGCATAGCGTGCCGCTCTATAGCCGGCCGTATAACCCGCTCGAGCGGGTTCCGGTGACCGAGCCGCTCGATGTCGGGGTGCGTGCGATCAATACGTTGCTGACGGTTGGGCGCGGGCAGCGCATGGGATTGTTTGCCGGTAGCGGCGTGGGCAAGAGCGTTTTGTTGGGCATGATGGCACGCTACACCACAGCCGATGTCATCGTTGTCGGGTTGATCGGCGAGCGGGGGCGCGAGGTCAAGGAATTCATCGAGAATATTCTGGGAGAAGAAGGACTCGCCCGTTCGGTGGTTATCGCCGCGCCTGCCGATACTTCACCGTTACTGCGCTTACAGGGTGCGGCTTATGCCACGGCCATCGCCGAATATTTTCGCGATGCCGGTAAACATGTGCTGCTGATTATGGATTCGCTGACGCGCTATGCCATGGCGCAGCGGGAAATCGCTCTGGCCATCGGCGAGCCGCCGGCAACCAAAGGCTATCCGCCCTCGGTATTCGCCAAATTGCCGCAATTGGTGGAACGGGCCGGTAACGGCAATCAGAATAGTGGCTCGATTACCGCCTTTTATACCGTGCTGGCCGAGGGGGACGATCAAAATGATCCCATCGCCGACAGTGCGCGCGCCATTTTGGATGGCCACATCGTGCTAACGCGGCGATTGGCTGAATCGGGGCATTATCCGGCCATCGATATCGAAGCTTCGATCAGCCGGGTCATGACCAGCGTGGTGCCGCAGAAACAGATTGACATGGCGCGGCAGTTTAAAAGCCTTTATTCACGGTACCAACGCAGCCATGACCTGATCAGCGTCGGTGCTTACGTTGCCGGCACGGATGCGGAATTGGACCGGGCTATCAGACTTTATCCGTCCCTTGAAAAATTTTTACTGCAAACTATGTTTCAACACGATAACTTTGCCGATAGTGTGGAGAAATTATCCAAGTTATTTGAAAGCGAAGGAATCCGGTAAAAACTATGGCAACCTCATCGTCATTAAAACTGCTGTTGGAATTGGCGCAGCAACGGGCGGATGCTTCCGCGAAAAATCTCGGCAAATTGAATTTTCAGCAACGGGAAGCTGAAAAGAAGCTCAACTTGCTTTTGCAGTACCGCCACAGTTATCAGTCTCATTTTCAGAATTCAACAGAAACAGGGATGGATCATATCGAATGGCTCAATTTCATGGCCTTCATGGATAAGCTGGATGCAGCGATTACGGAGCAGCGTCAGGCAATCTTGCATGCGCAAAATAAAAGAATGGCAGGCAACGATGAGTTTCTATCCCATCAGCGCAAACTGAAATCCTACGACACGTTATCCCAACGTCAACAGCACGCCGAGAATCAGAAACAAATGCAACAAGAACAAAAGGCACTGGATGAGTTTGCCTTGAATTCCATTTATCGCAAGGACAGTTAACGATATCGTCCGCAATTGCCGGATTGGTATGGATATTGCTCATTCATAGCTAGATTATTAATCGTACGAGACCATAAGCTTATGTTAAACATATCGATTGCACCTCAGATTCTATCTTCCGCAGACAATCCGGCAGCAGCGGCGAACTCTGGTTCATCAGGAGCCAAATCATCAGGAGCCAAAGATCCTGCTACAGAAGATTTTGGTAAGGTTTTAGACCGGGAAGTATCCGAAACCACGAATAAGCAAGAGAAAAATGACACTGCAGCTGCACAAGATCGATCGGATAAAAATGTTCCATCAAAAGATAAAGATAAGGATAAAGATAAGGATATGACCGATTCCTCCACAGATGCTCAGGCGGATGGAACCAGAAGTTTTATTCAGAATCTCCTGAACGATGCTTCGGCAACATTTAAAGCGGTTCCGTCGTTACAGGCGATGGGTGCGACAGCCAGCCCGGATGCAACGACCGCAGCATCCGCATTGCCTCAAACTGCAACTGCAGTACCTCCCGATATGCCCTTGCCGCAAAATAGCGAACAAATTACCAGCGCTGTGATTCCGGCTGTTAATCAACTGTTGCAGCAAGGTCAGAATCAGGCTGACTCAGATGCGATCAGTATGAATTCCTCATCCAATAATTATTGGCAATTTCTGGGAACGGCAGATTCTGCCGCTTACGGCAAGTTTGTCCCTCCTGCTGCAGAGCTGAGTGAAGATACTCAGCTCGACAATGCTGTGCCGATCTTGAAAACTCAGGAAGAACCGGTGGTATCACAGTCTTTCGGTTTAAGTAACACTACCGTCACCGCTTCGCAGAGCGCAGCGCCACAGGACGTAAAGGTCGATGCGCCTGTAGGGCAGCATAAATGGGGCGGTGAGTTTGCGCAAAAAATTGTGTGGCTGAGCTCGCAGCAACATCAGGTGGCTGAGATCCGTTTGAATCCGGCGCACTTAGGTCCTGTTGAAGTGATGTTGAGTATTACCCAGGATCAGGCGACGGCGCAATTTGTATCTCCTCATTCGGCGGTACGCGACGCTATTCAGGAAGCTTTGCCGCGCTTAAGGGAAATGATGGCGGAGAATGGTATTCAATTGGGAAATGTAATGGTAGGCGCCGATTCGTTTCAACAGGAGAATAAGCAGCAGCAAGCATTTTATGCTGCAAAAGGGGGTGATAATATGAATGACACAACCCAGGAAGTAACCGGTCAAATTCAAACGGCTGCTGTGCCCATCCGGCATCAAGGTCTCGTTAACACCTACGCGTGAAGATGGATGGGGTTATTCTCGTTTCCTGCTTCTTAATAGTAATTGCTTATCTGCCGCCGGTCATGTTGCAAGTTTTAAGCGCATGACCGGTGAATAGTTTAGATAACATCGTTTCATTTTATTGCTAGTTTTTTCTGCAACCCCGCCCGGGAAAAATCAAATTGACCGGCTAGAATGTACCAGAGCTCTTTCCTCCAGCAGCTGAAAACCGGGCGATAGGAGCTCGTTTCTATCGGCGCCAGTATCTGAAAATAGCGACATTATTTCAGTGTTATTTGCGGCATCAGTTTATTGTCACGTCGCACATAATGAACTCCATTCAATGAGGAGTTATGCGAAATGGCAAAAACGATGGAAGCACCAGCTGCAGCAGAAGGTAAAAAAGGCAAGAAGGGATTGATAATCGCTATCTTGATAGCAATCATAGCAATCGGAGCAGGCGCCGGTGGCACATGGTATTTCATGAAAACATCTGGCGGCGAGGAATCCGAGCCGGCACAACCCAAACCGAAGCCAACGAAATTTGTTGATTTGGATATTTTTACTGTTAATTTGCAACCGGAGGAAAACAATCAATATCTGCAAGTCGGATTAACGATAAAAGCCAGAGAGACCGAGGTAATTCAAGAGATTACCAAACAAATGCCGGACATCCGCAACCGGATTCTGATGTTGCTTTCCAGCAAGAAAGCGGTCGAGATTGCGGGTATTCAAGGAAAGCAATTGCTGAGTCAACAGATCGTGGATGAAATCAGGCAATCGCTGGGCTCGGAAGAACTGCAGGATGATATCCGGGAAGTGTTATTTACCTCATTTGTAATCCAGTAACCATCCATGGCTGAAGATTTTCTTTCACAAGACGAGGTCGATGCACTTCTCAAAGGCGCTACGGGCGAGAGCGATGAAGTGCAGGAGGAAGAGGATCGCGGGGGTGTCCGGCCCTACAATATCGCGACGCAGGAGCGCATTGTCCGTGGCCGGATGCCGACCTACGAGATCATCAACGAACGTTTTGCACGCTTTTTCCGCATCGGCTTGTTTAATTTCATGCGCCGTACGGTGGATATCGCGGTCGGTCCGGTCAAGGTGATCAAGTTCAGTGAGTTCGTGCGTAATCTGGTGGTGCCGACCAACCTTAACATGGTTCATATGAAACCGCTGCGCGGCACGGCTTTAATGGTTTTTGATCCGAATTTGATTTTCCTGATTGTGGATAATTTGTTCGGTGGCGACGGCCGGTATCACACGCGTGTGGAAGGAAGGGATTTTACCCAGACCGAGCAGCGCATCATCCATCGTTTGCTTGAGGTGGTGTTTGAAGATTATGAGAAATCGTGGAAATCGGTGTATCCGGTTAAATTTGAATATATCCGGTCGGAAATGAATCCGCAGTTTGCCACGATCGCGACACCGAACGAGGTGGTCGTTACTGTCACTTTTGATATCGATATGGGTAATCAAGGCGGCGAATTCCATGTCTGCATTCCTTATTCGATGATCGAACCCATTCGCGATACGTTGTACAGCGCGTTGCAAGGCGATCATCTGGAAGTCGACAAACGCTGGATCAAGTTGCTGTCACAGCAAGTGCAAGGCGCTGAAGTGGAACTGGTTGCCAATCTTGGGCAGACGAAAGTGACTTTTGAACAAATTCTCAGCATGCAAGCCGGAGATATCATCCCGCTGGAGATATCCAAATCCATTACTGCGCACATCGACGGAGTGCCGGTTATGGATTGCCGCTACGGCACCATGAATGGGCGCTATGCGCTGAGAGTCAACAACATGATCTCGCCGTCAGAGTCTGAATAATTTATTGGAGAGTGGTGACATGTCGGAGCCTATAGCAAACAATCAAACCGAGACTGACGACTGGGCTGCTGCAATGGCGGAACAGGCAGCCTCGCAAAATGCCTCTGCAGGACAAGAATCGGAAGTAGACGACTGGGCTGCTGCGATGGCGGAACAAGCGGCGGCCGATCAGAGTCCGTCCGTGGAGAAAAATAGTAATCCCCTGATGGGGGCGCAGGCATCATCCGCCTCGGTTTTTCAGGAATTCTCAAAAGACGGCATGGCGAATAATACCCGCCATGATATCGACCTGATTCTCGATATTCCCGTACAGATGACGGTTGAACTGGGGCGTACCAAGATTGCGATCAAGAACTTGCTGCAGTTGGCTCAGGGTTCGGTGGTGGAGTTGGACGGCATGGCCGGTGAACCGATGGATGTGCTGGTGAACGGTTGCTTGATCGCACAAGGTGAAGTTGTGGTGGTGAATGACAAGTTCGGTATTCGGCTGACCGACATCATCACGCCCAGTGAACGCATTCGCAAACTTAACCGCTAGGTGCCTACATGCAAATTCGATTTTTGATTTTTTTGCTACTGGCGACGCCTTATTCGGCCGCTGCGGAAACCGCAAAGTCAGGTTATGTACCGCCCGCTCCGGTGATATCCACGGAAAGTACGCTGCAGATGATCGGCGCGTTATTGCTGGTATTGGCGGTTATCGTGGGCGGCACTTGGTTATTGAAGCGTTTTGCTTTACTGCCCACGGTCGCGTCGGGTGTGGTCAAAGTGGTCGCGGCAACCGGTGTGGGTCAGAGGGAGCGGGTGGTCGTGGTTGAAATTGATCGTACGTGGCTGGTGCTTGGCGTCGCACCGGGACGCGTCAACAAGCTGCATGTTCTGAGCAAACCTGCAACCGATACGGCCGGCGCTATACCGGAACATCCGCCAGTGGGGGAATTCGCCACGCAACTCAATCAGAGTATGGAAAAAGACAATGCATAATCGATTGAAATCCTTCTCGCGTTCATTTGTTCAATATGCTGACCTCAGAACAGTTTTTGACTACCGTTCGCACAGTCTGAAGACGCGCAACGTACTTCGAGTGGCGTTGCTTTTGGCCGGCTTTATCGCTATTCCCGCGTTCGCGCAGAAATCCGGCTTTCCGGCATTCACCAGCTCACCCAACGCGGACGGCAGCGCAACCTACTCGCTCAGCTTGCAAACGCTGATTTTATTGACGTCGCTGACGTTTTTGCCTGCGGTGGTGCTGATGATGTCGAGTTTTACGCGCATCATCATCGTGCTGTCGTTGCTGCGGATGGCGCTGGGTACGCAATCTTCGCCGCCCAATCAGGTGCTGCTCGGATTGGCGCTGTTTCTGACTTTCTTCATCATGTCGCCGGTTATTGATCGCGTTTACAATGAAGCGTATTTGCCGTTTTCACAAGACAAGATCAATATCATGGAGGCGGCCGATAGAGCCAGTGTGCCGCTGAAATCGTTCATGCTGCATCAGACCCGGGAAACGGATTTGGCGCTGTTTGTGCAAATTTCCGATAGTGAGGAAATCGAAAGCCGCGATAAAGTGCCGCTGAAGATACTGGTGCCGGCTTATATCACCAGTGAGCTGAAAACCGCATTTCAGATCGGTTTCGTGATTTTCATTCCCTTTCTGATTATCGATTTGGTGGTGTCGAGTGTACTGATGGCGATGGGTATGATGATGCTGTCGCCGATGATCATTTCACTGCCGTTCAAATTAATGCTGTTTGTGCTTGTCGATGGTTGGCATCTGATTATCGGTTCATTGACGCAAAGTTTCTACACCTGAAAGGAAATTCATTATGACCCCAGAAAGTGCAATGACGATCGGTCGCCAAGCGCTGGAAATCACCTTCATGATTTCCGCACCGCTATTACTTTCGGCGCTGGCGACCGGTTTGCTGGTCAGTATCTTCCAGGCGGCGACACAGATCAATGAAATGACGTTGTCGTTCATACCGAAATTGCTGGTGATGTTCCTGGTCATTGTATTGGCCGGACCTTGGATGATCACGCTCATGACCGATTACATGCAGCGCCTCTTTACCAGCATTCCGTGGCTGGCGCTTGGTTAATCCCGCAGGCACCATTATTAACCCTGCTGGTGATTGGATTGATTAATCGAATGGGTGATTCGAAAACATGCTCAGTATAACCACGGCTGAGTTGAATACGCTGCTGGCGGCTTTTCTCTGGCCGCTCAGCAGAATTCTGGCGTTGTTGGCGACCGCTCCCATCTTAGGAAATACAAGTACTCCAATCAGAGTGAAACTGGGATTGGCGATTGCCATCACCATTTTGGTGATGCCGCTGGTGGAGAAATCGTTACCGCAAATTGATCCGGCTTCGGGTGTCGGTTTGATTATTTTGCTGCAGCAAGCGCTCATTGGTATTGCCATCGGATTTGTCATGCGGATTGTTTTTGTTGCCGTGGAGATGGCGGGTGAATTAATCGGTTTGCAGATGGGGCTTGGTTTTGCAATTTTCTTTGATCCGCACAATTCCGGGCAGATTGATATTGTCGGCCGTTTCCTGGGGGTAATCGCCAGTCTGGCATTTCTTGCCATCGATGGGCACTTGATGATGATTGCCTTGATTTCGCAAAGCTTTAGCACCCTGCCGGTGGGTGTGGAGGGAACCACGGATGCAACATTTACGACACTTGCCAATTGGGGCAGTGAAATTTTTAAGTCGGGCTTGCAATTATCGCTTCCTGTCCTGACGGCGTTGCTGATCACTAACCTGGCCTTGGGGGTGCTGACGCGCGTGGCGCCGCAGTTGAATATTTTTGCAGTAGGTTTTCCCTTAACCCTGTCCATCGGTCTGCTTGTGCTGGCGCTGAGCATGCCTTTTTATGCACCGATTCTGGAGCATTTGGTACATGACGGTTTGAATCTGATGATGGGGATACTGAATGTCAATAAAATCAATATGCCATAGTTGTTTCTCCGGTTTTTGCCGGAGCAAATTCGGCTAGGTGTCTAAGGAAACAGACCTTTTGATTCTCAATGCATAAACAGACAATTTTTCCCTTCTTTTCCAACACAGATCATTGATACAAAGCTGCTACAGTGACTATCCATTCACCGGGAAAATTGCTGATGATTCATATCGGCAAAGCCCTGACAATTGCTGGTTTGATTAATCATTTATGACATTTAAGATGCGTCTATTCAGTTCGCTACGTAAGCTTTCTACTTCACCGGAATCTCACCAAGGTGAAGAGGCTGCCGCGTCTGACAGTGAGTTGCAGTTAAACGGCGCGTCTGACTCCGATCAGCAATTTGCATCGGCCGATGAGATTAAACGGCTGCTTGCTTCTACTTTTCACGACCGGCTAAATGCCGAGGATCAAGCGATTAGGGAAGCGCATAAGCGCATTGAAGCGGAAAATATTGCGAAAGTAGCTGCCGAAGCGCGTGCCCGGGCCGAAGCCAACGCCAGAATCGCGGCTGAGGCAAGAATTCAGTCTGAAGCAATTGCTACCGACCAAGCCCGGGCTAGAGCCAAAGTTGAAGCGCTAGCCATCCGGGAAGCCAATGCCCGCCGGGAATTGGAGATGAAGGCAAAGTTACTGGCGGAAGAAAAAATCAAGGCTGAAAAAGCTTTGAATGCATTATTGGAAGCCAAAATCAAAGCGGAAGCATCCATCGTTGAAAAGATGCAGCGGCGTGTCGAACAGGAAGCGGCTGTTTTGGATAAGGCGCATGCAACGGCATTAAAGGAAAACGAGGTTGCCGTGGCTGCTTTGCAGCGAGTCAAAGTATCGGAGGAAGCGCATCTGGCTGCACAAGCCGCGATCGAAGCGGAAACTTGTGCAGCGGCGTTGGCAAAGGCGAGGATTCAGGAAGCACAGAGAGCGATGGCATTGGCCAGGGCGCAAGAAGAGGCGGAAAAGCAGGCGATTGAAGAAATACGGATCCGCTCGCGGCTGGAAGCGCAAACATTAGCGCAAATCACTCGGCGTTTGGAAGCCGAGAAAAAAGCGCGGGAAATGGAGGAAGAAAGACTGCAAGCGGAGAGCGCTGCGATGCAAGCGGCGCAAGAGAAAGCTGAAGCGGAAGCCGCCGCGGCTGAACAAGCCAGGAAAAGAGCCGAGCTGGACTCACAAGCCACAATTGCCGCTCGTGATAGAGCCGATGCGGAAAAAGTGGCTGCCGAACTGGCCGAATCGATTCTGGCAAAGGAGAATGCGGCTGCCGATGCTATAAAGGCCCGCCTGGCTGCCGAATCCGGATTGCTGGAAGAGGCTGATCAGCGGATGCAAATTGCAGCGGATGCACTGGCTGAAGCGGAGACTGCTCTGCATGCTGAAAAAGAGGCTAAAGCGATTGCCAGCGAGAAAAAGAAAGCTGAAGCTGCCGCCGTCCGAGAGCATCAGAAACACATGAGGTCCGATGAAGAAGCAATGAAAGCAGCCGAAGCGCGCATGGAGATTGAGAAAGCGGCGCGCGATGCCGCCAAAAGTCGCTTAGCGGCTGAGTTGCGGTTAAAAACTGCGGCAGAGGCAAAAGCGCAAATGGATATTCTTGCGGCCGAAGAAATGAATAAGAAGGCTGATTTGGAGCAACGCTTGCTGGAGGATGCGGAAATACGCGCTAAAACGATGGTCGATGCAAAGCAGGCGGTGGCCGAACGGCTGGAGATTGAGCAAAAAATTACAGGACTTGCCATTAGCAGAGCGCAAGCGAAGATTATTGCGGCCAATAAAGCTAGGGCACAACTCGAGGCGGAAAAAAGTGCAACGCGAATGGCGTTGGAAAAAGCCAGAAAAGAATCAGCCGCTCTTGTTGCTATGCAAGAGCGCATTGCGTTGGAATCTAAAGCATTAGAAGCGGCAACGGCACGGGAGGCGGTTGAAATAATGGCGAAAGAAGCTCTGTTTGTGCGCTCACAAGCGGATAAGGAAGCAACTGCGGCTGCTACCGCAAGGATTCGGGCGGAAATCGCTGCTGCGGAGCACTCCCGCAACAGAACGGCTTCTGTCGCCAGAAATCAGCAATCGGATATTCTGCTATCGAAAGTGGCAGTGGAAAATCCATCTTTCTATCGATCAAAACGCTAAAAGCATTGAGTGTGATGCTGCATTAAGGCGTTTTTCTCACTCGGATACTCACACTGGCTTCTTGCAGAAGCTGTTAATTCTCTATGAGTATCCTCAAAATGAGCGATTCCCTATAGTGTGAAAAATACGGGATAGCACAGAAAAAATCATGAATTAAGCGGATTGTTGTTTTGGTGCAACATCCGCTTAATATTGCCTTGACAGGAAAAAGCACCTTATATAAGCTGCGGATTGGTCAAATATGACACACTTATTTTATTAAGCAATGTCAGCGGTAAGCGTTTGAATGAGAATTTTCCAGCCAGCAAAAAATGCATTATTTAGGATTAAAAATAAGAGCTGGTGCGCTCAACCAAAATTTCTTGCTGATAGAAGCAAGATGACAAGTACTATAACTTCGAGGGGAAGATCTTGAGTTCGACAATAACCAAGTTGAACGCTCCGCTAACGCAAGCGTTTGATTTTCAGCCTTCAAGCGAGTTGCAGTTAATACCGACACCGACGCTCAATACACTAACGCAGCAGTTGGCGGGTTTTGATACTCTGACAAGTGCTCTGGAATATGCAGCGGAAGGAGTAACCGGGTATAACTTTTATGACGCGAGGGGTAATTTACGTTCAATTTTGCCTTATAGTTTGCTTCGGCAGAATTCTCGTATTATAGCTCAACGCTTGTCGGGGTTTGATTTGCCTCGCGGCAGTAGAGTGGCAATTGTTGCCGATACTTCACCAGAGTTTGTCGAGTTGTTTTTTGCCTGCCGTTATGCTGGTTTGGTGCCGTTTGCAATGCCGATTCCTGTCAATCTTGGCAGTCATGCGATATATGTTCAACAGTTGAGGGGTATGCTTGAGAGTAGTCAGGCGAGTATCGCGCTGGCGAATATCGATTATGTTGGTTTTTTGGAAGAGGCTGCTGCAGGAGTGTCTAACATAGCGTGGGTAGGAACTCCCGCGAAGCTGAGCGAGTTGCCAGCGCTAGATGTAGAATTGCAGCCCAATCACCCTAACGAAACAGCATATTTACAGTTTACTTCGGGTAGTACGCGAACACCAAGAGGTGTGATTATTACCGAGCGGGCACTGATGTGTAATTTGCAAGGTATAGTGCGTAATGGCTTGGAAATAAAGCCGGATGATCGCTCAGCATCATGGTTGCCTTTTTATCATGATATGGGGTTGGTGGGATTGGTGTTGGCGCCGATGGTTACGCAAATCTCAGTTGACTATCTGGCAACACGTGATTTTGCAATTCGACCGCTGCAGTGGCTACGCTTAATTAGCCGTAATCGTTGCACCGTTGCATTTAGTCAACCTTTTGGTCTTAAGCTTTGTACTCTTCGCGTGAGAGAGTCTGATCTCAAGGAGCTGGACTTGAGTTGTTGGCGGGCAGCCGGTATCGGTGCAGAAATGATTCGACCTGAGACATTGAGAAATTTTGCAGAAAAATTTGCATCAGCAGGTTTTGATGAGAATGCTTTTTTACCTTGCTATGGTCTTGCGGAATCAACATTGGCAGTCACTTTTTCAAAGATCGGTGAAGGGTGCAAGAGTATACAAGTCGATAGCAAGACACTGATTGATAAGAGAATGGCTGCTCGATTGCAAGCTAGTGGGCGTAAACAAAATGAATTTGTAAATTGCGGTCGCCCATTACCTGGACACATCGTAAAGATAGTCGATGAGGATGGTCAGCAATTATCCGAAATGATGGTCGGCAGTGTTTTAGTGCATGGTAATAGTGTAATGACTGGTTACTACAATAATCCAGAAGAAACTAACAAAGCACTGAAGTCTGGTAATTGGTTGGATACCGGTGATATTGGTTTTTTGTTTGAAGGTGACTTATTTATTACTGGGCGTCGTACTGACGTTATCATCGTAAATGGTCGGAATATTCGGGCACAAGATATCGAAGAGCTAGCAGAACAGCAACCGGAAGTTAGATCGCGTGAAGCTTCTGCATTTGGAATTAATGATGAAGATGGTACTACAACAATTGTGCTGGTTATTGAATGCAGGCTTACTTCTGTAGCAGAACGTCAATCGTTAATTATCAGGCTGCAGCAACTTGTTTATATGGCATTTGGAGTCAATTGCGTAGTCGAGTTGGTTCCACCTCATACACTGCCGCGGACCTCATCTGGAAAGCTTTCTCGCTTTGCAGCTAGACAAGGCTATATTCAGAGAACAAATTTGGCAGGTCAATTATCTTTTGTAGAATCGGGTGACAGATAGTGCGCATGCCAAAATAGTAGCCATAACAGGTGCTACTGGCTTTATTGGTCATGTGTTAGTACAGAAACTGATTCAAAGTGGATGGATAGTTCGTGCATTGACTCGAATTAACCGCTCATCAGATAGTGAATCTCTTCGGTGGATTCAAGGTGATTTAGATAATGTAACTGCGCTGCATCAGTTAGTTGGTGATGCAGCGTTTGTTGTTCACTGTGCTGCAACCGTTAGAGGAAGCTCTTTTCAGGAGTTTGCAAATACCAACATTAAAGGCACTAAAAATCTTTTATGTGCCATAGCTCAAAGAAAACGATCCCCCCGCTTTTTATTAGTCTCATCGTTAGCTGCGCGTCAGCCGGAGTTGTCGTGGTATGCCCAAAGTAAATGTTCATCCGAACAATTGCTCATTGAGAATTCAGAACAATTGCGATGGACGGTATTCCGGCCAACAGCTGTTTACGGCCCCGGTGATAAAGAAATAAGGCCGCTTTTTAAGGCGATGCGTCGCGGCATATTCCCCGTTGTCGGGAAAGTTCATAATCGGTTCGGGTTAATTCATGTTTATGATTTGGTTGCTGCAATCGAAGCATGGTTGAGAACGGAGCAAGACATCAAGGGAATTTTTGAGCTGGATGATGGCACACCGAGCGGATACAGTTATCAGGGGTTGGTAGAATTAGCGCAACAAGTATGGAAGCGCCCGATTCATTGTGTGACGATACCGGATTTGCTAATTCGCAATGTGGCCTCGGCAAATCTCTGGCTTGCCCGATTATTTCATTATTCCCCTATGCTGACCCCAGGAAAAGTGAATGAACTACAACATCCTAATTGGGTATGTGATAATGCGCCCTTGATTCATGCGCTGCCCGGATGGCATCCGAGTATTCGTTTACAAGATGTATTATCTGAAGTAATCTAACTTCAAAATTTAATCACGCTGAATTTAATCTATGACTGACAGTAATTACGACGAGATCATGCGGCTACTCTGTGATCGCCTAAGTAGTTTAACCAATTCTGATACCCAGATTTCCCCCGAAACAAATCTAATCAGTCAATTATCGATTGATTCCATCAAACTGCTTAATCTGATTATGGAAGTGGAAGATACTTTTGATATCTCAATTCCTATTAATGCGCTAGCGGATGTGCAGACAGTTCGTGAATTGGTCGACTTGGTGCATAAAATTAAAACAGCATCATAATGAATTTATTAGAGAAAATTGATGCAGCCGCAGCGGCGAGAAAGGCGCTTTTGCCCAATGGTGTCGGTGCCTTCGGTATTCCGATCGAAGAAGTTTATTCTGCGACCGAAGCCAGAATCGGAGATCGCCGCGTACTTCTGCTGGGTACGAATAACTATCTGGGCTTGACTTTCGCCCCTGAGTGCATTCAGGCAGCGCATGAAGCCATTGACAAGGAAGGTACGGGAACCACAGGTTCGCGAATGGCTAACGGCAGTTATTTCGGTCATCGCGCGTTAGAAAAGGAATTTGCCGATTTTTATCAATGCAGCTCCAGCATCGTATTTACGACCGGATATCAAGCGAATCTGGGTACGATTTCCGGTTTGGTCGGCCCGGGGGATACGGTTCTAATCGATGGCGATTCGCATGCCAGTATCTATGATGGCTGCATTCTCAGTGGCGCGGACATCATTCGCTTCAAACACAATGATCCGGTTGACATGGAAAAGCGCCTACGCCGCTTAGGCGATCGCGTTGAAACTACATTGATCATCGCCGAAGGAATTTATAGCATGCTGGGCGATCAAGCACCTTTGGTCGAGATCGTTAAATTAAAGAATCAGTATGGTTGTATTTTGCTCCTTGATGAAGCGCATTCGCTGGGGGTGTTGGGAGAAACCGGCCAAGGTCTTGTCGAGAAGACCGGCTTGTTGCGGGAAGTCGATTTCATTACCGGTACTTTCAGCAAAAGCTTGTGCAGTATTGGCGGGTATTGTGTCAGCAATCATCCGCAGCTTGAGCAATTGCGCTACATCAGTCACCCTTATATTTTTACGGCATCACCGTCGCCCGCAACGATTGCTTCTACTCGCGCGGCGCTAGAATTGCTGCGCAAGGGCAGCCACTTGCGCAAACAATTATGGAATAACTGCACGCAACTGTATGCAGCGCTCAAAGCAGCCGGTTATATTCTCGGTCCGGATCCGGGACCAGTCATTGCTGCCGTTGTGGATACGCCGCAACAAGCGCTGTTTTTATGGCAGCAGTTACTCGAACATAATATTTATGTAAATTTGATTTTGCCGCCTGCAGCACCTGAGGGCAAGTCACTGGTGCGATGCAGCGTAAACGCTGCCCATACTGAAGACCAGATTCGCTATGTCGGTGATGTTTTTGCCAAGCTACACAACGTGATAAGCTCGCATTCATAAGTTTTTGAAGTTTTGCTCAGTGACTGCGGTTGTGTATTCACCAATCTAGAGATTCCTGTTGAGCAACGAACTTCCGAGTAGATAGCTGATTCAGGCTTGTTTATTTTTCAGGGTGTCTTTATGAAAATAGCGCAGGTATGGCTGTTAGTACTGTTGTCATTCTTATTGCAGGGTAACGTTTTCGCACTCAGCATTGCGTACGAAGGATTTGAATGTCAGAGCGCTATCGATACCGAAGATCCTACGCCTGCTAGCGGAACGTCAATACAGAGCAGATTTGAAGTCACAGAAGACTCAGGAGGAGGAGTTTATCGCTTGAGTCTGACCGGTGGTATTCCCCGTTTCGTTAATAATGATCATACGGTGTGTATCGATAAAGCGACAGCGATCGGCTATTCCGGAATTCCGGAAGTTGATGGCTTGCCGCAGCCATTAGACTCAATCGATGCGACAGCTTATTTTAACGGTCAGGAACTGATCGTTGTTGTCAGTTCAATCTATACCGATTTGAGCGCGAGAAGGAATCCATTTTCATCGTTCAATACAAGTCTGATATTTACTTTTACCAACACATTGATCTTCAAGTTTAATCCTACAACATCTTCGTTTACCCTAACAAAACTGTTTCGTAACCGGGGGTTTACTCAAACCACCGGTTCGACAAATTCAATAACGCCGTTTCTTGAAACGGTTTTACCATCGTTCAATAAGGAAGCGCGAGACAAACCAATGATTCTGATCCCGCTTGCTACGATTAACTATAGATTGGAAAAATAATTTTTTTCAGCGATACGACCCGGTAAATCGAGCCGGGATTCAAAGTCGATTGTAATTTAAGCGCAGTCATAACTACCGGCAATTTACCATGGATCGCAACCTATCTATCTTAATTAACTTATTCGGATTGCGTTATGATCAGAAAAGTGTGATAGTTCACATCGCAACATTATGAGTTAGTCCGTATAACTATAAATAAAATTAAATATGTTGCTATAGCTTCGCAGGACTAATGAATTAAGGCGCTGAAGTTGAACGAGTTTTTCATTAGATTTACACTTGGTGCAAGTTTAATGATTTTTCAGTTATACAATATTTACAATGGAGGGTAGCAATGAAATTTAGTAAGATCAGTAAATTAGTGGCTTATACTATTCTTTTGTTATCAGTCGGATTGTTGATTGGCTGTAAGCCGATTTTTGAAAAGAAGCCGCTTCCTAAAGAGAACAAAGATGCAGCGGCAGCACCTGCTGCAGCTCCAGCAGCGCCTGCACCAGCAGCACCGGCCCCAGCAGCCCCAGCCTCAGCAGCACCGGCACCCGCTGCAGCGCCAGCTGAGCC
Source organism: Gammaproteobacteria bacterium (assembly GCA_015709635.1). NCBI lineage: Bacteria > Pseudomonadati > Pseudomonadota > Gammaproteobacteria > Gammaproteobacteria bacterium. The sequence goes on from CP054180.1 coordinate 375,194, forward strand.
AGCAGCCAAAGTTGAAGATGTGCAAAGTATACAAAGCATAGAATCAGCAGCCTCAGCTCAAGCGCAGCCTACCGCAGCAGCTCAACCGGATGATGGCGATGATGTGGTAAAAGTGACACCAACGATCATGCGTAAAGTGCAACAAGCGCTCGTAGATGCAGGGTTTAAGCCCGGAGCGGTTGATGGCGTTAGTGGTGCTAAAACGGTTGCAGCTATCGAAAGTTTTCAGAAACAAAATAATATTCCGGTTGGTAAAGTGACCAAAAGAACGCTACGTGCATTGGGCGTGGATTTCTAAGTAGTCGTAGTCATTCCGGTTTGTAATTTTTTAAAGCACCAAGAATCATGATTGATTTTTGGTGCTTATTTACCCGTTAAAAATTTCTGATAATCAGGTTATTTGTTTCACTTCGTATTTTGACACTGGCGCTTAATTTCCTTAGTTGATTTAAAAATATTTGCTATAGAAAGTGCCATGTTCTATAGTTAAGCTTGAAATCCGGTTTTATAGATTTTTCAGGTAATTATCGATATTGTGATATGGATAATATCGATAATCGTTTGTTACGAATGTCTGCTTTAATGCTTAAATTCCTCAATAAAGATGGGTTTCGCAGTATAAGGCCGAATTGCATACATGACAGTATCTTCCGGATTAAATTGAATTGGGATTGATTGTGCGATTGGCTTTGTTAAATTTGCTTGGTGGCATTAGTCATTAATTTGTTTTTGAAGTATTTTTGGAGGTTTTGCTCATGGGAGTTCCTTTACGTCAACAGATTGCGGTTGGCACTTATCTAATCAAACAGAAATTAAAAGGGGTTAAGAAATATCCTTTGGTGCTGATGCTGGAGCCTCTGTTTCGCTGCAATCTGGCATGTGCCGGGTGCGGGAAAATTGCGCATCCGGAAGATGTGCTCGATCAACGTCTTTCATATGATGAGTGTATGCAGGCGGTCGATGAATGTGGCGCGCCGATGGTGTCGATCCCGGGTGGTGAACCATTACTGCACAAGGAAATGCCGCAGATTGTCGCAGGTATTATTCAACGGAAGAAGTATGTTTATCTGTGTACCAATGCGCTGTTGCTAAAGAAACGAATCGATGACTATACTCCATCTCCTTATTTGACCTTCTCCATTCACTTAGATGGTATGAAAGAGCGTCACGATGCTTCAGTTTGCCAGGACGGTGTTTTTGATCGTGCGGTTGAAGCAATCAAAATAGCCTTGGATAAGGGATTCCGGGTAACAGTGAACTGCACGCTTTTTCAAGGTGAAACACCGGAAGATGTCGCTGAGTTTCTCGATTATGCGATGGAGCTTGGTGTTGAAGCAGCAACAATCGCACCGGGATTTAGTTACGAAAAAGCACCGAAGCAAGATGTTTTCATCAAAAGTCAGGATACAAAAAAATTGTTCCGTGGCATTTTTGAGTTGGGTAAAAAACTGAAGCGTAAGTGGCGCCTGAATCATTCCGCGTTGTACTTGGATTACCTGGCAGGCAATCAGGATTATAAATGTACGCCATGGGGCAATCCGACGCGTAATGTCTTTGGCTGGCAAAAACCTTGCTACTTACTATCAGATGAAGGTTATGCAAAGACCTTCAAAGAGCTTCTCGAAGATACGCCGTGGGAAAAATACGGCACCGCCAATAATCCGAAATGTGCGCAGTGTATGGCTCATTGTGGCTATGAAGCAACCGCAGTGGAAGATACATTGCAACGCCCATGGAAAGCGTTGGTGACCTCGCTGCGAGGACCAAGAACTACGGGTCCTATGGTTGCTGAGCCTACGCCGAACTGGGCGGCCGAAGAAAACAAAACGCCCAAGAAGCTTTCTGATATATCGGTAACGCTGATTAACAAGTAAACAAATAGCAGAACCAGAGTATTGATACAAGTTTTAGAATCTGTTTGAAATAATAATGGAATTTGTATTATATCTATCTGTTTTTGGTGCTGTTTGCTGGGGATCATTGGCACTACTCCCGTGGCGTCCATGGAGCACGCGCGAGAAAATAGAAGCACCGGCATCGCGATCCGTTGAAGATCTGAGTGCCATTACCGTGCTCATTCCGGCGCGCAACGAAGGCCCTTATATCGGCCATACGCTCAACGGTATCAAGGCGCAAGGCATCGATATGCGCATTATCGTGGTCGATGATCAATCCAGCGATGATACCGCTCTGCAGGCAAGCCGTTGCGGTGTGCAGGTATTATTCGGTACCGCGCCACCGGCAGAATGGAGCGGAAAACTATGGGCGCTGGAACAGGGATTGCGAGAAGTTAAAACGCCCTATACATTGTTGCTGGATGCTGACATCGAACTGGCTCCGGGGATTGTTTCTGAGCTACAGCGCAAAGCGCAAAATGAAAATCTAACGCTGGTGTCATTGATGGCCGAACCGCCGATGGAGAACCTAATAGAACGCCTGCTGATGCCGGCGTTTATATTTTTCTTTAAGCTGCTGTATCCTTTTGGTTTGGCAAACAAATCACAATCGCGTATTGCGGCGGCGGCGGGCGGCTGTATTTTGGTGGAGACGCAAGCACTGCATTCAACCGGTGCTTTTGCCAGCTTGCGCAATGCGCTGATAGACGATTGTACGTTAGCCGCCCATATCAAACATGCGGGCTTTCGTACGTTTATCGGACTCAGTCACGCAGCGCGAAGTCATCGCGGTTATCAAACATTAAAGCCGATTTGGGAAATGGTGGCGCGGACCGCGTTTACACAATTAAAATACTCTCCCTTTTTACTGATCATCTGCACCTTGATTATGACAGCCATGTTTTGGGCGGCGCCGCTTGTCTTTTTGCTGTCATCGGCCCAGGAAGCTTACATGATTAGTGTAGTGGCGTGGCTTGCTATGTTTTTTACCTATCTGCCAACTTTGATGTATTATCACCGTTCGCCGCTCTGGTGTCTGGCACTGCCTGTTACCGGTACGCTGTACCTTGCCATGACATGGACATCGGCATTGCGCTATTGGCGCGGGGAACGCGCTCGCTGGAAAGATCGTCACTATGAAAGTAAAGCAAACTATTAACTTGATCGCCTGGTGCTTGATGCTGGCACTACTATTACCCATCTCAGCGGGATTCAGTGCACCCGATCCGGGATCCGAAACCCCTGAACAGGTGATCGGCCACTTACAATCCTCGTTACTGCAAGTCATGCAGGAAGGGGAAAAATTGGGTTACGAGGGGCGTTACAAATTTCTCGAACCGGTCATTGATCAGTCACATGATATTGATCTGATTATCAAGACGATATTAGGCGCAACCTACTGGTCGCAAATGGATAAAGCGCAGCAAGACTTGATTACCGCTACTTTCCGTCAACTCAGTATTGCCACTTATGCCGGACGCTTTACCCATTTTGAGGGAGAACAATTCAAGATCGTGGAACAACGACCGTTACCGCGCGAGCAAACGCTGGTGCGCAGTCAATTAACGAAGTCCGACGGTGGTGCTGTTAATTTCGATTATGTATTGCATCAAGTGGAAGGGCGCTGGCGAATTGCCAATATCCTGTTTGACGGCGTGAGCGATCTGGCCATAAAGCGCGGGGAATATCGTGCTGTTCTGCAACGAGATGGTTTTCCTGCATTGATCGAATTGCTGAAAGAAAAGATAACGCTGGCCCAGCAGCATAGTTAATAACGAGATTATTTTTCCAATTTTTCTTTCTCGGTGCGAGTCAATGCAGCTGCAAAGAAACCGTCTGTCTGATGCCGTTGCGGCAATAGTTGCAGAAATTCTCCGGTGTCCAGTGGTATTTTTTGTTGCGCCAATAATTCCGAGCAATTCAGCAGGATAAATTGCGGGTGCGTAGCCAGAAAATCGCTGATAATGGCTTGGTTTTCTTCCGGCAGAAGACTGCACGTCGCATAGACTAACCGTCCTCCGGGTTTGAGCAAGCCGGCGGCGGCAGAAAGAATAGCCGCTTGTTTTGTTTTGAGTTCTTCGATGCTGTGCGGGGATTGACGCCATTTCAAATCGGGATTGCGCCGTAAAGTGCCGAGGCCGCTGCAGGGCGCATCCACCAATACGCGATCTATTTTTCCGGATAATCTTTTGACTTTGCTGTCATTCTCATTGGCGATGCGCTGCGCATGCAAATTCGACAAGCCGGAACGTTTGAAACGGGGTTTTAGATTGTTTAGCCTTTTTTCCGAAACATCAAAAGCATAAAGACGCCCTTTTGAATTCATCAAGGCGCCCAATAACAGCGACTTGCCGCCGGCTCCGGCACAGAAATCGACAACCATTTCCCCGCGTTTCGGCGCTAGCAAGTAGCCAAGTAATTGGCTGCCTTCATCCTGCACTTCTATTTTTCCCGATAAAAAAAGCGTATGGCGATTGATGGCAGGTTTTCCGCTCAAGCGGATACCGCATGGAGAATAGGGTGTTGCTTGTGCCGTAATACCTTCTTGCTGGAATATTTCGAGAATTTCATTGCGCTTGGCAAGAATGGTATTAACTCGCAGATCCAGCGGTGCAGGCTGTTGCAGGGAAAGCCCCAACTCGAGGATATCGCTATCCGGCATACCCGGTTGCAATTTTTCCACCAGCCATTGAGGGAATTCGGCGCGGATAGCCAATGGTTGCGTGTCCGGTTTACTGGCTTTGATTTCCGCCAGCCACTTGACTTCGGTTTCGCTGATCAGCGGCGTCAATTCACGCAAATTCATTCCTTGAAATTTGACCAGGTAAGCGAGCACCAAAGCGCGCGGTGTTAATAGTTTTATCAGGCTTTCAAGGAAAAAGCGGTGGCGTAAAATACCAAAAACGGTTTCGGCGATGAAGGCTCGGTCTTGTGCGCCAAGCATGGGATTGTCCCGGAAAAAATGCCGCAAGATGGTGTCGGCAGGATATTCCAGCGGCAGCACGGTACGCATGGCGGCAACGGCTGCATCCAGTTGAGGGTGTGTTAAATGCATTGAATTCCGGTGTAAGTGATATGTGATGTCAGTGACGGGATTAATTAAGACCGCTCTGAAATGTTCGGCGCTTCCTTAATGTTCGGTTTTATAGCTGATATTGACTTCGGTTACCATTTTCTCGATTTCGCGACCATTATCTTCTACCGAGACGATGCGCACGGGCAACATGTGGTTGTTCAATGCCAGCCATAATTTCCGCTTGAGCTTGGAGTGCTTTTCTTCCTGCCGGGTTAGCACCACCGTTTCCATTTTCCCGATCGGTGTATCGAGCGTTTCTTTCGTAATGGTGTAGCGCGATAACTGCAGGGTATCGCCATTGATGATATGGCGCTCTACATGATGTTTGGGGAGTGCGGTGAACATGAAATTGTACGACATGCTGAGACGATCCAGCGTGCCGTCCGGCATTATTTCCTTTGTCTGATGTCCTTTATGATGGAGTGTAATGACATGATTCTTCCAGTCGAATTCGGCCACACTGGGTTTCTTCTGGCCGCGTTTTTCGTAAGCGCGCGCCGGCCGCAATCCCTTCTGGGTGATGAGCCCTTCACTGTGGCGTATGATGCTGTTGGGTTCAATGAGCTTAAATACGCCGGTGGCTTGCGCTTTGCTGTTGATCGAATAATGCGCTTTGCCCTCGATGTGTTTGATCACTATGACCTCATCGATTTCGCCTTCGCCGATATCGGTCGTCACGGCGTACTTGATTTCGATGCGCGACGGCAGATCCGTTGCCATCACCCCGGTGCTGATGAACAACCCTAACAGGAGAAAGAATGGTGCAAATTTCATTCCGCTAACCCTGGCGAATAAAGTGCAGCATCGCTGACGCTGGAGCCGATCACTTCAATCTGATTTCCGCTCAACCGGATGCGATCCTCCATGAACCAGCGCACCGCTTGTGGGTAAATGCGATGTTCCTGCGCCAACACGCGGGCAGCCAGTGTTTCTTCGGTATCGCCGGGTAATACCGGGATGGCGGCTTGAATGACAATCGGACCGTGATCCAATTGCATCGTGACAAAATGGACTGTGCAGCCATGAATTTTGATGCCTTCTTGCAGTGCTCGCGCATGTGTTCCCAATCCGGGGAATGCGGGCAATAAGGAAGGGTGGATATTCATTAACCGGCCTTGATAGCGTTGTACGAAGCGATCGCTTAGTATACGCATGAAGCCCGCCAGTGCAATCAGTTTCGGCTGGCAAGCGTCAATTTTTTCCGCTAATGCCACATCGAAGCTTTGCCGGTCCGGGAAAGCGCGATGGTCGAGAACGATGGTTTCGATGCCATGTTGCCGCGCGATCTCCAGCCCCGATGCATTCGCGTTGTTGCTGATGACGGCGATGCGTTCCACCGGCAATTTTGCTTCCAGCAGCGCCTGCATATTGCTGCCGCGGCCGGAAATCAGAATGACCAAAGACTCCATGGGTTATAGCCGGAAAATAGCGGCTTAAACCAGAACCGTCGCGGCTTGATCGGCCGCGCGCGGCTTGATTTCACCAATCCGCCAGACAGTTTCTCCCGCTGTGCGCAAACTGCACAGCGCACTTTCCGCGTGCTCGGGTGCGACCACGACAACCATGCCGACGCCGCAATTAAACACGCGCGCCATTTCATGATCGGCGACATTACCTTGTTGCTGCAACCAATGGAACAACGGTGGCATTTCCCAGGCATCCCGGTATAAAACCGCCGTAAGCTGATCGGGTAAAATGCGCGGCACATTTTCCACCAAACCGCCACCGGTGATGTGCGCCAGGCCCTTGACTGGTAATTGATTGATCAGCGCCAGCAGCGGTTTGACGTAAATGTGCGTCGGCGCCATGATGATATCGGCGAGCGGTTGGCCGTGAAAACTGGTGGACAAGTCGGCGTGACTATGTTCAATAATCTTGCGGATCAGCGAATAACCGTTGGAATGCGCGCCGCTGGAGGCGAGCCCCAGCACAATATCGCCCGCTTGTATCGTGGCGCCGCTGATAATCCGGTCTTTCTCGACCACACCTACGGCAAACCCGGCCAAATCGTATTCGTCATGCGGGTACATACCCGGCATTTCCGCCGTCTCCCCGCCGATCAACGCGCAACCGGCTTGCTCGCAACCCGCGGCGATGCCGCCTACCACCTGAGTTGCCGTCTCTACATGCAATTTGCCGCAAGCGAAGTAATCCAGGAAAAACAGCGGTTCCGCGCCTTGCACCAGGATATCGTTGACACTCATCGCCACCAGATCGATGCCGATGGTGTCGTGCCGCTTGAGCTGGAAAGCCAGCTTCAGCTTGGTGCCTACGCCATCGGTGCCGGACACCAGCACCGGGTTTTGGTATTTCTTGGAAATTTCAAACAAAGCGCCAAAACCGCCGATTCCGGTGAGCACCTCGGGCCGCAGCGTGCGCTTGGCCAACGGCTTGATATTGTCAACCAGCCGGTCTCCCGCGTCGATGTCGACCCCGGCATCCCGGTATGAGAGTGGCGTTGTTGTGTGCGAATGATCGGATTTGGATGAGGTCAAGTTGGATTCTCTTGCGGTTAAAAATGAGCGCAGTTCACAAAGAGTGCGATTTTACCGCAAATGAGAGAAGCGCATGCTGCGCACCGATAAAAATCTCCGTTTTGTAATTGTAATTTACTTGGGAATTGCTCGAAGCGGCTCTGTATTTTGCTATTCCACCGATTTCACTTATACTCAAAAGGCGTTTGAAGTAAAAGAAGTTCATTCAGTATACGGTTTTGCAAAAGTAGATTGATCAACGTACTTTTATGGGAGAATGAAGATGAAAACAATTCATGGTCGTGGCCTTGGTTGGCATAGAGACTTGCCCGATATGCGGGATCATACCCAATCGACAGAAGCGATTGCGAAAGTTCTGGCAAAATCATCAGCCTTGAAGAAAGCGGTGAAGGCTTTGCCGGCATCGGTCGATCTGCGCAAATACTGTTCGCCGATCGAAGATCAAGGGCAGCTCGGTTCGTGTACCGCGAATGCCGGTGTGGGCATGGTCGAATACTTTGAACGCCGTGCGTTTGGCAAACATGTCGATGCATCGCGGTTGTTTTTATATAAAGTCACGCGGCAGCTGCTGGGTTTTACCGGCGATGACGGCGCTTATCTGAGAGATACCATGAAAGCGCTGGTACTGTTTGGTGTTCCACCGGAAAAATACTGGCCCTACGATATCGCCCGTTTCAATGACGATCCTTCCGGTTTTTGCTTTTCATACGCGCAAAATTATCAAGCGATTAAATATTACCGCCTGGATCCGCCCAATACCCCGACAGCGACCGTGTTGAAAAACGTCAAAACAAGCCTGGCAGGAAATCTTCCCGCGATGTTCGGTTTTTCCGTCTATAGCTCGATGCCGCCCGGCGGTGACGGCAAAGGAGAAATTCCCTATCCATCCAGCGGCGATACCCTGGAAGGCGGCCACGCCGTGCTCGCGGTCGGTTATGACGATCAGAAGAAAATCGGCCCTACCAAAGGCGCGCTCCTGATCCGCAATTCGTGGGGAACCGGCTGGGGTGATCATGGTTACGGCTGGCTGCCGTATGCGTATATCGAGAATGGCCTGGCGGATGATTTCTGGTCGCTGGTCAAGGCGGAGTTTGTCGATAGCGATTTGTTTAAATAGTTTTGTCCGCGCCCGCCCATTGGTTTTCATGGGCGGGCTACCGCGAAGACCTGCATGCTTCCTCGCTTGATCACCATATCCCAATCAACCCGGTTTGATTCTGTGTTATGCAGCCGGTGATTCTGAACAAGCTTCACGCGCCGGTTAAATTTCAATTGTCTTCCCGGCAAAATCCTGCTCCGCTGTCAATGTCACCATAATGCCTCACAATAATGATAAATAACGCATTGTGCATTTTTGGCAGCAAAAAAAAGCGGCGGAGTGGTATGATCTGCGCTTATTTTATTTGCAGTGATATCGACGCAGAGTGATGTCGTTTTTTTTCTTTCAGGGAACCCGTAGATGCTAACCACCAGTTCAGCTGGTGGCTTTTTTTGACGCAGAGGCCATTCATGTCTTTCAGTATTGCCGATTTGTTATCGCAACATCGCACCGACAAATTCGATTTACACGACCATTATCTGAATGCGCAAATGGTCAGGGTGCTGAAAACGATCGGCTATGACCGCAATTATCAGCGCGCGCAAGGGCAATATTTGTACGATGATCAGGGTAACGAGTACCTCGACTTGCTGAGCGGCTTCGGGGTTTATGCGTTTGGCCGCAATCATCCGGTCATCGTCAATGCATTGAAAGAAGTGTTGTCGCTGGAGATGCCCGATCTGGTGCAGATGGACGTGTCGATTCTGAGCGGTTTGCTGGCCAAGGAGATTCTGGCTACGACGCCGGATAACCTGGAGCGTGCGTTTTTTTGCAATTCCGGTACCGAGGCGGTGGAAGCGGCGATCAAGTTTGCGCGTTATTTTACCAAGCGTAACCGCATCATCTGCTGCGATCACGCCTATCACGGACTGACGATGGGGGCATTGTCGCTGAACGGCGAGCAGATTTTCAAGGATGGTTTCGGGCCGTTGCTGCAGGATTGCGGTTCGGTGCCCTTCAACGATCTGGCCGCTTTGGAGCAAGCGCTCAGCGGCCGTAACGTCGCGGCGTTTGTGGTCGAACCGATTCAGGGCAAGGGCGTCAACATTCCGGATGATAACTATCTGCCTGAGGTTGAGCGGTTGTGCAGGAAATACGGCACGCTGTTCGTCGCCGACGAAATTCAAACCGGCTTGGGGCGCACCGGTAAATTCTGGGCGGTTGAGCATTGGGGCGTGAAGCCCGATATGATTTGCATGGCCAAGGCGTTGTCCGGCGGGTTCGTTCCGGTCGGTGCGGTGGCGATGACGCAACCGATCATGGAAAGCGTGTTCAACCGCATGGATCGCGCGGTGGTGCACGGCTCCACGTTCTCGAAAAACAATATGGCGATGGCGGCGGGTCTGGCCAGTCTGGAAGTCATCAAAGCCGAGAAGCTGGTCGACAACAGCGCGCGAGTCGGCGCGGACATCATCGGACGGATTAATGCCATGACCGGTCAATATGAGTTCCTCAAGGAAGCGCGCGGCAAAGGATCGATGATTGCGGTGGAATTCAAATCGCCCAGCAGTTTCTCACTGAAAGCCGCGTGGATGATGCTGGAAGCCGCCAACAAAGGACTGTTTTGCCAGATGATCACGATTCCATTGTTCAAGGAACACCGCATCCTGACGCAAGTGGCCGGACATGGCATGAATGTCATCAAGTTGTTGCCGCCATTGATTCTGTCGCAGAAAGATTGCGACCGCATCGTCGGCGCGCTGACCAAAACCATCGCCGATACGCATCAAGTGCCGGGTTCGATCTGGGAGCTCGGTAAGAACCTCGCCAGTCACGCATTAAAAACGAAGGCCGGGCAAAGTTGAGGTTACGCATGAATACGGAACGTTCCGACGGCTTGCATTATCTGTGGTGGCTGGCGCTGGTGTGCGTGTCGGGCGGAGTGCTTTATCTGCTGAGTCCGATTCTGACGCCTTTTTTACTGGCTGCGGTGATTGCGTATATTTGCAACCCGATCGTGACACGCATGGCAAGCCACAGACTGTCGCGCACCGTCGGCGCGATACTGGTGATGCTGTTGTTGTCCGGTATGTTTGTGGCATTGATTTTTATCATGGTACCGCTGTTTGAGGAAGAAGCCAGGCGGCTGATGGATAAAATGCCGGTGTATCTGGATGTACTGAAGAATCACGTGATGCCGTGGCTGGAAGCGCGATTTAACATCAGCCTGCAGCCCGATATGAATGTGCTGAAACAGGCGATATCGGAACACTGGCAAAGCGCCGGCGGAGTGGCGGCAAAAGTGCTGCCATCACTGACCAGCGGTGGCATGGCGATTGTCGAGTTTCTGGTCAATATGTTGCTGGTGCCGGTGGTGCTGTTTTACCTGCTGCGTGATTGGGATATGTTGATCCAACTGATCGATGAAATGATTCCGCGGTACTGGCATCAGCAAATTTCGGTACTGGCGCGCGAAACGGATCAAATTCTCGCGGAATTCCTGCGCGGCCAGTTGTCCGTCATCGTGCTGATGAGCATCTGTTACATCACCGGGCTGTGGCTGGCGGGACTGGAGTTTGCATTGCCGATCGGCTTGGTCGCCGGTATTCTGGTTTTCGTACCGTACCTGGGCATGATTGTCGGTTTGACGCTGGCGACATTGGCTGCTGTGATGCAATTCCAGGACTGGAGCGGAATCATTCCGGTGTGGATCGTATTCGGCGCCGGTCAATTGCTCGAAGGCATGCTCTTTACCCCTTGGCTGGTGGGAGACCGTATCGGTTTGCATCCGGTCATGGTGATCTTCGCCTTAATGGCGTTCGGTCAATTATTCGGTTTCTTCGGCATCCTGCTGGCGCTGCCGGTGAGCGCCGTGTTGCTGGTGTGGTTGCGTCATCTGCATCAGCATTATCTGGTCAGCAATTTCTACAAATCATAGCCGCTGCCGGTTTAGAGTCCGGCGATTACCTTGAATCCCGATGATGCAACAATTGCTGCTCGACATTCTGCCGTCGCCGCTGCCCACGCTGGAAAATTTCCAGCCCGGGAGGAACATCGAGTTGCTGCATATGCTGACCGGCATTGTGTCAGGACGGGAACAGGATCGTTTCGTTTATTTGTGGGGCAGTCCGGGCAGCGGTAAAAGCCATTTGCTGCAAGCCAGTGTTGCCGCTTATACCCAAAGCAACCGGAAAGCGGTATATTGCTGCGTCCAAAATGGCAGTGAATTTGTTTTCGATAACGGCATGGATTGCATTGCAATCGACGATGTCGATCGTCTGGATCCGGCGGGGCAGATCGCCTTGTTCAATTTGTATAATCAGTTGCGCGACGATGGCCAGACCTTCTTGTTGCTGAGCGGGGCAGTCGCGCCGATGTATTTGAATTTGCGCCAGGATCTGGTGACGCGCCTGGGATGGGGGCTGGTGTTCCAGGTGCATGAATTAACCGAAGAGGAAAAGATTCAGGCGATGAAAACGCATGCCGCGGATCGCGGTTTTGACATCTCACAGGAGGTTTGTTTTTATCTGTTACGGCACGGGCGGCGCGATTTACCGTCGCTGATGATGACGCTGGACACATTGGACCGTTATTCGCTGGCCCAGCAGCGTCCGATCACCATTCCTTTATTACGAGAATTATTACAGGTGACCTCATGAATTTAGCATTATTTGATCTGGATAACACGCTGATTGCGGGTGACAGCGATTTTCAATGGGCGCAATTTTTGATCGAGAAAAAAGCCTTGGACCGGGAATTGCACGAAGCGAAAAATATCGAGTTTTACGAGCAATACAAAGCAGGTACGCTGGATATTCACGAGTTTTTGGATTTTCAGCTCAAGCCGCTGGCACGCCACTCGCGCGCGCAGCTCGAAACCTGGCGCAAGGAATTCATGACAAAAAAGATCGCCCCGCTGATCGCACCCGGCACGCGCGAATTAATCGAACGGCACAGGCTGGATAACGATCTGTGCATTATCATTACCGCCACCAACAGTTTTGTCACCGCGCCGATCGCACAAGCGCTCGGCATCGAGCATTTGATCGCGACCGAGCCGGAAGAGAAAGACGGCGAGTTTACCGGTAAGGTGTTCGGCACACCATCGTTCCGCGAAGGCAAAATCGAACGGCTGGAGAAATGGCTCGATGCGCACAATCTGACCTGGCTGTCGTTCCTGCGCAGCTGGTTTTACAGCGACTCGCTCAATGATCTGCCGTTGCTCAGCAAAGTCACGCACCCGGTCGCCGTCGACCCCGATCCGACATTGAAAAGCCATGCTGAGAGAAACAACTGGCCGATTATTAGTTTGCGTTGATGGAGTGAGTTGGCAATTGATGGTTTAGGGAGATACAGATGAGTTGAAGCATAATTTTTCCCGATCAGGAAAATTAACTTGCTCAAATGCACTCTTTGTTTCATAATTTCCCGAACGGGAAAAATAGACAAAGCGAAATTCATGATCCGCATCCACAGCACTCAATCGCTCGGGCCCGCTTTGCGCACGGCACGCAAGCAGCTTGGCCTGACGCAATCCCAACTGGCTTTGGCAGCCGGTGTCGGGCTACGTTTCATAGTCGATCTCGAAGCGGGAAAGCCCACGTTGAGACTTGAACAGGTTCTGCGGGTCATTGATGCCTTAGGCGGTGAAATCGTTCTTACGGGCCTGCCGGAACAATCTGCGGTGATAAAGATAGACAGCGATGGTGCATGAACTCGAGGTCTGGCTGTTTGCCGATCATGTTGGCACCTTGTCGCTACAGGAGGGGCGGCTCAGTTTCCGCTACCGTGAAAACTGGCTCAATCGTCCGGAAGCCGTCGCGCTGTCTTGCTCGCTCCCCTTGCAATTGGATGCATTCGACGACATCCATGCGCGCCCATTCTTTGCCGGCCTGCTTCCTGAGGGTCATCTGCGCCGCTTGATCGCGCAGCAATTTCAGGTATCGGGTCAGAACGACTTTGCCTTGCTCGATCACATCGGCGGAGAGTGTGCCGGAGCCATTACGTTTCTGCCGCCCGGAACAGCCCCGTTACTGCTCGGGGATGATTACGTTCAGTGGCTGGACGATGGTGAGCTGGTTGCCATCCTTGATGAATTGCCTCGCCGCCCGATGATGGCTGGCAAGAATGGCTTGCGGCTATCATTGGCCGGTGTGCAAGATAAACTGCCGGTTGTTTTTGACGGGCAACGCATTGGCCTGCCGCAAGGAGGGCAACCCAGCACCCATATCCTGAAGCCACCCATTCATGGTGTGGAAGATAGCGTTACCAATGAAGGCTTCTGCCTGACTCTGGCCCGTGCCATGAAGCTGCAAGCGGCTCAAGCGCAGATCCGAACCATCGCTGGCCGCCGCTTTCTGCTGGTGGCGCGTTATGACCGGCAAGACGGCACGCAAGGCCGCGTAGCACGCCTGCATCAGGAGGATTTTTGTCAGGCGCTGGGCGTGGCGCCCGAGACGAAATATCAAAACGAAGGGGGCCCCGATCTTGCCGCATGCTTCAGCCTGTTGCGCCATGTTACCCGGCCTAACGCACCGCAGGTGCTGAGTCTGCTCGATTACGTGGCGTTCAACGCCTTGATCGGCAATCATGACGCGCATACCAAGAATTTCTCCTTGCTTTATACCGCCAAGTTTCCGGTACTGGCGCCGCTGTACGACACGCTATCGACGGCGGTATACCAGACCCTCACGCCCAAGATGGCGATGAAGATCGGCAGCAAATACAAGTTCAGCGAGGTGCAGGTCCGTCACTGGGATCAGTTCGCAGAGAACGCTGGCTTAGGCCGAGCCCAAACCCGCAAGCGCATTATGGAGCTGGCACAGAGCCTGCCGAAGACCGCTCGCCAGCTTCAATCGCAAAAGGAACTTGGATTCGCTGACTCCCCCTTGGTCGAGCACATTATTGCATTGATAGAGCAACGAGCTGCGCTGACGGTGCATCGGCTGACCGAGCCGCAAGGAGAGGCATAGCAATGGATAGAATGGCTACCGGTCTTCGCGGCTAAACCAACAGTACCGGGTTATTTATAAAATCAACAACGATGAAGTTTATGTTCTCGTTGAGCAAATCTCACCGCACGATTACCGGAGGAAAAAATGAACGAATATCAACTGGCAAAAAAAACATGCGACGTGTCAGTCGGCGAATCGGTAAAAATTATCCGCGAGCTCCAAGGATTAAGCCAAAACGAACTGGCTGTACTCACCAGCATTCCGCGGTCGACCCTCTCTGTCATCGAGCATGACAAAATCAACTTGGGAATTGAGCGCGCCAAAATATTGGCTAAAGCCCTCAAATGCCACCCTGCGGTACTGGTTTTCCCTGGGTGGGATATTGAAGCCGCTGCATAACGCTCCTGCACAGTGGGTGATGTTGGGCTTTCTTCGGCAGCCCAACCGCGCTGGTTTTTCATTCATCGCCACACAGTGAACCTCCATTCGTGATGCTAACGATGAAGGTCGGAGGCAGGCGGATAGCGCAGCTGGCCAACTGTCCGTTGGATCGGATTGTTAGACATGGCGGATGAGTAGCATTTCATTACCATCCCGCTGAAATTCATAAGGGACACGGCGCACTTCGGTTACGAAGCCCTGATTGTTGAAGGATTGAATGACGGCTTCCAGATAGGGAGATCTTTTGCCGTCAAGCGTGAGTAACGGAAAAATTCTGACTTCGTGAGCCACACGCAGCATTTCGGTAAGGGCTTGGAGGTGGAAGCCGAGCTGTAACTGTACGCTGTACAGAAACAGGAAGTGGGACGACAAGGCGAGATCGAAGGTACTGTCTTCAAATGGTAATAAGGGCAATTCTCCTGCGATGTAGCGACCTTGCGTCTTTCCGACTTCGTAGTCTGACAGGAAGGAACTCATGGCAGACATGCGGACGTAGCCGAGTTCTTCGATAGACGAAATAGAGGTCCATACATAGTCAGCATGATTCTTTCGCATCTGAGTCATCACCGTTTCATAGGTTTCGGCGATGCGATTCTGAATTTGGTTTGTGTCGAAGGCGTATATGGGATCGATTGAAACGATGGTTCCTGTGCGCCTCGTAAACTCTGCATTGAATGCAGCGGGACCGTCGCCGCAGCCAAGAATCCGTAATTGTTGGTCGGCCTCGGTCAGGCCGAACATGGCCATATATTCACAGTAAGAGCGCCCCCAAGGGACGATTCGGTCGAGTGCGAATCCCATGAGCGATCAGAGAATGTCTAACTACAATTAGTCAGATAACTAAGAAAGCAAAATCTTCATAAAACTGTTCATCTTCATATGGTTCATTAAAAACCAATCCACTAAACCGGCTAATCTTTTTACCACTACCTAAAATTTCACGGATCATACTTCAGTCAGTTTTCCGTATCCTCTACGATAATAAAATTCCTAGTCAAGCCCTATAGAACTTAACCTCAAATGCGAATAATTCAGCATTTTCCTAATCCTCCCGCCGCAACTGCGGAAACAGAATCACGTCGCGGATGCTCGGGCTGTCGGTCAACAGCATGACCAGCCGGTCGATGCCGATGCCTTCCCCGGCGGTCGGCGGCAGGCCGTATTCCAATGCGCGGATATAATCCGCGTCGTAGTGCATGGCTTCGTTATCGCCGGCATCCTTGGCTTTGGCTTGTTCCAGAAAGCGCGCCGCTTGATCTTCCGGATCGTTCAGTTCCGAGAAGCCGTTGGCGATTTCGCGTCCGGCGATGTACAGCTCAAAGCGGTCGGTGATTACGGTGTTGTGGTCGTTGCGCCGCGCCAGCGGTGAGACTTCCGTCGGATAGTCGACAATAAATGTGGGCTCGAACAGCAAATGCTCGGTAGTTTCGTCGAACAGTGAAAGCTGCAAGCCGCCGATGCCGTCGTGCGGGTTGTGATGAATGCTGAGTGCTTGCAGTTTGTTGATCAGGAAATTGCGGTCATTTAATTGCGCGTCGGTGTATTCCGGGTGGAACTTCCGGATTGCTGCGGTGATGGTGAGCCGGGCGAACGGTTGCGCCAGATCCATGGTTTTGCCCTGATACGTGACTTCGGTCGTGCCCAGTACTTTGTACGCGATTTCCGCCAGCATTTTCTCGGTGAAGTCCATCAGGTAAGTGAAATCCTGGTAAGCCTCATAGAACTCCACCATGGTGAATTCCGGATTATGCCGGGTGGAGATGCCTTCGTTGCGGAAGTTGCGGTTGATTTCAAACACCTTTTCCATACCGCCGACCACCAGCCGTTTCAGGTAAAGCTCGGGCGCGATGCGCAAATACAGTGCCATATCCAGCGCATTATGATGCGTGGAGAACGGTCTTGCCGTGGCGCCGCCGGGAATCGGGTGCATCATCGGGGTTTCGACTTCCAGGTAGCCGCGTGCTACGAAAAATTCACGCATGGCTTGGATAATTTTCGAGCGCGCCGTGAACACCTTGCGTGTGTCTTCATTGGTGATCAAATCGAGGTAACGCTGGCGGTATTTTTGTTCCTGATCGGCCAAACCGTGAAATTTTTCCGGCAGCGGGCGCAGCGATTTGGTCAGTAACTGCAAATCCGTGACGCGGATCGACAGCTCGCCGGTTTTAGTTTTGAACAACGTGCCTTGCGCACCGAAAATATCGCCCAAGTCATGGTGCTTAAACGCTGCGTGCACGGCTGCGCCGGTGTGATCGTCCGATATGTACAACTGAATGCGTCCGCTCATGTCCTGGATCGTGGCGAAACTGGCTTTGCCCATGACGCGCTTCAGCATCATCCGCCCCGCTACTTTAACTGCAACCGGCGCTTCTTCCAGTTGTTCCTTCGATAACGCATCGTAGTGCTGATGCAGTTCCGCCGCGACATGTTCACGCCGGAAGGTGTTCGGGAAAGCATTGCCTGTCTGACGCAGTTCGGACAATTTGGCACGGCGTTCGGCAATGATCTGGTTTTCATCCTGAGGAGCGGTCGATTGATTTTCCTGGGTCATGTTCTTGTTTACGAAGGTGTGGGATCGAGTTAATCGGTTGATTTGTCATTTGGGCGCTCATTATACGCCGCAAGCGGAAATTTCGTGATGCCGTGTTTTCCTGACTGCGCGGACGAGAGCAAACGGTACTCACTATTACTGCGCGATTTCGACCCGGTTGCGGCCTTTATGCTTGGCTTGGTAAAGCGCCTCGTCGGCACGTCGTAAAAGCGAATTCTCATCCAATTCCGCTTCGTTTGTGGCGATAGCCACGCCCAGGCTGATGGTTACCGGGACTGATGTTTGCCCGGCGTTGATTGCTTCGCTGGCAATGGCAGCACGGAATCTTTCCGCGGCTTTGATTGCGCCTTCCTGATTATACGGCGAGATAATCGCCAGAAACTCTTCGCCGCCGTAGCGTCCGATGTATTCACGCGAGCGGGCCGATTGCGTCAGGCGATAGGCGATTTCACATAGCACGGCATCGCCGATGAGATGGCCGCAGGTATCGTTGATGGTTTTGAAGCGATCGATGTCGATCATAATCACGGCAATGCCGAATCCGCCGCGTTTGGCGCGCAAAATTTGTTTACGCAGGATATCGAAGATGGCGGGGCGGTTGAGCAAGCCGGTCAACGCATCGTGCGTGACGCGCTGTTCCAGTGATTTCTTTTGCGCGATAAGCTGCTTGTTGAGTTTGATGCCTTTGTAGAGCTGCGTTTTTTCAACGATGACGGCCAATTGGCTGGCGATTTGCAGCGATAAGTCCTTGTGCAAGTTTTTGTACGAGTTTTTTTTGCGGCAGGAAAAGAAAATAAAGCCGATCGGTTTGCCGGCGGCAATCAAAGGGCAAATCAGGCAGGAGCGGATACCTTCCCGGAAAATCGCTTGCGCCAGCCTGGATTCGGTATGTTTTTGCAAATGAACGGTTAAATCATCGATGATCTGCATTTGGTTGAGGTCGATGAGTGCATGCAAACTGCGGTCGGATAACGGAATCGACAGGCCGGTGACTAATTCCAGCTTGTCGTAACTGGCGCGCGACCAGTGCAATTTAAGCTTGCTGCCGTCATTTTCGAGCAGAGCCAGGCTGATCCGGTCGTAAGGCAAATGTTCCTGGAAAGATTCATAAATGTGATTCAGTACATCGATCAGTTGCAGGTTGAGGTTGCACTCGACCATGATTTGGTACAAAGACTGGTTTCTTTCCGCTTGTTTTTGCAGGTACGAAGATAGTTCTTTGAGCGATTTTCCCAAGTGGCCGATATCGTCGTCCCCGACCGGAATATCCGGCACAAAATCACCGCGGGCCATCGCTTCAGCCGCTTTACGCAAAGCCAGGATCCGGTCGTTTTTTTTCATTTTTTCCAAACCCGCTAAAATCGTGACGCATCTCAGGCCACTCTATCCGGATATCCGTTTCCGTAACCCATTACACCCGGCTTTGAGTGATTCGCAGGGTATTAATTCAGGAAATAATATAACGTATTCAGCGATCGAATAGTTGGATATCATCAACGGGAAAAATTTTTCCGGTAATTCCCGGCAATACGGGATATGGAAGGCACAGTCAATGCTAAAATCCCCGGCTGAATATTTTTAAAATCAAACTACAAAGTGATCGCAGCATGATTGGAATTTTAGTTCTCACGCATGAAGACCTGGGCGAGCATCTGATCCGCTGCGCTAGCCATGTGGTCGGCATGAAACCGCCGCAGTTGATGGCATTGGGCGTTTTTGTCCAGGATGATCCCGATGCGCTGCTGGTCAAGGCGCGCGACATGATCCGGCAACTGGACAGCGGCGACGGGGTGCTGGTATTGAGCGATATGTTCGGCGCGACGCCGTGCAATATCGCCTGCCGTCTGGCGCAGCCGGGCAAGATCGAATGTCTGGCGGGTGCCAACTTGCCCATGCTGGTGCGGGTGTTGACTTATCGCAACGAGCCGTTATCGGTCGTGGTCGAGAAAGGAATGAGCGGCGGTCAGCACGGGGTGATGCAAATCAATGCGGGATCTTCTCATGCAAATTAAAGAAGTCGAAATTGTCAACAAGCTGGGATTGCACGCGCGTGCTTCTGCCAAGCTGACCAAACTGGCCAGTCAATTCAAATGCGAAGTCTGGGCGACGCGCAATAACCGCCGCGTCAATGCGAAAAGCATCATGGGGGTAATGACGCTGGCGGCCAACAAAGGCTCGCGCATCCAGCTCGAAACCACCGGTGACGACGAGATTGATGCGATGGCGGCGCTGGTGGCGTTAGTCGAAGATTTTTTTGGCGAGGGCGAATGAGCTTTATTCTGCAAGGCATCGGCGTATCGGAAGGCATCGCCATCGGGCATGCCCATCTGGCCGCGCCGGCCGCGTTGGAGGTGATGCATTACCTGATCCCGAAGCATCAGGTGGAAAAAGAAATTGCCCGGCTCGATAGCGCTTTCGGCGTTGTGCGCAAAGAGTTTGAAACATTGCAGAAGTCGGTCGCCGACGGGCATGCGCGCGCCGAGTTCAGCGCATTCCTGGATTTGCATTTGATGATCCTGGACGATCCGACGCTATCGGAAGCGACCCACAGCATGATTGCGCAGACATTGTGTAACGCGGAATGGGCGCTGACACAGCAAATGCAAGTGCTGCTGGCACAGTTTGAGGAAATCGAGGATGCCTATCTGCGCGAACGCAAAGCCGATGTCATCCAGGTGGTCGAGCGTGTGCTCAAGGCAATGCTGGGACATCCCGGCTATTTGCCGGTGGCATCGCGGCTGACCGGCGACAGCATTCTGGTGGCGCATGACTTGAGTCCCGCCGACGTGATGCAGTATAAGCAGCATCAATTCACCGCCTTTCTGACCGACCTGGGCAGCCAGACGTCGCATACCGCGATTGTGGCGCGCAGTCTCAACATTCCTTCGATCGTGGCGTTGCATCACGCGCACCAATTGATTCTGGAGAACGACTGCCTGATCGTCGACGGCACGCATGGCATCATCATCGTCAATCCGGACAAGTACGTTCTCGATGAGTATCGCTTGCGGCAAAGCCAGCTCGAACTGGAAAGGAAAAAGCTGCAACGCATCAAGAGCATTGCGGCCATGACGCTGGACGGCACGCTGATCGATTTGCACGCCAACATCGAACTGCCGGAAGATATCGTGCAAGTCAAAGAAAGCGGTGCGACCGGCATCGGATTGTTCCGCAGCGAATTCTTGTTTCTGAATCGCGACGACTTGCCGGGCGAGGACGAGCAATTCGAGGCGTACCGCACCGTTGCCGTCAAAATGCACAAGCAGCCGGTGACCATCCGTACCTTCGATCTGGGTGCGGACAAAAACCTGAAAGGCAGCGAACAAGTGGCGGCTAACCCGGCGCTGGGGTTGCGCGCGATCCGCCTGAGTCTGGCCGAACCGAAAATGTTCCACACGCAGTTGCGTGCGATTTTGCGCGCTTCCAAGTACGGCGACGTGCGCATTCTGGTGCCGATGCTGTGCAATATCGCGGAAATCGAGCAAACGCTGATTCATATTGAATATGCCAAGCAGTCGTTGCGCGATGACAAAATTGATTTTGACGAGCACATCAAAGTCGGCGGCATGATCGAGATTCCGGCGGCGGCGTTGAGTCTGGATATGTTCATGCGCAAACTGGATTTTCTGTCGATCGGCACCAACGATCTGATTCAGTACACGCTCGCGGTTGATCGCATCGACGATACCGTGGCGCATTTGTACGATCCTTTCCATCCCGCCGTATTATGGCTGGTGTCGCACATTATTTTGAGCGCCAAACGCGCCAAGGTGCCGGTGTCGATTTGCGGGGAAATGGCGGGTGACAAGCAGTTCACGCGGCTGTTGTTGGGCTTCGGTTTGCAGCAGTTTTCCATGTATCCGGCACAGTTGCTGACGGTGAAAAACCAGATTTTGAAAAGCCATTTGCCTGACATTATTCCGCTGGCGCAAAAAATCATCAAAGCGGAGCAACCGGAAAAGATCGTCGCGTTGCTGGCAAAGTTGAACGATTGAAAATTCTCGGGCGTGTCGAATCGGAGTTTTTCAATAGCCTGCTAGTGTACGCGGTTTTTTTGGCGATATAATGAAGCCGATATATTGCGTTATTTCATCCGGATTCTTCTAATCTCTATACATGCAAGATTCAAAATCAGTCGGTGCGGTAACACCGCAGTACGTGCAAATCGATAAGCCGTTGCAATTGAAGAGCGGAATGTCGCTGGAGAGTTATCACCTGGTGTTTGAGACCTACGGGCAGTTGAACGCCGCGCGCTCCAATGCGATCCTGATTTGCCATGCGCTTTCCGGCAACCACCATGTGGCCGGTGTGTATGCCGAGAATGAAAAGAGCATCGGCTGGTGGGACAATATGGTCGGTCCCGGCAAGCCGATCGATACCAACCGTTTTTTTGTCATCGGCGTGAACAATCTCGGCGGGTGTCATGGCTCCACCGGCCCGGCCAGCATCGATCCGCGCACCGGCAAGCAGTATGGCGCGAATTTTCCCGTGGTGACGGTGGAGGATTGGGTCGAAGCACAGGCGCAATTGGCCGAGCATTTGGGGATCGAACAATTTGCTGCAATCGTCGGCGGCAGCTTGGGCGGTATGCAGGCGATGCAGTGGACGCTCGATTATCCGGAAAAAGTGCGTCATGCGCTGGTGATCGCGGCAGCGCCCAGATTGACCGCGCAGAATATCGCGTTCAACGATGTGGCGCGTCAGGCGATCATGACCGATCAGGAGTTTTACGGCGGCAATTTTTATGCTTACGACACGTTACCGCGACGCGGCCTGCGGCTGGCGCGCATGCTCGGGCATATCACCTATTTGTCCGATGATTCAATGGCGGCGAAATTCGGCCGCAGTTTGCGCAAAGGCGAGCTGTCTTTCGGCTTCGACGTGGAGTTTGAAATCGAATCGTATTTGCGCTACCAAGGCGACAAATTCGCCGATTTGTTCGACGCCAACAGTTATCTGCTGATGACCAAGGCGCTGGATTATTTTGATCCCGCCGCGGCGTACAATGGTGATCTGAGTGCGGCATTCCGGGCCGCCAAAGCGAATTTCCTGGTGATTTCATTTACCTCGGATTGGCGTTTCGCGCCGCAGCGCTCGCAGGAAATCGTCAAAGCGCTGTTGGACAACGAACTCAACGTGAGTTACGCGGAAATCAACTCCAGTCATGGCCACGACTCGTTCCTGATGGAGCCGTCCTGTTACCATCAACTGGTGCGGGCGTATATGGACAATATTGCAATCTAAGTAGAAATATGATGGATAACTCGACACCTTCCACCCTTGCATTACGCCCGGATTTCGCCGCTATCGCCGAGTGGATCAAGCCCGGTGCGAAAATACTCGATTTGGGCTGCGGCGACGGTTCATTACTGCGCTATTTGCGCGACACGCGCAATGTGTTCGGGTACGGCGTGGAAATCGACGACGCCAATCTGCTCAGTTGTTTCCGCAACGGCATCAACGTCATTCAGAATGATCTGGAGGCCGGATTATCCGGTTTCGAATCGGACTCGTTCGATTATGTGATTTTGTCGCAAACGCTGCAGGCCATGCGGCACACCGAGGGCATCATTGAGGAAATGCTGCGCGTCGGTAAGGAAGGTATCGTCTCATTTCCCAATTTCGGTAACTGGAAAAACCGCATGCAAGTCATTTCCGGTCATATGCCGGTGTCGGAAACACTGCCGTACCGCTGGTACGATACGCCGAATATTCATCTTTGCACCCTGAATGATTTTGAAGAACTGTGCCAGCAATGCAACGCGCGCATTCTGGAGCGCAAGGTGATGAGCAATCATTATCGTCCGGTAAATTTTTTGCCGAATCTGCGCGGCATGCTGGCGTTTTATCGCTTTGAACGGCGAATGTAATTTTTGATTTTCTTGGCGGTTGGTTACCGTCATTCACGGTGCTGTGTTTCCGCCATGCGCTTTGCTGATTCCCATTTGTTCCAATGCTTTGAGTTCTGTCGCGGAAAAACCTGCTTGTTGTCTCGCTTCGTAATGGAAAGGACCGCAAATCTGTCCGGGAAAGTGTTGTCCGATCAGTTCGCGGAATGTCTGCGTGGCATCGAGTCCGCGTTGCTGGCATAAATACCGGAACCAATGCGAGCCGATGGCGACATGCCCGATCTCGTCGCGCCAGATGATTTCCAGCGCTGCCACCGTCTCCTCATCGCCCGCTTGGCGCAATCGCCGGATCATGCCGGGCGTCACGTCCAGTCCTCTGGCTTCCAACACGCGCGGCACCAATGCCATGCGTACCAACGGATCAAACGCCGTGCGCACCGCCATATCCCACAAACCGTTGTGCGCCGGGAAGTCGCCGTAATCGCTGCCGAGCCCGTTCAACCGTTGACGCAGCAATTGAAAGTGATGTGCTTCCTCAGCGGCGACTCTGATCCAGTCCTCATAGAATTGCCGTGGCAGGTTACGAAAACGATACACCGCATCCCATGCCAGATTGATGGCGTTGAATTCGATATGTGTCACCGCATGAATCAAAGCGGCTAATCCGTCTTTCGTGTCCAAGCGGCGTTTCGGCACATCGCCGGGCGCCACCAACACCGGTTTGGCAGGGCGACCGGGTTCTGCAATCGGTTTAGGCTGGTCTTCGGATTCCAATGCTAATAATCCATTTTTCCAGGCTTGTGCGGTTTGTCCGGTCAAGCGCAGTTTTTCTTCAACTTCACAAGCCGCAAGACAGCGTTTGGCGGTGTCGAACAAGGATTGCATACCGGTTTATTTCGGTTCTTCGAAAGCTGTCTGAGAAAAAGAAGGTCGGGTTTTAATCAAAAACGTTATTATATCTTTGCCGGGTGCGTGAATGTATGCGCACACTCCCGATAAAACTCATACGAGCGAAAACAATTATGCCCGATATTCCTTACGATCCTTCATTGCATGTTGCATTACCGGAAGGACAACCGGTCTTACGCACCGTGCCGATGCCGGCAAATACCAATTATGCCGGCGATATTTTCGGCGGCTGGATCATGTCGCAAGTCGACATGGCAGGCAGCATTCCCGCCATCCGCCGTGCCCGCGGCCGAGTCGTGACCGTGGCGGTGAATTCCTTTGTATTCAAACAACCGGTATTCGTCGGCGACCTCGTCAGTTTTTACGCCAACATCGTCAAAACAGGGCGCACCTCGATCACCGTCAATGTCTCGGTCTACGCGCAGCGCGGTGCGCGCGAAGGTTGCAAGGAAGTCTGTATCAAAGTGACCGAAGCGGTGCTGACTTATGTAGCGATTGACAGCAACCGGCGGCCGCGGGCGGTGGGGGAGGAATAATGGGGGCTGATGAGTGATTTCAGCATCTCAACAAGCATGTAAAGAAAGCGCCGGGTTTTGAGCAGCTTCGGGTTGCTTATTGGCGCCGACGATGGTCATGATATCGCAGGCCTGCATATGCAGAAGTTTGGCTATATTTTCATAATCGTCCGGTAATGCCGCATTATCCCAGCCGTTTGCGGAATGCCGCGCTAAATTTACAGCCAGTATGACATTGCGTACCCTTTGCAAATTTGAGTTGTTATCATCCATGAGCATGATTAATAATTCCGGCAATCTCCATTTGGTCGCGAGCTCCAGTTGCAGTTGATATAAGGAGAAACCGAGCACTTTTTCTTGCGCGATGGTGCTACGAAGTGTTTTGTCCTGTTTTTGCAATTGGTTAATTTTTAACATCTCGGCAGGTGAGAAGCACCACATAAGCATTTCGGCGATATCGTGCAATAACGCAGCCAGCCGGATTTCCGCGAAATGCAAATCGTGCAAACGGACTGCCCAGTCAAAAGCGTAAGTGGAAGCGAGATTTGCGCGGTGCGTGGTTTTTAGCAGATAGACCAGCGCGCTCATATTGCCGCGCCCCAGAACCTCTTCGACCAAAGGTTTGGCGGGTATTTTCTTCAGCGTATTGTCAAGGCCGAGCATCAATGTGATTTGTTCGACTTCCATCACATCGTGTGCTTGAGTCCGATGCTTGTGTTGCTGCATGTAGCGCAACAGCTTCACCGTCATGAGCGGATCATTTTTCACGACTTGAGCAAGGCTGCGTGCAGTGAGGTGTTGTTCATCCTGCTGGAGAAGCGCCAGATTGCGTGCAGTCTGCTTGAGAACAGGAATTTCTGCTGTGGTAAGAAAATTAACCCAATCAGATAATTTTCTTTGATTTTGTTGTAGCATTTTGAACTCCTGAATTTGATTCGTCAGGAGTTTTCTACGACATTTATCTATAAATCTTGAGGAAACAAAGGACTACCCTGCTTTTATAGCAATTGCGGCAGCACGTTATTGATGGAAGTTTTGCATCGAGGACAAAAACGATTCAGGAAAATAATCGCGCTAGTTCGATACCCGGATCTTCCGCCCGCATGAAGGCTTCGCCGACAAGGAAGGCGTTAACATGATGAGCGCGCATGAGCGCAACATCAGCAGGAGAATGAATGCCGCTTTCCGTGACAACAATTTTGCCGGGCGGAATTTGCTTTAACAATTCTAATGTCGTATTAAGCGATGTCTCAAAAGTCCGTAGATTGCGGTTATTGATACCGACCAGCGGCGTATCGAGTTGCAGTGCCATTTCCAGTTCGGCTGCGTCGTGCACTTCGACCAGAACAGCCATTCCTAGCGCATGGGATAATTGCTCCAGCATGCGCATGTGCTGCAGAGGATCAACGATTGCCGTGCTCGATGGATCATTGGATTCCATGACGAATGCGCTGACGATCAATAAAATGCAGTCGGCGCTCATGGCGCGTGCTTCGGCGATTTGATATTCATCCAGAATAAAATCCTTACGTAAGACCGGCAGTGCGCATGCGGCGCGCGCTGCTTGCAGATAGTCCGGGCTGCCCATGAAAAACTGTCTGTCCGTCAATACCGACAGGCAGGCTGCTCCATGCTGCGCGTAGGTTCCGGCTATTTCTGCCGGTAGAAATTCAAATGCACTGCCGTTGTCACTGCCCGAGCGTCCGCGCAGCACTCCCTTGCTGGGGCTGGCTTGTTTGATTTCGGCGATGACTGCCGATTGCCCTGCGTTTATTTTTGCCGTGATCGCGGCCGCGAAATCACGCGCGGGAGGTGTGGATTGCGCTTCCCTAAGCAATTGATCATAAGGTTTCAATGCTTTGGCGGCACTGACTTCTTGTTTTTTGACGGTAAGGATTTTTTTTAAAATGTCGGACATTGCGATACTAAATTGAATTTCTGTGGGTGAACTCAACCAGGTCATGGAGCTTCTTCAACGCAGCACCGCTTTCGATGGCGCGCAGCGCGGCTTTGACTCCCAGCTCGAAGGTGTCAGCGATTCCGGCGGTATAAATCGCTGCGCCGGCATTCATCAGTACGATATCGCGGGCCGGCCCGGCGGCATTTTCCAATACCGATAGCAGCATTGTTTTGGCATGCGCGCTGTCAGCAACTTGAATGGCATCGATTGAGGATGTTTTTAAACCGAAATCTTCCGGCCTGATGGTATAAATGTTGACTTGGCCGTTTTTCAATTCGCCGATATTGGTTTTTCCGCTGATGGTAATTTCATCCAATCCATCTTCGCCGTGCACGATCAAAACATGCTCACTGCCCAAGCGCTGCAATACATGCGCCAGGGTTGTCACCAGATCGGTATTAAACACACCTAAAACTTGCCTTTTGGCGCTGGCGGGATTGGTCAGCGGACCGAGAATATTGAATAAGGTCTTGATGCCGAGTTCGCGCCGCACCGGTGCGGCGTGTTTCATGGCGGCGTGGTAATTGGGGGCGAACATGAAGCCGGCGCCGATTTCATTAATGCTTTGCGCAACCTGCTGCGGTGTTTGGTTGAGATTAACGCCCAGTGCTTCCAGTACATCCGCGCTGCCCGATTTGCTGGAAACCGACCGTCCACCATGTTTGGCGACACGCGCACCGGCTGCTGCGGCGACAAACGCCGATGCCGTTGAGATATTGAAGGTGTGCAAGGAATCGCCACCCGTGCCGCAAGTATCCACCAGATAAGTGTTATCGGATACATCGACTTGGGCGGCAAATTCGCGCATCACCTGTGCAGCGGCCGCGATTTCTCCGATAGTTTCCTTTTTTACCCGCAGACCGATAATGAGCGCGGCGATGAGCACAGGGGAAATATCGCCTTGCATCATCTGACGCATCACGGAAACCATGTCCTCATGCATTATTTCCTGATGCGCAGTAATGCGATGAAGCGCTTCTTGTGGCGTCATGATTGCCCTTGTTTGTCCGGCTTATTGCCGGGAAAGAAAGTTCTCGAGCATTTGATGCCCATGCTCGCTCAGAATGGATTCGGGATGAAATTGAATGCCTTCGATTGCCAGTGTCCTATGGCGGATGCCCATGATTTCGCCGTCTTCAGTCCATGCGGTAATTTCAAGGCAATCCGGCAGCGTGGAACGTTCAACGACAAGGGAATGATAACGGGTAGCGGTGAACGGACTGGGCAGGCCGCGGAAAACGCCGGTGTTGTGATGAAAAATGGGCGATGTTTTACCGTGCATCAATTGTTTGGCATGAATAACCCGTCCGCCGAATGCTTGCCCAATGCTTTGATGCCCCAGACACACGCCCAGAACCGGAATATTCTCACTGAATTGCTTGATAACCGGCAGCGATACGCCCGCTTCGTTGGGAGTGCAGGGTCCGGGAGAAATCACGATTCGCTCGGGATTCAATTGGGCGATTTTATCCAGGGTGATTTCATCGTTACGGTATACAACGACTCTTTCGCCCAACTCGGAGAAATATTGCACCAAGTTGTAAGTGAAGGAATCGTAGTTGTCGATCATCAGCAACATAGTTTTAACTCTTTGTTTGTATTTACTATCGTTTAATTATTGCGGGAGAGATTATAGCAAATGATGAATGTCTGCGCGCAGCTGGTGAATTTTACCAGCTCGGCCGCGAGGCGAATAACAGAATCGCAATTATCTGAAAGGTAATTGCTATTGCCTTAATAATTCATTAAAATTACCGGCTTTTCAACCTTGTCTCACCACATGGAAACATGGAAACATGGAAACATGGAAATGATGGGAGACTTTACCCAAAAGGAAATTATGCGACATTACGAAATCGTTTTTATTGTTCACCCTGATCAAAGTGAACAAGTACCTGCAATGATCGAGCGTTACCGCGGCATTGTCACCGCAAAAGATGGCAAGATCCATCGCGTGGAAGACTGGGGGCGCCGCCAGCTCGCGTATCCGATTCAGAAAGTTCATAAAGCGCATTATGCGTTGATGAATATCGAGTGCAATCAAGAAGCGTTGGATGATCTGAATCATGCGTTCAAATTCAGTGATGCTGTGCTACGCCATCTAACCATTAAGGTCGGCGGCCCTATCACGGAACCCTCGGCAATGATGCGCCAAGAGGAAAGGGAAAGAGCGAGTGCTGCGGGAGGGGGCACTGCGGACGCAGCTGCCGATGAACTGGAATCGGATGATGCTGCTGAAGAGTCCAGCGCTTCTGCGTAGAAAAATTGCAATTGGAATGTAATCGCACCATTATTTGCGGAAAAATTGTCAAGCTGGGCGTTTTGCGCTACACACCGGCCGGTGTCGCCGTGATTGAATTTACCGTCAGTCATGTATCGCGGCAAAAGGAAGCGGGCTTGGTGCGGCAAATAATATTGGATATTTTTGCGGTTGCATTGGGACAATTGGCTCTTACGATCGCCAAGTTCAAGATCGACAGCAGAGTTAAACTGACCGGGTTTCTCAACAGAAAGAGTCATATGAATCCACAATTGGTTTTGCATGCCGAGCATATCGAACTTATTTAATCAGTTAATAGGAATTTAAAATGACACGTTTTACCAGACGCAAAGACAGCAAGGATAAAGAAAGAGAAAAGAAAGCCAACCGTCCGTTATTCAAACGCAAAAAGTTTTGCCGTTTCACTGCGGAAGGCATCAAGCACGTGGACTATAAAGATATTGGAATTTTGAAAGATTTCATCAGTGAAAATGGCAAGATCATCCCGGCGCGTATTACCGGCACGACCTCTTTCTATCAGCGGCAGCTCAGCACAGCGATTGAGCATGCGCGTTTTCTGGCGCTATTGCCGTATACCGATCGTCACTAAGGAGTAACTGCAATGCAAATTATTTTGATGGAAAAAGTGACTAACTTGGGACAATTGGGCGATATCGTGAATGTCAAAAGCGGTTTTGCACGCAATTATCTGATTCCGCAAGGAAAGGCGAGGCGTGCAACCGAGCAGGCCATCGCAGAATTCCAATCCCGCCGCGCGGAATTGGAGAAAAAACAAGCGGCTGCTTTGGCGGCGGCTCAGACAGTGGCTGCCAAACTCGACGGATTGCTGGTGCAGATTACGCAAAAAGCCGGCAGCGACGGGAAACTGTTCGGATCGGTGACCAATGCCAATATCGCCGAAGCGCTGGCTGGGCTCGGTTTTACTGTGGAGCGAGCTATGATCCGTATGCCGCACGGGCAATTAAAGCAAGTTGGCGATTATCCGCTGACCATTGCGCTGAATAGCGATGTGACCGCCAATATCACCGTATCGGTATTGGGTGAAGCCGCGGTGTAACAATCTGATTCATAGGCTGTTGCGTTTTTAAAAGGACTATTTCGATAGTCCTTTTTCATTTGCCGGTCAGCAAGTGATAGAATCAGAACTCCTTCAATGGTGTTTCCGAATCCTATGGCACAATCACCGGTCAGTCTTCATCAAGAGCAGTTTCTCGATCCCTATAAAACGCCGCCGCACTCGATAGAAAGCGAGCAGTCGGTACTGGGCGGACTGATGCTGGATAACAATGCCTGGGAAAAAGTCGCCGATGTCATTACCGACAGCGATTTCTACCGGCACGATCACCGCTTGATTTATCACCATATCTGTAAGCTGATCGAACACAACAAACCGGCCGATGTGATTACCGTGGCGGAATCCATGGAAACCTCCGCGGAACTGCAAACCGTCGGCGGCCTGGCGTATATCGGTACGATTGTGCAAAACACGCCATCGGCGGCGAATATCAAACGCTACGCTGAAATCGTCCGGGAACGCGCGATCATGCGCAATCTGGCGCAAATCGGCGTGCAGATCACGGATTCGGCGTACAACCCGGTTGGACGTACTGCAGCGGATTTGCTCGACGAAGCGGAAGCCAAGGTATTTGAAATCGCCGAGGAAGGCGCGCGCGGCAAGGAAGGTTTCATCGGTATCCAGCCGTTGCTGAAACAGGTGGTGGAGCGGATCGAGCTGCTCTACAGCCAGGATAACCCCAGCAATGTCACCGGTATCGCCTCCGGTTTTCACGATCTCGACCAAAAAACCTCCGGATTCCAGCCGGGCGATCTGATCATCGTGGCGGGCCGTCCCTCGATGGGTAAAACCGCTTTCTCGTTGAATATTGCCGAACATGTCGCGCTGGAATTAAATAAACCGGTGGCAGTGTTCAGTATGGAAATGGGCGGCGCGCAACTGGCGATGCGGATGTTGGGGTCGGTCGGCAAGCTTGATCAACATAAGGTGCGCACCGGCCGTCTGGAAGACGAAGATTGGCCCAAACTTACGCACGCCTTGGGAAAGCTGAACGAAGCGCCGCTTTACATCGATGAGACCGCCGCATTGAATGCCTTGGAGCTGCGCGCGCGCTCTCGGCGGCTGTACCGCCAGTACGGCGAATTGGGTTTGATCGTAGTCGATTATTTGCAGTTGATGTCATCCACCGGTCAGGGAGAAAACCGCGCCACGGAAATTTCGGAAATATCGCGTGCTTTAAAAGGGCTGGCAAAAGAACTGAAAGTGCCGGTGATCGCGCTATCGCAGCTTAACCGCAGCCTGGAGCAACGCCCCAACAAACGCCCGGTGATGTCCGACTTGCGCGAATCCGGCGCAATCGAACAAGACGCCGATGTGATTCTGTTTATCTATCGCGACGAAGTGTACAACCCGGATTCGCCGGACAAAGGTATCGCCGAAATCATTATCGGCAAGCAGCGTAACGGTCCGATCGGCAAAGTCGATCTGACCTTCCTCGGCGAATACACGCGCTTCGAAAGCCATGCCCGGCCGGAATATTATTGATTCCGTCTGCTGTTGTTAGAGCCTCTCATTTGTATATTCATTAATGTGAAGCTTTCAGCTGGAAGCGCTCACAAACAATTAACAAACCATTTACATAATTTTTCCCGCAAACCAAACTGGAAGAGGCTATCTAAGGATTTCCAGTCGGGTTGAATAAAATGCATTAAAGATGATGAATAAAAGACTTTTTTCATTTGTTTTTCTGAAGTCGGAGATCGATTCATTACGGTCTTTGCAGAAAAATGTCAGAAAAATCGATGTAAAGGTTGTACTGGTCTGCTTGGTCGTCGCTTTTTCCCTTACTTGTACGCGTTATCTGGGCGATGCTCAATTCCTCATTTCTATTCTGTACGATGTAAAGTTGACCGGCTTGGCGCAGGCTATGAGCCATGTCCTGCAACAGCATGCCAGTGCGCAATTGCATCAGTTGATTTACTGGGCAGCGGTGATCATTTTTTTTTACTTCGTTTTCCCGGCAGGTATCATTTTGTTTGTGTTCAAGGAAAGCCTGACCGAGTACGGATTGCAACTGAAGAATGCCGGTAAAGGTTATCTGCTGTATCTCGGCATGCTGGCGATCATGGTGCCGCTGGTATTTTATTTTTCCGGCAGCGAGAGCTTTCTCGATCGCTATCCGTTTTACACGGTGGCCAGGAATGAAAGCCTGTTCCCCAATTTCGTCGTATGGGAAATCGTGTATTTCCTGCAATTTCTCGCATTGGAATTCTTCTTCCGCGGTTTTATTCTGCACGGCACCAAGCAGCGTTTCGGGTTTTATGCCATTTTCGTCATGGTGATTCCGTATTGCATGATCCATTTCGGCAAACCGATGCCGGAAACGATTGCCGCGATCATCGCGGGTGTCGTTTTAGGATTTCTGAGTTTAAAGAGCAAAAGTATCTGGCTCGGTGTTATGATTCACTGCAGTGTCGCACTGACCATGGATCTATGCGCACTGTATCGAAAAGGCATATTTCAGGATAGTGAGATAATCGGTGGACTATAAGAACGCGCGTCTGAATCGGCAAAACCGTTTGTTGCGACTCTTGCCGTTTCTGTTCATGCTGATTATCCTGGGCGGCTGCCTGTCGCCGATGGCTTTGAACCGGGCCGTGCTTGCCTACGATGATGCCATCACCGATGCGGTTTCGCAGCAGCTGCTGATCAATATCGTGCGCGCCCACCATCGCCAGCCGGTTCATTTCACCGGCGTATCCAACATCGCCGCGACATTTAATTTCCAAGCGAATGCCGGTGCCACGCCGTCGCCGGGCGGATTGGCCGGTGCCGTGATATCGCCGGTTTTCGGCGGCAGCGTATCGGAAAGCCCGACCATCAGCATCGTGCCGATCGAAGGGGAGGAATTTACCAAGCGGCTGCTGACGCCATTTTCGCAAAACAAATTGACCTTGCTGCTGCGTCAGCGTTTCGATGTCGATTTGCTGTTGCGCATGATGGCGCAGGAAGTGCGCCTGCTGGATGCAAAGCAACCGAACGGCGTTTATCGCAACAGTCCGGCGGATAAAACCGGCTATGAAGTGTTCCGCCGCGTGGTGCTGCATTTATCGGCGATCCAGGATTTCAACCAGTTGTACGTCGAACCTCTGGCGCTGATCAATACCTGGGTTATTCCGGCTAGCACTATCACAGCGGATGGTTTTCAGGCGCTGCAAAAGGAATTTATCGTGCACTATAACCCGCAGGACAATACCTATACACTGCGCAAACATGTGGCCGGGCCGATCCTGATCACCAACTACGATCCTAATATATTGTCCGATGAAGAGCGTGAAAGTCTGCGCCAGCGAGTGGGAGACGGCAACAGCAGCGATATCGCGTTTGATATCCGTGCCGGGCACTACGGCGGGGAATGGCCGATCAGCGGTATTTTCCGCCTGAGAAGCTTTCACTCGATTCTCGGCTTTCTCGGCAAGGCGCTCGGCGATGAAGTGGGTTATCACGTCGAGAAAGATCCGCGCACACCGCCGATTTTGGCCAACGAGAATCCCGACCTGACCATGGAATTTGTCGTTTCCAATACACCGCCGCCGGATGTCGATTTTTCCATCCGCTGGGATGGCCGCTACTACGCGGTTAATACCAAAGGCCCCTACGCGCGCTGGAACCGCGATGCCTTTCAGTTACTATTCCTGCTGTTCCAGATGACCGTGACCGACATCCCGCGCGTCGGCGTGCCGAGTATTACCATCGCGAAATAAATACCGATTCTGAAATGGTGAAGCTTGTGAAAATGGGGAAGGCGGTTTGTGAATGTTGCAGACGGAGAAGTTGGTTAAAATTCGAGTTCTTAATGCTTCCTCTCGTGTTACCACCCGTATATACCCTTATATTTGTAGGCAAATAACTACAAGAAAAATAAGCACAATGCTTATTCATTAATGACGCCAATCACTCTAATATGAAAAGGGGAGGGGTAATCAAAAGATCTCCCATTGATCAATTAATTTGAAAGGAGTTATAAAATGAGCGTAAAAACAATGACGTTTTTTACCAGCATCATGATCATGATTCTTTTTTCACTGAGTGCAATGGCAGGGGAAAGCCATCTGGTTCACGCAATCAAGCACGCTGAAGCTGCAGCCGCTGCGGCTGATGGCAAAGCAGTCGCCGAGCATGCCGAGAAGGCGAAAACGCATGCCATTGATGCAAAAAGTGATAAAACCTCTAAAAGCGACCCTGCACATATCGATGAAGGCATAAAGTGCCTGGATGATGCGATCAAAGAAGGCAAGAGTGGAAATACTGACGCAGCCAAGAAAGCTGCCGCAGATGCTGTAAACCATTTCAAGCAAGCCACATCCGCACCCGCACCCAAGCAGTCGTCCTACTAGCTTCAGCACCCTAAAATACGGTGAATTACGGGTTCACCGTATTTTTCCATTTACTTTATTTTTCTTGTGCTCATGGACTACGCAATCGACCGGTGCGGAGGGTATGTCCTGCTTGGGGCGTGCTGCCCGATCCCTGGCATGCAGTAACTTGAATCTGAGTATTGCATGCAGCTAGACGCCAGTGCGGTCTTTGATTTCATTCCAAGCTAGGGCCATGTAGTTTCCGGTGCTTCGCAGCGAGTCAAATGCGCCCGATTCTACGTGATCGCCATGGGAACGTCCAAGTAGTCGCCCCTGCAAAATTCACACAGTCATGCCGACAAACGAACGTTTTGTGTAAAAGGTGTTGATCAGTTGCAGCAGCGCAAGTCGCAATAAAGAATTCTTGATGCCCAAACGGTGTATAGCTCTCATCAGCCAGCGCAGATTGTAGCCAGCCGCACATAACACAGCGTGCAGTGCATCACCCAACTGACCTGGTAACCAGCAGCGATTCATTCGGTGATCCGACTTCAGATGCCCGATTGCAGGTTCCACGGCCTGCCGGCGCTTGAGCCAGCGCCGCTGCGGTTTCGTCAGCGACTTGTACTTGCCGCGATGGATGATTTCCACTGCCGGATTGTCAGCATCCACTCCCCGGAACCCGAGATCGGCAATAACCTGCTTCGGTATTGATCCGGTATCTTCGAGTAGCCTGTGCGTTTGTTCGAGCTGTTGGTGGAGAATATGACCATCGTAGGGATTGCCAGGAAAGGTTCTGGCACCGACTATCAGGCCGCTTTTGTGCGTAACAGCAATGCCGGCTTTAACTCCGAACTCGTAAGGTTTGCGTGCTTTGCCCTTGCCGATGCATTCGGCTTCCGGTGCGTGCAATGCATAGAGTTTGTTGTTGTCCTTGGGTTGCTGCTTATGAATCCGTCCTGCCCGTTCCAATAGCGTGGTCAATTGCTGCAGCGATGCGGCACAGACCGTCGTCACGGTTGCCAGTTTGCGCTGGATCTCCCGCAGCACGATACCAAGGATCGTGCGTTGGCGTTTAACGGTTTTGTGCAGACGCCGCAATTGCCTGGCGTGGGCATAGCCGCCTGCCCTTCGGCGCAGCGCCTTGCCTTCTTTGGCGTAGGTTTGCTTCAAGGTGATGCCAGCCCGTCTGGCTGCTTGCACAATCTTGCCGCGAGCAATTTCCAGTAACCGGCTATCTACCGGATGCGCAATTGCCTTTTCCTGAATTGTCGTGTCAACAATCACTCGTTTGAATTCAGCCGGTTTGACCGCCTTGGTGTGCACCGCAGTGTCAATCGTTGCCTTCAGCAGCTTCTCAACACCAGCTTCACCAATGGCGGTGCGGAAACGGCCAATCTGGGTGGCATCACACGGCAACTTCGATGTGTAATATTCCTCGCCGCTGAAATACTGTCACACCACATTCTCCGGCCAGCGAACCACCAGCTCTTCGTCACTGAGGTTGAGCATGCTTCAGATACAGCAACGATGCCATCAACCGGATCGGCAAGCGGGGGCGACCCGCAGTGCTCACGCCCCCACTGGCAATCGCCAATGTTGTGCCAAAAAGATCGTTGATCTCCAACACTTCACCCTGACGGTTTTTACGCTCAAAAGCAGGGACAAGTGCTGCTTCAATATCAGCCCACGGCAGTCGATTCGACAGCACTGCCAGGGGATGACGCAGATCAATTATCTGATCGAGACGCGCTCGGAAAAAATCATCGGTCGGCATTTCAGTTCCTCTTGATTCTCTCAATGTTTTGATGCGAATAGTATAAATTCTCAGGGATCAATGCCGTCTAAAATTTGATGATTCCTGCAGTTCATGCAAGCTCTAAGTGTTTTGCAGGGATGACCAAGTATCGCCTGTGGTATGATTTTCCGTCATTATCGGGAGCAAGGTATGCGCGCTATTTTTCTGGATTTCGGTTCCGTCACCCGCGGCGATATGGACTGCGCCGCGCTGGAGCGGGCGGTTGCGCCGTGGCGGTTTTATCACGACAGCACCGAGGCGGAAGTGGCGGAGCGTATTCGTGACGCCGAAGTGATCGTCAGCAACAAGGTAACTATCAGCCGTGAGGCGATCGCCACGGCGAAGCAACTCAAACTGATTTGCATCGCCGCGACCGGTTACAACAATGTCGACCTGGTCGCGGCAGCGGAATACAACATGCCGGTGTGCAACGTACGCGGTTATGCCACGCCTTCCGTGGTGCAGCATGTGTTCATGCTGATGCTGAATCAGGCGCGGCATTTTTCCGACTATCAGGCTTTGGTGAAGCGCGGCGGCTGGCAGGAGAGCCAGTTTTTCTGTCCGCTCGATTATCCGGTCATCGAGCTGTCCGGCAAAAAGCTTGGCATCATCGGGTACGGTGAGCTCGGGCAGGCTGTGGCGCAAGTCGCGCAGACGTTCGGCATGCAGGTAGTGATCGCGGAACATAAAAACAAACCGCCACGCTCCGGCAGAACTGCGTTCGATGATGTGCTGCGGCAGGCGGATTTCATTACGCTGCACTGTCCGTTGTCACCGGAAACGCAGCATCTACTCAGCCACAGGGAATTTGAGCTGATGAAGCCGTCGGCGTATCTGATCAATACCGCGCGCGGCGGATTGATCAACGAAACCGATTTGCTGCAGAGCTTATCCGACGGGCGGATTGCCGGTGCGGCCATCGATGTGATCCAGGGCGAACCGCCCGGTGCGGATAACTTGATCCTGCGCGAATTGCCGCCGAACTTGATCGTCACACCGCACATCGCCTGGGCCAGCCGCGAATCCCGCCAGCGTTTGCTGGATCAGCTGGCGGGCAATATCGAAAACTTTTTCCGGAATAAGCCTTTCAACCAAATCACCGATGTGCTGAATGGCACTCATAATTAGTACAAAAATCAGTATTCAATAATAAAAAAACCGGTAGAATTGGAAGGAAAATTCCTACATGCTGCAAAAGAGGGATTTTTTTGTACGAGAATAACTCGCTGATGCCATTCGGCATTATTTACTGCCGCGAGCGGTGTGCAATGAACGAATAACGTACAAGGTATCAATCCGGTCATTTTTTAATTTAAGGAGAAAAATAATGAAAATCATGAAAAGCGCTACGCAAGTTGCCGCTGCGCTCGGGTTTTCTATGCTGTTGAGCGGTGTCAGTTACGCATCGCCGGCAGGATCGATCACAGTGACGAACCCCGGCCCGTTGGGTTCTTTCAGCATCAATACCGCTGCTTTTGACGGCACCAGCGGTCAAATCGAGAAACTCACGTTCGATCTGTCCGGAACGCATTGCACGGATGGTGGAAGTTGCATACTGGGAGAGTCGCTGGTATTCGGTGGTTCGGGCGGCGGAACTTTTATCTTCGACCCGGCAGCCAATGGAACATCGTCATTATTCGGTGCAGTCGGTTCAACCGTATTCGGTTTTGACTTCACTGGTTTCGATTCACTGGACGTATTCCAATTTTCCTGGGATCCGGACGTCGCCAGTAACGGCGGTTACGGCGCAATCGTTGCCGAACTGGCGGGTACCGTGATTACGGCATCGGTTCGTTTCGCCGATAGTTCGGTTCTTGTCTATTCAGGAACGATGGGCATTGTCGGACCGGATGTTGCCGCCAATCTCGTTCCCGTTCCGGAACCTGAAACTTATGCCATGTTGCTGGCAGGTCTCGGTGTGCTCGGTTTTGCCGGTTATCGCCGCAAGCAAGTAACGGCAGCCTGATCGCAAGATAATTATCGATCGCTCTTTAAAGGAACCGGCGCTGCGATAAAACGCAGCGCCGGTTTTTTATAATCCATCGGACTGAACGCATTCAGTCGTTACATTCATCTTCATCATGCAGCGTTCATGCTGCGGTTTGCTTATACTCAATCTTGTTTTGGTAACATAGCGGAGCTATTCCATGCGTCCGGTTGAAACCGGTGCGTGTGGTTATCCAGATACAGGGAGTGATGCTCATGCAACAATGGATTTTTCTTGCTATTGCAATCGTCAGCGAAGTGATCGCCACGTCGTTTCTGAAATCGGCCGAGGGATTCACCCGTTTGTGGCCGTCGCTGATCGTCGTCATCGGTTATTTGCTGGCTTTTTATTTGCTATCGTTGACGCTTAAAACGATCCCGGTCGGCGTGGCATACGCGATCTGGTCCGGTGTGGGTATCGTATTGATTGCGCTGAGCGGCTGGCTGTTTCTCGGGCAAGCGCTGGACACCCCCGCGCTGATCGGTTTGACGCTGATCGTCGCAGGGGTTGCTGTCATCAACGTTTTTTCCTGCACCATGCCGCATTGACGTGCTGTCACGCTTTACCCAGATCAGTTAGGAATTGATCCAGGATTTCCTTCTTGGCGTGCGGCATGATCACGACATGCGCGTAAGGTGTGAGTCGATTGCCGCTCTCCAGCCGCATGGTTGCTAATGAATAGCGGTTCACCACGGCTTCAGTGGGTTTTCTGAAATAAACGATGTTCGAGCGGTCATTCGCGCTTACCGGTTGCAAATGAGGATAATGGCCGGTCATTTCTTTCAGCAGATAAGCGGTGTTGTCCAGCACCGCTTTGGCGTCCGTGGCTTGGCGCGCAAAGGCGGATTCCGAGCTGAAGAAATAAAATTCGGCCGGTTTGACGGCATCGCGCGAACAGGTGATCGTACCGGGCACTTGCTGGATATATTCCGGATCGTGGATTTTGCTGAATGGCGCCAGAAACGATTCGAAGTTCGTCCGCGTGGTAATGAATAGCCCGGCGGGTGAAGGAAAGCCAAAGAATTTGTGGCACGAGACGGCGATCGAGTCGTAGCGCTGGCGTTTTTTACCTGTGACCGGATCGGCTGCTTGGTGCAACAGATCGGCGGCAAACGGTGTATGCGGCAAGTAACCGCCGAACAAAGCAGCGTCGAGATGCAGATACGATTCCCGGCCTTTGAGTTTGGCTTGGATGCCGTCGATCGAATCGATCGCACCTTTGAACGTGGTGCCGATGGTGGCGATGATCAGGGCGGGATGATCCCGATTGGCATTCAGTTGCTGCTCCAGGTCGTTAACATCCATGCCACCGCCGGGATCGGTTGCTACCACTACCCAGTCGAGATGCAGCAAATCCCGCAGAATTTGGATCGAATAATGCGCTTCCGCTGTGAAGTAAATTTTCGGCATCACACCGGTGCGGTTTTGCAAAATCGTGCGTCCCATGTAGAGCCCGTGCATATTGCTGTCGGTACCACTGTTGCTTAAGAATCCCCAGATATTTTCGCGCGGGAATCCGTACACCGCGCCGAACCGATCGATCAGTTCTTGTTCAAACGGATGGCTGTTAAAAGGAATGTGGCTATGATCGTACGGGTTGCCGACATTATTGAATGCAAACCGGTTCAAGCCGGCACGCGCAAGCTCATTGCGCCAGTCGAAGAACGCTTCCGGTAGTGCCGTCATGTTGATCGGGTAACCGAGAAATTTATCTTTTTGCCGCATGAGATTTTGCAGCGCATTTAACGTAGCAGGCGCTTTGAATTGCGAATGATGATGCGCCAGCGGTTGCGCCGTGAGCGCTTGGGGTGAGCATGCGGCCACCAGGGCCGTTGCGCCG
This sequence comes from Gammaproteobacteria bacterium, assembly GCA_015709635.1. Taxonomy (NCBI): domain Bacteria; kingdom Pseudomonadati; phylum Pseudomonadota; class Gammaproteobacteria; species Gammaproteobacteria bacterium. Next base: position 415,157 of record CP054180.1, read on the forward strand.
GATATGCTCAGAAATTGGCGCCGGTTCATTAACATGGATAATGGCCTCCTGAACAATACACTCCTTAGATGCTGGGCTGCTGGTAAGGTTTCTTCATGATCTTGCGGTCGAGTTGCCTTGAAATGACGATGGAAGACCGTTATCTTAATGTTTTATCTGTTTCCGGTGACAATTGTTAAGTATGAATAAAGCCTTTACCAAGGAAAACGAAGAAGACGACGAACCCGACGATACGCCGAAGTTACCGCAGGGGGTGAAAAACTACATCACACCGGCAGGGTATCAGCGGCTGAAAGACGAGTTCGATCAATTATGGAAAGTGGAGCGCCCGGAGTTGGTGAAAACCATTACCTGGGCGGCTTCCAATGGCGACCGCTCGGAAAATGGCGATTACATTTACGGCAAACGGCGCTTGCGCGAAATCGACCGGCGCTTGCGTTTCTTATCCAAACGGCTGGATAACGCCGAAGTGGTCGATCCGGCGCAACGCGGCGAATGTGATCAAGTGTTTTTCGGCGCCACTGTGACTGTCTGCAATAGCCAAGGCAAAGAGCACACCTACAGCATCGTCGGCATGGACGAGGCCGATCCCGGCTGCGGACGCATCAGTTGGATTTCACCGTTGGCCAAAGCATTGTTGAAGGCGCGCGAAGGCGATGTGGTGAGGTTGCACACGCCGGGTGGATTGGAAGAACTGGAGGTGGTGGAGATTCGGTATGAGGCGTTGTGAGCCAGGACTGATGTTGCCTTAAAGTTATTTTTACGGTCTTTCCGCATCGCGCAGCCATTCTTGCAATCCATTGATTCCGATAACAAGGAATGAGTCTTGTAATGCGATTACCCTGCGTAGCGTGGTTCCTGCATCGGATTCCTCTCTTTCCTCGGCTTCACGAAACAAACGCGTCAGTAATTGAGATAGTGCTCCGGAGCTGTATATGGGACGCTTGGTACTTTGAATAAAAGCAGCTAATCTTTCTGCAGAATCGAGTGTTTCGTCGGGCCTAAGCTGTGATGCGGCATTGAGCCAATCTTCGATGTCATAAAAATGAAAGTGACTATTACTTTGATCCTGCTCGATGATGGATAAATATTTATCAAAGATGTCAGGGGAAATAGGAGCGGGTGGCTGGTGTTGCCCAAACAGTGTTGACACTTCTCCAGCGACGGTTTGCGCAATACTACCTATCTCTTCTAAACCGGCTCGGATACCAAAAAAGCATTGTTCGGGATGTTGAGCAAGGTTTTCGTTATTCGACCATACGGATGCAGCCCCTTTCCATGCGTCAGTGCTGCCTAGCGATCGCAATTGGGTGATGAATTCATGTAAATTAATGTGTTCTGATAGAACCGCGAGAGCGGAGATTCGCCCCCAGGTTTCAAGTGTTTCTCCTGTCGAAGTAGAAACAATGCGTTCCAGAATTCGCGATACTTCATTGAAGCGATTGTGGTATGCATGGTAAAGACAAGGCTCGGCAATTTTCCATAGGTGCTCGTTACTATTCTCCAAAACCGGATAGAAAATCTCCCAACCCAATTCAGGTAGAAGGCTTTGAAAATAGGGTAGCCGTTGCAAAATAAGTGCACGAACCGCCGGGTGAGGATCACGAGCGAAACGTTTCAGTGTTGGTTCAAGTAAATCGGGAAATGGCCGGTGTTTTTCAGCCCATCGTGTGGCGATAATCATGACGGCCTCAGCTGCATTACCACGTATCATGTTGATTCCGATAAGTGTGGAATCTTTTTCATCGTTATCGAAATCGGATTCTTGGCAGTTAGCAAAGCCTATCGCAATAAAAAGCAGTCGTGTCGCGTCATGTTCATTCTCAATTACGTTTGCACTGGCTTCTAGGGCTTTGGCTGCTGCTCGGCAATGATGCCAATACGATGGATGCCGCTCAATTTCATCAAGAATCAGGCTTGCCAAGACTTGTGGATCAGAAATTTCAATCGGTATCCACTGACTGGTATCAAAGTGCAGATTTCCATATCGTTGGGCAAGATAAGTCGCTACACCATTCAAAATATCGTCTTTAAAACGATCAGGGATATCGATCCAATGGTCGGCTAACAAATGGATAAAACGAGTCGGATTTCTCGAAGAAGCCTCGCTTAGTTGCCATTCAACCTGCTCCGCTCCTCCAACTAAGAAATTGCGCTCCCAATCATTCCGGCCTTCTTTGGTATAGTGCGATAGAATTTTTAGCACAGCCTCATCCGTGCTACAAAGAAACCGTTCATACGAAAAAGGTGCTGCGACTGTGCCGCTCCATGAATCGATATATGGTTGCCGGGTGAAAGGGCCAAGTTTTCTCTCCCAATCAATCAATGTCATCTGAGCCTCTGGGGATCGCAGGTAAGCGGGAATTGCTGATATCAACTCAACACGAGTTCTAAGTATCCACGGATTTTCTTCAGTGCTTTCATTGTCTCCAAGAGTCAGGATTGACGATAGTACAGAATCCTGAGTACATGCATTCAAGTACACAAACGAAGCATTGAGCAAATTTCCAATCTCGTATCTCAGCCTTGATTCCAGCATTTTTTTGTCGAGTATCAAGGTTCCGATTTCAGCGACATTACGTTTGGGTGAATGGGTAAACGCCAAAATAGCGAAGTAGCGCAAAGCACCTTCATTGCTGCGACAAAGTTGTGTCCGGTGATTGATCCACCAGCCGGTATGTTCTTTGGCATGATGGATGATTGCGTTTTCAACTGCCTGGAATAACATAGTTTCTTCGGAGGCGTGACTGGTGTCATGGCGGCTATGTATAGAGTCGTATGAGGTATGCTTAAGAAAGTTATCGTGCCAATCTCGATTGTTATGGTACCTCTTGCTAAGAATGAAGCTCCATTGCTCGATGGATGCAATTGCTAAATCCAGCAGATGCTCCGATTTCAGCATACGTTGACAAAGAAAATCTTTGCTTGCGAATTCGTTAAGGCCGCACTTGAGTTTATGGTCGAAATGGTACTTTAATAAATCTTCTTCTTTGATATCGCCTGCGATATAACGCCACAGCAATGTATCATTGGCTCCGCCAGTATCGATGTACCGAGCAATTGCATCACCCAAAAAATCGATTTTTTGATGCGGTAGGATTAAAAGTTTTTCGAGAAGCTGGCCTGTATTAATTCCAGCGTCTGAATCTATATCGCGTAGTTCAAGCGCGATGTTCTGCGCAACCCGGTTACGCTCTACCCAATCATATTCCAAAGCATTCAACCAAAAGGAAAGCACGCCTTTTGGGTCAGCTTTTTTCCAGGAAACTACTCGATATACATGTGCGATTAAACTTTGTGAGTCGCGTTCTTGCGTTATATGGGGGACTAGGAATTTAAGCCAGAAATGATGCCATTTGATGGCATAGCCGTGTTCATATAGCGAATTGAAGAGCTCGCGATGCTGTCGACGGAGATGCTGAATCAATGACCAGTCTTCATCTTGCGGAATTTGTTCGGCTAACGATTCCGCCACAAGACGCCGGATATGAAATGCTGCGTTGCTATCAAATACGGCGCGAAGTTGCCGGCGAAAACTTAAACGATCTCCAGCCGCCAGATACGCGACATAAGCGCGGATCGTTGGGCGAACGAAAGGTATAGCCGGAAGTTTTTCTATAAAGGACTTCAAAGTAAGCTGATCCCGTTCAGCTCCGCTGACGACGAGAACATCGAGTAAAGTTTGATGTCCGAATTCGATATTACCGGACTGATTTTGATGCAGCACGCCAGTACTTAAGAGCCGTTTGGAAATCTCATCCGACACTTGAATTTGCACATGTGGAATGTCGAGTTGCCGTGATTTCAACATCTGGTTTGCCATCCGTTCAATGGCTATCATGGCTGTTTCGCCCAGAGTTGCATCGCTTTGTACTATCGTTTCCAGATACTTTCGGCTCAGTGCTTGGCTTGTTGCAATATTGAAACTTCCGGCTTGTTGCGCAATATCTGTGAATATCGCAAGTTCCCGAGGATTTTGAAGCAGATTCCGTGTGATTGTGTCGAGTGATGCTGGGTCGACTCCAACTTGACTAACCAGTGGAGCGACTACGGTTTCCCAATCCAGCGGTGCATTGTTGACTGTTTGATCCCATTTCCGCTCGGAAAGGCGGTGGTCGTACTTCCGGTCAAATTCTCGGCAAGCAGCAATTACCGTTACGTTTGGGATGAGTAGTAGCTGATCTATCTGTGCGAGGAAAAAAGATAATACAGTATGCTCTCGTGATAAGGACAATACATCGAGCGAGTCAATGATGATAATGGTATGTCTGTAATCAGACATCCGTCCAACTTGACCAATCAAGTTACTCGGCAGGCCAAGCGAACTTCTTGCTTCCGGTGTTGTGCAATTAGCATATTCACGGGCTTGGATGAATAAGGTAGCCAAGTCCGGGCGCTTTTCCAGCTCTTCTCGCAGCTTCATAAGAACGCATGTCTTGCCAGAGCCGGGTGTTCCAGTAAGCAGAACCGAATGTTTTCTCGTTTCAATTGCATTGAGGAGCTCGCTGATAGCAGAAACATAAAGCTGGTTTCCAGCGATATCACGACGCCAATGACGACCGACTGCGGAGGCATTGGCAAACGATTTTTGGATTTCTTGTTGCGCTATAGGTCGGGCGAAAGTCGCACCTGATTCAGTTAGGATATTGCGAAGATCAGCCTTGGTAAGCCGGTGTGAGAGTAGAGTTGAAGAATTTCCATTATTTGTGATCCGCGCTCCAAGCAAATCGAGTCTCATCCATAATGCATTGAATGCAACTTCTGAATTTGAAACAAGATATGCCAGACGTTCCTTTAGAAGCTCTTGCATTCGTCCGAATTCAGGGGAAGTTTCAAAGATTGTTTGCTGGAGTAGCTTGTAGGTGCTGATTCCAGAGCTAGCTATAAGTTTGGCCAAATCTGTGTCGGTCTTCTGATGATCTTTGGTCAGACTTGTTTGATATGTAGTCTCATCCGGCTGAGTGGCTGAATGTTCACGTAGTTTTGCTAGAGTTCCAAAGCTTCCGCGTGTATAGAAGATGACCTGAGATTTTTGGTTGATAGTCATGAATTGTGCGGCCTTGATCAATTCATCTCGAAGATCAGTAACAGACCATGAATTAAAATCCGGTTGGTTCTTTTTGCACTGGCAGCAGATCAGGTCTCCGTCAGAGAGACCGATCACTATGTCGTCGACAGCTATCGGTTTTCCCTTTGCATCCAAGGAAGTTGAATCAACTTCAAGCCACTGGTATTTATCGGTTGAAAGTATGCTCAGAGCCCAATCAAACGCAACAAGGGTTTGGTAAGTGTCACCACGATTTGACCGAACACCCGCGAGACTCAAATTATTTCCTCACAGTAAAAAGTAGGTGGACTTAAAGAATGTCACCATCGACATAAAACCACTGCTCATCTTCGCGCACAAACCGGCTGATTTCGTGCAAGCGATGGGCGCGACCGTTGATTTTGTAACGCGCAACGAATTCGACGATGGCATGATCCGTACCGGTTTGTTCATGCCGTTTTACCGTTAACCCCAGCCATTGGCGGGTGGGGTGACCGGTTAATTCAAGAGAAGCCGGGCGTGTGCCGGGATGCCAAGTTGCCAGCAGATAATCTTCGCGCTTCAGCGTATATGCACTGTAGCGCGAGCGCATCAGGTTTTCCGCGGTAGTGGCGGTTCCGCCCTGATCCAGGTAGCGGCCGCAGCAGTCTTCGTAATGCCGGGCGCTGCCGCACGGGCAGGGCAGTGTTTTCAAATGAGCGCTTGGGGTATTCATATACAATGATGCGGTTTATTCGCCGTGTAATTTATCACAGTCTGCATGAGTATCGCGTTGACCAATACCGTGAATCCTCCGTCGCGCCGGATCGCGCATCTGGATATGGATGCGTTTTATGCCTCGGTCGAGTTGCTGCGTTATCCCGAATTGCGCGGCTTGCCGGTGGTGATCGGCGGACGGGACGAACATCAGCCGGTGATGCAGGTGGATGGCAAGCGGCGCTTTTTCCGCTTGCGCGATTACACCGGGCGCGGGGTCATTACCACCGCCACGTATGAAGCGCGCGCATTGGGTGTGCATTCCGCCATGGGGGTGATGAAAGCTGCGCAGCTGGCGCCGGATGCGATTCTGTTGCCGGTTGATTTCGCCATTTACCGGCATTATTCGCGTTTGTTCAAAGCCGCCGTCGCCGACATCGTTTCGCACATCGAAGATTCCGGTATTGATGAAATCTATATCGATTTGACCGATTTACCGGATGAAACATTGCCGCTGGCGCAACGTATCAAGCAGGCGGTGAAAGAGGCCACCGGGCTTTCTTGTTCGATCGGCATTACGCCGAACAAGTTGCTGGCGAAAATCTGCTCCGATCTGGAGAAGCCGGATGGATTGACGATCCTTAGCATGGCCGATATTCCGCAGCGCATTTGGCCGTTGCCGGTGCGAAAAATCAATGGCATCGGCCCGAAGGCTGCGAACAAGCTGGCTTCGCTGGGCATTACCACAATTGCCGAACTGGCGCAGGCCGAGCTAGGTTTTCTGCACATGCATTTCGGGCGCAGTTATTCGATCTGGCTGTATGAAGTGTCGCGCGGTATCGATGCACGGCCGGTTATTACCCACGCGGAACCCAAATCGATCAGCCGGGAAACCACATTTGAACGCGATCTGCATCCGCGCCAGGATCGCTCCGGCTTATCCGAGGCATTTACCGCATTGTGCGTGCAGGTTGCCGACGATTTGAAGCGTAAGGGCTATGTTGGGCGAACTATCGGCATCAAATTGCGTTTTGAGGATTTTCGCACCGTGACACGTGATTTTTCTCTTTCCGCACACACGGCAGATCCGGTTCTGATACGCCGTGCCGCGGGGGAGTGCTTACGCCGGGTGCCGTTGCAGAAGAAGATTCGCTTGCTGGGCGTGAAGGTCAGTGCGCTTTGCGCCGAGACTGCGGTGCCGGCAGCCGAGGCTTCCGGTCAACAGGAATTGCCGCTTGCGCTGTAACGCCATCGTCATATCGCTTACATTCAGAAGCGATAAAAGGCTGGTAAGCGGTTTTATTTCCCATTTTGATTTTTGCTCGCTCTTATACACTGCAAAATAGCATCAATGGATCGAGTAGTTGCTTTGATCATCAATCGCGTCATCACAAAAATTTTAATAAGGAATTGATCAATGGTTGACCGCACCAATTTGTACCGGATAGCGCCTTTCGGCGCCTATGTTTTTTTTATGATACTGGAAGACGCGCTATTGAAGTTCGGCTGGGAGCCGAACGAGCTGCGCATGCTCTACGCGGTAAAAATAGCCGTTGTCGCCGGTTTGCTGTGGGTAATGCGAAGCGCTTACAGTGAATTGCGCTGGCCGTCCGGGGCGGGCTTGCGTCTCTGGGTTGCCGCATTGGCAGCGGGCGTCGTGGTATTTATCGCATGGATTAATCTGACGGCGGATTGGATGGTGATGGGGGAATCCGTGGGTTTCGATCCGCGCGAAAACGGTGAAATCGACTGGTTTCTGGTGACCGTGCGAATTATCGGCGCGGCCTTGGTGGTGCCAGTGATGGAAGAACTGTTCTGGCGGTCGTTTTTGATGCGCTGGATTGAAAATCCCAATTTCCTTGCGGTAAATCCCGCTCATGTAGGATTCAAGGCGCTCTGCATTGCAGCCGCGCTGTTTGCGCTTGCGCATAGCTTATGGTTGGCTGGACTGTTTGCCGGTGTCGTTTATGGTTTGCTGTACGTGCGCAGCGGAACGCTATGGGCACCGATTCTGGCGCATGCGATTACCAACGGGATACTGGGGGTGTGGATTGTGATAACAGGCAACTGGGGTTTCTGGTAGCAGAAAAAAGCCGGTAAAAATTTTTTTCACCGGCTTTTCAAGTCAAATGACGTTTTCAGGGTGCTCGACGATTTCTTGATAAATCAGGTGGCGTAGCGCAAAAACTTGATCCGGCTTGATGCCGGCGTATTCGACACCGGAACAGATTATTTTCTGATTTTTCTTTGTGCTTTGCTTGGCGGACCGGATGATAGCCTTGATGGACAACGGTATCTCCCGGTCATGCACGGCGATGACAAAGGATAAGGTGACCACTGAACCTAGTGTGCCCAAAGGGAGATGAGAAGTAATGCCGGCACCGCAGATACTGAGATCGCTGATCGTGATCGGAATCGCCTTTTCGGCCACGGTCGCTTGGAAATTGCATTTAATTCTTCGTGACTTGCGAATACTTTGACCTTGTATGTCTTTGGGGAAAGACAGATGCAGGTATTTAAACGGCACTCTGATGATTTTGTCGACAAATACGGTGAATTTGTAGGCATACTGCCCGGTAATTAAACGAACGTTGATTTGATCGCCTTCAATAAAGGGTTCGCCGATCAATTGATCGGATGCCGGCATTGAAACAATCAGGGTGCTGTCTTGCACATAACCGATCATGGAAGTTGCATACGAATTGCTTTCGCCGGAATTTTTCGAGTATGTGGCTAAAGTAAGATGCATTTTATGACCCACTTTGAGATGCATATCTTCAAAACTGATTTTTCCCGGTGAACTCGTCGTGGCTTCAGCTTGCTCCGGATCTTGTTTTTGCATGCGGAAAATCGGCGATTCTTCCAGTTGTCTTAACTCATCCTCGGTTTTGAAGATGTAACCGCGCTTCTGTATGGGTTGGTGCGTTTGATCGAACAAATCCCAAGGTAGCGGCTGACCAACTATCAAGTCTGTTGTTTGTATGGGTATCAATTCCATAATCGCGTACTTAAAGTTATTAGTGAGAATCGGCTTAAAGGGTGTTAAGCGGTTTTTAACTACTGTTGTTAGAGCTGCTTTTAACGGAGCGGTTGTTTCAAAACTTTAACAACGGCGGGTGTTTTGCGTGATTAAGGTAAGGATGTGCAAGAATCATGAGAACTGAAACAGGAAGCTATAGAAAAAATATTGAATCCGGCTATATTTCCTGTTAATGCTGCAATAACCGGTAAAGTATCGATGCTGAGACTGCCCGGCACAGATTTTCTGTGTTGTATTTTTTCCGATAAGTCAGATATCCCGAAGGTTTGCGTTGACCCTTCAAACTATTCAGTGTTAGAGTTCAATCCATATGCATACTAAGGTTTTTATTTTTTGTTATTTGTATCTTTTTTATAGTTTTTTTAGGGAGGGGGGAGAATGGTGTATAAAACGATCTACAAAAACCAAATGACTCATGCCGTGGCGGGTGGGCTGCTGCTGCTCGGTATGAATTCATTTGGTGTACAAGCGAACAGCGTGAGCAGTATGGAAAGCAGCAGTAACGCTATTATGAATGCAATAAAAAACAGCGGTATCAGATTCGGCGGCTGGGTTCATGGCGGAGCGACATTCAATCCATATCAAACGGACGGTTTCAACGGTCCGGTGACATTTGCCGATCAAGCAAACAGAGTGCAAATGAATCAATTGAATTTCTTTCTGGAGCGTCCGGTCAGGACAGAAGGAAAAGATTGGGATATCGGTTTTCGTGCTGATTTTATGTTTGGAACGGATGCGATCTTCACCCAAGCCTATGGCAATCCTGCATTCGATGTAAACGATGGACGGCCATTAGCCGACCGGGGAAACTGGGATCTGGGGATATGCTGTAGTTCTTTGCGTACCTACGGCATTGCAATTCCTCAAGCCTATGCAGAAGTCTATGCGCCTGTTGGTAACGGACTGAATATCAAAGTGGGGCATTTTTATACGCCGATCGGCTATGAAACGGTACCGGCGCCAAACAACTTCTTTTATACGCATGCTTATACCATGCAATACGGCGAGCCTTTTACGCATACGGGTGTGCTAAGCAACTATACTATTAACAAAAATTTTACTGCTATGGCAGGTGCGATCGGTGGCAGCGGGACAGGCGGCTGGGATGGTAATTTTGACAAGCAGATGGAGAATTGGGGTGGCATCGGTGGCGTAACTTGGACCAGTGATGATCGCAAAACTTCTTTCAACGTCAGTGGCACCGGCAGTACGACTTCTACACGAAACAGCAGTTTTTGGGGATTGTACAGTATAGTCCTGAAACATATGCTGACGGACAAGACACATTTAGTTGTGCAGCATGATCACGGTTTTGCTGATAATGTGCTGCTGGCTAACCTCAAGTATGGCGGCGTAGTCAAAGATGCGCAGTGGTACGGCGTTAATATGCATCTCTATTACGATTTGACTCCGGATTTATCGATCGGTGTACGTGGCGAATGGTTCCGCGACCGCGATGGTTTCCGTGTTTTTGCTCCAGGACGGGTAAGCTTGGCGACTAACTATCTTGGCAGCAGCTACGCATTAGGTGGCGGAACTCAACTGGCTGCCAGCACACCGGCTGATTATTATGCAGTTACCGTCGGGGCAAATTGGAAAGCAGCCAAGACACTGAATCTTCAATGGAAAGGGCTGAAGAATTTGAATATCCGCCCCAATTTCCGCTACGATAGAGCGGAATCGCTGCATACGGCAACGTACAGACCATTTGGCGGGAATAAGGATCAGTTTTTATTTTCACTGGACGCCATCTTGCCTTTTTGAGGTATGGAAATATGATGCAAGAGTTTATTGGTACGACAAAGAATGCGCCTGCGGGCGCATTTTTTATTCAGCATCATCCGGTTTGATGTACTGCCGCAATCTCTGCAGCAGATGATTCATATCATCAGGAATAACGCTTTCCCATTGCACGATCTGTCCGCTGTGCGGGTGCGTCAGCGCAAGCCGTGCAGCGTGCAGCGCCTGTCTGGGGAAACCGGTTAATACTTGCCCTGTTTTCGCATTGGTGTTGCGGGGGGTGCCGCCATAAACCGGATCGCCTGCCAGCGGATATCCAATAGCGTGCATATGCACCCGTATTTGATGCGTGCGGCCAGTTTCAAGGCTGCATTGCAGCAACGTGCAACCGGCAAAATTTTCGATTACCTGGTAGTGCGTACGTGCCGGTTTTCCTTTGGTTGTTACTGCCATTTTTGTACGGTGCACGGGATGGCGTCCGACCGGCGCATCGACACTGCCGGCATGCATGATTTCACCCAGAACCAATGCTAGATAGTCGCGTTTTACCGTGCGTTGCTGCAACTGGCGCACGAGACTGGTTTGCGCTTCGAGTGTTTTTGCCACGACCAATAATCCGCTGGTGTCTTTGTCCAGACGATGAACGATACCGGCGCGCGGCACTTTCTCCAGTTGCGGCGCATGATGCAGCAAGGCATTCAGCAAAGTACCTTGCCAATTGCCGTTTCCCGGATGGGTAACGAGACCGGCGGGTTTGTTGATGACGATGAGGGTTTCATCTTCGTATGCGATTGTCAGGTTGATCGCTTCCGCCGTGTATATGGATTCCGCGGCACTGTCTTGCGGTGAGATCCGGACATGCTCGTTTCCCCATACTTTTTGTTTGACACTGGTGCTCCGGCCATTCAACGTGACCCTGTCCTCACCAATCCAAGCTTGCAGCCGGTTACGCGACCAGTTGGGTAACAGCTTCGCCAAAGCCTGATCCAGGCGTTGCCCGGCAAAATCGGCAGGAATGATCAGCTCAATGATATCCAGCGCTGATTCCCGGCATGCGGGTTGCGGCGGCTTTGCGTTATAATTCCCGGGTGTATCTTTGTTTTTAACGGAATTCATCATGTTGCGTATTTTAGCTTTTATTCTGCTGTTAACGTTATCCGCTTGTAAATTACTGCCGCAAGGTCTGTTGTCGGAACGCACGGAAGATCAGCAGGATTGGTCTGCCAATAAGTTTTATTCGGAAGCCAAGGATAAACTGAATGAGGGTAATTATAGTGCAGCCATCAAATTGTATGAATCGCTGGAAGCGCGTTATCCCTATGGCCGGATAGCGCAGCAAGCGCAGCTTGAGATTGCGTATGCGCATTACAAAAATGACGAACCGGCCTCGGCAATCGCGGCGGCGGACCGGTTTATCAAATTGCAGCCGAATCACCCGAATGTGGACTATGCTTATTACATCAAAGCGCTATCGGGTTTTAACGATAACTGGGGCATGATGGGGACGTTGATGCGAGGCCCGTTGAAGCAGGATATGAGCGAACGTGATTCAAAAGCGTCGTATGAATCGTTTGAGAATTTCAAAGAATTGGTGACGCGCTTCCCGGACAGCAAATATGCTGCCGACGCCCGGCAGCGCATGGCGTATCTGCTGAATTCCATCGCGATGAGCGAGATTCATGTGGCGCGTTACTATATGAAGCGTAAGGCGTATGTCGCGGCAGCCAACCGGGCGCAAAATGTGGTGAAGGAATATCCGCGCACACCGGCTACCGAAGAAGCTTTGTATATCATGATCAGAGCCTACGACGCGCTGCAAATGCACGATTTGCGCGACGATGCGGAACGCGTGATGCGGATGAATTTTCAGAACAGTTTTTATCTGGCCGAATTACCCGAGGTGGGTGGGAAGAAATGGTGGGAGTTCTGGAAAAACTGATATGCCGCGATTCCGTTCGTGTTATTTCCGGACGATGTTACAAGTGGACGGCAAGTACATCGCATTTCGCGTGGTATAAAACTCCCTTGGCTGTCGAGCCCATCAGTACGGCAAGCCCGTGACGGCCGTGCGAACCGACTACAATCAGATCAATTTTTTCTTGTTCGGCCAGCCGGATGATTTCCTGTTGCGGCTCACCCCAGATCAGCCAGCGCCTTGCCGGTGCGATACCGAGTTGATTGCCGATCCGGGTCAATTTGTTTTTTTCCGTTTGCAGCAAATCATCCGGAGAATCTTCATCAAGCGGAATCACAGTGCCGTAGGGCGTGTCGGGCATCGGGATATTATCCAGTACGTGAATGAGGTGGAGCTGAGCGTTAAACTGTTGCGCCAGTGATTGCGCTTTTTGTGCAACATAGTGGCCTTGATCGGAAAAATCGATGGCGAGCAGAATATTCTGGTAGTGCATCATATTAATAAGTTGTTTGTTGTTGAATTGCTGTGCCGGTGGATGTGCGCATTGTAAAACAGGCAGGCACTTTATCACATCTCCGCTTTGGAGAACCGCTCATGCGTGCACACCGGCGCTATTTCCGTCACTGCGCATTGCGGCGCAGATAATGGAACAGAAAATCACTGACCCGCTGCTCGTATTCCTTGCCTGTGTATGTGTGCATATTGAAGTGCCGTGCTCCGGGGACGATCCATAATTCCTTGGGAAATCTCGCCGCAGCATAAAGACGCTCGGTTTCCGCTTGCGTGGTATGCGCATCGGCCGTGCCCGAAATAAACAACACGGGCGAACCGAGGTCATTGATCCGTGCAATCGGACTCAGCGCATCTGAGGGAGTATCCAGATAAAAAGACAACTGCCACAGCACCAGTGGCAGCAGGACCGATCCGTAATCGCCGAAATGCAGTTTTAAGCGGTTGTTAACCGCTTCTTCAAGCGTCGGATGCAGAGACTCCAGAATAACGGCATCCAGTTTCAGATGATGTTTGGCGAGCACAATCGCAGCAGCGCCCAGGGAAGCACCGATAGCGCCTATGCGTTCGGTGGGGAAAGTTGTTCGTAGATAAGCGACCGATGCCTCGACATTTTCCGATTCGCGCAGGCCGAATGTGATGCGATCGCCAGCGGTTTCGCCGTGGGCTTGCAGATCAATAAACAGAACACCGAAGCCCTGATCTTTCAGAAAGCGCGCCCGGCTGAGCATTTCCATCCGGTTGCTGCGCATCGAATGAACCAATAACACGACGCCACCGCCAGGTTTGCCACGGGCTAGCCAGCCATGCACCGTGACTCCCTGCTGTGCGGGTATTTCCACTGATTCAACCGGAAAATCTGCCGACAACGTACTCACCGCCGTGGGGGCTGGAGCGGTCAGAAGCGGGCCAATGGTAAATAGCGCAAGAATGATTCCGGTAATGGCGATCAGAATCAAGAGAAGTGTTTTGTGTTGCATAAATGCTAAATTGCGGTGATTGTTTGCGATGGAACTGATAGAAGTGTTAACGAATTCATTTAATTTATGATAAACAATATAATATAGCGATGATTCTCAAATTTTACTTTCAGTTCTCTACATGATGGTGATGAAAGTTAAAAGTAAATTAATTTAGTGGCCGGTTTTTTGGTACTAAATTGCGGGATTGAATTTCCATTTTTTGAATACACTGGATGCATTGGCAGAAAAAGTTGTAAAGAAACGTTGATTTGCCTGCACCGGCAGGTGTTGGCGCAGAATCATTAAATTGTGTGCAGTAAACCGCAACGAGTGGATAGGACTGGTACATTATCATGATTACAAAAGAGCACAAAGAATTTCAAGAAAGAATGCGTTTGCTGTTAGCTGCATTTGCGCATGAACTGCCGCACCGCATTAGTGAAATTGAATCTTTATGGAGCAAACTGCAAGCGCAATGGGATAGCAAAGCTTTGCAGGAAATGCACCGTTCCGTGCATCATTTGGTCAGTAATGGCAAGACCTTCGGCTATCCGGAGCTCAGTGTCGAAGCGCGCGTATTGGAACAAATTTTAAAACGCATGATGCTGGAAACGATTTCCGCCGATGATGTGCTGGCGAACCGTATTCTGCAGCAGATCGATGCATTGAAACGCGTTGCAATCGAAAAAGAATCCGCGCAAATCAAGAATGCTGCACTTGCGCATGATGAAAACGCATTGATGCCGGATGCGCAAGCCTCCAATCTGATCTACGTTGTGGAGGCTGACATAGAAGCCGCGCAGGAGCTTGCGTTGCAGCTGCGCTATTACGGTTATGAAGTGGAAGTGTTCAATCATTTGGATAAATTCCGCGCTGCCGTGCAACATAAGCCTCATGCCATTATCCTGATGGGTGTTGAGTTCCCGGAAGATGAAATGGGCGGCATTCTGGTCATGGAACATATTCAGAAAGAATTGGCGCGGCCAGCCCGGGTGATTTTTATCTCGACGCACGACGACATGGTATACCGGCTGGGTGCGGTGCGTGCCGGCGGCGTGGCGTATTTCACCAAGCCGATCAACTCCACCGAGCTGATCGACCAGTTGGATTTGATTACCGCTTCGCAAATTCAGGAGCCGTTCCGTGTGATGATCGTCGACGATAGTCAAACGATACTGGCGTACCACGCCACGATTTTGGAGCAGGCTGGCATGCTGGTTAAAACCGTAGCGGAGCCGATGAATCTGTTGCGGGCGTTGAATGATTTTAATCCCGATCTCATTCTGATGGATTTGTATATGCCGTCGTGCAACGGTGTCGAATTGGCGAGAATCATCCGGCAGATCGATGGTTTTCTGAGCACACCTATCGTCTACCTTTCTTCCGAAAATGACTTCAACACCCAAGCGGAAGCCATGAGTTTGTGCGGCGACGATTTTCTGGTTAAACCGATCGATGCCGAGCATTTGGTTGCGGCGGTGACGACGCGCGCGACGCGTGCGCGCTTTTTACGGTCGCTGATGATTCATGATGGTTTGACCGGCTTACTGAATCATACCGCCATCAAAGAAGAACTGGCGCGCGAGGTGGTGCGCTCCAACCGCCTGAATTCGCCGTTGTCGTTCGCGATGGTGGATATCGATTTCTTCAAAAAAGTTAACGATACGTACGGGCATGCCGCGGGCGATCGCGTGCTCAAGAGCCTGGCGCGGTTGCTGAAACAGCGCTTGCGTGAAACCGATATCGTCGGGCGTTACGGCGGAGAGGAATTTGCCGTGATCATGACCGATACCGATGCAACGTCGGCGGCAAAAGTCATCGATGAGATTCGCACAGTTTTCTCACGTTTGCTGCATCTGAGTCACGACGAAGAGTTTTCGGTGAATTTCAGTTGCGGGATTGCGGATCTGGCGCATTTCTCCGATGCTGCGAGCCTTAGCGAAGCGGCAGATAAGGCGCTTTATCAGGCGAAACAGCGTGGCCGTAACAAGGTGGTGGTGAATTCCGGGGATTGATTCATCCGCTCAAACATCGTCGCTGCGGGTGCGCAGCAGCCGCGGCGGGTGAACATCCGCATCGAAAGCGAATTGCTGCTTGCTGAACGCCACGCGCGCTTGTACATCGGGATCGATCGTCTTGAGCGCTTCGATCACTGCGACACGCGGCGCTAAGCCGGCGCGATTCGCCACCTGAATGGCAAGCCCAGGGCGGGCATTCAGTTCGATGATCATCGGCCCGTGGTCCCTATCCAATACCAGGTCGGCGCCCAAATACCCCAATCCCGTCATCTCATAACAAGCGGCTGCCAACTGCAGCAGCTTATCCCAATGCGGCACGATTAATTCGGCAAAAGTCTTGCGTGTGTCCGGGTGGTGCGTCACGGATTCCCCATACTGCACCGCGTGCAACGCACGGCCGGTGCCAATGTCGACACCAACACCCACTGCACCCTGATGCAAATTTGCCTTGCCGTCCGAGGCGTGGGTGGTCAGCCGCAGCATCGACATGATGGGATAGCCGCGTAATACAATGATGCGGATATCGGGAATGCCTTCGTAACTATAGTCGGAGAAAACCGGGTCGAGTTGGATCAGCGACTCGATCATGACGGTATCGGGTTTGCCGCCCAGGCTATGCAGACCGCTCAAAATATTCGATACATGGCGTTCGATATCCGCCAGCTGTATCGCGTCGCCGCTGGGTTTGAAGTACAGGTTATGATCATGTTTCGTGATCACCAGAATGCCTTTGCCGCCGCTGCCCTTGACCGGTTTGATGACAAACTGATCGTAGGGCTGAAGGATTTCCTTCAGCAACCGCACGTCATGCTGATATTGCACGGTGCCGAGCAGTTGGGGTACGGTGATCCCCGCTTTCTGCGCCAGCAGCTTGGTTTTTAACTTGTCGTCGACCAGCGGATATAAATGGCGCGGGTTATAGCGCGAGATCAAACCAAAATTTCTTTGGTTCATGCCGATGATGCCGAAACTGCGCAGTTTCTTAGCGCTTGCCAGCAACATTGCGTCGTTCCAAGGCATGGAAACGGTACAGCTCGGATAACCGGTAACCGGTATATTGTCCGAGAATCAGGATCAGCGCCAGATTAACCAGCATCAGCTCGGGAAAATTGAACGTTAAATATTCGATGGTGCGGTTGGTCATGAAGATATACGCGATTACCGCCGTCAACAGGCTGCCGCCGCCTTGAATGAACACTTCCCGTGGTCCGTCCTCCTCCCACAGCACCGACATGCGTTCGATGGTCCAGGACAGAATGATCATCGGGAAGAAAGTGACCGTCATGGCTTGATCGAGACCGAGTTTGTTACTGAGTATGCTGATGCTGGCGATGATCGCAATCACTACAATGATCACCGCCGAAATGCGCGCGACAAACAATAGATTCAAGCGCGACAGGTAAGACCGGATCAACAGTCCCGTGCCGACGACGGTAAGAAAAATGATGATGCCGGTGAGTAGCGTGGTTTGGATCAGCGCCAATGCGATCAGGATTGGCATGAACGTGCCGGACGTGCGGAGGCCGATCAGCAAACGCATGATGACCACAATCAATGCACCGATCGGCAGCAGCAAAATCATTTTGAACGCATTCTGCTGTTCGATCGGCAAGCTGTAAATGGAAAAATCGATAATACCGGCTTGCTTGTTCATCTGGTCATGCACGACCAAATCGCGGGCGGAATAGACATTGCGGATAATGGAAAAGGAGATCTGCGAGTTTTTACCGCCCACCACATCGAGCAAGGATTGATCGCCGCGCTGCCAGACCAGGAGTTTTTTCGGTTTGCCGCTTTTGCCGGTGTTTTGGTTGAAAAGCAGCCATTCGTTACCGATGTAGACTTCGACAAAGTTGCTGAGCGATTGTCTGCGCCGTCCGTCTTCCAGGTACAAGCCGCGCACGATCCGTGCGCTGATACCTTCCAGCGCCAGCAAGTTGATGATCAAGTGGGTTTTGTAATCTTCGCTGGATTGTTCATTGATCAGCAGGCTCAGATTCTGGCTTGGCGCTTTTGAGTTTAACGTGGTGATCAGTTCGCGCGTGAAGATTTCGGTATTGGCAGACCGGCTGCGCACCTGATCCAGCAACGTGGTCGCCGCAGTTTTAAGCACCTCGTCGAATTCCGGCTTTTCCAGTTCCGGCGGGAGGTCTGCGGCAACGGGCGGGTGTGCGAGCCGGTCGATTTCGTACATGCTCAGCCGGTAATAGGCCGTTTGCGGGCCGGATGCGGTTCTTTTGCTCCACTGCGCGCGCCGTCCCGTGGGGGAGGAAGTCATTTCGCTGAAACCGTAATCGGAGGATGCGAAATCTTCTTCCATGAAAACAACCGTCGGCGTTTGCGGCGGCAGCGCGAACGAAACGATGACAGGGTCGCCGCGCGCGACAAAATCGATACGCGCTTCGATGGTCCACAACGATTTCTTGTCATCCGGCGAGAGCGGAAATCCCAGCGCGAAATGTTTGTACAAAGTCAAACCGATCCCGAATGCCAGGAGCAGAATGACCACGCTATAGAGTCTCAGTTTGGCGAACATTATTTGACCGCCGCTGCCGGGCTATCGCTTTTAACCGGAGCGGCTTTTTTGCTGACATCGACAACCGCCAGGTCTTGCAACAGATTGCGCCCGATCAGCACTTGATGCTTGAAGCGGCTGCGGTTTTCCAAGGTGAAATTGATCTGTTCATCGATATTGGCCAGTTGGATGCGCATTTTGACCACCGGGCGGCGCAATGCTTCCCTGCCGCCCAATTCCTTGACACGCACATGGCCGCGCAAGCGCCGGGTCAATTCGATTTTTTCTCCGCTCTGCGGGTGGATCAGGCTGAATTTCACGAACGGTTTGCCGTCTCGTTCAAACTCGACGATATCCAACGCATTCAGTGACGATGTTTGCGCACCGGTATCGATGCGCGCGCTGAACTCCAAACCGGGTGGATCAAGATGCACATGCTCGATGGCACCCAATATGGTTTTGGAATCCGCTTGCGTTGCCGATCCTTTCGCAGATGCTTCCGCACCGGCGGTTTCGCAGGTGCAGATGTCCGTCTTGGCGATGCCGGGATCTTCCGTGCCGACGGGGTGCTTGTCTTGTTGATCTTTTTCCAGTGATTTTTTCAGTTCGACTACTTCCGCAAACAAAGTAACCAATTCGGATTCGCGCGCGTTGATGCGGGCCTCACGCTCCGATAATGTATCCGCTTGCGGATTGCAGGCGGCCAGTACCAGCAACGCGAGCGGCAAGATGACGTATTGACCGGTAATTTTAGTGAAGAATGACGAGATGATTTTCATGACAGTATTGTTTTTGCTGCTTTGTCAGCGCACCGTTGTTGCTGAATGACGGTTTTTTCTCGTGCTGACCAATTTTGCCGCATGCCATTTGCGATGCATAGCTGCGGCAGGCGGCAATTGTATTATGGGTTATTTTAGATGAATGGGCAGCGTTTGATTTTTATACGTGCATGCATAACGGTGAATTTCCAGGCAGTGCGACGTCACGGTAAATTGATAGCTCCCTGCTTTTTCGTTGCGGGTATCGAATTTGAATTCAAACAACCCGTTCTGATCGCTCGGATAGGATTGATCGGCGGCTACCGACCCATCAGCGCGGATCAACTTGAAGTTGAGCAAAACATCCGGAGCCGGTTGCTCGTTGTAATCCACCCTGCCGTGCAGAATGCCGGATTCACCGGCGGCGTACTGCGTCTTGGGATCGATCAGCACCGGCTGGGAAATATGCGTCGCCCATGCCTGACCGGTGAATCTGGTTAGAACCATCAGCCATGCGGATAAAAGCAAAAAGGTTTTTTTTGAGATCATGATCAATGCGGTAACAAGTTGGAATTCATAATGGGGATGGGAGCGGGAAGTCAATGCCGGTGCGGAAGGCTATTTCTTGGGCAGGAAAAGATCGGTAATAGTTCCTTCCGCTATCTCCGCGGCGAACAGCACGGTTTCCGAAAGCGTCGGGTGCGGATGGATGGTCAGGCTGAGATCCTGCATATCCGCGCCCATTTCCAGCGCCAGCACCGTTTCGGCGATCAACTCACCGGCGTTGACACCGGTCATGCCTGCGCCGAGTATCCGGCGCGTGGTTTTGTCCAGCAATAGTTGCGTCAAGCCTTCCTCGCGCGCCATCGAAATGGCACGGCCGCTGGCAGCCCACGGGAAAACGGCTTTTTCGTAATCGATACCTTGCTTGATCGCCTCTTTTTCGGTCAGGCCCATCCAAGCGATTTCCGGATCGGTGTAGGCGACCGACGGAATCGTGCGCGCATCGAAGATGGCCTTGTGTCCGGCGATCACTTCGGCGGCCAGCTTGCCTTCGTAGCTGGCTTTATGCGCCAGCATCGGTTCGCCCACGATATCGCCGATGGCGAAAATATGCGGCAGATTGGTGCGCATCTGCGGATCGACCGGGATAAAACCACGCTCGTTAACCTGAATGCCGATTTCCGCCGCACCGATTGTTCCCCCGTTCGGGCGGCGTCCAACCGCCAGCAGAATGCGGTCGTAAGTCTGCGGTTGCGGCGCGTTGTCACCGTCGAAGGTGGCGGTCAATCCGGCTTCGGTGGCTTCTATTTGGGTTACTTTGGTTTTCAGATAAATCGCTTCGTAGCGTTTGCCGATACGGCGCTGCAACGGTTTGACCAAATCCGGATCGGCACCCGGAATCAATTGATCCATCCATTCCACCACGCTGATTTTGCTGCCCAACGCGGCATAGACCGTGGCCATTTCCAGGCCGATGATGCCGCCGCCGATGATCAGCATGCGTTGCGGCACATTGCTCAGCGCCAACGCGCCGGTAGAATCGATCAAGCGCGGATCGTCGTACGGAAAACCGGGAATGCGCGTGACGCTGGAACCGGCGGCGATAATGCAGTGGTCGAATGAAACCGTTTTCTGTCCTTCCGCGGTTTCAACCAGAATCGAATGCGGCGAGGTAAATTTTCCAGTGCCGTGCACGACTTCGACCTTGCGCTGTTTGGCCAACGCTTTCAGCCCCTTGGTCAGTTTGCCGATGACCGATTCTTTCCAGCCGCGCAGTTTGTCGAGGTCGACTTGCGGTTTGCCGAATACAATCCCGTGCGATGCCACTTCTTCCGCTTCGGTGATGACTTTGGCTGCATGCAGCAACGCCTTGGACGGAATGCAGCCGACATTCAGGCATACGCCGCCGAGCGTAGGATAGCGTTCGATCAGAATGACTTTCTTGCCCAGATCGGCTGCGCGGAAAGCAGCGGTGTAACCACCGGGACCGGCCCCGAGCACGACCACATCCGCGTGCATATCGCTGGGTGCGATAGGTTGCGGAGATGCGGCGGGTGCTGGTGCAACAGGCGCAGCAGGTGCTTGTTCGTGTTTTTGAGTAGGCACCGGCTCGGCAGATTGCTCTGTGACGGCTAAAGTGAGAATGACCGTGCCTTCCGACACTTTATCGCCGACTTTAATCTTGAGGTCTTGCACCACCCCGGCTTGCGGTGCGGGCACTTCCAGCGAAGCTTTTTCGGTTTCCAGCGTGATCAGCGAAGTTTCCTTCTCAACCTTATCGCCGGGTGCAACGAGCACTTCGATGACCGGAACATCCTTGAAATCGCCGATATCGGGAATTTTTATTTCAACAGTTTGCGTCATAACACCCTGATCGATAAGTGAGCGCCATGCACTCGTTTTAATGCGAAAAGTGCCGCTTCGCCGGATTATTGCCGCAACTGGCCGTCACCCAGAACGATGAATTTTTGGCTGGTCAATCCTTCCAGCCCGACTGGGCCGCGCGCGTGTATTTTGTCGGTTGAAATACCGATTTCAGCGCCCAGGCCGTATTCAAACCCGTCGGCAAAACGCGTGGTGGTGTTGACCATCACCGAGCTGGAATCGACTTCGCGCAGAAAACGGCGGGCTCGCGTGTAGTTTTCCGTGACGATTGCATCGGTGTGCTGCGAACCGTACTTGGTGATGTGATCGATCGCTTGATCCAATCCATCGACAATGCGGATGCTCAGAACCGGCGCGAGATATTCCTCGTACCAATCCTGCTCGGTGGCTTCCTTGATCTGCGGAATGATGCCGCGTGCCGCCGCATCGCCGCGCAGTTCAACATGCTTATCGAAATAAATCTTGCTCAACGCGGGCAGAATTTTCTCTGCAATGCCTGCATGGATCAGCAACGTTTCCATGGTGTTGCAGGTGCCGTAGCGCTGCGTTTTAGCGTTGTCGGCGATTTTGATCGCTTTATCGAAATCCGCCTGATCGTCGATGTACACATGACAAACGCCGTCCAGATGCTTGATTACCGGGATACGCGCTTCGTTGGCGATGCGTTCGATCAGGCCCTTGCCGCCGCGCGGAACGATCACATCGACGAAATCCTTCATCGTAATCAATTCGCCCACTGCGGCGCGGTCGGTGGTTTCGATCACCTGCACCGCGCTTTCCGGCAACCCGGCCACGCGCAAACCTTCCTTGACGCACGCGGCAATCGCCTGATTGCTGTGAATCGCTTCCGAACCGCCGCGCAAAATCGCCGCATTGCCCGCTTTCAAACACAAACCGGCGGCATCGGCGGTCACATTCGGGCGCGCCTCGTAAATAATACCGATCACACCCAAAGGCACGCGCATTTTACCAACCTGAATGCCGGACGGACGGTAACTCAACCCGCTGATCTCGCCCACCGGATCGGCCAGCGCGGCAATCTGCAACAAACCCTCCGCCATCGTCGCCACACCTTTGGCGGACAAGGTCAAGCGGTCGATCATCGATGCTTCCAAGCCTTTTGCGCGTGCGTTGTCCAGATCCTTGGTGTTGGCTGCCAGCAAAAGCGCTTCGTCGCGCCGGATAGCATCCGCCATCGCCGTCAGCGCGCGATTCTTCGCCGCCGTATCCGCTTTCGCAACCAGCCGTGACGCCGCGCGCGCTTCCTGCCCGACGGACTGCATGTAACTTTTGATATCTGTGGTATTCATGGATTTTGTTTGATAAGGATATGAATTTCCGGGTAGTGCGGCATTATAGTACAAGATGAAGGGTTAATTATAGGCGGCGAGAAGCGCGGCTAGCGGCAAAAAGCCATGTTTGCGCGATCACTCGTAGTGCGCCCACATGCGCAGAATTTTTACAATGTTCTCTTTGTCGAGAACTTGATAAACCAACCGGTGCTGGATGTTGATGCGGCGCGAGTAAGCGCCGGATAGATCACCAACTAATTTTTCATACGGCGGGGGATTCTGATACGGGTTTTGCCGGATAATGTCGAGCAGTGCTTGCGTTGTTTGTTTTAGACCGGTAGATGCCAGCTTTTTTGCATCTTTCCTGGCTTGGCTGGTGTATACAAGTGACCACATTACCAATCCAGATCTTTACTACATTGACTGGTGTCTGTAGCGAGTCCTTCAATAATCGACTCGCGCATACCGGGAATCGACAGCAAATACAGCGTTTCATTGATCGCATTCCAATCTTCCTCGGATAGCAGCACTGCATTGCCCCTTTTTCCTCTGATCATGATCGGTTGATGAGTCGAAGCCGCCTCGTCAATCAAGCTATAAAGCTTGGCCCTGGCTTCCGTGGCATTAAGTATGGTCATTGTCACCTCCAAAAATAGAAGCGTACGCTGTAGCGTACGTGCTGTCAAAGAGAAATGTAACCATCCGAAAAATATGTGACTGACTGCGTTCAGTCCCGATTCAGAGTGACCGCAGTACAGTGATCTATCGGAAACCCGCGCGGAATGCGCACCTGAAAGGAGAAACAAGATGGGCAGCACAAAAAACAAGTCATTTTTCTGCATGCGAGACGAGCTGAGTGTTAATTTTCATAGCTGGTTGTTACTTATGCTGGCGGTCTGGCTGCTCTCCGGTTGTAAAACCGTGCCCATTCAGGACAGGAATTTTGCCGAAAACGGCGGTTTCTGGGAACAAGACGAGAACATGGGTTTTCGCCTTCATCGCAACGCCGGTGCAAGCGGTGCCGTCATCGGGACGCTCTATGCATCGGGTAAGAATGTGCTGTTGAACGGCGATCAAGTAAAAGTTTCCGCGCCAGTAAAGAACAATTCGTTTGTGAGTTCGGGAATGCAAAGCGGCGCCCGTATTGAATTCAAAGCGACGGATTCAACCTGCTCGATACGCGTCGACCAGTTCAATTCCGGCAAAGCGTACGCGGATACATCGAGTTGCCTGCATGACATCGAGACACTGCATGCCAGGATACAAGCCAGAAACGCAGTGCTGCAAATCAACGTGTCGCAACAACAAACCGACATCATGGTGCTCAGCGGCACGATTGAAGTGATGACGAGAGAGGATACCGGGCAGTTCGTGGTTGTCCGGGCGGATCAAAAAATTACTGTTACGCCAAATACCATCGATCAACCCCATGCGCTGGCCCCGGATGAAATCTGGCAACGCATGCGCTGGCGCGAGGATTTTCAGCTCTACAAAACCGTCGTTGATTGGAGAAAAGTTGTAGCGGGCGCAGCCATCGTTGCGCTTGTCGCTGTTGCGATATTATTCGGTAAAGGCCGCGGGGGCGGAGGTCATGGTGGCGGGTTTCCTAGACATCGCTAGTTGCTTTGTTTTTATTGGTTCTGAACAGGCTGTATAACGATACTGAATTAGGTGATTGTTTTTACATATCCCGGCAGTTGTAGCAGAGCGCGTTTGATGATGTCGGCAACCGATTGCGGGGTGATGTTTTTGTTCCGGCAGTAGGGCGATGTAATCCAATTAGCCAGAAGCTTTGTTCCTTTGCTTGCATTGCAGGAAATGCAACAAAGAGCAATATTTTCTCTTGTCACGATCCGTGCATCGTTAATGATGTGTTTCCATGAAGCTTTTGATTTTCCGGTGCCGCACGAACCGAATTGAATGCTGCAATAAACACAGCGCACATCTCTAGCAGTGACTTCCTTCTCCAACCAGTCGGGGATATTCCATCGGTTCTTAAGGACAGTTTGCGGGTGTTTTTTGCGTAACATTGGGTACCGCCATCAAAGGAGGCCTTCTTGGTCAGCTAGGAACATAACCCTGGCAACCTTTTTGAATTCTGCAAGCTGTGTTGATTCGAAAATGGGAATGTATGAAGCAACACTTAGCTGAAGCGGCAAACTACTAGAAATACCTACTGGAGCGCTCGTGACTGGTGAACCACTCTGAATGGAAGAAATCAGAAACTGAGCGAATTTTTCTTCCGGTTGAACTGCTTTGCATTTCTCTTCATATGAGTAGATCATACTACGCTTTATGAGAAGTTCATCTGGTAAGGCAAAACTGACTTTGTCAGTGAGAAGTGAACTGGTTATGTTTGCGGAATTCTTCAAGCACTCAAAATAATTGCTCTCATCTGCTTCGCTATCCTCATCGGTATTGAGAACTTCACGCATTAACCAGTAGTGGCAGAAGGCAGCAGCCTCAAACGCGACGCATTCGTAGGAAAATACGCTGCTTGTACCTAGTGACTTTTCGGTGGACATCAGCATTTCTCTCAATCCATTTGTAAAGCGATGGGAAAGATATAAAACCCATGTCGAGAGTGCAGCAGGCAACCGAAGATTTGGATCGTTGATAGACTGATAGGTTCTTTGGGGTTGCTCTGGTGTAATCGTGCAGATAAAGGTCTCAAGAGGAGTTTTTTCCACCCGTTTTTGAAATAATTTGGAAAATATGTCCATGGTGTCTCCTGTTCTAAGATATGCGTCTTGAATTAGATGTTCAGAATAACGCGATCTGTTGCGCCAAAAATGAGATCTATCACTGCAAGCGTCATATGATGTTCTTCTGTTTCATAAAGTTCTATTAATTCAGTTTAATCATAACAAACTTCATTAGAACCGAAACAAACGGATTTCACGTATCGACTTCAACCAAACTCTCAAAACACCATCACATGATCGACTAAATACCTTCCATCCCGGTGCACCAGCACCATTTCCGCGACAAATTCGCCCGGGGCTTTCGTGAACGATTGCTTCCACACAAGCGCCGCAGAGTCCGGGCGGCGAAAGACGGCGACGAGGGTACGGGTGGTGAAATAGCCTTTTTCCGTCTGGTACTGCTGGCAGACGCATTGAAAATAGTCCGGTGTGACGATCGCTTTCAGCCGCCCGGTGAAGTCGCGCACATGCCGGGGATGGTCTAGTTGGGTTGACGCATCCATCAAGTTGTCCATGATCGGATTGGCGATGTTCCATAGCTGCTGTTCGCTCATGGCTTCAAAGTTCGGAGTCATTTCCTTTAACGCGAATACCGGTTCTTTATTCCGCGATGCTGATACCCGAGCCGCCCATTTCCTTCGGAACATCTTTCATTTTGGGCAGTCCGTCCACGATGCGCAGCACGGATTCCTGATAGTGCACGTGAATGGCCGGTTGAAACGAAAAATTCTGCAGGATGGGGGCAAATATATCGATGAGATTCCAGCCGGGATGCTCGGAATAAATGTGGCCGCCACATGTTTTGCACCATTTGCGTGAACTTTGTGCTGTTTTGTTGTAGGTGCCGATGTTTTTCGCGCCGCGCGTAATTTGCAGCGCTGTTGGCTTCCATAGCGTAAAAGCATTGACCGGCCCGGCAGACCAATGCCGGCAGGATTCGCAATGACAATAACCCATCGCGTCCGGCTCACCGGTCACGGTAAACTCAACCGCGCCACAAAAACAATTGCCTTTGTATACTTTTTGATTCATGAAATACCTCCTTGTGTGACTTGGAAGAACTACCCTACCGTTCAATTACCTTCCTTGCTTTCCTTCAATACCGGACTGTTTCTTGTAGGCTTCATAAGAAGCGCTGGTACTTGATAAACAGCGGGCGCGTTCCTGTTGATCCATGATTTTGCTGCACTCGTTGCGTTGCCACGATTGACCGGTGGAGTAGAGTTGCTGCGCGGTGCAGCCGGTTGCCGCCACCGTAGCGATGGCGGCAACGATAGCCAGAATGCGGGAATTCATGCGGTGTATTCGCCGACGACGTTGATCATCCAGGCGATGCCGAAACGGTCGGTGAGCATGCCGAAGCGCGGCGACCAGAAGGTTTTGGTCAGCGGCATTTGCACCTGGCCGCCGTCCGACAGCGCGGCAAAATAGCGATCCGCTTCGGCTTCGGTGGTGACCGAGATCGACAGCGAGAAGCCTTTGAATTGCGCTCCCACTTCGCAACCGTCCGATGCCATTATCACATTGCCGGCGATGCGGAAGCTGGCGTGCATCACCTTGTTTTCAAAACCCGGCGGCAGCATGCCGGGTGGCGTGGGATCCGGGCTTTCGCTGAAGCGCAGCAGCATATCGACCTGCGCGCCGAGCGCGCTGCGGTAGAATTCGAGCGCTTCTTCGCAGCGCCCGCCGAACATCAGATAAGGTTGAATCAACGGATTGGACATGATGGCTCCTTGTGATGAGTGTTACAAAGTTTTTAAATACTCGATGATCGCAAACGCGCCGTCCTTGTCGTTCGACCAGTTTAGGCGGTAGGTTTTCTTGCCTTCGACGATATCCTTGTCGTGACCTTTGTTGCTCAGCGCGGGAACCGCGTTGGTCTGGAACACATATCCCTCTTCCTTACCGCTTGCCTGTTGCGGGTTCCAGGAGAAACCGAGCAGTTTCTGGTCGTAATCGAGGCGGCTTTTGACAAAACTGGCCGGGCGTTCATCCGGTACCAGCAAGTGGTAAACCGTCGGCACCGTGCCGTTGTGCAAGTATGGCGCTTGCGCCCATACGCCGCTCAGCGGCCGCGCATTGTAGCCGTGGTGTTCTCTGTTGGGCGACATCAGCAGGTCTTTTTTACCGGCCAGCGAGACGCCGTCAAACTCGGCGCAGGGTTTGATATCTTTGCCGTACAACTGAATGGTCGTGTCCGGAGAGCAGTTGCTATACAGCTCCTTGCGCGCAGCATAGTTCAGCACTGCACCGACCACGTAAGCGCGTTTCATGCTAGTGCCGAGGTTGTCGTACACCTTGCCGTTTTTCGGTTGATGGCAATCGGCGCAGTGTTCGGCGAATAAATCCTGCCCCTTCTTGGCTAATGCAACATCGACCGCGAACGGATAAGGGCTGGCGGGCAGGCCATCGAGCAATTCCTCGGCAAACGCGGCGACGCGCACGTCGGTCTGTTCCAAGCCCAGCGTCAGCATGGCGACCAGGTTGCGGTAGATCGGCATCGGGATATTGCCGTTCCATTGCCCGCCGCCGTTGATCAGGCGCTTATGGCTTTTATCCCAGCTGGCGAGGCGTTTGTCTTGTTCCCAGACCGACATGAAATCGGTAATGCCCGGCTCCGGCGGCAGGACGATACCGGCAAACCATTTCAATATGGGGTTGCTGCGCAATCCGATATAACCATTGATCGCGCTCAAGCCGGTAGCGTCGGCCATGCCGGGAAATCCGGCGATCATCGCGGCTTCAAGACCGGGGTAGTTTTTCGCGACCAGAGCACCAAAGCCTTCGTATTCGGCTTCGACGCGTTGCGCGTATTTTTTTACCGTTTGCCCGGCGGTTTTCTTGAACAGCGCGATCTGCGCCGCTTCGTAATCCGCGTCAAAGTTTCTGCCCGCGGACTGGAAGTTGTTGTAAAAGTAATTCGGATTTTGCTGGTGCGTGGCATCCAATGCGGCCAGCAGCTGTTGCGTTAACACTGCATAGCGCTCATCGCCGGTTTTGCCCGCGTAAGCTTTTTGCAGCGTTTGATACGCTTTGACGCGGAACTGCACAATGTTGAACGAACCGTTCACCCCGCCGTCGAGGTAATCCATTTGGCCGTTTTCCAGCCGCACGCGGCCAATGTGGCAAGCGCCGCAGGTGAACGAGGCGTAGTCGATGTTGCCTTGCGCTTCGGCCCGCGATAAGCCGCTGAAACCGATACCGCGCGCGACCGGGAAAGTTTTTTGCCGCTCGTCGATGAACAGGCCGATCGCATCGAGAAAGTTCTCTTCGCTGCCCCACAGTTCCGGCGCGAGTTTCGGCAACAATTTCAAGACGAGATAGGGAATGCCGTCGGTTTCACTGAAGGCAAAATTGCCGAACCAGTCGTAAGCGACCTGATGCGACTGGAGATAGTCCGCTTTTTTCTGCACTATTTTGGCTTGCGCTTGCGGCCAGTTATCCGGTACCGGGCTGACATGAGCCGGAGGCGATGGAGCTTCCAAGGGATGCGAACTGCAAGCTGCGAGGGTGATGGCGGATACGGCAAACAGAACAGCGATCCGGGTTTTCATGGCTATTCCTTGTTCGGATGATGGAAAGAAGGGCTTTGAGCTATAAGACTGTACAACTCGCGCCGATTGTAGCATAGCCCCGCAGGGCATGAAGAATGCCGGGATTCAGACGAAATCCGCCGGATTCTTCAGGGTTTTCCTGGGGAAGCTCTGAAAAACAGGCAAGGCGAAATCAGGCGAAAAAGCGCAGTTTACGAGTGATAAATGAGCATTTTGAGCCTGATTTCAACGCAGCATGGCTGAGCGTAGTAGTTTTTCAGAGCTTTCCTATCAGGGAACGGTAAATCTGCTGATAAGCGGTAGCGCTGGTGTGCCAGCTGAAATCCTTCGTCATGCCGTTTTTTTGCAAGCACTGCCAGATTTTTTTATCGTGATAAGCGTGCGCCGCACGTTTTATCGCCGCGAGCAGGTTGCCGGGATTCAGGGTGTCAAATACGAAACCGCTGGCGCTGCCGTCGGCCAGCGTTTGCGGCGTGCAATCGACCACGGTATCGAGAAGACCGCCGGTCGCATGCACCACCGGCGGGGTGCCGTAACGCTGGCTGTACATTTGGTTCAAGCCGCACGGCTCGAAGCGCGACGGCATCAGAAAACAATCCGCACCGGCTTCGACCAGATGCGACAACGCTTCGTTAAAGCCGATGCGCACGGCGATGGCGTTGGGATGCGCCTGCGCCAGCATGGCGAGCTGGTGCTCCAATTGTGCTTGGTCGCTGCCGAGCACGATCAGTTGCGCGGGAATTTTTATCAGTTGCGGTGCCACTTGGATCAGCACATCGATTCCCTTCTGATGACTCAGCCGGCTGACCACGCCGAACAGCGGAATATCGGCATCGACCGTCAGCTCCAGTTGCTGCTGCAGCGCGCTTTTGTTAGCCGCCTTATCCGCGAGTTTCTTGCTGCTGTAGTTTTTCGCCAGATGCAGATCGGTGGCGGGATCCCACTCGTTGACGTCAATGCCGTTGACGATCCCGGTCAATTGGCGGCTGCGCGATTTCAGCAAGCCTTGCAAACCGAAGCCGAGCGGTTCGGCTTGAATCTCCTGCGCGTAGTTGGGGCTGACCGTGGTGATATGGTTGGCATAAAAAAGTCCTGCCTTGAGGAATGACATATTGCCGTAATATTCCACACCGTTGATGCTGAAACTGTGCGGCGGCAATCCGAGCTGAACCACGCTGCCCGGCGGGAAAATGCCTTGGAACGCGAGGTTATGGATCGTCATCAGTGTGGCGGCTTTCTTGCCCGGATGAAAATGCAGGTAAGCGGGGGTCAGGCCGCTTTGCCAGTCGTTGCAATGCGCAATATGCGGACGCCAGGCGATCGGGCTGGCGTCGCTCGCCAGAATGGCGCCGATTTTCGACAACAAGCCGAAACGCAGCGCATTGTCCGGCCAGTCGCGCCCGAACTCATCCATGTACGGTCCGCCGGCGCGCTGATACAACCCCGGGCAATCGATGACAAAGACCGGCAGGTGCTCGGTTTTGCTCAGCGATAGCCGCGCCGTCAATAAGGTGGCGGGCGGGAATTGCGGTAACGCGTTGAACTCGGCGGCTTTGGATTTATATTTAACGCCGGCGAGAACCTGCGGATAACCCGGCAGCAGAAGCCGCACATCGGTTTGCTGCGTGCGCAACGCCTGTGGCAACGCCGCGCTGACATCGCCCAAGCCGCCGGTTTTGCACAACGGGTAGACTTCGGAAGTGATGAACAAAACGCGGGTTTGTTGCGCGGGCGGCATGAGGGCGTGTCTATCGATTAGCTTTGAAATAACGGATCAAACCGTTGGTGGATGCGTCATGCGAAGTCACAGCGCCGTCCTGCTGCAGTTCGGCGAGGATTTTTCCAGCCAGTTGCTTGCCCAGCTCCACACCCCATTGATCGAACGGATTGATATCCCAGATCACGCTTTGCACGAACACTTTATGTTCGTACAGCGCGATCAATGCGCCGAGTGTTTGCGGATCGAGTTTTTTGAACAAAATCGACGTGGTCGGACGGTTGCCGGGAAAAATCTTGTGCGGCAGCAGTTGCGTCACGGCAGCGTCATCCATGCCTTGCGCTTCCAGCTCAGCGCGCACTTCCTGGGCATTCTTGCCGGTCATCAGGGCTTCCGTCTGGGCGAAGAAATTCGCCAGCAGCATGCGATGATGATCGCCGACCGGATAATGACTCTGGCAAGGCGCCAGGAAATCGGCGGAAACGATTTGCGTGCCTTGGTGCAGGAGCTGATAAAACGCGTGTTGGCCGTTGGTGCCGGGCTCGCCCCAAACGACCGCGCCAGTGGCGTAATCGACCATTTCTCCCGTACGGGTGATGCGTTTGCCGTTGCTTTCCATTTCCAGTTGCTGCAAATAAGCGGGAAAACGGTGCAGCGATTGGTCGTACGGCAATACGGCGTGGGATGATGTGGCGAAAAAGTTGATTTGCCAGATGCCGATCAGGCCAAATATTACCGGCAGGTTTTTTTCCAGCGGCGCGGTGGCGAAGTGCTGATCCATGGCGCGTGCACCGGCGAGCAGCGCATAAAAATTGTCCATGCCGATGGCCAGCGCGATCGGTAGGCCGATTGCCGACCACAACGAATAACGCCCGCCGACCCAATCCCAGAATTCAAACATATTGGCCGGATCGATACCGAATTTTTCCACCGCGGCGCGATTGGTCGATACCGCGACGAAGTGCCAGGCAATAGCCGCTTCGCTGCCGCCTTGCGCCAGGAACCATGTGCGCGCGGAATGCGCGTTGGTGAGCGTTTCCTGCGTGGTGAACGTTTTCGACGCGATGATGAATAGCGTCGTGGCCGGGTCGAGATGGCGCAGCGTTTCGGACAATTGCGCACCGTCGATGTTGGAGACGAAATGCGGGCGGATGCCGTTGAGGCGATACGGTTTGAGCGCCTCGGTCACCATCACCGGGCCGAGGTCCGAACCACCGATGCCGATGTTGACGATATCGGTGAACATTTTGCCGCTGTAGCCTTTGCGCGCACCGCTGTGCACTGCAATCGAGAAACGCTCCATTTGCTTCAGCACGCGTTTGACTTCCGGCAGCACGTCGACACCATCGGCGAATACCGGCTGATCGCTGCGCAACGCGATATGCAAGGCGGCGCGCTGTTCGGTCGAATTGATTTTTTCTCCGGCAAACATGCGTCCGATCCAGTCCGGCAGTTTTTGCTGCCGCGCCAGCGCCAGCAGCAGATCGACTGTTTCCTGCCGCAGCGGTTGCTTGGAAAAATCGAGCAAGATGTCGTTCAGCGCGAGCGAGAATTTTTCGAAGCGTTGCGGATCTTGCTGGAACAAGTCGCGCACATGCTGTTGTGCCATGCTGGCATGATGCGCCTGCAAAGCGAGCCAGGCCGGTGATTGTGTAAGTGATGACGTCATAGGGGTATGGGTTGCCGAAGGTGATAAATCGTGCCGGTTATGAACGGCTTTACTGTTACGCGTGTGCTTTGATCTCCAGCGTGATGATCAATTCCGGCGCGGTGACCGGCCATTCCAGCAGCAGCGTCGCGGCTTGCATGATTTTCTCAAATCCGCTCTCGGATTGCGATACCGAAAAGTGCGGACGGGCGCGCAACGTGGCCGGATGGGATGTTTTGAGCACAACGCTGCCACCCAGCGTATCATCGTCCAAGGTGATTTCCGTCATGTCGTTCAATTCCAGCCATTGACCGAAACCGCCGGGAATTTTTCCCTGATACACGTAGCGCCCGCCGACACCGTCGCAGCTGGGCATGGCCAGATTGATTTCGGTGCTGAAGCCCTGTTCCGGCTTGGCGGTGAATTGGTACGTGACCTGCAAGCGGTTGCCGTCGAGCATGATGAGTTTGTGAACCGGATACGCCGTGTTGTCCGACTCGAAGTGATTATTTTCCAGCGCCGCAGCCAAAGACCGGTAGGTGACGAACATGCCGTCCAGGCGATCGACGAACAGACTGCGCGGATGATCGTCAGGTACCACATCTTCGGCGCTGATGTCGTGCTTGTAATTGATCCGGTCGTGCGCGGAAGCGATGCCGTTGGTGGCGTGGTTGGACGAACGGCGCGCGTCCGGCTGGATTTTCTGATAATAATGTTCCACCTGGCAGCGCAGGGTGTCGGCAAAATTATGTTTCAGCGCGTAAGCGTCGAGTTCGCAAATACTGGCGAAACGATCCAGTTTCAAGACAGCTTGCAGGACACCGTTTTGCAGATAGGCTTCTTCCACGCCATCCAGGTCGGTATCAACGGTGAAATACGCCGGGCGCGGCGCGCGCGCATCGAGCAGCGCTTCCAGTTCAACCAAGGCGTTGTAGACGGCGCGGCGCAGATGCGGCAGGTACAAACCGCCGAACAAGCCGTGCCAATAGGCATCGTTGGCCTGCGCTTCGTACAGTTTTTGCCGCATCGAGGCGGTGCGCTGTTTTTCCGGCAATTCATTGAGCCGTGCCGACAGGCTCAGCATGCGCTTGTGCATCCAATTGGATTCCGGATAGCGGGAAAAAAAGTTTTTCCAGATACCGCCGCGCAGGAACGCTTTCTTGTGTTCGTACCAGCCGTTGGCTTTGGCCTGCTGCACCAGATCCGCGTAAGTATTGGCGGATTGTGCCGGCAGCGTCCATTCGTTCATTTCTATGTACGAGACCGTGGGCAGGTAGACGATGCCGCGGGTTTTTTCGCTGGCGTGATATTCGCTGTAATGCTGCGTGCTGATTTTATCCGAGGCCAGTACACCTTGAATGAAACGCTCGAGCCAACCTTTTTCGTATACCCATTGATAAGTTTCCGGCCAGATGCCGAATTTTTCGATGTCGTCGAAATAAATCGCGGCTGCGGTGGTGTGTTGCGTGTGCTGATCGGCTAACGATTCGAGGTAAGCGATGGTTTCTTCCGCCGGAGAAAACGGAACCTTGTAGCGCAGCGCTTCGGAAATCGGAAATAAGTCCAGCTTATGGGAATCTTCCTCGGTGGTGAAATAACCGTTCAATTCCTCGTGTGTTTTTCCAGCGCAAAGAAAATGATAGTCGTCCACGGTGACGTAGCGGATGCCGCAATCCGCCAGCGCCGGGACGACGGTGGATTCCCATACCCGTTCGGTCAACCATGCGCCTTGCGGGCGCTGACCGAATTTTGCTGCCAGTTTCTGCGAGAAAGCTTCGATCTGTCCGATACGGTCGCGGTCCGGAATAACCGCCAGCACCGGTTCGGTATCCCCGGCGCCGAACAACTCGACTTGCCGCCGCGCCACCATGTCGTGCAGCAGGGCCATGTCGGTGGGGAAACGCTGCAGCAGATAATCGAGCAGCCAACCGGAGAAATGCACGGAAAAACGGAAATCGGGGTAGCGGTGGAGCACTTGCAGAAACGGTTTGTAACAACGCAGATGCGCGTCTTCAAGCACTTCAGGAAAATTGCCGACGGGTTGGTGCGCATGAACACCGAAAAGTAACGATACACGTTGTGACATTCAATGATCCTGGTAGTCGTTTTTAAAACTGGCGACCGCAAATCCGGCTCTCCCCGCCACTCGATACCGGCGGGATTGATCAAGCGTTATGACGATCGCCGCATGGTACTGCTTGCTTCATTGTGCTCATTGCCTTTGCTGATCGATTCCTGCAGCACCGGAGGCACCGGTAATTTAAGCTGGCGGTACAGGTTTATCAGGTTCAATCTGAACAGGTGATCGAAACTGGCGACCGAGTGCGCCGGATTGTAATCGCCGAACCACCAGAACCAGTCGGAACTTTCACAGGACGCCAATTGCCGGCTGGCTTCGATCTTTTGTTCGTCACTCAGGCGATCGCTTTGCATGACCAGATCGAAACTGTGTTTTGCGGCGCACAGCATATCCCAGGCGCGATTCTTTTCCTTGTCGCCGATCCAGGTCGAGAACGTTCCGTATACCCAACTGCCGGCTGCCAGCTTCGGCAATATTCTAATATTATTTGTTTTCTCCGTATCGGCGATATAGTTGCGATAGGTCGTGGTGCGGATGTACGGGTGATCTTCCAGTAAGCTGTAGAGGTCTTCCAGAAAGTAAAAACCATTGTAGGGATACGACTCCCAGGCATTTTCTCCATCCAGAATCACGCTGACCACCGGACTTTCGTCGGCCGGTGTGTCGTGGTAAATGCGTTCCAGCGATTGGATGAAATTTTCCGCGGCATCGCGCCCAAACCATTTGGAGTATTCGAAACCGATCAAATCGGATAGTTGATCGTCGCGGAAAAAGCAGGTGACATGCCCCGTTTCACCATCGATGCGGTACGGGCGGTACAAATAGTGGTTGCGGTCCGGCAACGGCGCATCGGGGTAAGAAGCGCGCAGGCTGTTGGCCAGTACGCCTTCGCCGCTGGCGCTCCAGCGACAGCCTTGCTCGGCGAAAATTTTCAATAATGCTGCCGATAACGCGCCTTCGGCCGGCCAGACGCCGACGGGTTTTTCGTTGAAGCGCTGCGCGTGGCTGGCTGTTGCCGAGGCCAGATGAAACGCGACGCGGCCGCGCCCGCCGGGATACAGGTGGTGCTCCGGTAACGCGACATCCGGTTGACTGTCCCGCGCGGAAGCAAAATCGATCAATAACGGTGCCAGCGGATGATAATGCGGCGTGGTGGATAACTCGATTTGCCCGGATTCGGCGAGCTTGCGGTAACGCGGGATCAGGTTTTTGATCAATTCGCCGATCAGCTTGAAGAGCTGCAAACGGTTCTCGTAGCTGAACTCCTGGCTTTGCGCCATCAAATGCATGACGAATTCATTATTGCGCCGGACGCTTTCACCCATCCATGCCAAGTGATACCACACCAGCAGATCGGCCAGATATTGCCCGGAAAAATACACCAGCTCGCTTTCGCTGTGCCGGTTGAACATTTGATAAAGTTCATGCAGGCGCTTATAGGCCGGGTACGGTTGCAGCATGGTGGCATGATTGCTGAGAAAGCAGCTGTCGAACACATACAGCCGGTCCTGGATGGAAATATGTTCGAGATCCGGTGTGGCCAGCAGCCGCAGCAACGGACTGCGGATTTTCCCGCTGGCAAATTGCCCGGTGAAATCTTCCAGTTGATCCAACAGCACCGGCACGAAATTGATCACCGCCTTGGTGCGCGGATGCATTTCCAGGTGGTAAGCCATATCGGTGTAGTCTTTGATGGCGTGCAGATAGACCCACGGCAACACGAATTCGTTGGTGACATAATCCCGGTAATCCGGCTGGTGCATGTGCCACAGTAAAACTAGATTTAATTGTTTCATTTTAAAAGGTGAGACCTCTGCTTAATTATTGTTATTAGAGAGCTGTCCGGTACCTTGCG
Organism: Gammaproteobacteria bacterium; assembly: GCA_015709635.1. NCBI lineage: Bacteria > Pseudomonadati > Pseudomonadota > Gammaproteobacteria > Gammaproteobacteria bacterium. The sequence goes on from CP054180.1 coordinate 451,597, forward strand.
TTCGTTCTGACGAGGTCAGCAGACCTTGTGTATTTCCTGTCCCAGCATTTCCGGGGTAATCAAGGTAATGCCTTTCTCCGTCACATAAAAGCGCTTGCGGTCTTCGGCGGGATCGTATCCTACGGTCAATCCTTCCGGGATCGTGCATCGTTTTTCCACCACCACACGCCGCAGGCGCGCGTGCCGGCCGATCACTACATCGGGCAGAATCACGGCGTCTTCCAACGAGCTGTAACTATTGACTTTCACATTGGAGAACAACATAGAACGGCGTACCGTCGCGCCACTGATGATACAACCGCCCGATACCGACGAATCCAACGCTTGGCCGCGGCGGTTGTCATCGTCGAATACAAACTTGGCCGGCGGCAATTGTTCCTGATGCGTCCAGATCGGCCAGTCGACATCGTACAAATTGAGCTGCGGCGTGACGCCGACCAGATCGATATTGGCTTCCCAATAGGCATCGATCGTTCCGACGTCGCGCCAGTACGGTATGCCGGATGCCATGTTGACGCAACTGTTTTGAAACCGGTGCGCGAAGACGCGGTAGCGGGGCACCAGGTAAGGGATCAGGTCTTTGCCGAAATCGTGCGATGAATCCTGCGTTTGATGGTCGCGTATCAATTGCTGGTAAAGGAATTTGGCGTTAAATACATAGATGCCCATACTGGCTAGCGCCTTATCCGGCTGACCGGGAATCGACGCCGGGCGAGACGATTTTTCGGCAAAGCTGGTGACTTGCCATGACGCATCGACGCCCATCACGCCAAAAGCGACAGCTTCCTCCACGGGAACCTCAAGGCAAGCCACCGTCATATCCGCTGCTTTTTCGATATGCTCGGCCAGCAATTTACTGTAATCCATTTTGTAGATGTGATCGCCGCCGAGGATCACGACGTACTTGGTATCGTGGCGCTGCATAATGTCGATATTCTGAAAAACCGCATCGGCGGTGCCTTGATACCAGGTTTCGTCGGCGGTGCGTTGTTGCGCCGGGAGCAGTTCGACGAATTCCTTGAAACGCCCGTCGAGAAAACTCCAGCCGTGCTGGATATGGCGGATCAAGCTTTGCGCCTTGTATTGCGTCACCACACCGATACGCCGGAAACCCGAGTTGACGCAGTTGGAAAGCGGAAAGTCGATGATGCGGAATTTGCCGCCGAAAGGAACTGCCGGTTTGGCGCGCCAATCAGTCAATTGATGCAAGCGGCTGCCGCGCCCCCCGGCCAGAATCAGCGCCAGCGTATCGTGCGAAATATTGCTGTGGAGGTGACTGCCGTTTTTATATTCCGCCTGGGATCCACCGGCATATTGCGATTCATTGTGATAGTCCATAGCACTGTACCTCTCTGCTTCATGTCCATATGGTATCGCATTATGGCACTTTCTCACACACGACTGTAGGTAAACTCTAAAAAAGGTAGCGTCGTGCTATGGCCGGGTAAAGCGGAATCAGGCGGAGAAGCGCACTATATGAATGGACAATGCGCGTTTTGCGTCTGATTTCAATGCGGCATGACCGGGTACAACAGTTTTTCAGAGCTTTCCCAGGTTTAATTGCCCTAAAGCAAAAGCCGGACACGCTATAATTCGTATCCTATCGGCCAATCCTGCGATCAATGTGATGACAGCCAGAAAAAACAATTCGATACAGCATGCGTTGCTGCATGCACGTTTACACGATCCCTATGCCTACCTCGGGCTGCATCGTGAGCACGGTCAAGCCGTGGTGCGGGTGTTCCGGCCGTACGATGCGCAGGTGTGGATCAGGACAGCGGTTGGTTTTGAACCGCTGCAACGCATCCATCCGGATGGAATTTTCGAATGGCGCGGCGACACCATGCCCGCCGTGCCTTACCGCTTGCGCATCGAAGAACAAGGGCGCGGGTATGGCGCTTATGAGCTGTTCGATCCGTACGCTTTTGCGCCGCAAATTTCCGATCACGATTTGTATCTGTTCAACGAGGGCAGGCTGTGGCAGGCGTACCGCATGCTCGGTGCGCAGTCCGTCAGCAATGCCGGTACTTCCGGCATGCGTTTCGCGGTATGGGCGCCGAACGCCGAGCGGGTCAGCGTCATCGGCGATTTCAACCGCTGGGATGGCCGGATTCATCCGATGAAGGTGCATCACGGCAGCGGCGTGTGGGAATTGTTTATTCCGGAATTGCCGCCGGATACCTTGTATAAATTCGAAATCCGCAATCGCGCCAGTGGTGAGATTCTGATCAAAACCGATCCTTATGCTCAGCATTTTGAACTCCGTCCGAATACCGCGGCACTGACACCCGCGGCGGGCGGTTACGATTGGCAAGATACTGCGTGGATGAATGGACACAGAAACTGGGATTGGCTGCACGCGCCGCTGAACATTCTCGAAGTTCACGCCGGTTCATGGAAGCGTCATCCCGATGGGCGTTTTTATAACTACTGCGAGCTGGCGCAGCATCTGCTGCCCTATGTGGTGGACATGGGCTACACGCATATCGAACTGATGCCGGTCTCGGAACATCCGCTGGATGAATCGTGGGGTTACCAGACCACCGGCTATTTTGCCGTCACCAGCCGCTATGGCTCACCCGATGATTTCCGCTTTTTTGTCGACGCCTGCCATCAAGCGGGAATCGGTGTGATTTTGGACTGGGTGCCCGCGCATTTTCCGCAGGATGCTTTCGCGCTGGCGCGTTTCGACGGCACGGCGTTGTACGAGCATGAAGATCCGCGCCTGGGATTTCACCAGGATTGGGGCACGTACATTTTCAATTTTGGACGCAACGAAGTGAAATCGTTTCTGCTGTCCAGCGCGCATTACTGGCTGTCCGAATTTCATTTGGACGGATTGCGCGTCGACGCGGTCGCCTCGATGTTGTACCTCGATTACTCACGCAAGGAAGGCGAATGGCTGCCGAACAAATACGGCGGCCGGGAGAACCTGGAAGCGATCGATTTCCTGCGCGATCTGAACGTTATGGTGCATGGCGAATTCCCCGGTGCGCTGACACTGGCGGAAGAATCGACCGCCTGGCCGGCGGTGTCGCGCCCGACCTATGTCGGTGGCCTGGGGTTTTCGATGAAATGGAACATGGGCTGGATGCACGATACGTTGTCGTATATGCGCCAGGACCCGGTTCACCGCCGTTATCACCAGGATCAACTGACGTTCAGCCAGTTGTACGCTTATTCGGAAAACTTCGTGCTGCCGTTTTCGCACGACGAAGTGGTGCACGGCAAAGGCTCGCTGCTTAACAAAATGCCCGGCGGCGACTGGCAGAAATTCGCCAATGTGCGCCTGTTATTGACCTACCAAATGACCTGTCCGGGTAAGAAACTCAATTTCATGGGCAACGAATTCGCGCAGCGGCAGGAATGGCGCGTGAATGCGGAACTGGATTGGGGCTTGCTGCAACAACCCTTGCATGCCGGTGTGCAAGCCGCGCAGCGCGATTTGAATCGCTGCTATCAAAACACCCCGGCCCTGCATCAACTCGACTTTGCCGCCGAAGGCTTTCAATGGATCGACTGCCAGGATGCCGATCAATCCACCATCAGCTACCTGCGGCGCGGCAAAGACGGCGCGTTCGTGCTGGTCATCCTCAACTTCACCCCGGTTCCGCGCAACGGCTACCGCATCGGCGTTCCCGCCAGCGGCACATACCGGGAAATTTTCAACAGCGACTCCGCCTATTACGGCGGCGGCAACGTTGGCAATTTAGGCAGCATCGCCAGCGTGCAAATGCCCTGGATGGGTTTTGCCGATTCGATCGCGATTACCTTGCCGCCGCTGGCGGGGGTGGTGTTTGCGTTGGCTGATAGTGGTGCGCCTAATAGTACCAATGGTTTAAAAGACGATTAAAATGAGCGGTTTTGTGGAGATGTTTTACTTTTTTAGCTATGCGGCTAATTTTAGTTAGCTTAGAAAAGAGATTCAGATATGGAACGTCCGTCGCTAGAAAAAAACGAGATAGGGATTGGCAGTGTCCGCACGCTGCTCAGGGAGTTGGAGTCTCTTACACGAGACCCAGACTATGAATACTATTATCGTGGTCACTCCAATAAGAAATACGAACTGATTCCCTCTATCTACCGGAATTCTGGTTGGATCGCCAATGAGCACAGAATGTTCAGAGAGTTGATTCTGCGTTGTCCGGATGATTTTCATGAACTAGGGCCTGTTAACACTACCTAAGTGCTTCGACGATGAGAGCGAAATGGATGAATGAGAGAAAAATGACATCCAGTTTGTCGAATCTGGAGAATATTCGACGGAATCCCTTGAGTCTGCGGAATAATCTTTCGATCTCATTGCGTTTTTTGTACATGGCGCGGTCATATTCCCAGAGCTCCAGCCGATTAGTTTTGGGTGGGACAACCGGGATATAACCGAGCTCCAATGCAAGCTGTCTGGTTTGATCACCCTCATAAGCGCGATCCATCAGCAGATGAGTAGGAGAAGAGACGGGGCCGAGTGCTAACAGGAGTTGTCGTCCTTCCGGTGCGTCATGTGTATGCCCCGGAGATAAGGAAAAAGTTATGGCTGTTCTGGTATCTGCGGCAACCAGATGAATTTTAGTGGTCCAGCCACCTCGGGATTTGCCGATGGATTGCGGGCCGTTTTTTTTAATGCACCAGTACCATCAGGGTGCACTTTGATGCTGGTGCTATCCATCGAAACGGCTTCAATCTTGATGCGAATGATTTGTTGATGCTGCAGCTGCTCAAAAACTTTTTGAAGCACGCCGCTTTTCGTCCATCGATTCATTCGAGTGTAGATGGTATGCCAATTACCGAAACGCTTGGGTAGTCCGCGCCACTTGCAACCATGCTCGGTAACATACAGAATAGCATTGAGAATTTGTAGATTGGAATGACTGACATTGCCACGCTGGCGCGGCATGCAGTGTTCGATCTGTTGATATTGAGTTTCGGTGATTTCCATCACCATATTATATCAAATAGTGTTAACAGGCCCTAGAAACCACGTTTCAAAAGCTCGTGAAAATGCAGCATTACGCTCTACCCACTCGTTTGCTGGATATTACTGGCAATCCTTTAATAGCTCTTCTTTTTGCGTGCAAGGATGAAAAATATAAAGACGATGAAACGAGCAAAGAAAAATCTGCAGACGGCGAGGTAATTATCTTTCGGCTGCCAAAGAAAGAAATCAAATACTTTGATAGCGACACGGTGAGCGTAATTTCTAATGTCAGTAAGCAGCCTTTTGAGTTCGAATTCGTTGTAAAGCCAGGCGAAACTCCAGAACAATTTTCAGAACAAGGGTCGATCAAATTGTTGATTCATGACATACGCCAGGAAAGGTCGTCATTTGAACCAAAGATCAAGTCAGAACACCTCCGATCAGTAATTTGCGTCAAACCTTTACTGAATAACCCGAGAATCATTAGCCAGGATGGTGCATTTTTCTTGTTTGGCATCAATGACAGAAAGTCAGAATCTTCGCGAATTCCGGTTTCGTGCATTTATAAGCCAAAGGATCTTAGATTGGTCGTAAAAGCCGGAGAAAAAAAGAAAATGCGAGAGCAACTAGAAGCGTTGGGAATTAATGGTGGAAAGATTTACCCTGAAATTGATTCAGTAGCCTCATATGTCAAGAGTTCATTTGAAGTAAAAGCTAACGCTCAATCTCCGGTATTGGATTCCTGACTCTGTACCTTATTTCATGCAATTTTCAACTCCAGTATTATTGATGACCATCTTCTAAAAATCGCAACGTAGCTGCACTGATTTGAATTGTTTATGGCGGTGTAGCGGTTTGTTAACGTGATCACAAATACCCCACCGGTATCGCATCCACATTATCCGATATAGGTATCAGAGTATTTGCAAAACAGATCACTCCGCCATGCCCAACCGGCGTGCTGAGGTTTTCGAGCATGCTGAATCCTTTAAATTTCATATTGTGAAGAGCAGCGGATCTTTTGATCTCGATGGGGTAAAGCGTTCCGTTTTCTTCAATGAGCAGATCGATTTCCCGCTTTTCTTTGTCGCGGTAAAAATAGATCCGGGGGCTGCGGCTATGGTGCAGGTAGGATTTGATGATTTCCGCGATAACCCAGGTTTCCAATATTGCGCCTGACATTGCGCCGCGCTCCAGAACATCGGCGTTCAACCAGCCAGTCAAATAGGCGCAAAGACCGGTATCCATGAAATACAGCTTGGGTGTTTTGACCAGCCGTTTGGTACGGTTGTTAAAATAGGGCTGGAGCTGGTAGATAATGCCGGAGGCGTGCAGAACATTCAGCCATGTTTTAACCGTCACTTCGCTGACACCGGTATCCCTTGCCATATCCGCATAATTGATGAGTTGGCCGGTGCGCGCGGCGGCAATTTGCATGAATTTGTGAAAAGCGGCTGTGTCGTTGATATTCAGATACTCCCGCACATCCCGCTGGATATACGTGGAAACATAGGAGCTGTAGAATTGTTCCCAGTGCTGATCGTTGTGTTGCGCCACCATGTCCGGGTATGAGCCGCGCCATATTTTGTGATAGGCATCCGGCACGGTGAGCGGTTTTGCGGTTTTCTGGCGGGATTTGAGTAACGCCAGATCGGGCAGAAATGGCAAGTCATCGCTACGATCTTGTTCTTCCGCTAATGAAATGCCTTGTAGTTGCAGCAGCGCGACGCGTCCCGCCAGCGATTCCGAGACATTCTTCATCATGTCGAATTGTTGCGATCCGGTGAGCCAAAATAGTCCGTTTTGTTTGGTTTTATCGACCGTCATTTTGATGTAAGGAAACAGGTTTGGCGCATACTGCACTTCATCAATTAGAACCGGAAGATTCAGTCTGTCGATGAAGCTTGCCGGGTCTTGTTGCGCGGCCATGCGCAGAGAAAGGTCATCCAGCGTGATATAAGTGCGCGATGGTTCTCGGATATCCTGCAATAGCGTGGTTTTGCCAACCTGACGCGGCCCGGTCAGTAAAATGACTTTAAAGCGGGCGCTTGCTTCCAAAATCGCTTTCCCGAGAGTGCGTGTGATATTTTTATCCATGTTCCGTCTAATCCAAAGTCAGACTTTATAATAGTCGGGGACGAGTTTGTTGTCAATCCGAGTGATGAGCGCTGGATTATCTTAGTCTGCTGGAATAATGGTGCATGCATAGAGACCTATGCAAGTTTGGTTATCGAGTTTGAGAGGGATCGTGTAATCGGTTGAAGCGTGTTGATAGGAGCCAGTTTTGTAGGGTGGATGACGCTTCGCTTATCCACCCTACAATTGTTTAAATCTCATCACACCGCCATAACTGCGCAGCGCCACGCACGCCGGAGCTGTCGCCGTGGACGTTTTTCAGAATCGGTGTGATGAGCTGGTCATTAAACACGTAATGCGCGACGCGGTTGCGGCCTTCGCTATACAGCCGGTCGATGTTGGAAAGCCCGCCGCCAAGGACGATTGCATCCGGGTCGAGGATGTTGATGACCATCGCCAGGGCGCGGCCAAAGCGGTCGAAGAAACATTGCATCGCCGCTTCCGCCAAAGCATCGCCTTGCGCCGCCAGTGTCACGATATCGTAAGCGGTCAGTGCGCGATTGCCGCCGTGGCGGTGATAATCGGCGGCCAGGCCGGGGCCGGAGATGAATGTTTCGACGCAGCCTTTTTGTCCGCAATAGCAATCCGGCCCGCCTAATTCCAGTATGTTGTGGCCCCACTCGCCGCCGATGTGTTGTCGGCCTGGGTGCAGTTGCCCGTTGAACACGATACCGCCGCCGACGCCGGTGCCCATGATGACGCCGAACACCATGCCGTAACCTTTGCCCGCGCCGTCGAGGGCTTCGCTCAGGGCGAAGCAATTGGCGTCGTTGGCGATGCGTAGCGGCCGGTTCAACAGCCCTTGCAAATCCTCGAGTAACGGCTGTCCGTTCAAGCAAACGGTGTTGGAATTTTTCATGGTGCCGCTGACTGCCGAAATGGCGCCCGGCGTGCCGATTCCTACCGGGCATTGCTGATCTATTTCCGCTTCCAGTTGCCTGACGAGTTGTGCAATAGTGTGCAAAATCGCCCAATAGCCCGCCGCTTGTTGCGTATCCACCCGTTTTCTGACTAATTCCCGGCCGCCGGTATCCAGCACTACGCCTTCAATTTTTGTACCGCCGAGATCAATGCCGATGCGCATGTGTGAGCCTTGAACGGTTATGCCGCGTTGCGCGCGCCGCGCATGAACACTAGCGCGCCATGATCGGAAGAGACCGGGCGGGATTCGGCGCCTGTTGGCGCGAGCTGCCAGTCGCCGCTGTGCAGCAAGGTGTCGCCGAAAAATGCGTCGCCTTCAAGCAGCAAGCATTCTTCATCGTGAGCGAGCGGGGTCTGTTGCGATGTCCACTGAGAACCGGCGGCGATGCGTACCAGCGATGAATGGGTTTGGCCGTCGTCGTATAGCGCTTTGCTCGCTACGCCGGGCGCCAGATCCGACCATGCGCCTTCGCTGGCGCGGATGGTGATCAATTCGCGGCCGTCGCCGGGCAGAAGGGCGCTAAGGAAGTCGCGCGCGACTTCCGCGGTGTGGCCCACCGGTATGCCGCGCAGGTACAACAGCGCGCCGCTTGCCGATGAAATTTTGCCGTGGCGGCTGCCGGCGCGCGCCATGTGGTAGTCGCCGGTATTGACCTTGAGATCGCCGAGGCTGGCGGAGCCGCGCAGCACAATGCATTCCTCGTCTTCGTGGTGGCGATGCATCGGCAGGCTGGCGCCGGGTTCGATGTCGAGCAGGAAAGCGCGGTTATTTCGATCGAGAAGCTTGGCGTGCACGCCGGGGAGAATCTTGCGCCACTGGCCTTGATGGCTGCGGATCGTAACACGTGGCGACTCCGCAGCGGCGCTGGCATGGATGCGCTGAAAAAGCCGCGCGCGGATGGTTGCGCGTTGCTGTTCGCTGGGTTGCAGCGGCTCCAATCCCTCGAGCAGCGCGGATTCGATTTTTTGCGCCTGCCCGGAATTTTCCGGATCAAGTGAGTAGCGTTTCTTCATCGTTCAAAGCCTTTGATTAAATCGTCCTCGAGCACATCGTGCAACTGTTTGAGCGCGCGCCGGATATGCGATTTGACCGTGCCGAGCGCCATATCGGTGAAAGCGGCGATTTCTTCGTGCGTCAAACCGCGGAAGAAAGCCATCGCGACCAATTGCCGCTGCATCGGTTCGAGCTGTTGCAGCGCCTGATTCAATTTGGCGTTATCCTGCGTTGCCGCCAGCAAATCCTGCGGATCGCCGTCGTGCGATGGCTCATTGAGCAATAGAACTTCCGGCTCCTCGCAAAGTTCGGCATCGTCCGCTTTGCGCAAATAATCCAGTGCCCGGCTGCGGGCGATCGTCAGCAGCCATGCCATGACGTTACCGCGTTGCGCATCGAATCGCGGCGCTTCGCGCCACACCTGCCAATACACGTCTTCACTCACTTCCTCAGCTGCTTGCGGGTTGCGCGTGATGCGCAGCGCCAGGCCATAAACCCGTGTCAATGTGGCTTCGTACAGATTAGCCAGCGCCTGCTCGTCATGCGCCGCAATCGCCGTGACCCAAGCCTGCAGTTGCGTATCCGCGGCGCTGCTATCACTCGTGTTTGTGCTGCTCGTCGTCACGCCCGCTCAAATCCTTCGCCTTAACGTTGGTCTTATTTTTCCTGCACTGCAATATATCATCAGGCGCGCTTTTTCTCCCGTCAACAGTAAAAACATCACACCAGAAACTGCTGATAATAAGGCGTGGTAAACCGGCTACGCGCGAGTTTGCGGGGGATGCGCACGTCTCCCGGTCGCAGCCATTGTGTCTGGATCGGCGAAGGATTTCCGCCCAAGGTATCGATGGCCAGCCGGTTATATTCTTGCGCGAATTTCTGCCATAGCGGCTCGTTCGGGTTGCAATAAATCGGGTCAAACGAGCAGGAAATTCCCGGTCCGCCGGAGTAAATACCGTAAGGTTTCAGCTTGGCCGCCGGGCGGTGCACGAAATACGTCGCCCAACCGGTGGGGGTGAAGCCGGTTTTTTGTTCGAATGCTTTCGTGAAACGGTACGATTCCGCGATGACTTGTTCTAGGGCCTGTTAACACTATTTGATATAATATGGTGATGGAAATCACCGAAACTCAATATCAACAGATCGAACACTGCATGCCGCGCCAGCGTGGCAATGTCAGTCATTCCAATCTACAAATTCTCAATGCTATTCTGTATGTTACCGAGCATGGTTGCAAGTGGCGCGGACTACCCAAGCGTTTCGGTAATTGGCATACCATCTACACTCGAATGAATCGATGGGCGAAAAGCGGCGTGCTTCAAAAAGTTTTTGAGCAGCTGCAGCATCAACAAATCATTCGCATCAAGATTGAAGCCGTTTCGATGGATAGCACCAGCGTCAAAGTGCACCCTGATGGTACTGGTGCATTAAAAAAAACGGCCCGCAATCCATCGGCAAATCCCGAGGTGGCTGGACCACTAAAATTCATCTGGTTGCCGCAGATACCAGAACAGCCATAACTTTTTCCTTATCTCCGGGGCATACACATGACGCACCGGAAGGACGACAACTCCTGTTAGCACTCGGCCCCGTCTCTTCTCCTACTCATCTGCTGATGGATCGCGCTTATGAGGGTGATCAAACCAGACAGCTTGCATTGGAGCTCGGTTATATCCCGGTTGTCCCACCCAAAACTAATCGGCTGGAGCTCTGGGAATATGACCGCGCCATGTACAAAAAACGCAATGAGATCGAAAGATTATTCCGCAGACTCAAGGGATTCCGTCGAATATTCTCCAGATTCGACAAACTGGATGTCATTTTTCTCTCATTCATCCATTTCGCTCTCATCGTCGAAGCACTTAGGTAGTGTTAACAGGCCCTAGTTTACCGATATCATGCTCGTAGTATTGGAAATCCAGACGGTTTTCTGTGGCAGCCGGACGCCAGTATTCATTGACGAAGTCGTGGCGCGCAAAGACGATGCCTTTCGGTTGCGGCAACGCGCCGCCGTCGAATCCCCGTTGAATCGCCAGCCGTTTCGCCAGGCGATATTGTTCGCACGCCGGTTGCGAGCTGGGTGGTGTCGTTGCCCCGGCGCCGGCACGGTAGCGCTGTTCCGTGAAACATACCAGTTGATGCAGCACGACAACCGCCAGCAAGGCATCGCATTGTTTGCGCAAATGCAACAAGCCGCTGGCTAACGCTTGCGGGCTGTCGAAAGCATGCAAGCTGACATCCGCCTTGCACAAACTCGCCCGACGCACCTCGATGACGCATTCCACCACGATGCCGGATAAGCCGAAACTGCATTTGAATTCGTAGAAAGCATCGCCGTCTTGCCGGTCCGATAGAATGCGCAGGCTGCCGTTTTCATCGATATAGAGAATCGCGGTGACATGACTGGAAAAATAACCCGGCCCGTCGAGCGAAGATTCTTTGGTATCGCCGACCGCGACCGAGCCGACCGTTGCTTCGCCGATTTCTGCCTGGAACGGTATTTCCCAGCCTTGCTGCTGCAGCCACAGATGCAATTTCTTCAAACGGCATCCGGCTTGCACGCGAACCAGTTGCCGGCCCTGCTCATCGCTTTCCAGTCCGAGGATGGCGTCCAGTTTGCGTGTGCATAGTAAAGTGCCGCCATCATTGACGATGGTTTCCGTGACCGACAGCATGGAGCCGACCGGGCGCACGGGTGTTGGAAATTGTCTGGTATCGCGCACCACCGCTTGCACGTCGGCGTAGCTGACCGGTTCCACATAAACAGCCGGTTGCGTACTGCGGCTTGAGCCCCAATTGCTGAAGCGGCGTCCGTCATTGATATAAAGGCCGTGATAAAACTCGTGCATGATTTCTTGCGTATGGGTATTCATGGTTGTTTTCTCCTTAATCTCGTTCGATCAAGCGTGTTAAGCGAGCAATGTATAGCGTTGAATGTCCGGCGCTTGCGCCAGCCAAGGTGCCGCTTTTGCTAGGGCTTCTTGGATATGCGCCGTGCGGAAGTGAGCGTCGACGGCATTTTCATCCGTCCATTCTTCGATAAACAAAAACGCCGCGGGGTTGCTGCTATGGCGCAATAACTGGTAACTCAAGCACCCGGTTTCCTGGCGTGTTGGTGCCACGATGTTTTGCAGAATCGCCTGTATTTCGGGAATCTTGTCCGTGCGTGCGATGACTTGCGCAACGACTCTGATGGTTTGCTTTGACATGAGATTATTCCTCCTTTGGTTGATAAATATTTCGAGAGATATCGAAGCAATCGCTTCTAAAGAGTTATACGAAATAAACCTCAGTTTGGATGCAGTTACAGGTGCAGTTTCTGTTCAAACATTTGTTTATCAGATAAATAGTAATGAATTTTAAAATGGTTGTGATTTTTTGCATCCGAATTTCAAGTGGCTGCGTATTGAGCAATGGAATCACCTGAAAAATGTTTGGGTGACTTCACGAGCTCCCGGCGAAAGCAGATTCGCTGGGTACACAAACTTGGAATAAATCAACAGGAGAGGAAATCATGACTTTAATATCACTTAAGGAAACTCTGGGAGAGGTAGCGAGCGACGGCCAAGCAAGGGGAAATCATGTGAAAAAGCGCAGTTTACGAGTAGTAAATGAGCATTTTGAATCTGATTTCAACGCAGCATGGCCGAGCGCAGTAGTTTCTCAGCGCTTTTCTAAGGAACATACACCGGAATGGGCTAAATACTTTGCCATCGCTTTGATTTGCGCGCTAGTCGCGATTGATGGCATCAGCTCGGTCATGGCGGATCAAATCAAGACAACCGTGCAGCAAACGGATGCCAGCGACAGCACGGAGGAACCGCGCCTGGTGATCAGGAGCGATTCGGTTGCGGCCAGATTGGGAGGGTATTATGGCATCCTGGCGTTTTTGCATAACTATGCCGTGCCTGCGCTACTGGCCGATAATGAGATTGCATCGTTCTTTGGCAATTTGACGGAAACTCCCACAGATATCGCGCAATGCCTAGCGATGATGCTGGATCACGACTTGGGTGGTTCATCGCGGCATGACGGCACAGTGGTTGAAACCGGCCATCAATGCCGCGGCTCGATGCCGAAAATTCACAAGGGGCGCAATATTCCTGACAAAACGATCACGAAATTCATTCAAATCACCGGCCATCAGGCTGAGCTTGCCGGTGTGAGCCCAGCGGATATCAAAGCCGTTGCCAAGGTGCTCGAACAGAAACGCGCCGGAGTGCGTAACAAATAATCTGTTTTTTGCTCGTTAAGCAGCCCGTTGCTTGCAGCGGGTTTTTTGCCGTTTGAAAGAAGAATGGACTACTGCATTGAGTGAAGGCCGATCATGTTACCTTCGGTGTCGCGGACTAACGCGATAAAACCGTATGGTCCGATGGACATTTTTGCGCGCACAATTTGTCTTCCCGCAGAAGCAGCGCGCGCCGCTTCGGTACTGCAATCGGCACACATGAAGTAAACCAATACCGCATTGCCTCCAGCGGGACCGTCATCCATCTTGACCAGAGCACCGGTTATGCCCATCTGGTCTTTTTTCATCGGAAAACTCCATAACTCGATATTCATTCCGGATGGATTGTCCAGACGTTCCAGTGTGACTTGGAATACGGTTTCATAAAAGCGCTTGGCCCGATCCATATCCTGTACGTAAATCTCAAACCATCCGACGGGGTTATGCTGCATGCGTGACTCCTGTGATTGTTGATTGCATTTATCCTATTAATGTACTTTATCTTACACTTAGTGAGAAAAGTCATAGAATCTTTTTCTATCGTGTTGAAAAATTATTATTTCAATTACCAGTACTATTTTTATCCGGAAAACACTAGACAATATGAGAATCTTGTTGATTGATGACCATAGTATGATTCGTTTGGGCATAAAGGGCTTAATTCTGCAAATACATCAAGAAGCGGAAGTTCTCGAGGCAGCCGCTGCGCAAGATGGGCTTCAGATTTTGAAGGCGGAAACCCCGGATTTGGTTTTTCTTGATTTAAAACTTCCGCAGGAAGTTGGGGGCGAGATTAGCGGGGAGTTCGGATTGGATGTTCTTAGAACAGTTTGCGATATGGAAAGACCCATTCCTGTCATCGTAATTTCGGGTGAATTTATCAGTAAAAATACGGTGGAAAAAATCTTAAAAGCAGGCGCTGCATCATTTGTGCCTAAGGCAGCTTCTATGGAAGTCATGCTGGAAGCCATTCAGCGTGCAATAGGCGGGGGTGTTTGGCTGCCATTGGAGATAACGCCAGTAGAATGCATTGAACAATCGCCGAGCATTGATTCGTTGCTGCGTGATCCGCCCTTGTCCGTTACTGCTGCAGATTTAAGCATTACTGAACGTGAATTTGATGTATTACGCCTTGCGATGCAAGGAAATGCGCCCTGGAAAGTGGCAAGAATACTGGGCATCAATCCCGCCAATACGCGGCGCTATTTGTCCAGATTGTACAGCCGGTTCGGAGTGATCGACTTATACGGTTTGCAATGCCATTTTGCCAAGACAGGGCAACTGCTGGGAATCATTTCATCATCCACTCGCACCCATTAATCGTGCATGGACCAAATTGATTCATGGAATTTAATTACGCTCTGATCAAGCTGGGCTCCTCTTATTTTAATCAACCTTTCTGTAAATAACTCTGATATTTCTGGTGCTTAAATTCTTCTGGGCCGGCAGTTATGCACGCAATTCAGCATAAAGATTCAAACAATGCTGCTTGTTGGTTGCTGGGAATTGTGGTGAACCTGAGTAAAACTGCTTGCTAGGCTTATATGATAAGAGAACTCGACGGAATTCCCTGGTGGTCAATATCTATTCTTACTACTACAGTTGTAGTACTACATGTGTAGCCTGTTAATTGATAAGTATCTTAACCATAATAAACGGGCAGATAATACATAATCTGTCGACTGTCAAATGACATGAGAATCAACAAAATAACTGAAATTTGCGGATTTCGTCTTTAATCCTGTTGTTGGAATTAATTAAATCAAGGAGATTCATTATGGCAAATATTTATGGTACTAATTTCAATGATAATAATTCCTATACTGTAAGCTGGCCTTATTTTATCTACTACCCTGAGTTAAAAGGAACTGCCGGTGATGATTATATTTATGGTTATGCGGGAAATGATATTTTAAGTGGCTATAGTGGCAACGATACTCTCGATGGCGGTACGGGCGCGGATACCATGACTGGCGGATCTGGTGATGATGTCTATTTAGTCGACAATTCTTCGGATAAAGTTGTTGAAAATGATTTGGTAATCCTACCAAATGGATTACATTTTTATTTGTCACAAGGAAATGATATAGTCAAAAGTTCAATTAGTTATACATTACCTGCTTATGTAGAAAACTTGCAGTTAAACGATGCCGCTTACTTTGGTAATGGAAATAATCTTAGCAATAGTATCACCGGAACGAGCGCCGCCAACTATCTGAGCGGACTCGATGGCGGCGATTGGCTCTATGGTGGTGCTGGGGATGACAGGCTTGCAGGTGGAAATGGCAATGATTATCTCTATGGTGATTATGGGAATGATGTACTGATAGGTGGGCCTGGTATCGATTGGCTAAGGGGTGGGGGCGGGAATGATCAATTTGATTTTGAGTCCTACTCAGGCACCAATACCGATGCGATTCTTGATTTCTATGCACCCGAAGATACGATTGGTCTTGATGTTGGCGGTGGAGGTAATCCTGGAATATTTGGTATAGGCCTGACTTTTAATGCTGATGGTCATTTGAGTGCTGGATCGTATTTCGAGGGTAGCTTTTTTAACGGAAATGCAGGCCAATCAAGCGGTATCTATGTCGATACATCGAATGGGTATATATGGTACAACCCGACGTCTGGTGTGGCTGGCGACAGCTACCACTTTGCTACCATCGATCCAGCCACTATTGTAGGCGGCATATCTTCTCTTTCTGCCAATGATTTTATAGCGGTGCATTACCATAGTTAAGTTTTCACTGCTTGCTTCTATTATTTTGCAACACTTATAATTTTACTTTGCTGGGCTGATTAGCTGCTGAGAGCTTTTTCTTCGATCTCCCGGGTGCGGACATTGCGTCCGGATAAAACCGCTTCTTGGACTTTTGTGATGAGCGAATCCGGTGCAATTCCTTTACGCTCGATGTACCGCAGCGGCTTGGCAAGTAAAGCTTCGGGAATATCCAAATTGGCCGAATAAAACACGACGGGTACGATTGTCCAATCGAAATGCTGTTCGATCAGCTTGACGACATCGGCCCCCGTTTCGTTATTTCTGAGCCGGTAATCGGAAATTACGACATCGGGTGCCCGGTCGGGTGCGGCTTCGATCAGTTGCTGAAGATCCTTCAAGTTGACGGCTATGCGCACAATGCAACCCAAAGATTCAAACAATGACCGTAGTCCGTTCAGCACGTTTTTGTTGTTTTCGACTACGATTACATAGGCGCCCGTTAAAGGAGCTGCAGATGTGGTAGCGGTAAGTGGTGACTGATCCAGCCGGGTGGGCGCTTCGCACCTTGGCAGGGTAATCGAGAACCGTGAGCCGTGACCGAGTCGAGAACGAAAGCTTAGTGTGTGCCCGGATAAACGTTCAACCAGCAAGCGGACAATAGGAAGACCAAGGCCGATTCCCGGCGCTTGCTCATCCACTTGGTAGAACTCCTCAAATATTTTTTGATGCTGATCGGGCGCAATACCGGCTCCTGTATCCCATATGTCAATCCGTAAAGTTTCTCGGAAACCAACCGCACCGATGACGATGCCGCCTTGCTCGGTATATTTGATCGCATTTGAAACCAGGTTTTCAAGGACGCGCTTGAGCATTGCATAATCGCTGTTTCCGTGTAACTTGCTTACTTTTGATGGGTGAATCCGGAATTGGAGATTGATTGATTTTGCCGGTTCGGAAAAGCGCTTCTCAATCTCCATGAGAAGATCGTGTATTGAAACCGCTTCCAGTTTGGGTTCATGCGCGCCCCATTGAAACAGATCGTAGATGCCGCGTATGCCTTCTGCGATGTCGCGCCGGGATCGCTCGATTTCGTTCAATGCCTCGATCGCCGGACCGTTGGTTGTCAGGCCTGGGTCGAGTTTCATCACTACAGTCTGCGCGCCGATAGCGGCAAGCGGTTGCATGGTGTCGTGGTAAGCGGCGCGAATAAACCGTTCACGCTCCTCGTTCTTGAGTTTCAGAAGATTAATTAATCGCTCGCGCTGTTGCGCTGCAGCCGTCATTATCTCAACACTTCGCTTGCGTTCGAATTGTGCATTGTGCGCTTCTTGTTCCGCGCGGGCGCTGGCTTCGATGGCGAGTTGCCGTTCCTTATTGGCAATTTGGCGCTGTTCTTCTAATTCGAAACTCATCTGTAACGCGTAATTCAGCATTCCAGCCAGCTTCCGGCTACTGATAATACCAAAGCAGGTTAATAGAAAAAGCAGAGTGCTGGCAGCTAAGAACACCTTGTCGCCTTGCAGATAGAGTGAGCCTACTAAAGTAAGGGCGGGAGGGCACATACTGACAATGACGGCTGGCAAGAAAGAGAACCAAGTTAACATCGCACCAACCACATCAATAATTAAGGCGATGCTGATGACCATCACATTAGAAGGTTGCGAGGGAATCATAAACCAAATAATGCACATGACCCAGCACAAACCGGTTAATAAACATTTAAACAATAAGATGTTTTTAAACTTCTGAATGTTCTCAGTCAATGCTTCCTTATGGTCACGGTAGAAACGCAATAGCATCCACGTAAAAAAATTAAGTGATGTCAATAGCGAAAACCACAGCAATAGTAAATCTGGCGGCGCACTATCCCAGAGTCCAAGAATTAAAAATGTGGATACCAGAAGCATGGAAAAGAAAACGTATTTGCCTTGCTCAGTTGCAATCCAAATACGTTCCACCTCAATTTGATCATGAAATTTTTTCTCGGCATTGTTCATAATATTTTCCAGAAAAAACAAATTTAACCCGGTTTAAAAATACTCGGCAGTGAACATTGATTCATTTATCTGCCAGACGATACTCGTTTATTAATCAGATTTGTATGATCTTTCTTGTAACTTTACCAAGGCGGTTAGTTACTGGGAATTGTTTCTTCATCGCTTCTGCTGGTGCGGAGCACCGGAATAAAACTGCTTGCTTGAGCTTTATGATAAGGGAATCCGACCGGATTCCCTCGAGGGCAGTATCTATTCTAACTACTACAGTTGTAGTGCTACAGGTGTAGCCTACCAATCGATAGGTACCTTAACCATAATTAAGCGGACAGATAGAGCATGATCTGTCGGCTATTTGTAGCATGAGAATCAACAAAATAGCTGAAATATTTAATTCTATTAGGAGATTCATTATGGGAAATACTCATGGTGCCAATTTTAGTGACAATAAAACCTTTACCGGAAGCTGGCCTTATCTTTTCTACCGTTCTGAAATAAAAGGAACTGCGGACGATGATCATAATGATGGTTATGAAGGAGGTGTAATATGAATCACTTCCGGTTTACCATACTACTCTACGGTATTGTTGCGTTCTTCGCTGCAGCAGCGATTCCTAAATCTGCTCTTGCCTGGACATGGAACTATAAAGGCATTGCCTATAATGGCCCGAGTCTGTGTGTCAAAGGAGATGCAGGCATCGACCACATTCGTCCGGGATTATTTTCTGGCAATCTTGCCTACGCCACCACCTATGCCTTCGGTAATGCCTGCAGTACTGGTTTGAATTTACCGAATGGGTGGGCTGCTTCGCGGCTCGATGTTTATAAATACGCTGGGAGTACATGGGTAGTCTGCCGCCGCACCGATTGGCAGTACGGCGGAACCAGTAGTGGCAAATGGATTGGCGACATATTCACCGGACCAACGGGTCCAAGCTCTTTAATTGACTATGGCGGATCCTATTCTTGTGGTACTGGTTGGTATGCAACGATGGCTTACGCCTATGTCTGGGACGGGAGTCAATGGCGCGGCGGGGGTGTTTGGTCCGGCGCTGAATGGGTACAGTAGGTGAACGATGTTGTAAATACTATCGAACCGAACCGGATAGAAAATTAATGAAGTGAATGACTATGCAGGAGGAAATAACATGCACAAAGTAAAAGAATATGTGACACGATTTGTTTGCATTGCAGTATTCATGCCGATGGCCCTAGGCGTAATGGAAGCATTGGCCGGTGAGACAAAGGAACAGATGCCGCCACCGCCAGCCTGGGTTCAAAAGAACAAGACGGTCAATCTTGATAAAGCGCCGCGGGATGTGCCAGTCCACGCCTTGAGCGGGGAAGCCAATGGCAAGGATAATATGGTGCCGATCAATATCATACCGCCGATGCCGTCTCAAAGTGAGTTTTATGAAGATATCACGGTAGTTTCGGAGCGTGAGCGTCTCAGAAAGTTAAAGTAAGGCTCTGATACAAAGATTCTGAACAAGAAAGGAACCCTCCGGCACAACTGGAAGGTTCCTTTTTCATTCATGGAAAAATCCGGAAACTTCATGAACAGGCATTTTTTCGCGCACGATCTACCCGCCTGAAGCCGGTGTGTGAGCAGCTTCCACAGCACAATCCATGCAGGAATAATAGACCAGCACGCAATTCCCGCCGGATGGCCCATCCGTCATTTTGACCAGCGCCCCGGATGCGCCCATTTGATTTTTGTGCATAGGATAACTCCAAAGCTCGATCGGCATGTCTGCAGGACTATTCAATCGCTCCAGCTGCATTTGAGAAACCGATCCATAAAAATGCTTAGCCCGGTTATCCAGCACGAAAATTTCAAACCATCCGACGGGGCTATGACTCTTGTGTCAATATATCAATGACATTCTTATTGAAAGTTTTAGACTCTCAGATGTATCCTTTTGCACAGGATTCTGAGCTACACTGAACATCGGAATGATTCGCCGTATTGTTATATTTTTATCACACAACCAAAGTACGCAGTTCGATAACAGATTCATTGGCGTTTTTCTTGGGGTGGATGCGTAATGAACGGAACCTTGAAACTGGCTTTTAAGCTGCTCGTGAACGACAAAGGAAAATACGCTGCTTTGTTGGTCGGGATTATGTTTGCCGTGTTTTTGATGGTGCAGATGACGTCGATTTTTTCCGGCATTCTGGCGAAATCTTCCTCGACCGTGATTAACCTGGGTGCGCAGGTTTGGGTGATGGATCCGGCGGTGAATAATGTGGCGAATAGCATTCCGATGCCGGATTATGTGCTCGACGCGGTGCGCAGTATCAATGGCGTCAAGTATGCCGTGCCATTGTATTCTGGCGGTGCGCTGGTCAAGCTCAGAAGCGGTGTGTTTCAATCGGTGACGGTGCTCGGGTTGGACGACAATAGCCTGTTCGGCCGTCCCGAGCTGATTGCCGGCAAGATCGAAGATATTTATGCCGAGAACGCATTCATCGCCGTACAAGATGCAGAAATCAACAAGCTTGGTGACATCCAATTGGGAACCGATTTTGAGTTGAACGATCATCGCGGTGTCATTGTCGGTATCGCCAAGGTGACCGCCAGCGGGTTGTTCGGCATTCCCACGCTGTATACGACTTATAGCCGGGCGATTCAGTACATCCCGTCAACGCGCTTCACCATCTCGTATATTCTCGTCGAACCGAAAAATAATGATGCGATTTCGCATATTAAGGAGCAGGTTAAGCTGCTGGGTTATGAGGCGCTCACCAAAGAAGAGTTTATGCAGAAAATAGCGAATTACTACAAATACCAGACCGGGTTGGGAACCAATATTTTTATCATGACCATCGTCAGCTTTCTGGTGGGGCTATCGATCTCCGGGCAGACTTTTTATACCTTTATATTGGAAAATTTGGAAAAATTCGGCGCGTTGAAGGCGATCGGCGCAAAAGGGCATGAGCTGGTGTACATGATTCTTTTTCAGGCCACATTCACCGCGCTGATTGGATATGGATTGGGGGTCGGGTTGTGCACGCTCATCATCACGGTCGCAAAACTCAAAGTCCCGGACTATTCCGCCAATATCACGTATACCACCTTGGCTTTTGCGTTTGTCATGGTGCTGATCATCGCCGCGATTTCCAGCTATATCGGCATAAGAAAGGTGCTGAAGATTGAACCATTCGATATTTTCAGAGGCTAACGGGTGAATTCCGCTGTTTCCGCGCATGAACTGACCAAGTGGTTCGGCGAGGGCGATGCGAAAACCTTCGCGGTTCGGGGTGTCAGTTTTGAAGCTTACTTTGGCGAGATATTTTTCATCGTAGGTCCTTCGGGAAGCGGGAAAACAACGTTATTGAGTATGATCTCGGGTATTCTGCGCCCCAATTCCGGCGCGGTGACTATCGATAGCATGGATATCTGGGCATTGAAACCCGATCAGATCGCTGAGTTTCGTTTGAACAAAGTCGGTTTCGTATTTCAGGATTACCATCTGTTTCCACGGCTGACCACAGCCGAGAATGTCGCGATTCCGTTGATCCTGAAGAAACGCGACTGGGATGAATCGATCCGGGAAGCGGCCGGTTATCTGGAAATTGTCGGGTTGAAGAATAAAGCCGGACTGCCGCCGATGAAATTAAGCGGCGGTGAACAGCAGCGAGTGGCCATCGCACGCGCGCTGATAAGCCAGCCGGATATTTTGATTTTTGACGAACCGACCGCATCGTTGGACGGCGATACCGGCCGGCGCATCATGGATTTTGTCAAAACCAGCGTGCTCAACGACAAGCGCTGTATTTTGATCGTCACCCACGATAGCCGGATTTTCGAATTTGCCGATCGGATCATGAAGATGGAAGACGGCAAGATCGTCGGCATTGAGAACAGGAGGAACGGTGCAGAATAAAGTCATCATTACCGTTGCCATAGGCGGCATCATAGCCGGCTTGCTCAGCGCTTATCTGGTCGGCCGGGAAAAGATGCCGCAACCGCCGGTTTTCGATCCGGCGCCCAATCCTTATGCCAAGGGCATTTATTCCACCGGGGTCATCGAGAGCCTCCAGCCGACCGGGGAGAATATCAATCTTTATCCGGAAGTGGCGGGTGTGATTACCCGGATTCTGGTGACCGAAGGGCAAGCGGTCAAGCAAGGCGAACCGTTGCTGAAAATGGACGACTCGGTGCAGCGCGCGACCGTCGAACAGCAGCGTTCGCAAGCGGAAGCTGCACATGCCTTGCTGGAAGAATTGCAAGCCCAGCCCAGGAAAGAAGTTCTGGATGTCGCCAAAGCGCAACTGGATTTCGCCAGGGCAAATTTGACAACCGCCGAGACGCAGCTGAAGAAATTGCAGAATGCTTACGACATGGATGCTAAATCGGTGAGCAAGGATAACCTGGATAATGCGATCAATGCCGCCAAAGTCGCGAAGGCCAGCGTTGAAGTTGCTTTGAAGAACTACAGTCTGACCAAGGCGGGCGCCTGGAGTTACGATATTCAGAACCAAGAACGCCAGTATGCGGCTTTATCCAATACCTATCGCGCCGGCAGCGCCTTGCTGGAAAAATATACGATCAAAGCACCGGTTGACGGTGTCGTGCTATCGATAACCGCCTCGCTGGGCAGCTATGTTTCACCACAGGGTGTCTACGATACCTATACGCAGGGATTGAATCCGGTGATCGTGATGGGCAGCCATGAAGATGAGCTGGTGGTGCGATGCTTTGTCGATGAAATCCTGATTAACCGGTTGCCGGATGTCAGCAAAATGCGGGCGCAAATGTTTCTGCGCGGTACAAAAATCCGTATTCCGCTGGAATATTTCCGCTTGCAACCCTATGTTTCACCCAAGATCCAATTATCGAACCAACGCACCGAACGGGTCGATGTCAGGGTTCTGCCGGTGTTGTTTCGTTTTAAGCAACCCGATGACGTGCAGCTCTATCGCGGTCAATTGGTGGATGTTTATATCAATGAGGATGGCTGATTGATAGCCGGACCGGTATGCAGCGGAATGGGAGTGACGTGAAAAAGTACAACTTTACGAGGATGCTGCGGATCTTTCTTTTGTGCTGGAAAGGCGTAGCGCAGGGATTGTGCCTGATCTCGTTGCTGATGTCGGTCGGTTGTGCTGTCGGACCGGATTTTGTCCGACCGGATCCTCCGCAAACCGATCGCTATGTACCGGAAGGACAATCGCTGGAAATTGTCCCGGTCAATGGTCAAGCGCAACATTTTGCACAGGGTGCCGAAATCGTCGCGGATTGGTGGCGGTTGTTTCAATCTCCCAAGCTGGATGCGCTGGTGCAGGAAGCGATCGATCATAATCAGAACTTGCAAGCGGCGCAGGCCAGTTTACGCCAGAGTCAGGAAAATTTACGTGCCGGCTATGGAATTTTTTATCCGCAGATCGATCTTGCCGCTGGCTTTAGCCGTCAGCGGTTTTCCGCCGCCCGCTTCGGCAGTTCCGCCAGTTCGATTTTTAATTTACTGACCCTATCTACCACGGTCAGTTATGCACTCGATGTTTTCGGTGGGCAACGCCGCGCCGTTGAGGGCTTGGGTGCGCAAAGAGATTTTCAGCGTTATACGGTTTTAGCCACCTATCTGACATTGTCCGGCAACATCGTCAATAGCGTGATCGCCCGGGCTGCTTACGCCGCACAGATCGCGGCAACCCGGCAACTGATCGGCTTGCAGCAGGAACAAATTGCGATCAGTGAAACCCAGGTGAAAGCAGGCATTGTCGCGTATGCAAGTATTGTCGATCTTAAAACCAGGCTGGCGGCACTGGAAGCCACGCTTGCACCGCTGGAACAAAAATACAGCCAGGCTGAACATCTGTTGTCAGCGCTGACAGGTCATGCGCCGGGAGAGCGGACGTTGGAGCCGGTCGATCTGGATGACATCATGTTGCCGGCCGATCTGCCCTTGTCGTTGCCTTCCAAGCTGGTGCGCCAGCGTCCCGATATCCTGGCAGCCGAAGCCAGTGTGCATGAAAATAGCGCCAATATCGGCGTCGCCACGGCTGAATTGCTGCCCAGCTTTACCCTGAGCGGTACTTATGGCCAGAACACGCGGAATCTGATGGATGTTTTTATGAGCAGCGGCAACTTTTGGAGTGCGGGCGCCAATATCGTGGCGCCGTTGTTTCATGGCGGCACATCATGGCTGCACCGCAAGGCTGCGATCGCCGCTTATCAGCAATCCTTGGCGAATTACAAGCAAACTGCCTTGGATGCTTTGGCCCAGGTGGCCGATATTTTGCTGGCGCTGGAACATGACGCCGAAGCGCTACGAAATTACGCGCAACAACTGGATCTCACCCAGGAGGCGGTGCGCTTGGTACAAACCAATTATCAGGCGGGGCTGGTCGATTATCTGCAGGTCCTGAACGCCAAGAGTCAGTATTTTCAGGCCAAGCTGGCATATCTGCAGGTACAAGCCCAACGTTTGCAGGATACCGCGGCGCTTTTCGTCGCTCTTGGCGGCGGGTGGTGGAATGACGATAAGCGGGAAGAATCCCGGCTTAGCCCGAAGGTTTTGGCGAGCTTCCGGCCATAACGCAGCGCGCACGCCGGAATGCGATCCGGATCTACAACCATACCATCAATCCCATTTCCAGCGGATGCGTCAGCAGCGGATGGTACGGATAGATGCGAATGAAATATTCCTGCTTGCCGCATAATTCCGGTGTCAGCTTGAGTTCGAACAGATGCTCGCCTGCGTCCTGCATGCCGGTAAATTGAAACTTGAAGTGGTCGAAATTGCATAACCGGGTGGTCTTGAATTGGCGGCAGATCAGTAACTCAATGACGACATCTTCGGGAGCCAGGTTGTTGAGTCTTGCGGCGACTCTGAAATCCAGCGTTTCGTCAAAATAAATACGCTCGCACGGCGTATCCAAGCGGCGTAGCGAGACGCCGGACCAGGCGCGGCGGATTTTGGTTTTCCACGTAGCGATAGCTTTCGCGTCGGCAAAATCGTTGGCAGCATACAGCGCACCTTTATCACTGGCCGGGCAGTAGAATTTATTGACGTATTCATCGACCATGCGGGTGGCGTTATAGCTGGGCAGCAGCGATATCATCGAATGCTTGGCCATTTTCACCCATTCCGGCGAATAGCCCAGCTTGCCATAGCTGTAATACAACGGGACCACCTGATCTTGCAGGATTTCATATAAGGCGCGGCTTTCCTCCTGATCGCGCACGACGCCTTCCATGTCTTCCGGGCCGGGTTTGACCGCCCAGCCGTTCTTGCCGTCGTAGCCTTCGCCCCACCAGCCGTCGAGCACGCTCAAATTGATCGCGCCGTTGATGCCTGCTTTCATTCCCGAAGTGCCGCTGGCCTCCAGCGGATAAATCGGATTGTTCAGCCACACGTCGACACCGGCGACCAGCCGCCGGGCAAGGCGCAGGTCGTAACCTTCGATCAGGAGCAGCCGCCCTTCGAATTCCGGGAAGTGCGCGATTTGACTGATACGGCGGATCAGGTCCTGCCCCGGCACGTCCGCGGGGTGGGCTTTGCCGGCGAAAATCAGCAGCACGGGCCGCTCCTGATCCAGAATAATTTTCCGCAGCCAGTCGAGATTTTCGAATAGCAAGGTGGCGCGCTTGTAAGTGGCGAAGCGGCGTGCAAAGCCGAGTGTCAGGACATTGGGATTGATCGGATCGACGAATTTTAGCAGGCGGTCAAGATGCGCTTCGGAACCGCGGTTGCGGGCATTTTGCTCGGTGATGCGCGAACGGATGCCGTAAAACATCTGCGATTTCAACGATTGCCGCACACTCCAGAACAAATGATCCGGGATCGCGTCAATACGCGACCAGTATTGGGTATCGCACATTTTGCTGCGCCATTCGTGACCGAGGTAACGGTCGAACAGATCGGACCATTCCTGTGCCAGAAAAGTCGGTACATGAATGCCGTTGGTGACGTACGACATCGGATTTTCTTCCGGCTCGATCTGCGGCCACAGATCGCGGCAGATATTCGCCGATACGCCGCCGTGTATTTTGCTGACACCGTTGTGCGTGCGCGAGCCGCGAATCGCCAACGCGGTCATATTGAAATCCGGGCTGCCGGGTATGTGGCCGAGCGCCATGAATTCTTCGTGCGTGATGTTCAGGCTGCGGTAGAAGCTGTCAAAATAAGTTTGCATCGTCTCCGCGCTGAAGTGATCGTGCCCGGCAGGCACCGCAGTGTGGGTGGTAAACACCGTGTTCACTGCCACGCTCTCGAGGGCGCTGGCAAAATCCAGCCCTTGCTGCACCAAATTGTGAATGCGCTCAAGAATCATGAACGCGGCGTGTCCTTCGTTGATATGCCATATGGTCGGTTTGATGCCGAGCGCTTGCAGCGCGCGCGCGCCGCCCATGCCGAGGATGATTTCCTGCTCGATGCGCATGGTTCTGTCGCCGCCGTAAAGATTGTGCGTGATGTAGCGGTCCTGCGGGGAATTTTCCGGTAAATCGGTATCGAGCAGGTAAAGCGTGACATGGCCGATTTTTGCCTGCCATATTTTGGCGGTGATTTGCCGTTGCAGCAGGGGCACTTGGATATGCATGTCCGAACCGTCCGCATGCGTCACCGGGGTCACCGGCAGATCTTCAAAATCGGCGACAGTGTAGGTGACTTGCTGATTGCCGCGGATGTCGATGGTTTGGGAGAAATAGCCCTGGCGGTACAGCAAACCGACGGCGACGAAGGGCAAATGCAAGTCGCTGGCGGCTTTGCAGTGATCGCCGGCCAAGATCCCTAAACCGCCGGAGTAAATCGGTAAGCTTTCATGAAAACCGAATTCAAAGCAGAAATAAGCCACCTGATCTTGCGAGCTCAATCCGCCATTGTTGTTTTGCAGTGCGGTTGCATCATGATACGAATCGTACGTGGACAGGATGCTGTTATAGGTCGCGAGAAAAACCCGGTCTTCGGTCGCCTTCAGCAATACCGATTCGTCCACGCGCTTTAGAAATGCCTTGGGGTTATGTTCCACCGCTTCCCATAAATACGGATCGAGCCGTGAAAACAGCGCGCGCGTGGCACGGTCCCAGCTGTACCAGAGGTTGTTGGCCAGTTCTTCCAAGCGCTTCAGGCGCGGCGGTATTTTAGGGTTGACGGTAATGGTGAAGGCAGTGCGCGAAAACATAATGGTTCTCCTCGATGCGAATAAGCGTTTTTTATATGATACACCGTGAACCGGCTGATTGATCCGGTTCGGCAGTTGGAATCCGGTCAATGTACGGTTTTGCTATGACTTTTTTCGTGGTTTTGCAGCAAATGCTGCGCTTCCCGCCGCGCGCCGAGCAGACCGATCGCCGGGTTGGTGACGACATGTACCGGGACTTCGTGCAGCAAGGCGGAAAATCTTCCCTTGGCGCAGAATGCGCGCATAAAGCCACCTGCGCGCAAGGTATCGATCATTTTCGGCGCGATGCCTCCTGCGACATAGACGCCGCCGCGGCATAGTCCGGCAAGCGCCAGATTACCGGCATAAGCGCCGTAAATCTCGGTAAATAATTCGAGCGCTTGCAACGCCACCGGGTGTTTTCCAGTTTGCGCCATTGCTGTGACCATCGCACCGCTGTCTTCTGCAAGTTCGATTGAAGGTAAGTCTGATGCAGTAGTGTGCGTTTGTAAAAATTTGAAGATGTTCGTGAGCCCGGAACCGGATAGCAAACGTTCCACGGACACATGATCAAATCGCAGTTGCAGCCACTCAAGCAAACCGGTTTGCAACGGCGTGAGCGGCGCGAAATCGATATGACCCGCTTCGGTCGGCAGCGCAAAATAACGGCCGTTGATCCACGCCAGCCACGCCACGCCCATTCCGGTACCGGCGCCGAGCACTACGCGCATGGCATGCGCATGCGGCTGTCCGGTTTGCAACGTAACCAGGTCGCCGCAGGGCAAATCTTCAATTGCGAGCGCGACAGCCTCGAAATCGTTGATGAGTTTGACGGTTGCCATTGAAAATTCACGCGCGATGTCCGCGCTGCTGATGCGCCAGGGTAAATTGGTCAAGGCCGCCTGTTGCGCGGCAATCGGCCCGGCTACGGCGAAACACGCTGCCGCAGGGGGATGAGGTGTTGCCTGACCGAGAAAATCTTGCAGAATATCGGAGAAAGTGGCAAAAGCCGCGCTGTCGTAGCGTTTGGTGCAGCATTCCCGAATGCCGCCATCGGCAATCTCAGCCAGTTGCAGAACGGTTTTGGTGCCGCCGATGTCGCCGTAGAGGAGCTGTGTATTCACGTGCCGGTCAATCCTTGGAGTCTTCTCAACATGAATGGAAAAAGTGACAAGCCAGGATAATAGTATACCGCGGTGCTGAGGGTATGTTTCGATTGCCTTTGCTGCCGTTTGACTTACAATGACTTCTTTCTTGATTTCTGTGAAAAACGCCATGACCGATCCATTGATTATCGCCAAAACCAGTAAATCCGATGTGGCCCTTTTGCCCGCGATGGCGACGCGTCACGGCTGCATCACCGGCGCGACCGGCACCGGCAAAACGGTGACGTTGCAGAAGCTGGCGGAAAGCTTTTCCAGCATCGGTGTGCCGGTATTCATGGCGGATATCAAAGGCGATTTGACCGGTATCTGCAAGCCTGGAGCGTTGTCCGCAAAAATGCAAGCCCGGCTGGGCATGTTGCAATTGGATGCGCCGCAATGGCAAGGCTTTCCGGTGACGCTGTGGGATGTATTGCAGGAGAACGGTCATCCAATTCGCGCGACGATTTCCGATCTCGGACCGTTGCTACTGGTGCGCTTGCTGAATCTGAACGAAACGCAGGAAGGCGTGCTGACTTTGGTGTTTAAAGTCGCTGACGATCATGGCTTGTTGTTGCTCGATCTGAAGGATTTGCGCGCGCTGCTGCAATTTGCCGGTGACCATGCGGATCAGTTCAAAACCCAATATGGCAACGTGTCACCCGCTTCGATCGGCGCTATCCAGCGCAGTTTGCTGCAAATAGAAAAGCAGGGCGGCGGCAAATTCTTCGGCGAGCCGATGCTGAATATCGAGGATTTGATGCAGACACTGGACGGCAAGGGTGTCATTAATATTCTGACGGCGGATCAATTGCTCAATTCACCGCGGCTGTACAGTACTTTTTTGCTGTGGATGCTGTCCGAGCTGTACGAAAATTTGCCGGAAACCGGCGACCGCGAGAAGCCCAAGCTGGTGTTCTTTTTCGATGAAGCGCATTTGTTGTTCAGCATGGCGTCGCCTGCGTTGCTGGAGAAAATCGAGCAAGTGGTGCGGTTGATCCGTTCCAAAGGTGTCGGGGTTTATTTCGTCACGCAGAATCCTTTCGATATTCCCGAGAAAGTCCTGAGTCAACTGGGTAACCGCGTGCAGCATGCGTTGCGCGCGTTCACGCCGCGCGACCAGAAAGCAGTGAATGCGATTGCCGAAACCATGCGGCCCAATCCGAAATTGAACGTCAAACAAGCCATTCTCGAGCTGTCCGTTGGCGAGGCGTTGGTTTCCTTTCTCGATGCCGACGGTTCGCCCTGCGTGACCGAACGCGCGATGATATTGCCGCCGGTCAGTCAGATCGGTCCGATTACGGCGGACGAACGCAAGGAATTGATAGCGTCGTCGATTGTGGCCGGTGTGTACGAGCAGGAAATCGACCGCGAAAGCGCTTTTGAATTGCTGCAAGCACGCGGCAGTGCTGAAAAATCGCTGGGTCATTCAGCGCAAACGGGGGCTCCCGGAAGTGTGCGCAAACCTGCGGGTGAAGGCGTGCTGGCCGATCTGGGCGATTTACTGCTGGGTTCAACCGGTAAGCGCGGCGGTCGGCGCGAAAGCGTGCTCGATGCCTTTGCAAAAAGCGCCGCCCGTTCGGTCGGTTCGTCCATTGCACGCGAGATTACCCGTGGTTTGCTTGGGTCGATATTGGGACAGAAACGGCGTTAGTTCGGAGCGGTTTTATTTTGGTATTGAAGAGAAAATAGGCAATGAAAAAACTCATCAGCGCATTGCTCTTGTGCCTGAATTTCGGTTTTGCTCACGCTGCCGGTCCCTACGACGGCATCTGGACCATCGATGATTTGCCCGAAGCAGGCTATTTAATGACCTCGGAAAATAGCGGCAGATTGATCTTTGTCGGACTCAATCCGCCCGATTTAGACGGCAACCGGCGCTGGGGTGCATCGTGGGGTGACATCAAGGACGGCGCGGTGCGGCTGACTCGCTTAATCAACGATAATATCGACGCCGTCACCGATGTCGTCTTTACTTCACCGACGACATTAACGTTGACCCAGAAATCATGCCGGCCGATCAATCCCAGTTATGTCTGCTCATTGCCAAACGGCGTGCCTTTTGCGGCCACCAAGATTTGGTAAAAAACGGATCACTATATTTCCTATGCATACCATCATGAAATCACTGCTCATCGCACCCATCCTGCTGCTTGCCGGTTGCACTTCATACTCGATCTACGGCGGCGACCCTGCGCAACGGCAATTGCGCAACCAATGGTCAGCCAACTACGAACTATGCGAACGGTTAACCGTCGTGACGCTGGCACCCGAGAAAATCCGCGCAGAGTGGACCAATGAAATTACCAGCAGAAGCGTGGATTGCACCCTGTATGCGGCAACTACGCATACCGCGGTGAACCGCGATATGCCGTTCGTGCGCTGGAGCACGCACTGGACTGCGCCGAGAATGACTTCAACCGTACCTGCGCCGAGCCAATTGATTCATGCGCGGTGAGTTTTCATTGCGATGGAGTCGGAGATGATGAATTACGGTGAGTAGTTGATTCGATTCCTTGCCTTTTCCTCCGCTTGAATCATTTTTTCTCTGGAAAATCCGTGGCGATTCAAGTATTCCGACTGATCGAGAGTCTAAGCATCTCTGAGGTTCTCAGAGAACATAACTCTGTCAATATCTAGATAATCCAGAAAGCAGGATAGTAACCCACGGAGCTCAATTGACGCAGATGAATGCGGCGAAAACACCCGATTCATTGAGAGTTGTTCGAGCTCCTTCGCAACTGTGAACAGTGATTTCGCGACATCCTGTTTCGAAAAATACTCGCCGAGGATGACCGTATTCAGGGCGGAGAGATGCTTTTCGACGCTAGTGCGAACCTGCTTTGAAATAAGTGCACCTTCTGTTGCGTGCTGTTCTACCAATCCCATCGCAACATTGAGAACCCTCTTCATGCCGACGCTACCCTTGGAACCGTATGTAAAGCCATCCTTGATGAGCACGCTGCGCTCGGTTTGATCAAGGAAGGAGAGCTCCTTTAGCAAGAAGTCAATAGCGACGGCCACAAACGAACAAATCAAATAGAAACATCTTAGCGCGGTTTCGCGCTGCGTCGGTTTAGTAATTGACTGCTCGGCAAAAAAGTGGGCATGAGACAACCATTCATTGCAGGCATCAAAAGAAAGATTGCGCGCGAGCAAGCTCTTACAAGACTGAATACGTTCCTTCCAACCACCGTCGAGCTTTTCGAGGGTGTATTCATTAATAAGTTTCGTAAATTCCTCTTCGGTCAATCGGTGTGCCACATGCTGGTCGTCAGACTTGGTAAGTTTGCTGAGGAATGCTCCATCCAGGACAAGCACTCCCAAGTCACGACCAAAATTTTTTACCTCTTGACGCCGCTCAGTAGTGGCAACGATGGCTGTCGTGGCTCTTGTTGCTTGCCTCAGTCCCTGTACCCAGAAGATTCGCTCAATAGCTTTGGGCGTGTTTTTGTTTTTGATATCAACGATCGTAATTTCGCGATTGACTGAAGATGAGCGACCATATAGCCACAGGTCGATATCGGTTACATTAAGTCCTTCGTAAATAAAAGGCACCCCTCGAACAACATAGTAACCGGCTCGAACAAAGTAGTTTCTAAGTGCTTCTTCCATCGTATGGCCTTTATTTGTAGCTGGTGGCTTTGCCATCAAAAAACTCCTCCGGTGCGTAATGCGGACAACATATCGTTAGTTGCTCTTGGACTGGTTTTTGTTTGAGTTCTCCTGATTCGCTCTCGATTGTGCTCGGGACCGTTGAAGCGTGTCACGGCAGCAGTTGGTAGGGATGTCAAGGAATGTTCACTAACATCTCCATGCCGAATTGCTTGTAGCGCTAGTTCTCCGACTTCCTTCTTCAGCAGTTTTAGCATCGGTCCAGTCCGACCCTTCTTGGTGCCGGTGCTTACCTTGACAACTCCCTTAAGCTCCAACACCTTGTAGTCCTCGGCAATGGCTTGGACGGGGCCGACGCGTTCGCCGCGAACAAGTGCGCTAAGAAGCGCATCGACCATTTGGATTTGGCCGCGCACATAGGAACTCTTTGTCATGCCGTATGTGACCGAACTGACGAATGCCTTTGCCAAGTCAAATGCATCATCAACCATGGAATTGCTATATTTTGAAAATGCAGAAGGAAGAGTCAAGAAGCCCACTTCTTCCGTGGAGTTGCTGACGATACTGATATCAAACAGACCGATAGCAGTAACTTTCATAAAAAGCGTGTCTCCCAACAGTGACTTGGCGGAATCAACTGGGATGCAGGCTTTTTTTCGAAGAGATTCAGTAAGCGTGTTAAGCTTGTTTTGATCGGCAGAAGAAAGGGAGTCGAGCACTGCCTTTATCTTCTTGGTCGATTCCCTTCTAAAAAGGTTGCCATTGAAGAGGAGTTTTTCCTTTCCGCCGAGTTGCTCAACATCAACAAAGCCTATTTGTTCTGCGTCGTAAATCGTTTGTTCGATGTCGGCCTTGGAAAGGTGATGGGTATCCCCCATTTCTTCGGAGAGCTCTGTTTCACTTATCGGCTCAATGGATGCCCTTTCTGCCAAATCAAGGGCTGCTGCTTCCTTCTTCGCAGGAGACAGGGAGTCGAAAATTTCTGCAGTGTGTTGAAGCGCTGATGAGGTCGTGACACCAAGAACTGCTATTCCCGTTGGTGTTGAATCGATCAACTCCTTGGTTTTCAGGACATCGATGAGCTTTGGTAATTCAAAGGTGGTGTTGATATTGGCAGCCTGTGCGAGCGTTTCTAGTCGCTGGGTTCCGATCACAATTTCTTCGTTGGCGGAAATTGCGGATAGAAGAATTCCCGCTTTTCCTGCAAGAAATGTCTTTTCGTACCCAAGTTGATTAATTACTGCCTGAAGCTTATTGGTGTGATGAATCAGCCATGAGCCTTTTGTCTTTTTGTCCATAATTTCTCTTAGATTTATAACAGCTCAGATGCATAGCGTAATATACAAGACATTTTGTCCAATAACCTCATGTGCAATGTCGTGCAACTGTGATCAATATTAATCATCGTCATGTATTTTAAGGTAAATATGAAAATGAAATGCGGCAAATAATACAAGTAAAAAGATCTGATGGGCTATAGATTGAACACGATGTTCATTTTACTAAAGATCGATCCCAATAAGGCATGTCGCCGACGTGTTCCGCTAGGAAATTAATAAAAGCGCGTATTTTTATGGGTAGATGCCGGCTGGGGAGATAGCAGGCATAAATATGGCGCTCTACCGATAGGTAGTCCGGCAGCACCGTCTGCAGCCGCCCTTTTTGTAATTCCATGCCTATCGTATACGTAGGTAGCAAGGCAATGCCCAGTCCATACAATACTGCTTGCGCGAGCGCATCGTTATCGTTGATCCGCAGGGTTCCGGATATCGGAACCTTGATCTTGCCTTCCGGCCCGTCGAAGCGCCAATAACCTTGTTCGGGTGAAAGCGCGCAATCGAGACAGTTATGGTTCACAAGATCGGCCGGGGTCTGGGGTGCGCCCCGTTGTTGAAAATACTGCGGGGTTGCGCACAATATGCGGCGGACGGGCGCAATCTTGCGCGCGACCAGATTGGGGTCGGGCTCGTTGGTCACGCGGATTTGCACGTCATACCCTTCTTCAATCAAATCGCCCGGATGATCGGTAATCGTCAAATCAACTTTGATTTCAGGATAGCGCGCGAGAAAACAAGGCAGCGCCGGAGCGATATGGCGCGTTCCGAATGAGCTCGGCGTGCTCACTTTCAGGGTTCCGCGCGGTTCGTCATGAAGACTATTGATTGCCCGCTCGGCGTGTTCGGCTTCTTCCAGAATGCGTTTCACATGCTCCGACAGCGCGACGCCTGATTCCGTCAGACTGAGATGCCGCGTGCTGCGGAGCAGTAAGCGGGTGCTGAGATCCTTCTCAAGTTTTGCAACCGCTTTGCTAACCGCTGAACGGGAGATGTCCATGCGCCGCGCCGCTTCGGCAAAACTGCCTGTTTCTACCACCCGCGCAAAAATGACGAAAAGATTGAGATCTTGCATTGTGTCATTGTATCTAATTAGGAAACAAAATGTTTCACTTTATCGGACTTATCATCGAGACATTCAATCTATATTATCTATTCCAAGGTGAGATATTTAATTTGTATCTTAAGTCAGCAGGGTTTTTATCATTGCATTTAAATGACTTTATATATCTAGCCTTATTTTGTTTGTTCTTTGATCACTGCAATTGAGGGTGATTGGTTGATAAGCGAGTGGTTTTATTGTCAACCTGAAAGAACGTATTATTAACCTGGATATTTATCCGAGTCAGCTATGTGTTTTTCTGATTTGTATGAATAACCGGCAAATGTCCTAAAAGAGGAAAAAATGGAAATTAAAGAGTTATTAAAAGCACCGCAACTGGTTGTAGTTTATGCAATCACCCTTCTTTACACGATTACGTTTTACTTGGCTGCGGTTACGGAGCCGTCCGCAACGATGAAGCACCACAAGGTTTATCAGGTTGCCACGCTGGAAACAGGTGATCCGATTTATCTTGAAGCTATAAGCAATAACAGCTCGGGCTAAACGTGGTATGGACTGTGCCCCCATGATCGTGATCGGAAAATCACTGAAATATGTTCACGGGGGCATCTGATTTTCAAGTAATGGGTTAATAAAAATTATCTGATATTTTTGAGAGGAATTGATGGATGATTCGATAGTAATGAAAAGATTCGAAATCGTTATTGGAACAGAGTATCTCGACCAGTTGACGGAATTACTGGAAAGATCCGAAGTGCGCGGATATACGGTTTTCAAGAATGTGGGGGGTATCGGGTCGCGAGGTATCCGCAATCCCGATGATGTTCTGATAACCGATGAAAACATTGTAGTAATTCTCGCTTGTAAAGAAGATAGGGCGCAGAGAGTGCTGGATGAGCTCGGTACGGCAATGAAAGGTTTTGGCGGTATGTGCCTGGTTTCAAATTGTCATGCACAAACACCTGGATGAGATGGATTTGTTAAGCCATATTTTTAATGCCCAATGTGTACTGGCGTCAGTTGCCATTTCGGACGGCGCCGAGGCGCTGGTGTAGGTGTGATGGAAATTTGTTATGGGATTGACGGAATACTTTAAGAAGACATCCGTAAGCACTTATAAAGAAGCCACTGTTGTATTCACCGGTTGAATTCATGATCCTTCCGTGATCTTTCGTTAGTCCGCTTAAATTCCCGATTCTCACATTCCAACTGATTGTCGAGTGCTGTAGTGGATCACATCAAAATGTCTTGTTTTCTTGTGCCGATTGGATCACACTGAAAACGGGTTTTGATTTATCAATTCTGCTGTTGGCGGATAATCAAACTCTGAGTGCATTATTTCTGATGAAAAAGTAGCTTTATTTTTTCTATCCACGGGAGGCACATCATGGCAAACGATTCTGCATTAATCGGTAAAATAAAATCCGGTATAGTCAGCAATCTTTCCTGGAGAGCTGCGCGCAGTACCAATCTCCATATCGAAAACCGGATTCTCAAAAAAGGTGAAGCGGTTCTCGCTTATAAACAGCGTATCGTCGTGGAGCGTGATTCGATCATGGTTTTCGCGGACGATGCGCCACAGTTCAACTGGTCGCATCCTTGCCGCTACTTGTTGCACGATGCGGCAACCGGGGACTTGTACAATGAAGTGCAAGCGCAATTTCCGCCTTATATGACGGCTGAGGTGCCGAAGACTTTTCAGGGGTTTCATACCCCCATTAAAATCGCTGAACCTGAAATTTATTACCCGGTACTGCCGTGGTTGCGCTGTCCGATCCGCTGGGCGAAGGGGCAGCGTTATGCGGTGCTGTTTTCCGGTGCTTCAAATAACCGGCATACCAACGATCTGGAGTTTCTCTACCGCACCTTGCGCGATATTTACGGTTTTCCTGCCGCGAATATCTTCGTGCTGAACTACGACGGCACGATCAACTACAGCGGCAATCCGCACCCGGTGGTGAGTTGGCCGGGAGACAGCAGCGCTTACCGCATGCCGGTCAACGGAAAAGGAACGAAGGCCGATCTGGATGCGGTTTTCAATACGCTCAAGACCAAATTGAAGCCGGATGATTTGCTGTTGATCCATACCAACAATCACGGCGGTCACAATGGCACGCAGTCTTATCTGTGTACTTACAGCGGAGCGGATTATCTGGCCTCGGATTTTGCCGATACACTGGCGACTCTGCCCAAACATTATTGCATGATGGTCATGATGGAGCAGTGCCATGCCGGTGGTTTTAACGCCCCGATCCTGGCTAAGTCGACGGCAACGCATACCAGCGTTTCGTCAGCTTGTCTGGAACTGAACAACTCGATCGGTGGTGCGCAATTCGATCCGTTTGCCCGCGATTGGATTGCGGCAATGGCGGGGAATACACCGTATGGCGGCGCGCTGGCATCCAATCCCGACACGGATGGATCGGGTAAGGTTTCCGCGCGTGAAGCGCACAACTATGCCGACTCGGTGCACGATCCGTATGACACGCCGGTGTTCAGCCAGTCTTCGGTCGCGGCGGGTAACTGTTTTCTCGGGCAGCGCTATTGGTACCTGTGGCCGATCTATTGCCGGTTGCTGGTGGAAGTGTTGCAGCCTTACTACCTGCGCAAGCCGATTCCGGAGTTTTATGACATGGTGCACACCAAATTGATGCCGCAGTTGAAGGATATCGAAAGCAAGCTCGAAAGTTCCTCCGCGGCACAAGAAAAGGAACTGCGCGCTGTTGTCGGTGACGTTGTCAAGAAAGTTTTGGGTAAATGACGGAATCCGAGCAAAGCATCTTCGAGCGTGTGCGCGGAATTTTGGGCGACGAAATACTGTTGAATGCGATTGTCTATATCAGCCATGAAACAGTTCACGCCGGAACGCGAATCCACCTCGGAGATGCTCTAATCGACGTTCCGTGGGAGGCTTGGGTGGTGTTTGCCGATCTTGAACCGCAAGCCAACTGGGGGCATCGCTGTGCGTACATCGTCTTGCAGCATGAAGGAAGCGAGTTCATGCGAAAGAATGCACAAATGCCCCCTTTCCTCAAGCCGGGAGGGCTGTCGTTCCGGTTGCTGCGGAAAGGAGCTGGGGCTCCCGAATGGGCAGTTCAATGAAGCAAAGCTTGCGCAGTAAAACATTCCGGCGGGCGGAGTTTACCGGATAAAAACCGGAAAGTTGTGACTCGTGATCCTCTTCCGCCTGACTTGAATATCATCCGTTTGACAGTCCATCGGGCTTCCAGTACATTCGTCCGGGAAGAAAAAACCGTTTGCCTGTTGCGCGCAGGTGTGGCTCGCGAAATGACCCGCTGCTTGTGCCGTTTGCTATGAGGTCAAAGGCAATTAACTTTCGCTAAAGATAAAGGTTCTTGACTGCCCATGATGATTAACCTGGCCGTACAACTTTTGGCAACGCAGTTGAATCAGTATTTGCGGCGTACCTACAATCTCAATGAAGATGTCGTGGTGGTTTCCAATTTACTGGAAATGGACGGCAGCATGGCAGCCAATATCAGTAATAAACTGGTCGTTTTTCTGGTCAATATCGAGAAAGACACCGTTCCGTTCCGGCAGGTGAGCTTGCATGAAGTCGGGGAACGCGAGGTGCAGAGCAGCGTGCCGCTGTATTTCAATCTGTACCTGATGATGACGGCCAATTTTACCGGCAATAATTATCCCGAGGCGCTGAAATTTTTATCCAGCACGATCCATTTTTTTCAGAAGAACCATGTCGTCACGCATCAAACAGCGCCCGAGATGGATGAGCGCATCGAAAAACTGATTCTGGACATCGAGAATCTGTCGATCCAGGATCTCAGTAACTTATGGGGTTCCTTGGGCGGAAAATACTTGCCTTCCATTTTGTATAAAGTGCGCATGGTGGCTTTCGATACCGAGGATATCGTCGGTCGTATTCCGGTCGTGGCCGAACCGCAGCCGATGGTGAAATAGTGTTGCGGTGGGTGGTTGTCATCGTGCCAATCCGGAAAAAATCATAGGCTGATCCGAGCATGGGCGCTTACCGTCTTCTCGCGAGTGTGACTGTCGAGCATGCTTATTTCCCGGGATCGAATTGCAAAGCGCTCGAGTTTGTTCCGGCAGAGTCCTGTGCTGCGCTACTGAGGAAAACCGGCTTGCTGCTCAAATCGTCGGAAAGCGGTGTGGCGATTTATTTCGATCAAGAAAAAATCGATATCCTGCGACTGCACGCGGAAGATAATCTGACTCTGGCTTTCAAGGTCTTTTCCAAGGATAGCGATTTTTTTCGCTATACAGCGCCCGGTGCATCTCCTGAGAACGCGGTGCTTTTTTTCAGTAATCAGCACATCACATCCGATGCAACGGGCAAGCAAATGCTGCATTCCGGTGCCAGTGTGACCGAAAGCGCCTGGCTCGATATGACGGCTGCTCCCGTGCAGGAAATACTGGAGCGCAAGGATTATTTCGTAAAACCGGTCTTTATTCTGCAACTGCTGATCACTGCCGGTGCGCAAGGGTTGTGCTCGGAAAAACTGGATGCCGCGGCGCGGAAGTTTCATATCCGCTTTGTCGCCAATCAGACATTCTGGAAATACTATATTCTCGGCGATTTGACCAAACGCAATGTGTACATCGCGGATTTGGACAATACCATTCAGTTTGAGAACTTGGGAAACATTCTGCTACCGGGGAATCGTGAAGCGGTTCAACTGCAATCGTCGGTCGCCATTCCAATGCAGGAACAGCCTCATCAACGCCTGCAACTGAAGGAATCCACCAACATGGGAGACAGAATTCTGCTCAAGCGGTTGCCAAATGCCAGCGTGAATCAGATGCATGGAAACACGATGGCAGGAAAATTGGAGCAAGTTTCGGAAATTTATATTAGTTGATACAAATTTCTAATTCTTTATTCTCATTTATTTAAATTCTGTCACCAATAGCCTGGAACGATTTTTTTGATTTCATATTCCTCAAGGATTTCGCTGAGTTCACCGGTATTTAAGAATTCCTGAAGATCGAAAATGAGGTCAGCAAAGACCTGTTTCTGATCCCTATCCCACTTTGACCATTGCTCGTTATTTTCATATGCTTTTGGGGAAGCCGGCTCCAGCTTATTCAGATAATACCATTTGATCTTTTCGATGCCCTCTAGGTAGTTGCCAACTTCGGACTCGCTCTTTTTCTTGGCTTTACTGATCGCTTCGTTTACGATGAGATTCACTCTCGTATCCTTTTCCTGTAGTGTGTAGCCACTTTTGTTGGGTGGAAAATTGAAGGAAGGATTGTGGTTGATCGTTTTTTTGTAGCCCAGTGTAGTTGCATCGCCTTGGTTTTTCCAATCGCTCCAATTATCCCAATACCATTTCTTTCCTTTGAATTCGTATTCCTCAATGGAATAGTCAATTTGCGTAGGCGTATACTGCTCAATCGTATCAAGATTTGTCCCGGTGTGTACTCCGTATGTCGGCGTCACTTCCACTTTGAAGGCCCTGGCGGCTTCTCCTTTATAGCGGGCTTCATATAGTTTGTTTTCCACATTATCCAGCATATCCTTATTGGTGGAGAGCAGAAGCGGTACGATGTTTCTTGGGCCTAAAGTACCCCCATGTGACTTTGCCAGTATGTGCGCGCTTTCATAAGTGTAGGGTCTTAAACTCTTCACATCGGCAGAGAAAGGGGTGTTCTGGACATCCGGACCAAATCCAGTTTTGCCAAGATGGGCAATGACTTTTGCGGGAACCGAGTAAGGTCCTTTTATCAAAGAATCGGCATAATGATATTGACTGTCGGGCAGTTTCGAAGCGTAAATGGGTTCATGGTCAAGCCGTTCCCGGTTACCGAACCTTTGCAATGTCCTTTTAAAGCCAGGAACAAGATTTGCATGGGTCTGGTTGGTAGCAGGTATCTCGCTTTCCGTTTGCGTGATAGTGGGTTTGTCCTGCATTGGTTCTTTCTCAAGGCGTTGTGTGGTTTCTTGAATGCCAGATATGAGCTCGTTCCTTTCAACCTGATAAGGTGAGTTGCGGATTATCGTCTTAAGTTGTGCCGCTTCTCGTGCTTTCGGGCTATTGCTTATGGTTTCGATCAGCTGTCTTTGCGTTGCCGCTGCGGGGCGGTTGTCGGCAAATCCCGATGTATCCCGGTTGTCATTTTTTTGCTGCAAAATACGGCCGGCAGCGGCTTTGCTGGTGGATTGCTGATTTCTTTTTAGCCGTACTTTTTCCATAGATTCACGCGCTGATTGGCATAAGGTTCACGGAAAAGATTTAAGGAAGCGCTGAAAAAGATAGCGAGCGATGATCAGGCAATGCAGCATGACCGAACGTAGTCATTTTTCAGAGCTTCCTAAACATACAGCATGAGTTTGTTTTATACAAATCCTATTCATAGATAGGCCGGAAGGTTTGCATCAATCGGCTTAGTCTTGCGGTCACTAAAAACCCTGTTGACAACATCATCCTTATTGAATAAAGATCATGGCCTTATAGTGTACTTTCCACTGGTTGCTGATCACCCTATAAAAACGTGAGATGTCTATGCATGAGATT
The DNA here is from genome assembly GCA_015709635.1 of Gammaproteobacteria bacterium. Lineage (NCBI taxonomy): Bacteria > Pseudomonadati > Pseudomonadota > Gammaproteobacteria > Gammaproteobacteria bacterium. The sequence continues at coordinate 492,296 of CP054180.1, forward strand.
CCACCCTATCAGCAGCTATTCGAGGCGAGCCCGCATCCGTATTTGATTCTGCGCACGGATTCCGGCTTCACCATTGCCGCGGTCAACAATAAGTACTTAGAGGTGACGGGCACCGAACGCGATGCCATCGTGGGGCATGGCTTGTTTGAAATTTTTCCCGATAATCCGCAAGATCATGCCAGTGATAATGTGGGTGATTTGCGCGCCTCACTGCATCACGTACTCAGAAAAAAATGCACCGATGTCATGAGCGTGCAAAAGTACGATATCCCGCTGCGCGATGGCAGCGGGGAATTCGAGCCCAAATATTGGAGTCCGGTCAACACGCCGGTATTGGATGCTGAAGGCCGCGTTGCTTATATCATTCACCATGTGGAGGATGTGACCGAGTTCGTTGCCGGTCATGACAATAAAACACGGTCAAGCAAGGTGAAGGCGCGTGCGCAGCGCATGGAAGCGGAGATCGTGCGGCGTGCGACGGAAGTGAAACAAGCCAATCGCGCCCTGAAAGCGGCCATGGAAGAACTGGAACAGTTGAATCAGCGGTTGACCAAACTCGATCAGCTTAAATCGCAATTCTTTGCCAATATCAGCCATGAGCTACGCACACCGCTCACCCTGATTCTCGCACCGCTGGAGAACCGCATGCAACGGCTCATCAAGAGCAACGCGGCAGCGGAAGAGCGCCAGGAAACCGAATTGCTGCTGCGTAATGCGCATGTTCTCTACCGGTTGGTCACCGACTTACTCGATGCTGCACGACTCGAAGCGGGGCGCATGCAAATCCATTGGGTACGCTTCGACTTGACTAGGTTGGTGCGAACCACGGCAAGTTATTTTGAATGGTTCGCCCGGGAGCGCGCCATTACGTTGCAGGTCACCGTTCCGGAAGCATGCATGATCGAAAGCGATAACGGGAAGCTGCAACGCATCTTGCTCAATTTGCTGTCGAATGCGTTCAAATTTGTTCAAGATAAAGGCTGTATCACACTACGGCTTGCCGCAACCGGGGATCATGCGCACATCGAAGTTCAGGATAACGGTCCCGGTATACCCGAGGATATGCGCGAGCGCGTATTCGAGCGTTTTGTTCAAGTGGAGAACCATGTCACTCGTCAGCATCCCGGAACCGGCCTGGGATTAGCCATCGTCAAGGATTTTGTTCATTTGCTGCACGGTGAACTCAAGCTCGAAGAACCGCCGGGGGGCGGCGCGCTGTTCAGAATCACGCTGCCGCGCTCGGCGCCCGCCGGTTTGGTTGTGCTGGACAGGCCGACTTCACTCGATGAGCGCAGGATACATGAAACAATCGATGAGCTGCGGCTGGGTGTGCAACATACGCCGTCCGCCGCACCGGCAGAATCCGGTGATAAGCCCTTAGTGTTGATCGTTGAAGACAACGCCGACATGAGCCGCTTTCTGGCTGACCTGTTGCAGCCGAGCTACCGCGTCGTCAGTGCCTGCAATGGCCTGCAAGGATTGCAGCAAGCGCTGGCTGTGCCGCCTGATGTGATTCTTTCCGATGTGATGATGCCGGTGATGAACGGCGAGCACATGGTGCGGCAGATCCGCCGGCATGCGGAACTGGATGATGTGCCGATCGTGATGCTGACCGCTAAAACTGACGATGAGCTGTGCGTGAGGCTGCTGAAATTGGGGGTGCAGGATTTTCTGCACAAACCTTTCAGCGTCGATGAGCTGCTGGCGCGCGTCGATAAATCAGTGATCGAACGCCATCGTGCTCATACGCAATTGCAAGAAAGTGAAAAACGCTTTCAGGCGACGTTCGAGCAAGCCGCCGTCGGGATTTCGATTATTTCACTGGAAGGGCATTGGTTGCGTGTCAATCACAAGCTGTGCGCTATCCTCGGTTATAGTCAGAATGAATTGATGGCGCTCACTTTCCAGGATGTGACCTATCCCGATGATCTGGAGACGGACCTCGATAATGTAAGGCGCACGTTGAGTGGTGAGATCGCCACTTATGCGATGGAAAAACGCTATATCCGCAAGGACGGTCGCGTGATCTGGGTCAATCTTCATGTTGCCCTGGTGCGTAAGCCTGACAACGCGCCGGATTATTTCATCACCGTTGTTGAAGATATCCAAAGCCGCAAGGAAATCGAAGCAAACTTCAAAGAAGCGAAGCGCATTGCCAACCTCGGGCACTGGACCTGGAATGGTGCCGACGAGCAAACCTGGTCCGAGGAGCTTTACACTATTTACGGCCGTGATCCGGCTCTGCCGCCCGCGAACTACCAGGGAGGGGCGTGCTATTACACTACGGAAAGCTGGAACAGGCTGGCCGCCGCAATGCAAAAATGCTGGCGCGAGGGTGTTGCATTCCAGTGCGACGCGGAAGTGGTGCGGCCGGATGGTGCGCATCGCTGGACGATCTCGCGCGGCGAAGCGATACGCGATGTCGACGGGCGCATCATTGCAATGCACGGCACCGTGCAGGATATCACCGATCGCAAGCTGGCCGAAATGGCGCTTTATGAGAGCAAAGAGCAACTCAAACTGCTCATTGAGTATGCGCCGGCCTCGCTGGCCATGGTCGACCGGGAAATGCGCTATCTTGTCTGCAGCCAGCGCTGGCGCAGCGATTACAAACTGGCTGAGCGGGATTTATCGGGGGTGTGCCATTATGATATTTTTCCGGAGATCGGCGCGGAATGGAAAGACATCCATCGCCGTTGCCTGGCCGGCGAAATCATCCGTGCCGACGAAGATCGTTTTGTGCGAGCGGATGGCAGCGTGCAGTGGCTGCGCTGGGAGGTGCGGCCCTGGTATCAGGCCGGTGGCGCAATCGGCGGGATTGCGATGTTTACCGAGGATATCACTTACCGGAAACAAGCCGAAGCGGCATTGCAGCAACTGAATGCCGAGCTGGAAGAGCGCATTGAAATGCGGACTGCCGAATTGAAAGCGCTTAATCAGTCGCTGGAAAGTTTTGTCTATTCCGTTTCTCATGACTTGAAAGCGCCGTTGCGCGGCGTCGAAGGGTACAGCCGGCTGTTGCAGGATGATTACGCTGACCGGCTGAACGATGAGGGACGTTTGTTCATCAAAAATATTCGTACCGGGGTGACGAGGATGAATGAGTTGATCAATGACTTGCTGGCGTATTCGCGCATGGAACGTTGCCAGCTGGAATCCGCTGCGGTGGATCTGTCCGTTCTGGTTCAGCAGGCGCTGAAAGAATGCGGTGAAGATATTGCGAAGAATCGAATTAAAATCGTCAGCAATTTGTCACCGCTCATGGTGCGCGGAGATCGCGACGGTTTGGCGCTGGTGCTGCGTAATCTGCTGGAAAATGCGATTAAATTCAGTCAACATTCGGCGCATCCGCGCATCGAGTTCGGTTGCGCGCGGGATGGTCGGCGGATTTCGCTGTGGATTCGAGATAATGGCATTGGTTTTGATATGAAGTACAATCAGCGGATATTCGAGATCTTTGAACGCCTCCATCGCCTGGAGGATTATCCCGGAACGGGAATCGGCCTGGCTCTGGTGAAGAAAGCCATGCATCGTATGGGAGGCAAGGTTTGGGCGCAAAGCGTGCCCGGCGAAGGAGCGACCTTCTATTTGCAATTGCCTGCAGTGCGGGAAAACCCGAAATAGCGTGGAGTCCGAAATGACGAATGCATATCCGCCGATTCTCCTTGTTGAAGATAATCCATTGGATGTCGACCTGACTTTACGTGCTTTCCAGCGGCGCAAGCTGGTCAACCCCATCTTGGTCGCACGGGATGGCGAGGAGGCGCTGGCGTGGGTGCCGCGTTGGGAAGCGGGTGAAACCCAGCCGGCGGTTATTCTGCTTGACTTGAAATTGCCTAAGGTTGACGGTCTGACGGTATTGCGGACACTGAAAGCGCATGCTGCGCTACGCCGCATTCCTGTCGTTGTGCTGACTACTTCGAGAGAGGATCGCGATATTCAGGCTGCCTATGATCTGGGTGTCAACTCCTACATTGTCAAGCCGGTCGACTTTGATAACTTTATGGATGTGGCGCAGCAAATCGAGCTTTACTGGTGTGTGCTTAACGAATTGAGCAGGTAGCGATGCGAGTCCTATATATCGAAGATACGCTCAGTGATGCCGATATTGCCCGGCGCACGTTGGCGCGAACCGCGCCCGACATTGAATTGATCGCGGTGACATCGCTGGCGGAAGGCCTGAAACACCTCGAGAAGCCTGACTATTACGATGTGCTGTTGACCGATCTCAACCTGCCCGACGGCTCGGGTTTGGAAGCACTGGCCAGCATCCGGGAGCAGCGGCTGCCGCTGGCCGTGGTGATTATTACCGGATCCGGCGATCACGGCACGGCAGTTGCGGCGTTTAAGGCCAGTGCGGACGATTACCTGATCAAAGAGGGCGACTATCTGGAGCGGCTTCCGCGCATATTGCGCAGTGCGCTTGCGCGTTTCCGCAGTAACAGTATGGAGCGCAATCTGCTGATATTGCGGGTGCTGTATATCGAACATAACAGTTTCGATATCGATCTGATGCGTCGCCATTTGGCTTTGCATGCGCCGCATATTCACCTGACCGCGGTGTCGAGTGCGCAAGAAGCCTTGGCGCTGCTGCCCGCCGGTCCGGAAAAGGCTGCTGATTTCGATATTTTGCTGATCGATAACCGCTTGCCGGGGATGGACGGGCTCGAATTTGTCAAGTTATTGCGCGAGGAACGCAAACTGGATATTCCCATCGTGCTGGTCACCGGGCAGGGCAGTGAAATGGTGGCTGCGCAGGCGTTGCATTTGGGCGTGGAAGACTATTTGTCGAAACATGAAGGTTACCTCTTTGAAATTCCCGCCACATTGGAAAAAGCGCAACGGCAAGCCGAGCTGGTGCGCGAACGGATCAGCTTGAAGCAAACCAGTTTGCGCCTCTCCCATCTGCTGGCGGCCAGCCCGATGGTGCTGTACAACCTGCGTTTTACCGGGAGCACACTGCAACCTGCCTGGGTCAGCGAAAATATAGAGCGGTTGTTTGGCTATACCGTGGAAGAAGCGTTGGCTCCGGATTGGTGGCTTTCCCATCTGCACCCGGATGACCGTGAGCTGGCAATGGCGCGTCAATTCACCTTGCTCACCGACGATCAATTGACGCACGATTACCGTTTTTTTCACCGTGATGGGCGAGTCGTCTGGATTCTCGACGAACTGCGGCTGATACGGAATGCCGATGGGCAGCCGCATGAAATTGTCGGCGCCTGGCTGGATATCAGCGAACACAAGAAAGTTGAATTAATCAGGCAGGCACATCAATCGGCATTGGATCTGATCGTCGCCAATCAACCTCTGCCGGTCATTTTGGGTGACATTGCAAAACATCTCGAGGCGATCAATTCCGACATGCTGGTTTCCATTTTGCTGTTGGATAAGCATGCAGGGCGCCTGATGCATGGTGCCGCACCCAGTTTGCCGGATGATTACAATGCAGCGGTCGGTCAATTGGTGATCGGCGATGGCGTCGGCTCCTGCGGTACAGCAGCTTGGCGCGGTGAGGCGGTCATCGTTGCCGATATCGATCGCCATCCCTACTGGCAGCCTTATCTGGAATTAACGCATAAAGCCAATCTTCACGCCTGCTGGTCATTGCCTTTTAAAGACGAGAACGGCAAAGTTCTCGGTACTTTCGCCATTTATCATCATACGCCATGCGAGCCCGCGCCGGGTGATCTGGAACTGATCCATGAGTTTGCCTCCATCACGGCGCTGGCGGTGCAAAAGATCTACGCAGCGGAAACTTTACGGCAGGCCGCAGCGGTTTTCGAATCTACGCGCGAAGGTGTGGTGATCACCAGCCTGGAGCCGCGTATCCTGGCGGTCAACCGCGCTTACACGGAAATTACCGGTTATAGCGAAGCGCAAGTGCTTGGCAAAAACCCCAAAGTCATCAAGTCGGGACGCCACGACAAATCGTTTTATCAGGCGATGTGGGCCAGCTTGCTCCAGGAAGGCTATTGGCGCGGGGAAGTCTGGAACCGCCGCAGAAACGGTGAAATTTATCCGCAATGGCTGACGATTACCACAGTCCGCAACGACAACAATGAGCCGTGCAATTACGTCGGTGTATTTACCGACATTACGCAGATGAAACAATCCGAGGCGCGCGTGGCACATCTGGCGCACTACGATCCGTTAACCGGCTTGCCGAATCGGCTGCTGGTGCAATCGCGGCTGCATCATGCCATTGAACGCGCACAACGGCATAATTTCCGCATTGCCACGCTTTGTCTCGATTTGGATCGCTTCAAGAATGTCAACGACAGCCTGGGTCATCCGGTCGGCGATGAGCTTCTGATTTTGTTGGCATCGCGCTTGAAAAACCGCTTGCGCGAGGAAGATACGCTGGCACGGTTGGGCGGTGATGAGTTTTTGCTGGTGCTGGAAGACGTCAAGGATCCGAGCGAACCTGCCACCGTTGCGCAAACGTTGATCGATCTGCTGACAACCCCTTTTGTGTTGCCGAGCGGTCACGAGATCTTTATCAATGGCAGTATCGGCATCAGCCTTTTTCCGGATGATGCGCACAACGTCATGGAATTGATCCAGCACGCCGATATGGCGATGTATCTGGCGAAGAAAGAAGGGCGCAGTACCTACCGCTACCATACGGAAGCGTTGAGCATTGCGGCAAACGAGCGTCTGATGATGGAGACTCGTTTGCGTCACGCACTTGCCGCCGGAGAATTCGTCTTGCACTATCAGCCATTGATCGATGCACACAACGACCGGGTGGTCGGAGTTGAGGCTTTGGTGCGCTGGCAACCGCCGGGCAAAGATATCGTGCCGCCGGGAAAATTTATTCCGATCGCGGAAGAAACAGGTCTGATCGTGCCGCTGGGCGAGTGGGTGTTGCGTACCGCCTGCGCGCAAGGGCGCGCCTGGATGGATGCCGGTTTGCCGCCGCTGGTGATAGCGGTCAATCTGTCGGTGCGGCAATTTCAATCGGAAAATCTGGCGGAGCTGGTACAGCAGGTGCTGGATGATACGAAACTGCCGGCGGTGTGTTTGGAACTCGAGTTAACCGAGAGTATGTTCATGGAGCACGCCGAGCAATCGATCGAAACGTTGAGAACGTTGAAAGCACCCGGTATCCAATTGGCGATCGATGATTTCGGCACGGGCTACTCGTCATTGACGTATCTGAAGCGGTTCCCCATTGATAAGCTTAAGATCGATCAAAGCTTCGTGCGCGGGCTGGCGCACGATCCCAACGATCGTGAAATCGCCGCGACGATTATCGCCATGGCGCGCAACCTGAAATTAAGCGTGCTGGCGGAAGGCGTCGAATCGGAGCAGCAATTGGCTTTTCTGCGCCAGCATGACTGCGATTATTATCAAGGATTTTTGTTTCACCGGCCTGTGCCGGCGATAGAGCTTGAAGCTTGGTTACGTGAGCACTCAATATGCCGATAAGGTTCGCCCGGTTGTCATGAATAGGAATTCGGCGTTAATTTTACCGATTTTTTACATAACGCTTGAGTATTGATATGACATCCGCTAAGCTGCACCATGATGTTCAATCTAAACAAGGTTGTAGGTGGGACTTATCAAGTAGGACGATAAGAATTGTCGATGAGTGCGACTATTCCAATTAAAAGGAGCTGATGATGGGGCAGTATAAGACACCGGGTGTTTACATTGTTGAAAAAAGCGCGTTTCCTAATTCCGTGGTCGAAGTGGCTACAGCAGTGCCAGCCTTTATCGGTTACACGGAAAAGGCCAGCAATAAAGGAAAAACTTTATTAAATAAGGCATGGCGTATTTCATCCATGTCGGAATTTATCAGCTTCTTTGGCGGATCGCCTAAGACCAAGTATCAGATTTCCGAAGCTGCCGCGGCAGGTGGTGCAAAGGGAGGGAAAGGGGGAGCGGCAACGGTTGCAGCCGTTGAATCCGATTTCTCCAGTGCTGATAAGGAATATGTTCTGGAGCTCCAGGGCGCGCGGTATTTTCTGTATCACAGCATGATGCTGTTCTTCCAGAATGGCGGCGGGGCTTGCTATGTTGTTTCGGTTGGCAGTTATGGCCAGGATATCGAAAAACCGAAGCTGAGCGCGGGGATCGATATTTTATTGAAAGAACAGGAACCCACGATGGTGGTGATTCCGGATGCCATGTCGCTGGCGGAGCCGGATTGTATCGCGTTGCAACAAGCAGCTCTGAGTCATTGCGGGCAAGTGATGAAGAATCGTTTTGCCATTCTGGACGTTTATGATGGTTACAAGGAGGCGCAGGATAGCGGGTGTATCGAGAAATTCCGTAACGATCTCGGCACGAGTAGTCTGGATTTTGCCGCAGCTTATTATCCTTGGCTCAATACTTCCATTGTACAAACCAGTGATTTGAGCTTCGCCAATGTTTCCAATGCGGATAAATTGCAGGAATTACTCAAAGCGGAAGTTGACGGCAGCGGATTGGAAGATAAGAAAAAAACCGAGATCAACGCGAAGATCGCAGAAATCGGAGTGACACCGAAGACAGATACGATGTCCAGCGATGAAGATTTGCACAAAATTCTGACGGCCGTTTGCCCGCTGTACAAAGGCATCATCGAAAGCATCAAGCTCAAGCTCAATTTGTTACCGCCTAGTGCCGGCATGGCCGGTGTTTACACCATGGTCGACAATTCACGCGGAGTGTGGAAAGCACCTGCCAATGTGAGTCTGAATGCGGTAATTTCACCTTCCGTCGAGATTACCAATGCACAGCAGGAAGACTTGAACATCACGACAGCGGGTAAATCGATCAATGCGATCCGGACTTTTATCGGCGAAGGCACTTTGGTTTGGGGCGCGCGCACACTGGACGGCAATAGTTTGGACTGGAATTATATCAACGTGCGCAGAACCATGATCATGCTGGAAGAATCCATTAGACTTGCGACCAAAGCGTATGTATTCGAACCTAATGTCTCCAGTACTTGGGTAACGATCAAAAGTATGATCAGTAACTTCCTGACCAGTATCTGGAAACGCGGCGGCTTGGCTGGCGCGACACCGGAAGATGCCTTTGGCGTGTTTGTCGGCCTGGGTGAGACCATGACGCCGCAGGATATCTTGGATGGTATGTTGAAAGTGACTGTGCTGGTTGCATTGAGCCGTCCGGCTGAGTTTATCGAGATTACCTTCCAGCAACAGATGCAGAAGTCTTAACCTGAAAGTTAATGCGTTATTGGTGTAATTGACAAAAACAACATTTATTTCTTAATCATATAAGCAGAGGTAAATTATGGCAGATGATGGATCAGCTCAATCGAAGACAGTTTGGCCCATGCCGAAATTTTATTTTCAGGTTAAATGGGATTCTCAAGTCATGCGGTTTCAGGAAGTCAGCGGGTTGGATATTCAATCCGAAGAAATTAAATACCGCCATGGCGACAGTCCGGAATTCTCCGTGATCAAGATGCCCGGAATGAAAAAATTCGGCAATATCACTATGAAGAAAGGCGTCTTCAAAGGGGATAACAAATTCTGGGATTGGTTTAAGCAAATCAAGATGAATACCATCAAGCGTTTGCCGGTTACCATCAGTCTGCTGGATGAAGGTGGTAAGGCAACGATGGTGTGGACCTTGACGAACGCTTGGCCGACAAAGATCACCGGTACCGATCTGAAATCGGAAGGCAATGAAGTGGCGATCGAAAGCATCGAGATCGTACATGAAGGATTGACGATCGCGAATAGCTGATGATGTCAGAGGGTAAGATTTGAGTAGGCAGAAGGTTATTTACTGTAAATGGATAACACTCAGCAAGCTGATTATTACCCGCCCTCGGCGTTCTATTTCAAAGTGATATTCGGCGGACCCAAAGAAACGGCCGATACTTCTTTTCAGGAAGTATCGGGTATCGCATTTGAAATCGAAGTTGAAACTGTGGTCGAGGGAGGAGAAAACCGGTTTACTCATCAATTACCCAAAGGTGTGAAGCATCCGAACCTGGAACTAAAACGCGGGCTCGCGCCGCTGACTTCGCCCTTGGTTAAATGGTGCAAGACAGTCATGGAGAATGATTTCATCAAACCGATCGAATTGAAGCCGGTCAGGGTTTTTTTAATGAATGAAGACAAAAAACCGATTCGCGGTTGGTTATTCAATTCGGCTTATCCGGTGAAATGGGAAATCGAGAGCTTTAATTCCACGAAGAATGAAGTTGCCATAGAGAAGATCGTTCTCAGTTATACGTTCTCAACACGCATTGTCTAGAATGTTCAAGAACACGAAATGTCGATAGAGATTAAACAATTACTGATTAAATCGAATATTGTGCAGCGCGTGGCTGATGAAGAACTCGATGTGTCTGAGGAACATCGGCTGCTAAAAGAAGAGGTGCTGGCGGAATGCCGCCGTATGATTGCCGATTTACTGCAGGAAAAAGGGGAACGCTAAATGGCTCAAAGCGGTGCCAAGGCGCTTTTGACGATCTCTCCGTGTACCGTGAATAACGGCAAAATCAGCGTCGATGGCTCGAAAAAGAAATTTGAGGCGATGATCAATCCCGCTGGTTATGAGCATACTTTCAAGCTGAGCTATGCCAAGAACCGCGTTCTGGGGCAGCCGGGAACCGAAACCAAATACGATGCAAGCCACCCGGAAAAGATCGTTCTGAAGGAACTGGTACTGGATGCAACGGGCGCCGTGACAACCGGCTCGAGCGCCGCTGACAGTACACCGACCCCGGTTAAAGAGCAAATTGAATTGCTCAAAAGCGTGGCGTATACCTACCGTGGCACCAAGCATGAAGCGCCGATTGTGCAGTTGAAATGGGGCGCGTTGCTATTCTACGGACGCATCGAGTCGCTCAAATTCAACTATACCTTGTTCAAGCCCAATGGCGTGCCGCTACGCGCCAAAGTGACGCTAACCCTCATCGAATATCAGAGCAGCGAGGAAATATCCAAGGAAGCCGGTCAGGAGTCTCCGGATTTGACGCACTTGATCGAAGTGAAAGCAGGCGACACGCTGCCGCTGATGTGCTACCGCATCTACCAGGATTGTAACTATTATCTCGACATTGCCAAGATCAATAACTTGACCGATTTTCGTAATCTTAAACCGGGAATCAAGCTGCAATTCCCTCCATTAAGCTGAGGCTTACTATGGCAGATTCCCCATTAACGGGTAGTACGGGTGTCGTCTCAGTGACCATCCAGAGCGATGGCAAAGCCATAGCCGATACCATTCAAATCGTTGCCATCGAAATCATCTACGGGGTTAACAAGATTCCCAGCGCTAAAATAACGTTGCTGGATGGCGACATGCCTAACAATAGTTTTCCGGTCAGCGACGCCAATGATTTTAAACCGGGCGCGGTGATTACCATCAGCGCCGGTTACGCCAATCAAACGAGCGTTGTTTTCAAGGGCATTGTCGTCAAACATGGCATCAAGATGGATGGCGATAACTTTTCCCGCTTGATTGTGCAATGTAAAGACAGTGCCGTCGCGATGACGGTGGGGCGCAAGAACGCCAATTTTGTCGATTCGAAGGATAGCGACATTATCAGCAAGCTGATCGGCGCATACAGCGGTCTGAGTTCCGATGTCACCGCCACCACCATCAGCTACAAGGAATTGGTGCAATACTATTGCACCGATTGGGATTACTTGCTGAGCCGGGCGGAAGCCAACGGTTTTCTGGTGACTGTCGATGGCGGCAAGGTCAGCGTCAAAGCACCGCAAACGGGCGGCAGTGCCGTGTTGACACTGACCTACGGCATCGACTTGATGGCATTCAGCGCAGACCTGGATGCGGCTTCGCAATTCCCAGTGGTAAAAGGTATTGCCTGGGATTTGACCAGTCAAGCGGTGCAAGAGGCGCAAGCGAATCCTGAACAACTGACCGATCAAGGTAACCTGAAGGCTGCGGATTTGGCGAGTGTGATGGCGCCGGATTATTTCCGCCTGCAAACCGATGCACCGTTGGAGAATGCTGTGCTCACCGAATGGGCTAAAGGGCAGCAAATAAAGGCGGGTCTGGCGCGCATCAGAGGTCACGCCGCATTTCAGGGGAGTGCCAAGGTGAAAATCGGCGATCTGGTCGAATTGAAAGGCGTGGGCGCCCGTTTTAACGGCAATGTATTGGTCACCGCAGTCAAGCATGACATCAAGCAGGGAAATTGGGTGACGGAAATCGAGTTCGGTATGCCGTCGCAATGGTTTACCGAGCAGTATAAAACCGAAGCGCCGCTCACTTCTGGTTTTGTGCCCGGGGTCAACGGTTTGCAAGTCGGTGTGGTGAAGAAACTCGATGCGGATCCGGAAGGGCAATACAAGATCCAGGTATCCGTCCCGGTTTTGCAAGCGGAAACCGACGGCGTCTGGGCGCGGCTGGCCAGTTTTTACGGTTCCAATGGCATCGGCGCTTTTTTTATTCCGGAGATCGGCGATGAAGTGGTGCTCGGATACTTCAACGATGATCCTTCGCATCCGGTGATTCTCGGCAGTTTGTACAGCAGCAAACAGAAAATGCCCTACGAATTGACCGCCGATAATTTCACCAAGGCAGTGGTGACGCGCAGTAAATTGAAGCTCGAATTTGACGACGACAAGAAAGTCATCACGCTGACCACGCCGGGTAACAACAAGATCGTCATCAGCGACGACCAGAAATCGATTTTGTTGCAAGACCAAAATTCCAACAAAATCGAGCTCAATTCCAGTGGCATTACGATCGACAGCCCGAAAGACATCACGATCAGTGCGAAGGGTAAGGTCACCATCGACGCAGTTAGTAACATTGAGCTGACAGCAAAAGCGGATATTAAGAACCAGGGGCTAAATATCAATCATCAAGCCAATGTCGGTTTCAGTGCTAAGGGCAATGCGACCGCCGAGTTGTCGGCCAGCGGCCAGACCACGGTAAAAGGCGCTATCGTCATGATTAATTGAATCTCTACAGCACACCCAAGATTTCTATCGTTTTTGACAGGAGCTTAACCATGCCACCCGCAGCGCGAATTACCGATATGCATACCTGCCCGATGCAAACGCCGGGTATTCCGCCGATTCCTCATGTTGGCGGCCCGATCAGCGGGCCTTGCGTGCCGAATGTGCTGATCGGCAATATGCCGGCTGCAGTGGTGGGGGACATGTGCGTTTGTGTCGGGCCGCCCGACAGTATCGTTAAAGGATCGGCGACGGTCATGATCGGCAACCGCCCGGCTGCCAGAGTCGGCGATACCACGGCACACGGCGGCACCATTGTATTGGGTTTGCCGACGGTGATGATCGGCGGTTAGCGCGGGTGTAAACCGATGAGCGTCGATAAATCGTTTCTCGGAAGCGGCTGGGGATTTCCTCCCGAGTTTAGTAAATCCGGATCGGCACGGATAGTTTCCGCAGAAGAGGATATTCGCGAAAGCTTGTATATTCTCTTGTCGACCAATCCCGGCGAGCGCGTGATGCAACCGACGTATGGTTGCGGTCTGAAAGGTCAGATCTTCGAGGAGATCAGCGAGACGTCGGTAACCGTGATGGTCGATTTGATTCGGCGCGCCATCCTGTTCTTCGAGCCGCGGGTTGTGGTGGAAAATATCAGGGTGGACTCCGATAATCAGGAGGATATCGTGAACGGCTTGATCAAGATCGATATCACCTACATCGTGCGGACTACAAATAACCGCCACAATATCGTCTACCCGTTTTATTTCACCGAAGGTACCAACGTCAAATCATGAGGACTGCTTGGTAAATGAAGATTCGTGCCCATCGATTAACGAATGATCATTTGCACATCAGTGACGGTAAAAGTCAGGAACGCAGATTGTTACCGGCGCTGGAGAAGGATTATTTCAACATCGCCGAGATGCGTTTTCAAACTTTATTGGCGTTGGCGGTCGAATATGCCCGGGTGATGAAATTTTATGACCTGGAGAATCGCGAAGACGGTACTTGGGAACATTTTTTCTCGCGGGATGAAACCGTCGTGATTGCAACCATACTGGCTATTGACCCGGATAAACTGCTGAATGCCGCCGGTGAAAGCGCTGCGGCGGATGCTAATAACGAATTGGTTAAGGCATTGCATGCAATCCCCGTAAAAGAAATCGGCCAGCATATGATTGCGGCGTACAGCGCGGTCAGCATGCTCGATAAATGGCTGCAACTGCTTGTACGCTCGGAAAATTCGATCGGTACCGAGTTGCGCAAGATTGTGGAAAGCGTCATTACCGGGTTGAAAAAAGATATCGAGACGCTGGATGAGTATTTGGCCGGACATCTTGCGCATCACAAGCTGGAAGATATTTTTTCCCGCGACTTGATTGAGCTGCTGTCTACCGTGGAAGAAACTAAGCGGAACCGTGCAAACACGGCTGTCGATGTTTTCGATCCGGTGTCTATCCGCTCCAGTTTCTATGCGTTTGTCAAAGCCATGGAAATGGTGCAGCGCAGCGCGGAGAAGTTATTATCCGCTTCTTTGGTCAGCCAGGATCATGAGCCAGCGGCGGGACTTCTGCTGGCTTTTCTGCAGTTATTTCAAAAACTGCATCATAAAATAAACCGGTTCACGCTGAATTACGTCGATTTCTACTATGACCAGGTGCTGAAAGCCCAACCGCGAGGCTTCTCACCGGATCATGTTTATCTGGTGATCGCACCCAATAAGAAGAATCAGCAGACATTGATAGCGCAGGGCACGGAATTTTTGGCGGGTCAGGATGAAAACAAGCGCGATATCGTTTATGCGGCCAGCGAAGATGTCGTGATTAATGACGCCGTGGTAAGCGCTGTTCATACGTTATTTTTTAAACGCGATGCGCTGAATTTTCCTGAGAACAGCTTGAACGAATCCATCGTTTTGAATGACCGGGTGAGTGAAATGACCCGGCAGCTTGCCACCGGCGGCTGGTTGAACGATGTACCGCTGATGACGGACGATAGTCCGCCGGATGAAGAGAAGCTGCAGTCGTATCCGTTATTCGGCGCACCCAAGAAAGGTGAAGATACGATGCTGGTGCAGCATGCGCGCATCGGATTCGCAGTGGCCAGTAAAGCGCTGCGGTTGCAGGAAGGGCGGCGGACTGTGTGCATCCATGTGCAATATGCCGGTGCGCTGGAAAATTCTTTGGAGCACCGGATACAAAAAATTGCCGCCGCCATGCAACCAGCCGGGAGCAGCGCTGCACTATCATCCGCTCAGGAGCAGCAAGCGTTTTTTAAAGTTTTCAGAGATATCTTCATCATCAGCGTATCGGCTGCGGACGGCTGGCGCGAAGTACCGGAGTATCTGCCTTCCTACTCGGGCGTTGATCGGCAGCAGAAAGAAAACAGTCTGGCGATTACTTTCTTCCTGCCGGAAGATTTTCCGCCGGTTGTGCCCTATAACCGGAATATTCACGGCGACGGCTATGACACGCAATTGCCGGTCGTGCGGCTGGTGCAGAACCCCCGCAGCTATTTGTATCCGTATGGAATCCTGAACAAACTGGAATTGGACCGGATCAGGATCGACGTGGCGGTGGAAGGATGCCGCATGCTGCAATTGCATAACAACATCGGGCAATTATCACCGCTGGCGCCTTTTACGCCGTTTGGCCCGCTTCCCGAAGTAGGCTCCTATTTCGTCGTCGGGTGTGCCGAAGCGGCCGGCAAGCAATTATCGGATTTCACGGTAGAGATTCAATGGGGGGGGCTGCCTGCCGGTATTGGCGGATTTAAAACGCACTATCAAGGCTATGACAATTTCGGCGATACCGATTTCCGTATCAGCACGGCCGTTTTGGCCAGCGGCAAATGGCTGCCGGAGAATGCCAAGGGGATGGTGGTCAATTCGCTTTTTCAAATCAAAACAAGCTTGGATGGCGGCGCTGAAGTCAGCGAGCACAGTACGCTGTCTTGCGGTCCGGTGATCTTGTACTGGAGTCCGTACGATTACCGCGGTTCTGCACCGGGATTCAGGTACACGCCATCCACGACCAAAGGCTTTTTTAAATTTACCCTGATCGCGCCCGCACCAGCGTTCGGCCATCGCGATTACCCCACAGCATTGGCCAATGTGTTGACTTTCAACGCCAAGCAAAAGCACGCCAAATTCCTGAAGAAAGTGCCCAACCTTCCTTATACACCCACGATCACATCGATTGCCGTCAATTACCGGGCTTCTTCGCACATCGTGCTCGGTAAGGAGGAAGTGAATTGCACTGCGGCGCTGCGGGAGAAAATGATTCATTTGCATCCGCTGGGCTGGGAAGACGCGACGATGTGCGCCGATCAAGCTCATTATTTATTGCCGCAGTATCAGTACTCGGGGAATTTATTGATCGGGCTGCAGGGGTTGGCCGGTGGTGGTGTGATTACGCTTTATTTTCATTTGCGCGAAAACTCATTACCGGTTGAGCATGTTGCCCTGCAAGAGATGCAATGGTTCTATTTGGCAAATAACCGATGGCTGCCGTTAAGCGCCAAAGAAATCATGGCGGATTCCACACAAAGGTTCATGAAGCCGGGAATAGTCACGTTGGATATTCCGGCGGATATCGCGCAGGACAATACCGTATTACCCGCCGGATTGTGCTGGCTGCGAGTGTCTTGCGAACATGATCTGGAGAAATTCTGCAGCCTGTATTCGATTTATGCGCAAGCGTTAAAAGCAAGCCGGTATTTGGCGGAAAGCACGGTATTGAGCGGTTCCATCCGCTTACCCGCCGGTGCCGTGTCGCGCGTGCGCAAGTCAATTCCCGGAATCGGCGGTATTAAACAAATTCAACCTTCTTTCGGCGGACGCCTGGCGGAGGATCGCGGTCATCTGCGAATCCGCATCAGCGAACGGTTAAAGCATAAAAAACGCGCGCTGCTGCCGGCTGATTATGAGCTGCTGATATTGGAACAGTTTCCGCAGATCTATAAAGTGAAGTGTTTTCCTAACATGAGTCCCGATTTTGTGACCGAGCAGCGTTTCAGTCCCGGTCATATCCTGATCGTGGCTGTACCTTATCTCACCCAGAATGTGATCAGTACGCACAAACCGCTGCTGAACGGCCATCTGATCAATGACGTACAAGACTTCATCGGTCAGTACGCGCCCTCGTTTGCCGCCGTTCATGTCATTAACCCGGTGTACGAAGTGATACAAGTGCGCTGCACGGTTAAGCTGAAGAATCCATTATTGGCCGGTATGCATCTGGGGCGCTTGAATCAGGCGATATCGGATTTCCTGTCGCCGTGGAATGTGGCCACGGGTTACACCCGTCATTTCGGATGGATTATCAGTAAGTACGATGTTGAATCTTTTATTCAAAATCTGGATTATATCGATCGTGTCACCAATCTCTCGATATTGCGCATCGCGCCCGTCGGCGAGGGATACTTCGACTTGCTGGACAGCGCGGACAAACCGGTGGCTTCCGCAGTCAAGGATATAATTCCGGTCTATCCCTGGAGCATTGTAGCCCCGATCCAGCAGCATTTTATCGAGCTCGACGATCGTTATGACGTCATCGAGCCGCAAATTACCGGAATCGGTGAGCTCGAAATCGGCAGTACTTTTATAATTTCTGATGAAAAATGGCGCGAAAAGATAGAAAAACACTAGAGGCCAAGTTCAAGAATGGCAGAATGCCGACTGAAGTTGCGTTTGCCGATCTGATCGATTCGACGCTGAATCTGATCGACGATGGATTCGAGAAGACGGTCGAGGAAGGACTGAAAATTTTTCAGCTGGGGGATGGCAAGCTGATGAGTTTTTATCAAAATATGTCGACGCTCAGTTCCATGTGGTCTGTCGGTATCGATAAAGCGACGGGAAATTTGAATTTCGGCAATAAGAGCAATCCGTATGTCCTGACATTGCGCAACACTGACAGCGCGGAGCCCGGCGGCGCGCTCAAGTCCGGCGTCGGTATCAATACCGATAATCCCCGCTTCGAATTGGACGTTGCCGGCACGATCGCTTCGTTCGGTAGGGTGGGGCGCCGCGGCGAGCTGCCGGTACCCGCGGATGGCGATTGGCACAATATTACCGAAACGCTGACGGGCTGCCAGGCCTTCGAAGTGGTGGCCGGTGTCGGCGGCAAGGATGCCGATGGCAAATATGCATTGATGCACGCCTTTGCGCTTAACGCCTATCACGACAAAACTCATATTACCTATCATCAAGCGCACTTCGGTGCCAAATGCAACCGCCTGGAATTACGCTGGCAAAGCGGTGCGAATGCCGAGAATTTCGAGTACACGCTGCAGCTCCGGGTGGGAGCGTCCTACGGCGAGAAAATTTGGGTCAATTATTACATCACCCGGTTATGGCACGACCCGGCGATGTATGAGAGCGAGCGGGAAGCGCAATCCGGCTACCCGAAAGTTTTGCGCAAACGACAGGAAGAAAAATAAATGTCCGTGCGTGTTTTGACCATTCAGTTAAATGTGCAGGAGGGCGGCTTGCTATTGGAAGCGCTGGCCGAGTGCCCGTTTAAGTCCGTTTTTGAACTGATCGGTAAGCTCAATTTTCAAGCCAACGAATTGTTCGCCCCCGGTATCGCGCCGCAGCAGCGGCAGTGCTTTGTCTTTACCGAAGCGGAGTTGTCACTGTCCATCAAGGCATTGGGGAATATGCCTTATCATCGCGTGCATCAATTGCTGTCCGATCTGCATCAGCAAATTCAGGCGCAGCTGAATAATCCGCAGTCATCCGCGGCTGCGAAAGCGTATGCCGGTATCTGAGCAAATACCGCGCGTCAGGGTCGATCCCGATGGATTGGATTTTGATACGCTGAGAAAAGAAGGTATCGGCAAAGTTCAGGAGCTGTGCGGTGAAATATGGACCGACTATAACCTGCACGATCCCGGCGTTACCATCCTGGAACAGCTGTGCTACGGACTGACCGACCTGTCTTACCGTTCCGGATTTGCCGTTGAGGATTATCTGATCAATGAAAAAAATACCATTGATTTGCAGCGGCAAGCGCTTTTCTCTCCGGAAGACATTCTTCCCAGCTCGGCGGTTACCGAAATCGATTACCAGAAAATTCTCTATGACGCGGTTCCCGAGATCGATTATGTCTGGCTGGAACTGAGCACTGCGGAAAACAATTCAGCGGCAGGCGGTCTTTATACCGTATTTGTGAAGCTTGATGACGAGCTGATGCAAAGCCATGCCGATGAGCAAAAACAAAGCGGCAATCCGGACGGACAATCGAGCCGGCTGGAACAGCTCGATACGGTTTCGGAGCGCATTCGCTCGCGCCTGGATCAACTCGGCACTGTTCTGGATGAAAAGTACGAGGACTTAAGAAGCGGGTGCAGTGTTGCTGCCGATATTGACTCGCCGGTGCAGTCATCCGAACGGCTGATTGAGCAAACCGACGGCATACTGCGCCAACTGGATGCAAGCTTAGCCAGCCTGGACAGAATCTGGCGCAAGATCAATAGTACTTGGTCCGTCATCGTCGATTCATCGCCCAACTCCGATTTGAGTGCAAGATTGAATAGCATTTTGCCCAACCTGGGTGTTGTGCTTTCTTATGCACAAGAAAGCGTTCTGCCCGTGTTCGAAGCGAAGACGGACGATGAAGTCGCGAATGACGATACGTTGCCGGATAAACTGATTCCGCTTTTATCCGGGCTTGAGCGTGAGTTGGATGAAGTGGACAAGGAATTACAGGGAATCGAAAATGGTTTGGTTTCCAAAATCGGCGCACCGGGCCGGGCTGCCGGGAAACGGGACGAATCGGCCGTCATACAAAAAATCCAATCTGTTTTTGCGGCGCATCGCAATCTTTGCGAGGATATCGATCGAGTCGAGATTATTCATGCGGTGCCCTATTTTCTGGCGGGGGAAGTTGAAATACAGCCTGCCCATAACAGGGCTAAGATTTATGCCGAGATCTTTCTTAAGTGTGCGCACTATATTTCTTCCGGCATTCAAGTCGATCGCTACGAATCCATTCTGAATCAGACGGGCAATTACGAGCGTATTTTTTCCGGTCCGCTGACACAACATGGGTTTATCAGCGACCGGTGTTTTGCCGGAGCCGACGAAGTGCTCAGCGTGGTCGACTTGATGACATTGATCAGCCGGATTGACGGTGTAATCAAGGTACACGAGCTGTATTTGATCGATCAGGACAACAAGAAATACATCAGTGTTGCCTATGATTCATCGCGGCATGTTTTTCCCGATTTGAGTTTTCCCGGACCCGCTAAGCCGCAGCAGATTCTCCGCCTGGTTCTTCCGCACGATGTAAGCCGCAAGGATCATGACGGACAGACGCCGGGCTTCAGGTTTTACGAAAGCCGGCAAGATGAGGCGCTGTTGGAGGAAACCCACCTGGAACTCAGGAAGTTGATTTTTGAATATCATGCCTTTAGGAACAACCGCCCGTCGTTTGCGCATTTGATTCCGCTTCCCAAAGGAGAACGGCGGGTTGCGGCTGAGTATTATTCGATTCAAAACCACTTCCCAGCGGTATATGGGATCAACCGCTACGGTATCCCGCATTCCAAGCCGCCTGAGGTTAAGGCCAAGGCGAAGCAACTAAAAGCCTACTTGTTTCCTTTCGAACAATTGATGGCGGATTATTTGCAGAATGTGCAAGAAATGCCGCGCTTGTTTTCGCTGGATGCCGGGTTAAAGCAGTCTTATTTTTGTCAATTTCTCGATAACGGCAATATTCCTGACGTCGAGTCGCTGTATGTGAAAGACGCTCATTACAGCCAAACCACGCTTGCTAAAATCCTGCAGCACCACGATCGCTTCAGCGACCGTAGAAACCGGGTATTGGATACCTTATTGGCCATGTACGGTGAGCAATATCCGCAAGCGGCGTTGCAGCAATTCGATTGTTACCGGCGTTCCGATCAGAGCCGGTGGATCATCGCAAACAAAATTAATTTTCTGAGATGCATCAAGGACATTACGCGTGACCGGGGGAAAGGTTTCAATTACCTGAAACCTACGTTGCATGGGCATACTGAAGATAACGAGGAAAATTTGGCCGGGGCGCATCAGCGCATCAGTATTTTGCTGGGGTTGACGCAATTCGACCGGATTCCATTGATCACCGATGTTCTCATCCAAAGGAACAGCCGCCTTATTCCCGATCGCATCGTGGCGGAAAGCTTGCAGTTCCTGCCAGCGGAACTGGAAGCGAATGCGATTCCGCTGGTAATCGATGAAGAAAAGCTTGCCGAAATCGCCGTTCCTGCCAAGCTGCCGCCTTTTTGTTATGGCGTTTTCCAGGAAGGCGTCGAATTAAAGAATTACCGGCTGGTCAGTTCCGGCGAGGAAACGGTGGTGTGTTTGAAGTCCGGACAAAACACCCGGTTGTGGCCGTTGAGCCGCAAGCGCAACCGGAACGAAGCGGAACGGTATGCGCATGAGTTTTGCAGTGCGATAACGCAACTGAATATCGCGTGCGAGGGCTTTCATATGATCGAGCACGTGCTGCTGCGGCCCAGAGGGAAGGATTCGTTCGCAGGGATTCCGCAGGGTGAGCCGTTTTTTGATTTTCGTGTCAGCGTGATTTTTCCATCCTGGACAGCACGGTTTTCCAATACGGTATTCCGGAAATTTGCTGAGGAAACAGTGATCAAGAATCTTCCGGCGCATATTCTCCCGGAGTTTTACTGGCTCGATTTTGTTTACCTGCAGGATTTTGAGCAACGTTACAAGAATTGGTTGTCGTGTTTGCGGCAGGCTCACCGGAATCATCACCAGAACGATTTCGAACAATTAAACAGTGCATCGGAACGCATAGTGTCTTTCTTGCTGAAAAACAGAAAAGAAACGGAACGTGAGTACTGGCTTTAATACCATGTCGATAACGCATCGCATTGATGAATTTGTTTTTGACTGCTCGTTTGATTCGCTATCGCAAGTCAATGAATTGGAGTCGGAGATGAGTGCTGTGCTGATGGCAAGATTGTTACCGGCCATTGATTCGATTCTGAACGAATTTGATGAAGCGGGCACCGTATGGCGGCTCGATCGAGTGGAAATCGATCTCGGCAACATTCTCAATGAAGATTTTTATGCCGAACTGATACAGCGTGTGCGGGAAAAACTGCGGGAAAAATTGCAGGCACTGCAAGGCAATCAGCAACAAACAGATTCCATACCGGGCGGAATATTGCCCACCCGGCGATTGAGCAGCGTTCAAACCGATCTGGAGCAATTGCAGGATTTTTTGCTGACAGGTCGCATGCCTTGGCATATCGATAGAGCCGACCGGCATGCGCACGAGAACATGTTGCAGCGGATATTGCAACAACAGGATGCCTGGGAAGTGTGGATTACGTTGCTCAAACGTTTGACCGCGGCTGAAAGAGCGGTCGTGATCAACCGTCTGGTCGCGCAGTTTTCGTACCGTTCGCTGGAAAGTGTTTTGATCAGAATGGCACCGGTTCACGCGCATCCGCTTTTGGATTTTCTGTTGATCTATCCGCACGCGATATCGGAAGCGGATTCCGTACCGGTGCTAACAACAGCAGCGACTTATCCGGCCTGGGAACAACTCTTGACGATGCTAGTGGAATCGAACCTGCTAGCCGATGACTTGGCGGTTTTGCTGGATCAGCTGGTCAAAAAGCTAGCGTTGCGGCATACGCAGGATTCGTCATTGCTGCTGAAAAGCATCATCCAAACGGCTGCGCAATTTCATAAAGCAGGAAAAGTCAGCGGCACGCTTCATGATGCATTACAAACCGTGAATGGCCTGTATTCACAGCATCCGCAGCATGGATCGGTGCGAAGCTATGTCTCGCTGAGCCAGCGGAACAGTGATGAAAATGCAACGCACAGCGGGACAGAAGGAATAACAACCGGCGCAAGCGAAAAGCGGGAAACATCGCCGGAAAAGGCTACGTTATCCGATAGTGTGAGGCAGGATGAAGTGGCATACCAAGCACTATACTTGCGAATCGTAGCAGCATTGCACAAGGCCAAGTTGATTGACGCAGGCTATGCCGCGATCCTGAAGGAGTTGACCCCGGCCGGGCGGTGGCAGCGGCTGCGAGACTTGCTGCAATCGCCGGAAATAAAGCCCCGGTTGCCGCAACTGCCGCAGCCGGTCTTGCTGGACATCAGCTATTGGCTGTCACCGCCAGCGGTGTTGCTGATCGAGCGTCTGCTGGCGCATGCTGGCCGCTTATACCGGCTACCCGGATCGTCCGGAAAAACAACGCAGAAACGCTGGCAGCAGCGGCTATGGGCTGCGAGTTTGGATTATCTGCTGACGGAAAACCACGCGGAAATCAATCCAGTCGCTTACTTGCAAGCACTCGCACAGGGTGTCTCTATCGAAGAAGTAGACTTACAGATCACGCTGCGCGCCTGGTATGAAGCACTGGAGCACAGCGAACCGGATGGCGTGCTGGCGACACTGTTGCGGACACTCAGTGGCAGCGAGCTGGAATGGCACCGGACGACAGTAGAAGAAAGTGCGCATTCCGCGCAAGAGTCACTCGAAGCCGGCACTGCCTATCGGGAACTTCAGCAACGCCTCACAGCAGGTGAATCGAGCACCGGGCAATACGATGATTTGCCCACGCTGTTGGAAATGCTGGCAACCGAACACCCGGAACAATTGCAACAACTCTATCGAGATTTACGCAACGGCCGCTACGACTTGACCGCAGCGCAACTGACCGCAAACGAACTGTACAGTCTGATCGAGCGACTGCTACGGATGAAATCCACCGCTAGCGGCGCCGACCGGTTGGCTTTCCTGCAAGCGATAGAAACGCAAGCGGATCACGTGGACAATCGGGAAAGCTACTACCGGCGGATACTGGAAGACCTGCTGCAGGAACGGGAAATCGACCTGGAAGCGATCGCGGCACTGGCGCGGCAGCCGCATGATCAAAGCAAAGCTGACCATCAGGACTGGAACAAGCAAACCGGAACGGAAGAAGCAAAAGGAGCGGAAACAGCCGGGAAGGCAGATGCGGAAATTGTTGCGGAAGCGGCTGCCGATTCAACGAGACAAATCCGCACCGGTCATGCGGCGCTGTACGCACGCATAACAGCGGCCTTGTACAAAGCGGGACTGATCGGCGAACATTCCGTAGTCACGGCAACGGAAGCAAAGCCTGATGAACTCAGGCAACGCTTGCGCGCGTTACTGCATACGATAGCAACGCGCGATGGGCCGGAAAAACTGCCGCGATCGAGCCACATGGATATCGCTCATCTGCTATCGCCGCAAGCGGCACTGCTGAATGAACACCTGCTGGTGCGAGCGGACACGTTGCAGCGGTCAACTCCTAAGGCTGGAGGAGGAGGCAGGCAGCAGTGGGAACAGCGTTTATGGGCAGCCAGTTTGCGCTATTTGCTGACGCTGGATACGACCGATATCGCTCCGACGGCCTATTTACAGGCGCTTGCCCGTGAGTTAACGGATGATGCCGATCCGCAGGTGACTTTGCGTGCTTGGTATGACGCACTGATGCAGAGTGAAGCTGGTGATAAAGCGCTGACAGATGGCATTCAGCAGTTGTTGAAAAACCTATTGCCGGACCGGCAAACCGATCCGCAGGCGTTTGCAGCATTGCCGCAGCAAACATTGCCCCAAACCGGTGTTGTCCGTGCTGACCGTAACCAGCAAGTCACAGCGGAATCGGTGCACGCCGGATCAACTGTCCGGGCGATGAAATCACCATCCCGCGCAGATGTTGAGGCGCTGTACATAACGGTAATGACAAAACTGTGCAAGGCCGAGTTGACTCATGAACATCTTACAGTTGTGGCAGGAAGCAGTCAGCCTGCCGAGCTCAGACAGCGGTTACGTACTGCATTGCGTGCGATAGCCGTGCACGATTGGACGAGCAAGCTGGCACAATCGACACGGATGGAAATTGCCTATTTGCTGGCGCCGCAAGCGGCATTGCTGAACGAGCATCTGCTGATGCGGGCGGACAAATTATCCCGATCTATTGGTATCGCCGGACCCAGCAACCGGCAGCAGTGGGAACAGCGTTTATGGGCAGCCAGTTTGCGCTATTTGCTGGCGCTGGATACGACCGATATCGCACCGGCGGCCTACTTGCAGGCACTCGCGCGCGGTGTATCGGGCGAATCCAATGCGCAGGCGACATTGCAAGCTTGGCATGAGACACTGACGCAGAGCGGAACCTCCGCTGTGCTGCATACACTGCTGCAAGCCTTTACCGCTGATACCCAAGAAAAGGACCGGACGGATACGGCGCAGAGAAAACCGGCAAAACCGGAAGCAGTCAAAAAAACTGAACCAATTGAAAATATAAAATTACCTGAAACCACCGTTCGATTCGCTGCGGCAACACAAAACCAGCCGCTGCATGAGGCATGGTATTCACGGATCATAATGGCATTGCACAAGGCCAAGTTGATTGACGCAGGCTATGCCGCGATCCTGAAGGAGTTGACCCCGGCCGGGCGGCAGCAGCGGCTGCGAGACTTGCTGCAATCGCCGGAAATAAAGCCCCGGTTGCCGCAACTGCCGCAGCCGGTCTTGCTGGACATCAGCTATTGGCTGTCACCGCCAGCGGTGTTGCTGATCGAGCGTCTGCTGGCGCATGCTGGCCGCTTATACCGGCTACCCGGATCGTCCGGAAAAACAACGCAGAAACGCTGGCAGCAGCGGCTATGGGCTGCGAGTTTGGATTATCTGCTGACGGAAAACCACGCGGAAATCAATCCAGTCGCTTACTTGCAAGCACTCGCACAGGGTGTCTCTATCGAAGAAGTAGACTTACAGATCACGCTGCGCGCCTGGTATGAAGCACTGGAGCACAGCGAACCGGATGGCGTGCTGGCGACACTGTTGCGGACACTCAGTGGCAGCGAGCTGGAATGGCACCGGACGACAGTAGAAGAAAGTGCGCATTCCGCGCAAGAGTCACTCGAAGCCGGCACTGCCTATCGGGAACTTCAGCAACGCCTCACAGCAGGTGAATCGAGCACCGGGCAATACGATGATTTGCCCACGCTGTTGGAAATGCTGGCAACCGAACACCCGGAACAATTGCAACAACTCTATCGAGATTTACGCAACGGCCGCTACGACTTGACCGCAGCGCAACTGACCGCAAACGAACTGTACAGTCTGATCGAGCGACTGCTACGGATGAAATCCACCGCTAGCGGCGCCGACCGGTTGGCTTTCCTGCAAGCGATAGAAACGCAAGCGGATCACGTGGACAATCGGGAAAGCTACTACCGGCGGATACTGGAAGACCTGCTGCAGGAACGGGAAATCGACCTGGAAGCGATCGCGGCACTGGCGCGGCAGCCGCATGATCAAAGCAAAGTTGACCATCAGGACTGGAACAAGCAAACCGGAACGGAAGAAGCAAAAGGAGCAGAAACAGCAGAAACAGCCGGGAAGGCAAATGTGGAAATTGTTGCGGAAGCGGTTGCCGACTCGACAAGACAAATCCGCACCGGTCATGCGGCGCTGTACGCACGCATAACAGCGGCATTGCACAAGGCGGGACTGATCGGCGAACATTCCGCAGTCACGGCAACGGAAGCAAAGCCTGATGAACTCAGGCAACGCTTGCGCGCGTTACTGCATACGATAGCAACGCGCGATGGGCCGGAAAAACTGCCGCGATCGAGCCGCATGGATATCGCTTATCTGCTATCGCCGCAAGCGGCGTTGTGGAATGAACATCTGCTGGCGCAGGCGGACACGCTATTCCGGGTCACCAAGTTGACGGAACAAAGCAACCGGCAGCAGTGGGAACAACGCTTATGGGCAGCCAGCCTGGATTATTTGCTGACGCTGGATACGACCGGTATCGTTCCGGATGCTTACTTGCAGGCACTTGCTGGTGGCATAACGGATGCAGCCGATCCGCAGATGATCTTACGTGCTTGGTATGAAGCGCTGGAGCAGCGCCAAGCCTCCGGTGCGATTCGTACTTTATTGCGGATGCTGGTGGAGACTTCCGCTGTGCCGCAGCGAATGGAAAAGGGGAATCAGGATTCAAGCCGGGTGATTGCGCGGGCAGAGGAAAATGCATTATCAGCGGCGCAAAAGCCGCCGTTGCTGGATTGGGATGCTTTGCTGCATCGGGCGCAGTCATCAGACGACGTGCGTGAGGAGATTTATATCGAGAATGCCGGGCAGGTATTGGCTGCGCCGTATTTGCCGCGTTTGTTCGGTATGCTGAAGCTGGTCGAGGATGGTGTCTTTGTTGACCGCCGTGCAGCCGAACGCGCGGTGCATTTGTTGCAGTTTATGGTGAATGAGCAAACCCGATCGCCGGAGTATCAGTTGACGTTGAATAAGATTCTATGCGGCGTGACAACAGGGATTCCGATTTGCCGCGAGATCGACATCAGTGCGCATGAGCAGGAAACGATCGAGGGATTGATCCGCGGCATGATTCAGAACTGGCAAACTATCGGCAATACCTCCATCAGCGGTTTGCGGGAAACGTTCCTGCAGCGCAAGGGCAAACTGCAGCTGAAAGAAGACGGGATGTGGTATTTGACGGTGGAACCCGGGGTGTTCGATATGCTGTTGGATAGTTTGCCGTGGAGCTATTCGGTCATCAAGCATGGTTGGATGGAACGGGCGGTGCATGTCACGTGGCGCTGATCGATTGGATGTGTCTTCTACTGAAAAAATGCCGGCCATGATGGAAAGTGATGCCAATGCAGTTACGCTGGAAAAGGAAATCGCCTGGTTCAAGGCGGTGCTGGCGGCGCGCTGCGATATTTATTTTTGCCGCGAAGGTGCAATCCAGGATATTTACACGCTACAGCCACCGGATATTGCTGCGGAACAATCGGAATATGCCCTCCTGGTGCGGGATTACGCTATGGGCTTCGATGAGCGGCTGGTGGTCATTCTGGCGCTGCTGCCGCATATTCAGCCGCATGTACTGGATACTTTTTTGCTCAATAACCAGGAAATCGCGCGCGGATTCACCGAATTCGGCGGATGGAAGGGAAAGGGACATAGCGGGTTTTTGCCTACCTGCGAGACGGCCGCTTTTATTCTGGCGGGCGATAGTCTGGCAAAACGTTTTGACGTGATGCGTTTGTTCCAGCCCGATCATTACTTGTGTAAGCAGCAGATTATCAAAGTGGAACACAGTGCGAGCGGGGAGCCTTTTTTGAGTGCCATGCTGATGATGACGGTCGAGTACTTGAACCGGCTGACGCTGGGACGCGATGACAAGCCGGATTACGGCATCAATTTTCCGGCCAAATTGATTACCACTTCGCTGACTTGGGGCGATCTGGTGCTGGATCCGGAGGTGATGGATGAAATCGACAACATCAATACCTGGTTGCGGTATTCGCAAACCATCTTGCAGCAGTGGCATCTGGGCAAGAATATCAAACCGGGTTATCGCGCTTTGTTTTATGGTCCGCCCGGAACGGGAAAGACTTTGACGGCGACCTTGATCGGCGCCAGTGCTGGTGTAGATGTGTACCGTATCGATCTGTCGATGGTGGTCTCCAAATATATCGGCGAGACCGAGAAGAATCTCGCCAATGTGTTTGATCAAGCAACCAACAAGAACTGGATTCTTTTCTTCGATGAGGCGGATGCGTTGTTCGGTAAAAGAACGCAGACCAGCAGTTCGAACGATCGCTACGCGAACCAGGAAGTATCGTATTTGTTGCAACGCGTTGAGGATTATCCCGGTGTGGTGATACTGGCGACCAATTTGAAGGCCAATATCGACGAAGCCTTCGCCCGGCGCTTCCAGGCTTCGGTGCACTTTGCCATGCCGGACGCCGATCAGCGTTTGCGCTTATGGCGCGGGATTTTTGCTGGTAACCAACTGCTTTCGGCAGATACTGACTTGGTAAAACTGGCGGAAAGCTATGAGTTGTCGGGCGGTGCGCTCACCAATGCGGTGCGCTTCGCGGCGATTCAAACCATCCGCATGAAGCGCAATGCGATTATCCAGGATGATCTGATTAAAGGGGTGGTAAAAGAATTGCTAAAAGAAGGCCGAACATTGTGAGTGCGCGATGAAAAAAAATTTCTTTTGCTGGGTCGTATGCATTTTTTTCAGTTGCTTTATGACTGCCGTCTTCGCAGTGGATGCTAATTACGATCGTCTAATCGATCAGGAAAAATTCAGGCGGCTGGATAAATCCACGATCATTCAAATGCAGCGCAATCTTGCGCAAATTTATCAAGGCGACCGTGAGTGGAACCGGGATGTTGCGCTCAGTCAGCACCCGTTGACGGACGGTGCGCTGGGGCCGGTTACGTTGTACTGGCTGCAGCGTTTTGTTCACGATTTCAAAATAGAACCTGTCGGTCAATATGTGAATGAAACAAGGAAACGTTTGGAGCGCATCGCCTCGTTCTCGGGGATGTTTCCGGAAGAAACGAAAGTGCTGATCAGCGCTGATTTTGCGAATTGGAACGACGACCGGCCGGAAGCGGAAAAAAACGGTTACTACGATGTGCGGCGGAAAGGTACAGACCAAGCGTTGCTGGATCTCGTGTATCTGTATTTGCAGGTGGCTTATGCGCCACCCGGATTGCTTGCCGCCAAGGATCAGCCGGTGATTCATTACTACGCCCTCATGGCGGAAGATTTCAAGATACTGCAGGGCAAAAGCCAGCTTTATGCGCAGTTAGCCAAATTGGTCAACAAGAAATTTGACAACGTCGCGGCGCTGAAAGAAGCCATAACCGGAGCGCTTAAGGATCATCCGGAGGTGGTTGATAAATTAATGCCAGTCATTGAGCAATACTACCGCTACGCAGACCCGGTCATCAGTCAGAGTTTTTTGGAAATACTGGCGGGTGATCCATTATTCAGCTCACTGGACAGTGTACTTACCGCTTTGCTGGAAAAATCGCTGCAAGGCGTGGCTTATCCCGACAAGAATCTGTTTGACCAAGCGGCAAAATCCAAAATTTATGCGGGTATCGGCGCCTGCCAGGATATGAATAAGCAGAATGCCTATTTATCCGGTTTGAAAATCAGTGACGATGATTTTAAAAAATTGAGCGCGGACTTATTGACCGGTCCCTATGAGGGAATGCGCGATTTGTCCGAGCAGTTGAAAGAGATTGATTTATTACGCCAGCACCGCAAAGACGTTTGCGAACCGCAGGATCTGGCATTGATCGACGAATTTGCGGCCGGTTTGTATGAACACGTTGTGCAGCCTGCCATTGCGCCGCTGTACAAGAAAAATCCGGTTTACCGCGCGGCATCCGCTGTGCAGTGGGATGGCGGCGGCTGCGGTTGCGTCATCGATGATTTGTCCGGCACCGTATACGGTTTTTATCCGTTCTGGCTGGCCGGGGAGAAGCAGACCGTGAATTTCAGCGTGTTGTCGAGAGTTGCCTATTACGGACTTTCATTTGACGAGCAAGGTGTCCTTAAGCAAGCCAATAATGTGCATAACGAAAGCACGGTATTATCCAAGGACAGCGCCGACTGGGATGCGCAAACCGCATTTATCCGGACTGCCCGCAAACACAACAGCAAAGTCGATTGGGTCGTCCGCAATGATAAATCTTACTGGGATCGCTGGCAGAAACTTTCTTACTCGTCCCGGACGGCTGTTTTTGAGACATTGACTGAGTATATCGTCAGTTTTTTGACCAGTCCGGCGATCGATTCCATGGCAAAAATTAAGCAGAATATGACTTTGGGCATCGTAACACCGCCGACCTTGGGGGATGGCGTGACGCTGTATTTTGACGGTTTTCCCGATGATCGCGAATCCGTTGAATTGTTTAAGCGATTTTTTGCCGATCTGCAAAAGCGGCTGTTTGCTGAGAAAAACGATTATTACGTCAATATCATGATGCCGCAATCCGCGTTGGGTACCGGCATATACCGTTACTCAAATCTCGTAAGGTGGATTGATAATAGAAAATCCTCCAACGACGCTAGTGCCGCTGACATGAGAACCAATATTTTAGTTTTGATCGAAGAGCCGACAACGGATTCCAAAAAGAAATTGAGATCGGACATAGAAAGCGGCGAACTGCACGGTATCGAGCGTAGCATGTTGAGGTGGCATATCATCCCGGTCATTGAATTCGGTGGTAGGAACTGGCAACAACTCGAGGACGATATCGTTTATTTTAAAGATAATTTTGGCGGAATCGGATTTTGGCCCATGCCCGCTAACGAACCGGAAGCGGTTGGAGAAGTACCGCTGCGCTGCGATACCATCCAATCCGTCAGCGGCTGCCTGGTAAGATTTTTTCAGAACACAGACTGGTATGGATATGGAGAACCCGATTCGTTTTTGGAAAGATTCGTTTGCGAAAATCGCGACTATTTCCGGATCGCGCTCGAATTGTTAACGGCGCTTTGCTTGGTTTTTGCCGGGCTTTATTTTTATTCCTGCCGTGTTCACAACGCAATCAAGAATTTTTATCTAACTTGTCTGCTGCTCGTGGTTCCGACATTGATCGTCGCATTCCTGTTGTTGGCCTACGATCCGCTACTGGAGTCGCTGTCTAAAGGAAATTTGCCATTGTTTCTAGTGATTTTCGGCGGAATAACCTTGGCTATCGTTATTTATCTGCGCAGGAAAAAACAAATGCGAAAACCTTCCCGGCCCAGGGTGGCGTTTACCGCAAGCGATGAGCTTGAGAGTTGATGGACAATTGATTGCGAGATAAATCCATGGATCTGATCGAGAAAGCGACCGTCATGCACTATCACCGTCATCGTATTGCCGAGTTTCAACACGGCACAGTCGAATCGTTAGGCTGGCGCAATGCGCACAGCCAGCAAGCGCGGTACCGGACATTGATCAAAGCGGGTGTTTTGAATGGCGCGTCGGTGCTGGACGTTGGCTGCGGCTACGGCGATTTGAAAGCGTTCTTGGACCAGCATTTTTCCGGCTTCGATTATATCGGCATCGATCAAATGCCGGAGTTCATCGCCGAAGCCCGGAAGCGCTACGAAGGCGTCGAACGGACAACTTTTTATCAAACCGACTTCAGCACCACAGAATTACCGCAGGTCGATTACGTCATCGCCAGCGGCGTATTGGGGTACCGCTGTAAAGATGACAGTTTTTATACCGGCATGATTGGCAAACTGTATAACAGCGCCCGGATCGCGCTGGCTTTTAACATGCTGGATAAAAGCCGCTTCCCGCAGCATGATTTGCTGGTGGGGCATGACCGGGAAGAAATTCTGACGCTTTGCCGGGTGCTGTCGCCGCGCGTAAAATGTTTCGATGATTATTTGGAAGATGATTTTACGGTGCTGATGTATCGTTGACTAACAACCCGGGGAGGAAAAATGAAGCGATTCTTAAACAAGCAAGACCATAGCGCTGCATCTCGTTTCTTTGAACAGGCGGAAAACAGAAACGCTCCCAGTCAAACGATCAGTGATCATCGCAAAGCGGCAATTCAGCAGCGGCGGTTGCCGGTTCTGAACGACGCACCGCAAAGTGTAATGCAACGGAAAATCAGCGAGCAGATCAATCAGAGTCCGCGAATGTTAGCGCAACGTGCGGCATTCTCGGTGATTACTCAAGGCGTAAAGCAGCGGCTGCACAAGGAGCTTTTAACTCCGGTTGGTTCTAACCGGAACCAAGCAGTTTTACTGAAAACCGCGCAGCTAAGAAACAGCAGTACGCCGAATTGGTATCAGGAATATCAAAGAATTCCGGCGATTCATGCGCAAGGGATCGGTAATTACACTCAGCACGTCGAACTCGGTGAAATAGTTAATGGTGAACAACAGGGAGTGCATGCATTGACCAATGGCGCTGCCCCGCTGAATGTAACCATCGTTCAACAGCAAGATGTCGGCGATAACAGTATTGGAAAAATCTTGTGGTATTTCACGAATAGTCCCCGTGCTAATGGAACGGCGCACAATCCGATTCCGGTTAAAAACAGCACCGTTTTTCCTACCAGATTATCCAATGTATTTCGCGGCATTACCGGCGTGAGCGCATTGATGAAAGCCGCCGCCGCAGGCAACGGGTTCGGCGCAATTTCAAGTGGAGCCGGATTGCATGGCGCGGTACGTCATGCGGCACCTTCGATTTATCCAGTTGGATCGGCACTGAGGCCGCAAAATCAGGCATTCAATATTGGTGCAACGCATTATGTTGTAATTTAGAGAGACACGAGAAATTATTTGTGCAAGTGAGCTGTTGCGTTCGATGACACGAAAAAAACATCTAGCGTCAGGATTATTTGATCTGCCTAAGCTCTTTTGCTTTGCATTTGATATTGCCTGAATTATCTTGAAAATAGATTGATTCTTAACTCAGGCGTAAAACGTTAATCAGCGCCAAATGAACAGAGGATACTATGAAACGATCATTATCGATTGAATCAGAATCACAGCAAACTCGCCATTCTGCAGTATCAGAAAATAACGCATCTGGCACCCAAGCTTTTGCAGATAATCGTGAATCGGCAGCGGCGCAGCGGCAATTAATGACTGTTATGGCAAATTCCCCGCAAGCCGTAGCGCAACGGAAAATCAGTCAACTGATGAATAACAACCCGCGGATGCTGGTGCAGCGAAAAATGTTGTTTGGTACTTCTAATAAATCTGTGCAACTTGCACAATCTGAAAAAAAAGTAATGCAGATGGTCAATGTTGGTTTTATCCCGACGAACCCTGCGATTTTTAGAAGGACAACGACGATTGTAGGTTCAATAGGCACTACTATGGCGGGAAATAAGGCGTTTAACAATAGTCAACGCCCCTACATATATGCAAACAACGTTAATAACGGTGGCGGGAATGCTCCGGTTGTTGGACCTGGACAAAACATCCAACCGATGATTGGGACGATGGTGCCTTGATTGATCGCAATGTTGTTACGCCAATTGAACCCGAAATAGATCACATAGTAAAGAGGGAGGATGGTGGAGCAAATGATTATGGAAATGCTAGAGTGCTGAGTAAAAGTAATAATACGAATGGAAATCCAACACGTCCAAGCAGAGCAAATCAAATTCTGCGCCTTTACCAAAATATTACGCTGAGTGCCAATATTCCGCGGAATAATCAACCCAATTTTGTATATGCACCAGTACAAATAAATGCTGGAACAGCACTTGATGATACTCAGGCTATTTTGCTTGCATTTCATGCGGGCATCGGTGGAATCAATGGTGTGGCAGCATTGAGCGGTTCAAATGTTGATTCTATCATCGCTGCAGGCCGAAATACCCAAAATCATGTTACAGTCACTTGAAAAAAGTCGGCGCCAGGAAAAATTGGAATCAGGCAATGAAAGTTCGTAACACGCTGCTGCTTCTTGGAAAAATCGAAGGATTTGATATACTTATGCATCACCAAGATATTGGTTAGCGCTACCAAGATATAACGGAGGTTAGTATGAAACGATCATTACCAGCTGAATCAGAGCGGCAACAAACGCGCAATCCTGTTGCTGTGGCAGCTATTTCATCTGTTCATCAAGCTTTTGTAGATAATCGCGAATCGACAGCTGCCCAGAGGCAAATGATCACCGTCATGGCCAATTCTCCGCAAGCCATCGCGCAACGGAAGATCAGTCAGCAGATGCGCGGCAGCTCGCGCATGCTGGCGCAGCGCAAGTTTTTATCTGATGAATCCGTGCAGCGCATCGAGGAAGACGAATCGCTGCAAAAGAAATCCAAATCCGAGCCGGCCCAACGAGTCGAGGAAGAAGAGTTACAGAAAAAAGCGGTTACGGATTCTCCCGCACAATTGAAAGAGCAATCCTCAGCAAAACCCAACGACACCGGCCTGCCAGATAATCTGAAGTCCGGTATTGAGTCATTGTCCGGTATGTCGATGGATTCCGTGCGGGTTCATTACAATTCGTCGCAACCGGCGCAACTCAACGCGCTTGCCTATGCGCAGGGCACCGACATCCATGTCGCGCCGGGGCAGGAACAACATTTGCCTCATGAGGCTTGGCATGTGGTGCAGCAAGCGCAAGGTCGCGTTCAGCCGACGATGCAGATGAAAGATGGCGTTCCTGTTAATGATGACAAGGGACTGGAACATGAAGCGGACGTGATGGGGGCGAAAGCATTGCAGATGGGCGGTGGAAATCAGCCATCGATTCAAAAGAAATGTGCTGAGTGTTCCGAAATGGAAGGCGACATGCAATCTTCTCCGGCACAAAGGAAGGTGAGTTTTTCCTATCAACCGCTTCCAATGGTTACACAAACAAAAATAATCCAGCGTGCCTGTTATTTTTTTAAGAACTCGGATTGCCAAGGTAAGAAAGTATATGGCACGAGCAAGCATAATTTTAAAGACTGGGCTTCGTACAATTGCTCCGGAGAGCGTGGGGGAGACGATTGCGTAGAGAACGATGGCAAAGGACATTGCGCTTGTTAGTATCATTGTCTGACTAGCACAATCACCCTTCCTCCAGCCGGATTCCGGATTTATCCAGTGGCCGCAGCTCGCTACTCCAAAGCAGTCTGCAAGCGGTTATCAATCACCAATGCACGAAAATCCGTCTCCCAGCCTTTGAGCTTATCGTGTGCATGCCGCCGCTGTGCTGGCGTGGTGCTGTTGTGCATGCGCGCGATAAAGCCGCAGGTGTGTTCGGCTAATTTCAATTGGTAAGCCCGGTAGTCCGGATTGTCGGAACGGTGCGTGTGTTCAATCAGTTTGCGTAATGAAGCCGTGGCCAGTTCGGGTGCGGCGGACTCGGCGGCAAGCTGGCGCAGTGTTCGCAGGGTTTCCTGTTGCCGCCGCTGGCGTTCGGTCAGCCATGTCTCCGGGTTGAAAGGGGAAGCTTCAAGGCTGGCGATGATGAAGCGCCGCTGGGCTTTATCAATATCGCCATAAAGATTCTCAACGCGTTTGATAGTCCGCTTGATCGATGCGCGCAGCCGGTCTTCGGGATCGGGTTGCAGGAAATCCGCGCGCAGCTCTTCGTTACTCTTGGCATAACGTTTTTCGAGATGACGCCATTGCGTTTCACTCAAGCGCAAGGCCACCGGTGTGCCGAGGCGCACGGCGTGATCGAAAGCGGGTGCGATGATATTTTGCAGCTCGTCGGACCAGTTACAGACTTGCGTAGGTGTCAACTCGCCGTCGATCCGGCTGCGTATCGCGGCTAACCAATCCGCGTATTCCGGCAACTGGGTGGCGCGGTGCCAGCCGAACCATTGGTGAATGGCGTGTTTGGCGTGCGGTGCTTGTTCCCGGCTGAAATCGACATACCCGTCGAGCCACCACCAAGCCAGCTGCGGCCCGTTGTCATAGCTCAGACGCAGCATGCTGCAACCGCTGAATAGCAATAGCGCAGCGATCAGCGCGATTCTTGTGAGTGATTTTCGTAGAGCGTGCGGCATAATGACGGGCATCAATTCAAACGTGAACAAAAGGGAATTTTACAGCAATCGCGGATGTTTTTTCTTAAGTGACGATTGCTAGGATTTCCGTGCTTTTGACGATAACATGGCAGAACTTTCTTCTTTAAACGCTTGCAATGAGTGCTCCGCAAATTTTTTACATTCATGACCCCATGTGCAGCTGGTGTTACGCCTTCAGCCAAAGCTGGACTGCCTTGCAACAGGATCTGCCGCGAAATATGGAAATTGTTTACCTCGTTGGCGGCCTGGCGCCGGATACCACGGAACCGATGCCGCTCGCAACGCAAAAAATGGTGCAACAGGCATGGCGACGCATCGAGCAAACCGTTCCCGGCGTTCACTTCAACTGGGATTTTTGGTCGCGCAATACGCCGATCCGCTCAACTTATCCGGCTTGCCGGGCCGTTCTGGCAGCCAAAATGCAACGCACGGAAGCTGAACCGGAAATGATACACGCCATTCAGACTGCCTATTACCAGCAAGCAAAGAATCCATCACTACCGGAAACCTTACAAGCTTGCGCCCGTGAAATTGGATTGGATGCAGAAACCTTTAGCGAAGACCTGAAAAGCCCGGCGATAGAAAATGAACTACAGCATCAAATTCAGCTAGCAAGAAGCATGGATGTCTATTCCTATCCGTCTTTGCGACTGGTCATTAACAATGCCGTGTTTCCGATTGCGATTGATTATTTGGATCATCGCGCTATGTTGGATGAGATAAAAGCAATCTTAGCTGAGGTGACTCACACCTGATCTGACAATTTCAGAAATTAATCATCATTTTCTGATGTTGATTGACTGAATTTGATTTATTGTAGGCAGTTGTTGATCGAACCAAACTGCTTGCCAAACTGGGCAAATCTGGTACTGGTTTATCAAGATTTTAGTTTGACATTCCCTGCATGTATTTGTAATTAAAATTGGAAATAGCTAGGCTGGGGCATAAAGGGCATCAATAATTGCATGCTGCTGATGTCCGGTGGATAGATTAGTTTATGGGCGTGCAGGTTATATTGATGAATGCTTGATTCTTGCG
The DNA here is from genome assembly GCA_015709635.1 of Gammaproteobacteria bacterium. Lineage (NCBI taxonomy): Bacteria > Pseudomonadati > Pseudomonadota > Gammaproteobacteria > Gammaproteobacteria bacterium. Next base: position 529,584 of record CP054180.1, read on the forward strand.
CTATTCCTCTGGCACATCTTCAGCGCGACCAAATGCTGTGTGGATTAGATAAGTGCGTCGTTCTTTTACCTGCTGAGTTTCTGGTGTTTCATTGTCTGCAAAGATGTTCCATATCTCATTCCCGTTGATACTTAATTGGTAAATTGCTGTGCCATACCCATACTCAATAGCATGTTCCATGAGTTGATCTCTTGCATTCATAAATATATTTAGAAATTCGGGTTGCTCATGAAAAGAAACGATGGCAACAGATTCAAGTGCACGGATCCACGAAGCGGCAACACTCCTGACGTTGTGCGGGGTTTCCTTTTCATGGAATGCGATGTCAATAAAGCGCTTCTGTAGAGCTCCAAGTTTTTCTAAAGGTGCTGGTATACCGAGTTCTACGCAGTAAACTATCAATTCTTCAATGCTAGATTGAGCAAATACATTTGCCCAGTGCTCAAGCGAATTCTTATCGGTTGTCATTGTTGTACTCCTTTATTCTTGACGACTAACGCTGGTAATAATCTATCGGTCAGTAGCAAGCGAAGCACGATAGAGTATTTCATTTAACTGAGAGCAATTTTTCGAGGTACTCAAAGCGCTGGAAATACGAATCACCGTTCTGCTCTTTACACTTCAAGGAAATGTAGTCCGAAAGCATCGTATGTCCGAATACCGCTTTTACTGTCGATTTTGCAAACAACTCAGCATCAAGTTCGTTCGGAATTTCGAGCTGAGTACCTTTTCCAGAAAAACCTTCCTGGTTGTGTAGTTCGGAAAGGAATGACTTGATTTTTATGGTATCGACTGTTCCGTAATCTTGCATAAAATGGCGTAATTCATGACTGTAAACCCAAAGAATGTGAATATCCTCTCCATCAAGAAGAGATTTCGATAACCAAATAAAATGTGTGACATTTGGGTCATTCATTAATGCTGCAATCTTGGATGGCACAAACTTAACAGAATCTCCTTTTCGCCAGAAAAATGCTGGAAAATAGAAGTCTTTACGAATGGAATTGTTTTGCGAGTAATCATCTCCATCGAGGTATACCGTAAGATTCTCCACATTTCCAGCGATAGAATTCGCTCTGTTAAGAAGAATTGTAATTTCCTTCAAACGGACGTGAGTACCATAATAGAATGTCATATGGTTTGGTTGAATCTTGTTAGGTTCTTATTATTTAATAGATTTAGTCTTGGAGTGGTTCTGAATATAAAGTATAAACACACATTTTGTTTCCCCCAGCGCAAGTAACGCACGGCCTTACAAATATCATTTCACCCAAAAGAAAAATACTTCTTCAATTTATTCCAAAAACCATCGGTATCTGAATCGGCCGCGGCAGTTTTATCGATCAGCAAGTTCTCCATGATTAACTGGTAAATTCTCGATAGCTTACCGAGATCATCCACGGTCACGTGTTCGTTCAATTTGTGGATGGTGGCATTGCGTGGGCCGAATTCGATGACTTGCGCGCAGATATCGGCGATAAAGCGGCCGTCCGATGTGCCGCCGGAGGTGGACAACTGCGGTTCGATGTTGGTGACTTCGACGATAGCGGCATGCATGGCATCGGCTAGTTCCGCCTTGGGCGTGAGAAACGGTTTGCCCGACAGTTCCCATTGCAAATCATAGTCCAAGCCATGTTTATCAAGAATTTCATGCACGCGGGCTTTGAGCGATTCGACCGTGCTGGCGGTGGAGAAACGGAAATTGAACAATAAGTTGAGTGTGCCAGGGATGACGTTGGTGGCGCCGGTGCCGCCGTGGATGTTGGAAATGTGCCAGGTGGTTGGCGGGAAATATTCGTTGCCTTGATCCCATTCGGTTTGCGCCAATTCCGCAATCGCAGGTGCGGCCAGATGAATCGGGTTTTTCGCCAGATGCGGATACGCGATATGGCCTTGGATGCCCTTGATCGTCAGATTGCCGGATAAGGAGCCGCGCCGGCCGTTTTTGATGGTGTCGCCCAGCGTGTCGGTACAGGTCGGTTCGCCGACAATGCAATAATCCAGCAATTCGCCGCGTGCTTTGAGCGTTTCGACTACTTTGACCGTGCCGTCGACCGCAACGCCTTCCTCGTCGGAGGTGATCAGCAGGGCGATCGACCCTTGATGATTGGCATGTTGTGCGACAAAAGCTTCAATAGCGGTGATAAAAGCGGCCAGCGACGATTTCATGTCGGCAGCGCCGCGCCCATATAACTTGCCATCCCGGATGGTTGGGGTGAACGGCTCGCTGTCCCATTGTTCCAGCGGGCCGGTCGGCACAACGTCGGTATGTCCGGCGAAACACAGTACCGGTGCCGCATCGCCGCGCCGCGCCCAGAGATTATCGACTTCGCCGAAGCGCATTCTTTCGATGTGGAAACTGAGTTTTTCCAGCCGCTCGATCAGAATTTCCTGGCAACCGTCATCGGCAGGGGTGAGTGAACGGCGGGCTATCAGTGTTTGCGCAAGCGACAGTGTGTCATCGGACATGATTTTTTCCTGAATTTAACAAGTTAAAAATTGACGGCGGCCTGGGTGTATGAAATACACAACAAACGCGTCATAATACTTCAGCGTTACAGTAGGGATTTGAACGATTATCATGTAAATTTGAGACTGTAAGCTCTTTGAGAAGATTGCCGGATTTTACACGCCTGATCGAAGTCTTGTACAACACCGTGTCATCATGTACCGAGCTTGACCGGGCTTAACTCACTACGAGGAAGATTGCCATGCTCCTGTTTCTCTTCTATGTCATCCTGTTTATCGTTGCTGTCGCCGGTGTGATTTTGGCTGTTCCAGTCATACGCCGCCATTTGGTTTCCAATCCGATACTGAAAATTTTCCGCAAAATGCTGCCGCAGATATCGCAAACGGAGCAGGAAGCGTTGGATGCTGGCACGGTTTGGTGGGAAGGCGAGTTATTCAGCGGCAAGCCGGATTGGAAAAAACTGCTGGCGTATCCCAAACCGCAATTGAGCGCGGAGGAACAGGCGTTTCTCGATGGTCCGGTGGAGCAATTGTGCGCCATGCTCGACGAATGGAAGATTACGCATGAACTGAAGGATCTGCCGCCGGAAGTGTGGCAATTCATCAAAGAGAATGGTTTCTTCGGTTTGATCATTCCCAAGCAATACGGCGGTTACGGTTTTTCGGCGCTGGCGCATTCCGAAGTCGTGATGAAAATCGGTTCGCGTAGCGGCACGGGAGCGGTCACGGTGATGGTGCCGAATTCCTTGGGACCAGCCGAGTTGCTGCTGCATTATGGCACCGAGAAACAAAAAGAGTACTATTTGCCGCGTCTGGCCAAGGGCTTGGAAGTTCCTTGCTTTGCGCTGACTTCACCGGAAGCGGGATCGGATGCCGGTGCTATGCCGGATTTTGGCATTGTCTGCCGCGGCGAGTACGACGGTAAAACCGATGTGCTGGGGATGAAGGTAACCTGGGAGAAACGCTACATCACCTTGGGTCCGGTTGCGACTATTTTGGGGCTGGCGTTCAAGTTGTACGATCCGGACCGGTTGCTGGGCAAAGGCGAAGACCTGGGCATCACGCTGGCGTTGATTCCGACCAATACACCGGGCGTTCATATCGGGCGGCGTCATTATCCGCTCAATGGCGCATTCCAGAATGGCCCGAACTGGGGTAAGGAAGTGTTCATTCCGATGGATTGGATCATTGGCGGGCAGGAAGGCGTCGGACAGGGATGGCGTATGCTGATGAACTGCCTGTCGGTTGGGCGCGCCATTTCCCTGCCGGCCACTAGTGTGGGCGCGGCAAAATTGGCGGCGCGCACTTCGGGTGCCTATAGCCGCGTGCGCACGCAATTCAAAACGCCGATCGGTTATTTTGAAGGAATTGAGGAGGCACTGGCGCGCATCGGCGGCAATACCTACATGATGGACGCCGCGCGTGTTATGACTGCCAGCGCGGTCGATCTGGGCGAAAAGCCTTCTGTCGCTTCGGCCATCGTCAAATATCATCTGACAGAGCGCGGGCGCCAGGCGATCAATGACGCGATGGACATACACGGCGGCAAAGCCATTTGTATCGGTCCGAGAAACTATCTGGGGCGCACCTATCAGCAGATCCCGGTCAGCATCACCGTGGAAGGCGCCAACATTCTGACGCGCAACATGATCATATTCGGCCAGGGCGCGATCCGATGCCATCCTTATCTGCTGAAAGAAGTCAATGCGACGCATGATAACAATCCGGACAGCGCATCGCTGGCGTTTGATGAAGCGTTGATCGGGCATGCCAAGTTTACCCTGCGCAATACGGCAAATGCTCTGGTTTATGCGCTATTCGGCGACTATATCAAAGACAATGCACCGGAAAACTGCGCAGCGGAGACGGCGGCTTACTACCGCCAATTGGCGCGTTTCTCTGCCAGCTTTGCGTGCATCGCCGATATCGGACTGATGCGCTTGGGCGGCTCGCTCAAACGCAAGGAGCGATTGTCCGCGCGCTTGGGGGATATTCTGAGTTTGCTGTATTTGTGCTCAGCCACGTTGAAGCGGTTTGAGGATGACGGCCGTCCCGCTGCGGATTTGCCGCTGCTGCATTGGTCCATGCAAGATGCTTTGTATCGCCTGCAGCAAGCGTTCGATGAGTTTCTGACCAATTTCCCGGCGCATATTGCGCTTATCTGGTTGTTGCGTGCGCTGGTGTTCCCGCTCGGCAAACGCTGCAGACCACCGTCCGATGCGCTGGCGCATGAGGTTGCCCGCTTGCTGATGGAACCGGGTGCTGTGCGCGACCGGTTGACCGCCGGGGTTTTTGTGCCGACAGCGGATAACGAGCCGATGGCAGACTTGGAACAAGCTTTGCGCTGTGTGATTGAGTGCAGCGCCATCGAAGCCAAACTGCGCGAAGCGGTCAAACAACACAAAATCACCGATCACGGCGACGGGCAAATTGCGCAAGCAGTGCAGTTGAACATCATCACGCAGGAAGAAGCGGATCTGCTAAATAAATTGAAGGATCTGCGCGGCCGGGTGGTTAAAGTGGACGATTTTCCGCCTGATTTCGGTCACGAAACAAGAACAGACACGGGAATTTCCGGAGCAATCAGTCATGTGGCGAGCGCCGCCGGTGTCGGTGCTGCTAGTTTTGTTGCAGCGGTGAGTGCCGCGGCCGCTGCGGCTGCCGAAGTAGTGGAAAGCATTTCTTCAGACGAGGGCGGTGGCGAAGATGAGCAAGACAGGGAATGACGTGAACTGAAAACATAAGAACACTGACAGAAATCCCGGTATAAAAAGGAACAGTATGCAAGCAGAGCAAGCTGAAACGACAAGTATCATTTCACTGGAAGCAGCAAAAACGCTGGATGGTCTTTTTAAAGAACGCGTGCAGCGTTCGCCGCAAAAAGCAGCGTACCGCTATTTCAATCCGATCAGCGAAGAATGGGCAAGCTATACCTGGGAGCAAATGAACCATTGGGTGGCACGCTGGCAAGCCGCGTTGCTTAAGGAGTCGCTCGCTGCGGGGGACCGCGTCGCGGTGATGATGAAAAATTGCCCGGAATGGGTGATGTTCGAACAAGCGGCGCTGGGTCTCGGATTAGTGGTGATTCCTTTGTACACCGACGACCGGGTTGAGAACGCCGCGTACGTTATCAATGATGCCGACGTTAAATTGCTGTTGCTGGATAACTCGCATCAATGGCAGCAGTTTCTGACCATTCACGATGAAATAGAGGGATTGCAGCGGGTTGTGATTCTTAGGCCTTTTGAGCCGGATAGCATCGATGCCTGCGACAATGTCCGTGTCGTGGCGGCGACGGATTGGGTGGCGGTGCACGCTGGCGATGTCCAGCATATCCCCGACGATCCGCATGCGCTGGCCACGATCATTTATACCTCCGGCACCTCGGGCCGTCCCAAAGGCGTGATGCTCAGTCATCATAATATTTTGAGCAATGCTTCTAGCTGCTTACAAGTGATTCCGGTAATGCCGGAAGATTTGCTGCTGTCCTTTTTGCCACTGTCGCATACTTTCGAGCGTACGTCGGGTTATTACGTGCCGATGATGGCGGGCGCCACAATTGCCTATGCACGTTCGATTCCGCAATTGCAAGAAGATTTGCTAACCGTTCGTCCTACCTTGCTGATTTCGGTGCCGCGTATCTACGAACGGGTTTATTCAGGCATCCGGACAAAACTTGCTGAGGGTTCCGGTTTTGCGCGCTGGCTATTCAACTTTGCGGTTGAGGTGGGCTACAGCCGCTTTGAACTCCAGCAAGGCAGGGGGTACCAGCGCTTGTCGCATGTGTTGTGGCCAATACTCGAGCGGCTGGTGGCCGGCAAGGTGCTGGGCAAAATGGGCGGACATTTGCGCATGGTCATGAGTGGCGGCGCCGCTTTGTCGCCTGAGGTTTCGCGCATCTTTATCGGCCTTGGCTTGCCGGTGCTGCAAGGTTACGGCATGACGGAGAGCAGTCCGGTGGTGTGTGCCAACCGGGTCAGCGATAACGTACCTGCCAGCGTCGGTTTGCCGATTCCCGGCGTGATGGTCAAGCTGGGCGAGAACAATGCACTGCTGGTGCGCGGACCGAACGTGATGCTGGGGTACTGGGGCAATCCTGACGCAACGAAAGCGGTGATCTCACCAGACGGTTGGCTGAATACCGGCGATATCGCATCGATCGATGCGCAGGGGCATGTCACCATTACCGGGCGGTTGAAAGAAATCATTGTGCTGTCCACCGGCGAGAAAGTGCCGCCCGCCGATATGGAGACGGCGATTCTGCATGATCCGCTATTTGAGCAGGTGATGCTGATCGGTGAAGCGCGCTCCTATTTAAGTGTCCTGGCTGTGTTGAATGCAACCCGGCAGCAGGATCTTTTTGCGCACTACGGTCTGACGGACGATTCGGGTAATGAGCAGCAAAAGCATCAGCTGGAGAAAATCTTACTGGAAAAAATCGCAGCGCAAACGAGCGGATTTCCGGGTTACGCCAAAATACGCCGGGTGGCGGTCATTCACGAACCGTGGAATGTGGAAAACGGGCTGCAGACACCGACGCTCAAATTAAAGCGCGCCAAAGTACTGGAAAAATATAAGGCTGAAGTGGATAGGTTGTATACCGGGCATTGAGGAAGCAAAGCGATGGCAAAAGACATGAGCAAACTGGATAAAGTCGTTTTGGAAGCGCGCCGGAATGCCGAAAAACGCGCGCAAGGCTACCGTGAGCAAGCGCTGAAACTGTTTCCGTGGGTTTGCGGCGGTTGTGCCCGCACCTTCGATCACACGAATCTGCAGTTATTGGAAGTGCATCACAAGAACAGCAATCACGACGACAATCCGCCCGATGGCAGCAACTGGGAGCTCCTGTGCACCTATTGTCATGAACACGAACATTCCAAGCTCAAGGATGCCATGGGCCGCATGGATAGTGGACGAACGGAAGCGGTTGCGACGTTCAATCCTTTTGCCAATCTGAAGGATAGGTTGAAAAATAAATGAGGAATAAATCGTAGTGCGGATGCTGCTTGCCTTTATTGTGGCATTACATTGATCGTGAAGATTTTTATCCCGGTTCGTTGTGTTAAATAAATAGTGGTTATAATGAGTTTTTCCAGCCCAAAGGAGTCAGGTCATGGTGAAGTTGACTGATGTCAAAGGAATCGGTCCGGCGACGATCAAAGTGTTAGCGGAGCACAAAATCAGAACGGTTGAGGCATTGGCGGCACTCAGTCTGGCCGAGTTGCAAAAAATACCGGGATTCAGCGGAGATTTACGCGCACGCGCCGTGAAGCAATCAGCAACGGATTGCTTGCAGGGGAAAGCGGTTAAGCAAACGAGCGCAGCCAGCAGTGGCGCTGAAGCTACGGTTAAAAAGGCGGTAAAAGCAAAGGTTGCTGCCGGTTTGATCGCGAATCAGCCCGAAGCGGATGAAACAAAGGATAAAAGTAAGAAGAAAGCGCACAGAGACGGCAAGAAAAAAGTAAAAGACAAAGAAAAGAAAAAAAAGAATAAAGATAAAAATAAAAAGAAAAACGGCAAGAAAAAAGATAAAAAGAAATCATAGTTCCTTGGGTCTGATCAAACACTGTATCTGCGCCTGATGAGCTTTTGCCGAAATGGTTGCTGTACCAAAATCCAGTACGGCGACCGCAGCGGTGGTAAGCAGTTTGCCGGATTCGCTGACAGGCGGAGGTTCTTTGGCCAGGTGACAGAGTAATTGATCCAGACCGGGATTGTGGCCGATGATCAGGAGTGTGTGAATTCCTTCGCCGTATTGGTTGATCAGCGCAATCAGGTCCGGTAACGATGCTTCGTAGATTCTGCTTTCCCAAAGTACGCTTTTCCGAGTCAGATCCAATTGCTCCAGGACCCCTTGGCATGTTTGTTTTGCCCGCAGTGCAGGTGAGCATAGGATGTGGTCGATACGATATTGCTGCTGTTTTAGCCATTGCCCCATTTGCTGGGCGGCTTTCCTGCCGCGCTTGGTCAGCGGCCGGTCAAAATCGGACCTGTCCCCTTCGCGCCAGTCCGACTTGGCATGCCGCATGATGATCAGCTGGTGTTTGGGCATTGTTGATGACCTATAAAACCATTCATTAACTTACATATTATCACCCTTATGGCACCGAACATGGATGAATCCTACGCCGCAGTGGATTTGGGTTCCAACAGTTTTCACATGATTGTGGCCAACTGGACGGATGACCGCTTGCAGATCATCGATCGTATGAAAGAGATGGTCAGGCTGGCTTCCGGGTTGAACGACAAACAGGAATTGACAAAGGAATCCATGCAACAGGCGCTGGAATGCTTGCAGCGCTTTGGTCAGCGCATCCGCGAAATTCCCCATGTGAACGTACGCGCGGTCGGCACGAATACGCTGCGCCAGGCGCGCAACGGTGCGGATTTTTTGCTGCAGGCGCATCACGCGTTGGGTCATCCGATCGAAATCATCGCCGGACGTGAAGAAGCCAGGCTCATTTATTCCGGCGTCGCGCATACGCTGTACGATGAAGTGAATAAACGCCTGGTGATCGACATCGGTGGCGGCAGCACGGAATTGATCATCGGCCAGGGGTTCGATACCTACCAGACGGAAAGCCTGTATATGGGCTGCGTCAATATGAGTCAGCGGTTTTTTGACGACGGTAAGATAAAAGCCAAAAAAATGCGCAAAGCCGTATTGTTTGCGATGCAGGAGCTGGAATCGCTGGAAACGGCGTACAAAAAAATGGGCTGGGATTATGCTTTGGGTTCTTCCGGTACCGTGATCGCCATCCGCGATGTGGTACAAGCGCAAGGCTGGTGCGATTCCGGTATTACGGCGGGCGCGCTGACGAAATTGCTGGATACGCTGGTGGCGATCGGCGACAGCGCACTGATCGATTTTGTCGGTTTATCCGAACGCAGAAAGCCGGTGTTTGCCAGCGGCGTCGCGATACTGTACGGTATTTTTGAAGCACTCAACTTGAAGAAAATCGACGTATCCGAGGGTGCGCTGCGTGAAGGCTTGCTGTACGACCTGATCGGCCGGGTGCATGATGAAGACATCCGGGACCAGACGATCATGGCGGTGGCGCAAAGGTACAGTGCTGATTTGGAGCAGGCCGGACGGGTAAAAGAAACAGCCGAAAACTTTTTTCACCAGGTAAAAGCCGCTTGGGAATTGGATGAAAAAAACGACCTGAAATTGTTGCGTTGGGGCGCTTACCTGCATGAAATCGGCTTATCGGTCGCGCATAACCAATATCACCGGCATGGCGCCTATCTGACCGCCAACTCGGACTTGGCCGGATTTTCACGGCAGGAGCAGATGCAGCTGGCGATGCTGGTGCGCAGCCACCGGCGCAAGTTTCCTGTGGAAGAATTCGAGCCGATCGCGCTGGCCATGAGAACCTCCGTCATGCGCTTGTGCATCCTGTTAAGACTGGCGGTGGTGCTGCATAGAAGCCGCTCCAATACCAGTCTGCCGAAGATACTGATCCAGGTGAACAAGAACCAGATTAATCTGGATTTCCCACCCGGCTGGCTGAATGAACACCCTTTGACGCTGGTTGATCTCAGCACCGAGCAAAGCTTTCTGCAGAGCGCGGATATCCGGCTGCAATGTCATTGATGGCCGTACCCTCCGGGTTTGGCTGACAGGTAAATTGCAAAAATACTCGAGGATTTCATCACAAGCTACAGTATTGTAAAGATTTCAACCTATTGAACATATCCGAAGCTAACGATAGACTGACGGTATTTTTGTGTCAGAAAAATCATGCGCTTTTTATTCATAGTTTTACCCGTCGATGCTTCAGTCAACAAGGAAATGGCATGCGCTTAGGAAAATTGATGAATCGTTTTGGCAGAATTCACAGCCTGTTGTTAGCTTTGTTGATGGCTTTACCGGCTCCGGTTGTTGCCGAGGAATGGATTTATACCGTCCGGCCCGGCGATAATTTATGGAATCTGACCGAACGCCATCTCAACAGCATGGACTATGTGCCGCAATTGCAGCAGCTTAACAAGGTGCAGAATCCCTATGTGATACCGCCCGGAACCCAGTTGCGCATCCCGGTGGTGTGGAGCAAAGTGCAAAATACCTCGGCGCGGGTGATCAGTGTGTACGGTGCTGCTGCGTTGCTGCGCAAAGATCAGGAGCGCATGCCGGTCGAGCAGGGGATGCAATTGCTGATCGATGATGAAATACACAGCGGTAACGATGCTTTCGTGACAGTCGAGTTTGCCGATAACTCGCACCTGCGGGTGCAGGAAAATACCCGGCTGCGTTTCGACAATATGCGCATCTTCGGCGATTACGGTTTGACCGATACGCTGATTGATTTGCAGCAGGGGCGTACGGAAAACACGGTGCCGGAAAAATCTGGAAAAGCCACGCGCTTCCGGATCAAAACGCCGTCCGCGATCAGTTCGGTGCGCGGTACGGATTTCCGCGTCGGGATACCCGAAACGCAAGCGGGTACCAGCAGCGAGGTACTCAGCGGTCACGTGGAGGTTGCCGGCGAGAAAAGAAATGTCAAAGTGGCGGCGGGTTTTGGCACGATGACGGCGCAGGGCATGCCGCCGGTATCGCCGGTCAAACTGTTGCCGCCGCCGGATCTGTCTGGAACGGCGCATTATTACCAAAGTTTGCCGCTGGTGATTAAATTCAGTCCGCTAAAGGGCGCGCACGCGTACCGCGCGCAAATCGCCGCAGACCGGGACTTCAAAAATTTGCGATCGGAATTTACCACAGCCAGTTTGCCTTTCCGCGACGGCGAGATTCCCGATGGAGACTACTGGCTGAGAGTCCGCGGTATTGACCGCTTGTCGATCGAAGGCAAGGATGCAGTCATTCCTTTTTCGCTCAATGCCTATCCGGAAGCGCCTTTTATTCTCGCGCCGCTGCCCGGCGGCATGGCGGAGCCGGAGAAGCAGCAGTTCAAATGGGCGGCGCAAGCGGATGTATCCCATTACGCGATCATGATCAGCAAAGATGCCGATTTTTCAACCGCTCTTTACTTCAACCCCGAAGTCAAGGAAAACAGCGTGACGTTATCCGAATCGCTCACTCCCGGTCATTATTTCTGGCGCATTTTCTCGGTTTCGGCGCATGAAGGCGCCGGTCCGTTCAGTGACACGATGGCGTTTCGCGTACCCTATCCCGCACCGGCGGTGGGAGAGGCGCAGCTCGACGATGGCAAAATGACATTCGCCTGGCGCGCCGCCGAGGAAGGTCAGAGTTTCCAGTTCCAGTTTGCGCGTGACCGGGAATTCGCCAATATTATTCATGAAGAATCGACCGCCGCTTCGCAGTTGACGATCGCAAAACCGGACAGCGGTACCTATTATCTCCGCATCAAAACCATCGAATCGGACGGTTTTCAAGGGCCGTGGGGAAAGCCGCAGGCGGTTGACGTTCCCTTTGGTATTTCCTACTGGTTCATGCTGCTGATGTTGCTGCCGTTGCTGGTATTGATATGACCCTGGCGGGTAAGCCGTGGCGGCATTATTCGTTTGCCGCGCGCATTGTAATTCTGCTTGCCGCTGTTGCAGGCTTGGCTTATACCGAAGTACTGGAACGTTTTGATTACATCTTGTACGACAAAATGGCCGTCCTGCAACAATATCCGCAGGATCCCGATATCGTCATCGTCGCCATCGACGACGAAAGTTTCAAAGCGCTGGGCCGCTGGCCGTGGTCCAGAGGCGTGCACGCGGAACTCATCAACCGCCTGAGATCGATCGGCAACAAAGCGGTGGCCTTGGACTTACTGCTGTCCGAGCCGCAGGATAATGATCCCTTGGCCGATCATTTATTGGCTTATGCTATCGCAACGCACGGCGGTGTCATTTTCCCCGTAGCGCCGGCATTGGACGGTACGGATACGCTGACGCTGGCGCAGCCGCTGCCGTTGTTCACCCAGCAGGCGGTGCTGGGGCATACCGATGTCGAACTGGATAGCGACGGTGTGGTGCGCCGTGTTTTTTTGTATGCCGGCATCAATGTGCCGGTATGGCCCGCGTTGGGATTGGCGCTGACCAATCCGCTGGCGGCGCGGGCGGGGTATCAATCGCTCGCTCTGGAGCAAATGCAGGAACAAACGGGACATTGGGTGCGGGCGCAGGAGGCGCTGATTCCCTATGCCGGTGAATCCGGTAGTTTCCGCAAACTATCGTATGCGCGGGTTCTGTTCGACGATGACGCTCTGGCCGGATTAATAGGCAAGACGGTGATTGTCGGCATGACGGCGACCGGTATGGGTGCGCGCTTTGCCACGCCGCTGTCGCCGCTCAATCATCAGCCCATGTCGGGTGTGGAGTGGCATGCCAATGTGTTTTCGATGCTGACCACCGGCCGTGTTATTTTTCCGGTTCCCGAAACGATCACAACCGCCATTTCGGTTGTGTGGGTGAGCGCTGTTTTGGCGGTCATCGCCCGGGTGAGGAAGAATCTCACCATTCCGCCCTTGCTGGGGTTAATCGCCGCAACTTTGTTTCTTTCCGGTCTGATTCTGGAGTTGTACCGTATCTGGATTCCTCCCGGCGCTGCCTTGCTCGGCACGCTGTCGTTGTATCCACTGTGGAACTGGCGGCGCATCAACGATTTCTTGCGCACCTTCTGGCTCAGTAAAACGCACTCCAATGTGGCCTTGGAATCGATCGGGGACGGTGTCATCATCACCGATGCTTTGGATCAGGTGATTTACATCAATAAGGGGGCGGAAAACATTCTGCGCACTCAGCTCGAGCACATTAAAGGCAAGCGGTTAGCGGAAATTCTGGGATTCGATGCGAACGGTGATTCTCCGCCGGATCGAACCGGAGAAGATGGCTTTGCCAATGCGTTGAGTAAGCCTGGCATGGTTGAGTGCGTGCTGAAAACGCTGCAAGGCAATGAGCGGACCGTGCGTATCACCCGCAATCAGCTGTTCGATGACCGGGAAGCGGTGATGGGATCAGTGATCGCGATGACGGATATCACCGATCGCGTGGAGCTGGCGCAGCAGGTGGCGCATCAGCAAAGCTACGATGCCTTGACCAAACTACCGAACCGCTCGCGCTTGCTGGCGCAATTCGATGCTCTGATTCAAGAAGTGCAACATAGCGGAAAAATCATTACGGTGTTTTTTGTCACGCTGGATAATTTTAAGAAAATTAACGACGCGATGGGACATCATGCCGGCGATAAATTACTGCAAATGGTTTCCGGCCGGTTGCACGAATTTGCCGGTGCGGAGGGCATCCTGGCGCGCTGGGGTGGCGATGAGTTCGTCTTGCTGTCCAGCAGATTGACGCGGGAAGATTCCGCACCCGAAACGGCGCAAAAAATGCTCGATGCCATCCGGCAGCGGTTTGAAATCGACGGTTTGGAAGTGTTCGTATCCGCCAGTATCGGCGTGAGTTTTTATCCCGAAGACGGGTTATCCAGCGAGACGGTTCTGGAAAGAGCCGGTACCGCCATGTACCGTGTCAAAAAGGATGGCGGCAATCACTTCGGTTTTTATTCCGCCGAATCATCGGTGGTTTGGACGCGCGACCAACTTGAGCTGGAAAGGGAATTGCGCGCCGCAATCAAGAACGACGAGTTGCAAGTGTTGTTTCAGCCGATCGTCGATGCACGATCGCATCATATCGCGCGCATCGAAGCACTGGTACGCTGGCTGCATCCCAGGCGCGGTTATCTGTCGCCGGGCGAATTTCTTCCGCTGGCGGAAGATATCGGCCAGATCGAGCAGCTCGGCGAGATCGTATTGAGAACTTCATGCGCCGCAGCGTACAAACTCATGCAATTGGGATATCCGGTCAACGTGTCGGTGAATGTGAATCCGCGGCAATTATTGAACCGGGATTTTCCGCAGACCATCGTGCAGGTGTTGCGCGATACGGGATTGCCTGCCAAATCGCTGATACTGGAGATCACCGAAAGCGCCATCGTCAACGACATGGAACGGGTCAGCCGGGTTCTGGAAGAGATCAAGCGTCTGGAAATTTTAATCGCCTTGGATGATTTCGGCACCGGCTATTCGTCGCTGACGTTGCTGCGTGAGTTGCCGATCGACATCCTGAAGATCGATAAATCGTTTGTGCGCACGCTGGATCAGAATCAGCACGACCTGAAAATCGTGCAAGCCATTATCGGCCTCGGGAAAAATCTCGGCCTTGTTGTGATCGCGGAAGGCGTGGAAACGGAGCAGCAGGTTAAGCTATTGCTGCAGCATGCGTGTTATTTTCATCAGGGTTTTTACTTCAGCCGTCCCATTCCTTACGAGGCATTGTACGAATTGATGCGGCACAAGCTGCGCTGAGTTTAAGCCGGACCGCAATAATGTTCCAGCAGCAGTTGCTGCGCCGAACGTGCTTTGGCGGATCCGGGCTTTAAGCGCTTGTACGAACCATCACTATGCAATACCCATGCTTGCGTGTTGTCGGACAAGTAACTCAGCAACCCCAGATCGATGACATTGTCGCTGGTGCGTTTCTCTTCGATCGGAAAACACACTTCGACGCGGTAATGCAAATTGCGCGTCATCCAGTCGGCGCTGGAACAAAAAACCAATTCTTCACCTTCTCCGCCGCCATTGTGAAAATAATACACGCGGGTATGTTCGAGAAAGCGGCCGACGATGGAGCGCACCGTGATATTGTCGGAAACGCCCTTGATACCGGGGCGCAGGCAGCAGATACCGCGGATGATCAGATCGATTTTGACACCCGCTTGCGATGCCTTGTACAGCGCCGCAATGATTTCCGGATCGACCAAGGCATTCATTTTGGCGATGATCCAGGCTTTTTTCCCCGCCGCCGCAGCGCTGATTTCCTTGTCGATATAGTTCAGGATGCCTTTATGCAGCGTGAAAGGCGACTGCAACAGTTTTTTCAGCTTGCCCGCACGGCCTAAGCCGGTCAGTTGGTGAAACAATTTGTTGACATCTTCGCCGATCGCCTTGTCGCAGGTCAGCAGACCGTAGTCGGTGTACAGTCGTGCGGTGCGCGCGTGATAATTCCCGGTGCCCAAATGCACATAGCGGCGCAAGGCGCGGCCTTCTCTCCGCACCACCAGAATCATTTTGGCGTGCGTCTTGTAATTGACCACGCCGTACACTACATGCGCGCCGGCTTGCTGCAATTCGCTGGCCAGTTCGATATTGGCTTCTTCATCGAAGCGTGCGCGCAGTTCGATTACGACCGTGACTTCCTTACCGGCGCGCGCCGCCACCTTGAGCGCTTCGACCACGGCCGAATCGGTTCCGGTGCGGTAAAGCGTCTGTTTGATCGACAGCACGTTGGGATCGGCGGCTGCCTGGCGCAGAAGATCGATGACCGGAGCGAACGATTGAAACGGGTGATGCAGCAGGATGTCGCCGTTATGCAGCGCGTCAAAAATATTGCTGTTTTTCAGCAAACGTTTCGGAATGTCGGGGGTAAAACCGATGAATTTCAGTTCCGGCCGGTCGACCAAGTCGCAAATCGCCAGCAGACGTCCGAGATTGACGGGCCCGGCCACTTGGTACAGATCGTTCTGCTGCAGTTCGAATTTTTGCAACAGAAAACGGCTCAGTTCGTCCGGGCAATTATCCGCGACTTCCAAACGCACCGCGTCGCTGAATCGGCGCGACGGCAATTCGCCTTCGAGCGCGCGCAGCAAATCGTCGATGGCTTCGTCGTCGATCAGCAAATCGCTGTCGCGCGTCACTTTGAATTGATAGCAACCGGTCACATTCATACCCGGGAACAAATCGCCGACATGCGCATGAATGATCGAAGAGAGCATGACAAAATCGTGATTGCCTTCGCTGTATTTCGCCGGAATCTGAATGACGCGCGGCAATGAGCGCGGCGCTTGCACGATGGCCAGCCCGGAATCGCGCCCGAAGGCATCCTTGCCTTCCAGCGAAATGATGAAATACAGGTTCTTGTTGAGCACCCGAGGAAAGGGGTGCGCCGGGTCGAGACCGATCGGACTCAGCACCGGCAATACTTCGTCTTTGAAGTAGCGGTGAATCCAGCGGCTGGGTAGCGGTTTCCAGTGCGAGCGGCGCAGCAGGCGGATTCTGTCTTTGGTCAGCGCGGGTATGATTAGATCGTTCCAGACGCTGTATTGTTCGTGTACAAACTGGTGCGCGGTCTCGCTGACGCGCGCCAATACTTCCGCCGGTGACAGATTGTCCGGGCCGGTTTGCGTCGAACGGTATTTGACTTGGTGCTTTAAACCGGCGACGCGAATTTCAAAGAACTCATCCAGATTGTTGCTGGCGATGCACAAGAAACGCAATCGTTCCAGCAGCGGCAGGCTTTCATCCTTGGCTTGCTCGATGACGCGCCGGTTGAATTCGAGCAGACTCAATTCGCGGTTGATGTACAGCGTCGGGTTTTTAAGATCAGGGGTATCCATCAATGACAGTTATTCAGGTGATTTTTATTTTTTCTTGTCAGTTTATTGCCGTTCCGATGCGCCCGTGCGGAAAATGCACGGGTTTGCCGAAGTCCGGTTTATACCGCATGAATGTTTCATTTTGGTGACAGTTTCAGCAATTTGCCATTGTCTTCATCCGTCAATAGATACAACGCGCCATCCGGGCCTTGTTCCACGTCGCGGAATCGCAGCGTGTTGGTCAGCAGCCGTTCTTCGCTGAGAATCTTGTTATCACCGACGGTCAGGCGGACCAACTGCCGGCCGGCCAAAGCACCGACAAACAGGCTGCCGCGCCATGCCGGAAACAATTTGCCGGTATAAAACACCATGCCGGACGGTGCAATCGACGGCACCCAATAGTGAATCGGTTCTTCAAAGCCTTGTCCGGCATGCTCGTGTTTTATCGGCGTGCCATCGTAGTGCGTACCGTAGTTGGCCTTGGGCCAGCCGTAATTTTTACCGGCTTGCGGAATATTGATTTCATCGCCGCCTTTCGGGCCATGCTCGTGAATCCACAGTGCGCCGGTTTGCGGATGGATCGCCGCACCCTGCGTACTGCGATGGCCGTACGACCAGATTTCCGGTTTGGCTTGCGGATTATTAATGAACGGGTTGTCGCCGGGCACCGAGCCATCGGGCTTGATGCGGATGAGCTTGCCGAGGTGATTACTCAGATTCTGCGCCTCTTCCATGTAATTGCCGCGATCGCCCAAGGTGATGAACAGATTGCCGTCGGGCGCAAATGCCAAGCGGGAACCGAAATGCACCGAACCGAGTGTTTTCGGCATCTGGCGAAAAATCACCTGCAGATTTTCCAGGCTGCCGTCCTTCAATTCGGCCCGGGCGACCGCTGTTCCCGCCCGTGATCCTTCCGGTTCAGCGTACGACAGATAAATCAGCCGGTTCTTGGCAAAGTCAGGATCCAGCGCGACATCCAGCAAACCGCCTTGTTGCTGGAAAAAAACAGCCGGAACACCCTTCACCGGCTCCGATACCTTGCCGTCCGGCGTGATGATGCGCAACCGGCCAACCTTCTCCGTGACCAGCACATTGCCGTCCGGCATGAACGCCATGCCCCAGGGGAACTGCAATCCTTCGGCGACCAGACGCACATCGAATTCGGTTTGGAGGCGCTGCGCTTGCGCGCTGAGCGAAACAGTAAGACAGAGAGCGATTGCGAGCAGGATTTTTTTAAGCAGTAGTTTCATAGTGTGGATGTGTCATGATGCATGAGTTAATGCGCTCCACTGTACCATTCCTGCCGGAGGGGCTCAATACAGGCCTGGTCAAAACACCACGATGCGAACCCGCAACCCGCCGAACACATTGAGCGGTGGACCGGGTTCGTAATAACGCCCCAGTGCCGCATTGATGCGCGTGTTGGCGTTATAGTGCGCATCGAATAGGTTGTTGACGCCGAAAAACACCGAGCCGTCGATGCCGTTGTATTTCTTTTCCCAGCCGAGCAGCAGTTGGCCGAGGTTGTACGCGTGGTTGACCGCGGTATTGGTGTCGTTGACAAAAAACTCGCCGACGCGCTGCACGTGAATCTGGCCGAAAAAGCCGAACGGATGCGCGTAACGCAGCAAACCTTCCCAGCGGTGCCGGGGAATACCGGGGAATGTGTTGCCTTTCAAATTGGCATCGTTGACCACGTACTTCTCGAATGCAAAATCCGAGAACGTGTAGCTGACTTCGCCGCGCAGACCTTTCCATTCCGGCGTTGCCAAGCGTGTTTCGACACCGATGCGGCGCGACTGCCCGGCGTTGCGGAAAAACGCCCGGCCGGGCGACGAGGCCAGCTCGAACGGCGTGATCTCGTTCCAGGTGCGGATAAAAAATACCGCAGTGTCGAATTGAAATCCGGCAGCATTGCCGCGCCAGCCGAGTTCGTTGCTGAGCGACGTTTGCGCGTTCAAGTTGGGATTGAAACCACCCTTGCCGGCGGGGTTGTTGATCAGCTCGGTAGTGGTCGGAGCTTCGAAAACGGACGCGACATGCGCGTAAATCTGCTGCTGGCCGGTGAGGTGATACACCAATCCGGCGGTACCGCTGGCTTGCGACACCGTGCGCGCACCCGATTGATTGCCGTCGCTTTTGAATTGATCCTTGACTTCATAACGCAACCAATCCCAGCGCCCGCCGAACACCAGATCGAGCTTGTCCGCCACGCGCCACTCGTTGCGGAAAAACGGCCCGGTGCTTTGCACGCGTTCGATCTGACTCAAATTCAACGTGCCGCGCCCGCCGAAATTGTTGTCGAAACGCTGCCGATCGTCGTTTTGGATGCCGTAATCGACACCGACCAGAAAGCGATTGGGCCGGTTAAACAGCATATGATCGTTGACGAATTGCATCATCAATCCACCCACCCAGCGGTCGAATTGCACCTGTCCACCGTCGAAAAACTGCTGCCGGTTTTGAAAATCGCGGTGCAGCAAATAGGTTGTCGCCGTCAATTCCTTGCCGGCGGAGAAGCGGTTGCGGAAACGCACACCCAATTCCTCCTGACGGATTTCCTCACCGGCATTGAACTGCACGTTGCGCGCCGCAGCTTGCCGCGGATTGTCGCGCACTTCCACGCTGGTCAGCGCGCCGGGATCTTTCGACAACGGCGAATAAAACTCACGCACCACCAGCATCAAATCGGAATCCTCGCTGGTCTTGAAATTCAGCTTGGTTTGAAACAGCGTGTTCTGCATCGCGCTCTGATCGCGCCAGCCATCCTGCTGCAAGTGTGAACCGAAGATGCTGTAACCAAAATTCCCTTGCCGCCCGCCCATGAATAATTCCGATTTCAGGTAGCCGTATTGCCCGAACACTTGGCGCGGCATTACGACGAATTTTTCCGGCGGCGCCTCGCGCGTGGTGATGTCGATCATGCCGCCGGAGGCATTGCCGTACAGCGACGCCGAAGGCCCGCGCAGAATATCCATGCGTTCGATCAGCGACGGATCGATCGAATCGAGTTGCGTCTGCCCGTCCGGCAACGTTTGCGGAATACCGTCGACGCGCATCTGGATGCCGCGCACGCCAAACGGCGACCGTGCGCCGAAACCGCGGATTGCGATGCGCAAATCCTGCGTGAAATTGAACTGATTCTGAAAAAACACCCCTGGCGTGCCGCGCGCAAATTCATCCAAGGTCGCACCGGGTTGAAAATTCTGCTGCGGGTAACGCGTGATCTGCGTAATGCTATTCGGAATATCCGCCGGTGAACGCTCGCTGCGCGTGGCGGTGATGTTGATCGGATTGAGAATCACGGATTGTGTGGTTGCGGGGTTTTGCGCCCAGGCCTGTATTGCGCCTGTAATGTAACCGACCAGAACGATGAGACAACAAATTAACTCGCGTATGCGGAAACTACGGGAATGTATGGCAGGAATAAACAACATGTGTGCAAGTTTAACATTGCAGGGATCGGTGTTAAATTTTGCCGGTTACTTACGTTAATATAGAAAACTGTAGCAATCTGCTACAATCTATTTTTAATTTTTAATGGAATCTATCATGGCAAAAGCAGCTTCCCCAATTCGCTTGCAAGATGAATTAATGCAAGCCGCAGCGTTGACCGCGGAGCGGTTTCACCGCAGCACGGCCGAGCAAATCGAATATTGGGCGGAAATGGGGCGCAATGTCGATCACATGTTGAACCCGGACGACTTGCTGGCGATCTCGGCGGGATTGGCGAAAATTACCGTCGAGCCGGTTAGCAGCGAGCCGGTTGACCCTGCTGGCATATTTCAGTCGTTGGAAGACGATCGCGCCAGCGGCATGCTGCCACAATCGGTGACCGGCAGTGCGATCCGCTATCAGGCATCAGATACCCATCCCGGCTACCTGGAACAAATTCAACCGGATGGCCGCATTCAAACGGGGAAGTTTCAGGGCGGTGAGTTCATCGCAATCGATGCATCGCAGCTTTGAGCAAGAAAAAACAGCTTTGGTTGCTGGCCGGGGGCAACGGCGCGGGCAAAAGCACCTTTTACCGCACCCGGCTCGCGCCCAGCGGCTTATCGTTTGTGAATGCGGATATCATCGCCAAACTGCTGTATCCGCAAGCGCCCGAGGCGCACAGCTATCGCGCCGCCAAACTGGCGGAACATATGCGCCTGCAACTGCTGCGGCAGGGTCGCAGCTTCTGTTTTGAAACGGTATTCTCGCACTCGTCGAAAATCGACTTCGTTGCACAAGCCAAAGCACTCGGTTATGAAATCGTTCTGGTATTCATTCACCTGTGCGACCCAGCGCTCAACCAAGCGCGTATCGCGCAACGCGTCAGCGAAGGCGGCCATCATGTACCGGATGACAAAGTCATTAGCCGGATTCCCAGAACACTCAAACTGATCAAAAAGACGCTACCGCTCTGCGATCAAGTGTATATCCTCGACAACTCCCGTACGGATAACCCGTTTCAGCAACTGGCCGTGATCCGCAACGGCCGCATCACTTTCCGGCATGAGGGTATGCCTGATTGGTGTCAGGAATTGCTGCTTGATATGAAAGTGGGCGAATAGTATGCCGGTCAGCACTTTGACTAGCGATCACGAAACACCCCAGAACCGCATCATCCTGCTCGGTGCCAGCAATCTGACGTTATCGCTGCGTCTGGTCATCGATCTGATGCAGCAGCGGCTCGGCGTGCCGAGTGAGGTTTTTGCGGCGGTGGGGCATGGGCGGGCGTACGGGATTTTCAGTGAAGCGGTGTGGCGCGGGTTGCCGGGGATTGCGGACTGCGGATTGTGGCGGCGGTTGGCTGAGTTGGAGCCACGCCCGGCTTATGCTTTGCTGGCCGATATCGGCAACGATATTTTGTACGGCTTGCAGCCTGAGCAGATTTTGCAGTCGGTGGAGTGGTGTGTCGAACAATTGCAGCGGCTGTCCGCGCAGATCGTCGTGACCGGTTTGCCGATGGCATCGATTGAGAGCTTGTCCGAGCGGCGCTACACTTTTTTCCGCAGTTTGTTTTATCCGTCGTGCCGGTTATCCTGGCATGAAACGATCAGCTGCGCTTGGGCGGTGCATGCCGGATTGGCGGAGATGGCGGCACGCTGCAAGTTTATACTGCACGAGCAGAAGCCCGGGTGGTTCGGTTGGGACGGTATTCATGTCAATTACTGGCAGCGCGAGGCGTATTACCGCACTATCGTGCAGCGATTTTCAGATCCTAGTGGCAAACCGGTGCCGCAGGAGGGTAAGCGGAAATTCTTTTTGACTTGGCAGCAGCGGCCGGAATTTGCTTTCAAGACGCTTGCGGGCTGTGCGATTTATTGTCCGCAGCCGAGCGGTCTGCTGGCAGATGGTTCGAGTGTTTACAAGTATTGACCGGAGCGCGGTATGCGTGTGAACGCGCACTAGCGCTTCCTTAGTTCTTGTCGCGGTAAATGATCACCGTATAACGCACGCCTTGTCCGGTGCGATACGCTTCCAGATCGAAAGGATAGGCGTTGTTCGATTCGAGCTTGCTAGCGACGGTATCGCCATCGATCTCGTCGTACCAAGCCCACTTTGCGGTATCGAGATGTTCGGCGACTGCGGTGAAATAACGCGTGCCGTCTTCGGAGAAACTGCGGATGCGCACCGGTGTGACATTGTGTTTGCGCAATTGCGCATCCAGCTTTTTTGCCGTGACTCGGGTAAAGATCAGCGACGGGCCGGGGCGTTCTTCGACAATCGCCGCGTATTTGCGGATACCGCCATCGACGTAAACGGCTAAGTCGGCAACCCGCTGCCGGTCATTAGTTAACTGATTGAGCCCCGCTTCATCCAATCCAGTCAATACTTTGGTTTGAGGTTCCATTCCTGGTTGCAAAGCCAGCGAGAAACGCGGCTGGCCATCCGTTACATCAGCAGTGATCGATATCGGGCGGGCTGCCATGGCGGCAATTTTGCTATCGAGTTCCGCCGCGGTGATATCGCGCAGATAATGCCCTGCGACTCCGGTTTGGCGATAAACAATGGCGGCGAAACGCCGGTTTTTGCCGTCGCCATATACGGATAGGCGCGTCAAATGCCAGCCCGGCATGAGCACGTCGTCAATATAGTCCGGTGCAATGTCGTGCGACCAGAGCCAGCCTTCCGGCGGTTTGATAGAAAATTTCATCGTTCCCCCTTGATTGGCAGATTCCGTTGCGGTTGTTTGGTTATTTTCTTTCTTATCAGATGGGTTTGCTTTGAGATTGTTGTCCGTCGTGCATGCAACGATGAGAATTCCCATTAAAACAGAAACTACTCGCTTTAAGAGAATTGTGTGCGTTGTGCTAGCCATAGTGATTGTCTCCATCGAACCAGCGAGTTAAACAATGCGGATGCCTGATTTTAGATAATACCGCAGGAACGAAGATCATGATATTTTTCCATGAACAGCGTGTTTGACAGCCCATCCCGCATTCAGTATATTCAGCGCAGAAAAACATGCGTTGATTTTTAATCGTATCCTGCCTTAATACTCTCTATTCGAGCTCTCTTATATGCGTATCGTTGTCACCGGAATGGGGGTTGTCTCACCGATCGGCACGGGCATTGACCCATTCTGGAAAAATGCAGTAGCCGGTGTAAATGGAATCGTAAACATTCAGAGCTTTGATCCCGCCAAACTGCGCTCGCGTATTGCCGGTGAAGTCAGCGGTTTTGATCCGGCGGCTTTTTTATCCGCCAAGCAAATCGAACAAACCGACCGCTTCACGCAACTGGCGCTGCACGCAGCGAATCAGGCGATGGCCGATGCCGGCAGTCTGGAATGCTACGAACCGCGACGGCTGGCGGTCAGCTTGGGGTCGGGCATGGGCGGTTTCTCGACCTTCGAATCTTCCGCAGCACGCAGGTTTCAAAGCAAATCCGTGCCGCCTTTTACCGTTCCGCGCATCATGGCCAATTCCGCTGCCGCCTGGATAGCGACCAAATACGGCCTGAAAGGCGCCAACCTGACCTGCAGCACGGCGTGCTCGTCGGGTGCCAATGCGATTGGTATGGCGCTCGATCTGCTGCGCAGCGGCAAAGCTGACGCTGTGGTGACCGGTGGCGCGGAAGCCTGCGTGCTGCCGCTGACGATGGCAGGCTTTGAAGCTTTGTTTGCCTTGTCCACCGGTTTTAATAACGACCCGGCGCACGCTTCGCGGCCCTTCGCCAAAGGCCGCGACGGTTTTGTCATGGGCGAGGGCGCGGGCATCCTGGTTCTGGAACGGGAAGACGCCGCGCAAAAACGCGGTGCGAAAATTTATGCCCGGCTGGCTGGATACGGCTGCGCCTGCGATGCGACGCACATCGTCGCACCCGATATCGATGGTCAAGTTGCTGCGATGCAAGTTGCGATCGAAGACGCCGGTATGACGACTGCTCAGGTGGATTACATCAACGCCCATGCCACCTCGACACCGCTCGGCGATGTCATCGAAACCAAAGCGATCAAGCAACTGTTCGGCGAGCGCGCACCGGAAATACCGGTCAGCGCCACCAAGTCGATGATCGGCCACAGCATCGGCGCTTCCGCCGCGATCGGCAGCATCGCCGCGATCATGACGCTGCAAACCGGCACCATCCATCCCACGATCAACCTCGCTGAAGCCGATCCCGAGTGCGATCTGGATTACACACCCAACACCGCGGCGCAGAAAAAAGTGCAGACCGCGCTGTGCAACGCATTCGGTTTCGGCGGCAACAACGCCAGCATCGTTTTTACAACTCTATAACACAAGGTGCCAACAGACATGGATACAGCAGAACTCGAAGCGAAAGTCATCGAATTTATCGCATCAAAAGTTGAAAACGCCGACGCCTCCACCATCACCGCCGCCTCCAAATTCGACGAACTCGGACTTGACTCGATGGACACCGTGCAACTGCTG
The DNA here is from genome assembly GCA_015709635.1 of Gammaproteobacteria bacterium. Lineage (NCBI taxonomy): Bacteria > Pseudomonadati > Pseudomonadota > Gammaproteobacteria > Gammaproteobacteria bacterium. The sequence continues at coordinate 554,280 of CP054180.1, forward strand.
TTCGACGCGGAAGACGCCTTCGGCGTCACGTTCGACGGCGAGGAAGTCAAGAATCTCCGCACGGTGGGAGACATTATTACTTATATTAGTGAGCATCCGCCGGAGGGGAAGGGTTAGTAAGAATTAGAGTGATGCTGAGCAATTTGTAGTTAGTAGGTCGCGCAGCAAAAGACATGTCAACCGAAACGCCGCCAGACCTGCCACATCTTCTTCATGAAGCACTCTCTCAACTAGGCTGGAAGTGTAATCCAGAGCACCTTGTTCAGCGACTGCACCGATTGAACATCGGTTTACCACGCGAGGATGAATTTGCTGTCGTCTGCTCGTGGCTCGGTTATTGTACCTTGGTTCACAAGCTGGATCAGACTCAGTCTCCATCGTCGTCGGAGGGAGTTTTTCAAGTACCAGATCTTTTGGCGGTATTTCAGAGAGAGGGGCGATTGATTCCAGTGTTGGTGGAGGTAAAGACATCCACAGAAAAAAAGCTCTCCTTCAAGACAGACTACTACAACAAACTGAAGTCCTATGCCAAACTCCTGGGATTGCCGATGCTCATCGCTTGGAAGTTCCACGGGTTTTGGGCACTGTTTGATATCAATCAGATGGAACTTGCAAAAACGAACTACAACATCGACTTTGGAAAAGCGATGTCAGAAAGTCTTCTCGGCGTTCTTGCAGGCGATTTCTCGTACACTTTACCCAGAGGCACAGGCATACACCTTCGCATGCGGAAAGAAAAACTCATTTCCTCTGTTCGCCACGATTCTGAAGTTCATGAAGAGTGGCACATGGTTATCGAGGATGCACTGCACGTGGATGGCGATGGAAAGAAACGTCGTGATCTTTCGCCAGATGTACAGGCGCTGTTCTTCGTAAATAACCTTAAGGAAGAACAAGAACATACCTCTTCACATGTTCATTGGCGCTTCTTGGTTCAAGATGACGAGAACAAGTTTGCTCACATGGCGTTGGTGGGATTGCTTAACTGGTATTCTTCTGGAAGCGAGCCCTTGAATTGGCGGGAGGTTGTCGCCCGAATCGCACCTGTCCCTGGCATAACTGACTTTGAAGCCACAGTGAAGCGCGCACTCCGCGCTGGTGTCGTCAAGTACATTTTCCATCTTCAACCGCAAACAATGCCAGCATTCCTTGGAGCAGCGAACCTGCGTAACTCAAGTAAGACAGAAGCCATGGGCGTTCCGTCAGAATGATTCCGCTGAATGAAAGTAATGATCGCTTGGGATGTGTTTTGCCGATGGTTTTGATTTGACGGATTGCCCTTTGGGCATCCGTTCTGCGGAATCTATAGCTGGCCGCAAGCCACTGGGGAAAAATAAGTTATGGGATTGCTTGTGCGTCCAAAGTAATTACATTATAGTTTGCCGGTATCGTAACTCATTCACACTTCTCATGACCCATCTCATCAAAATCGGCAATTCCCAAGGTATCCGTATTCCCAAGCCACTCATTGAACAGGCTGACTTGGAAGGTAAGGATTTGCAGTTGCAAGTCGTGGAGGGCGGTTTGTTGATTTCTCCTAAGAAATCGGCACGGGATGGATGGCGGGAATCTATTAAAAATACATTGGAAACTCGCGGTGCGGAATCGCTGGATCAGGAATGGCTGAATGCACCTTTAACGACTGAAGATGACTGGACTTGGTAATGCCGAAGGTTTCGCGGTTCCAAGTTTGGCTGGTGCAGCTTGATCCGACACAGGGCTCTGAAATCAATAAAACAAGACCTTGTGTTGTTATTTCTCCAGACGAGCTTTCTGCTTTATCTACCGTACTGATGGCACCGATGACAACCCGAGGCTTTGAATTTCCCTGCCGGGTTGCTTGCAGTTTCAAGGAAAAACAGGGATTGATTTTGCTGGATCAGATCCGCGCTGTCGATAAAACCCGCTTGGTCAGCAAACTCGGGGTTATTGACGAAGAGACGCAGATGGAATTGTGCCAGCGATTGCAGGAGTTGTTTGCCTATTAACAGGTTGTTGAATAACGTGGTATCGAAAGGAGAATAACCATGTCTACGAATACTATCCGCTTACATCGCGTGCTGCGCGCGCCGCCCGAAAGAATTTACCGGGCTTTTCTGGATGCCGATGCGATGGTTAAGTGGCTGCCGCCGAATGGTTTCATCGGCAAAATTCACCATTTCGATGCGAAAGTCGGTGGTCGCTTTAAGATGTCTTTTACCAATCTCGGCACCGGCCACAGTCATTCGTTCGGCGGTGAATATCTGGAACTGATGCCGTTTGAACGCATCCGGCATACGGACCGATTCGATGATCCGAACCTGCCGGGGGAAATGCAGGTCACGATTTCGTTAAAACCGGTTTCCTGCGGGACTGAGCTGAACATTGTGCAAGAAGGCGTACCGGCGGTGATTCCGGCCGAAGCTTGCTACCTTGGCTGGCAGGAATCGCTCACATTGCTGGCGAAGCTCGTCGAGGCTGAGATTCCCGGCTGACTTCATTGAAACGGCTTCCGCCTGCTATCTTTTTCAGAGCTTCCTGAGTGGAGATGCACGAGGAATGGCAATGCTGGGCCGCCACCGGGTAACCGTTTTTCCGGTTCTGATTCTACTGTTGGTATTGCTGACTGGCTGCATTCATCAATCGTTTGTCACGGTTCCCTATCCCCGCTGGGGAGAAGAAATGGTGATTGAGTCGGGCGGTGAAGAACCGCTGATTCTGCGTTCCTTGTCGCCGGCGGAATTCAGCCAAGCATCCGCTTGTGTGTTGCTGGTGCACGGTATGAACGAACATATCGGACGGTACAGCGAGGTGGCGCGTTATTTTTCGCGGCGTTTTTTCGTGGCTGGATTCGATCATTATGCGCATGGCCTTTCCAATCCGGTGCTGCGCCGTGCGGATCAGGCGCTCGCGGAGGGAGCCGGCCGGGCCGATGTCAGCAATGCGTATCTGGCGCAAGCGGCTTTGTACGATCTGGAACCATTGCGGCAGACGTTGGGCCGGGCGCTGCAAGCCTTCATGGCGCAGTGCGATGCGCAAGATCAATCGCAACGGCCGGTGTTCATCGTGGCGCACAGTCTGGGCGGGCTGGTGACCGCATCGTATTTGCTCGACCATCAAAACGAATCCGACCTTCGCAAACGGCTACGGGGTGCGGTTTTTCTCGCTCCGGCATTTGCCGTCAGCGAACCGCCGGGCTGGCGCGGCTGGCTGGCGAATCCGCTGATCAAACTGTCTTTCCACGCGGAAACGCATTTTCTGCATCCGCAGGATGAATCGCTGCCTTTGATGCTGTTTAATCAATTGTTCTCGCTGGTGACCGTGCCCGTGTTGGATGGTTTGTTCGAGGTATTGTCCTGGCCGGGGTTGCGCAGCTTGTTCACACCAGTCTCTCCCGCCTGGGTGACGGATTATCTGACCGATAGCGAAGAAGAAAAAGCCCGCCTGCGCGCCGATGGCTGGATCGTGCGCCGCAGCCTGTTGCGCTACGTGAAAGGCATTGAAGAAGAAGTCGTGCGCTTCCGCCGCCAGATGGCGGATTTCTCGATACCGTATTACCTGGTTTATTCCGAACGGGATCCGATCACGCCCGCCTGGGGCGACGAAGATTTTGCCCGTGTGACGCTGAAACATAATCCCGCTAACGAGGTTCTGAAACTACCCGGTCTGCCGTATCACCAGCATGTGTTCTTGCAAGAGCCGCTGCGTACGGAATTGCTGCAGAAAATAGAACACTGGCTGGAGCGTCGGCTGACGATGCCGGATTGATCATTTCAAAAGCGCAAATGACGATCGTGACATACCATCCTTTCCGGCATTCCTTATCTTTATCGCTATCGTTGTGATAATACCCACAATACTCTGACCTTTGTTCCAGTATGCTGTTTGTAAATAGCAGCTTAGCAGTTTCTTGAGCGATATCTGGTGAGGTGCAAATGAAGCAATGATGCAGTTTGTTTCCTATTATTCAGGAATCACAACTATGTCAGCAATATTTGCTCTTCATCAGTGCAATTTTAGTTCTTCTCGTTAAAGTTTCTTACAAAAAATAAAAAGAAAATAAAGGCGAAGACATGGATAAGGAAAATGTTCCGGGCGAATTTACAAACAGCGATCACCAGCAAACATTAGCAACGATTAAATGGTTGAATAATTGCCAAACGTGGAGTGAGTTTGACCAAGCGATTAAAACGGCGTTGCTGCCATTGTTGAAGTGCAATGGTGCGTTTTATGGGCGGCTCATGGGAGAGCAAGATACGTTGCAATTGCTTGGCAGTATTAATCAGTCAACATGTTGTCAGCATGGCTGGAGGCAGTTATTAAATATTGCTTTGCAGGAACTGGTTGCGCCGGGTTTATTGGATAATCATGCAGTTGAACCATTGCCGATCAGTGCAGTGAACGATGTGCATTGTTTCAAAGAAAATGGCGGTTACTATCGGTCTTTTGATTTAACTTGGCAGCAATCACATCGTAACTGCACCGTGGTTAAAGTTTTTGACGATCACCATCAATTGGCATTTCAGTTTTATTTTTGCCGTTTGAGTAATCAGCAACAGATATTCAGCCATAGGGATATTGAACTGCTGAAAATACTGAAGCCTATTTTGCTGCAAACGCTGAAGCTCATATTGTTCCGGCAGGAAACGTTTAATTCCCGGCTGACAAAAAACTTCTGGTCTAGTTATACCGACCCGATAATCGTATTTCGCAGCGACGGTCAGGTCATTTTCCAAAGCTGTGAATTTGACCGGCTTTTTGCGCAAGAAAAGCAGGCATTCCTCTCTTCCATGCTTGCGCTCATCAATTTTCTTCAAAGTAATAAAATCAATGGGTACAGCTTTCTATCGCAATTGGGTAAGCGTCTTTATGAAATCAAACTGACCCTGATTCATGCGGATGAAGATTCTTGCCACGGTACCTATTTATTGCATCCCTCCCGCGTTACTCACAAATTTGGAAAAGTCTTCAATCAACTCGATAAGACCCGGTTAACCCATCGTGAGATGGAAATAACGGTGCTGATATGCCAAGGAAGAGCTGCCCGGGAAATCGCCGAAGAGATTCATCTCAGTTATCACACCGTGCGGAATCACATTAAAAGCATCTACAGTAAATTAGGAGTCTCGACACGAAGCGAATTGCTGTCGCGCATCGAGTGAAATCTGTGCGGTCATCATTAATCGATAGGAATTCAAAATGACTCAATTGGGTTATTTTTGCCAAGTTTATTTCGTTGTATAAACAAAATTTCTATTGAAGTGAAATAAGAGAAAAATTCTTGTTGATGTTTGTTGGCAGAGTTTGGGAAGAGATATAACGATGAATTGTAATATTGTTGGGGGAGAGGATTCATCGGTTATGACAATTAAATTGGATAAGAAAAACAAGGGGGATTGTTCATGAAAATTGGTTTTTTTCGCATTTTATTAGCATTGATTTGCGTATTTTTGTTGTACGGGTGCGCTGTGTTTGATAAGCAAATTCTTGTTCCAGCATCACAACATGCCAAAGTGAATCCACTTTTTCGCACTGCTGATTGCAAAGACTACGTGATGCCCACAAAAGGATTAATTAGAGAAATTTTTATTCCTAATCCTAAGGAAGGAGAAAAAGGAGGGGGAGGAGGAGGATTCTTCGTTAAAGATCCGTGTGAACATCAAGCATTAGCGATTAACGATTTTTATAATGGCAGTGAAAAGGACACTAAAACTGCGCAACAAGATAGCACTAGCACTGCTCAACAAGATGATTTATATCAAAAAATGTGTTCCTATAAAACGGGGGGGGAGTTCAGCAATACAGACGGTGGCGCACGTAATTGCTTAAATTATCTAATCAGCAAATCTAATGAGATCTGTGAACTTCATAAATCCCATATTTATGGCGATAGAACTGTCTCGAATACAATTCTAGGCACATTGGCGCTAGGTGCCGGGATAGCAGGAACCATGACCGGTGCAGGCGCTGCTCACTTTCTCGCAGGTTCAGCTGGATTCTTAACCGGAAGTCAGGCATTGATGGACAAGGAAATTTACCGCAATTTTGTTTTTCATGCGATTTTGGTAAAGATCGATGCTAATCGTAGCAAATTTCTCAAATCGCCAGGACTTGCATACCTTGATGAAAACAAAGACGGTTCAAATACCGGTTATGCAAAAGTACGCAGTGATGCGGTGGAATACCATAATCTGTGCTCATTCTACGATGGCTTAAAATCACTGATGGATGAAGCTGGCCTGTCAAAAACTGAAGTGGCCAGCCCTCTGTTTATAGAGTACACCAAACTGAGAAAACAGGTTGTTGAGAATGAAATTGAAGTACTGGAGGCTCAATTGAATAATCCAGATATCTCAGAGGAGAAAAAGAAAAAGATTGAGAAAGAACTGAATCATAGAAAAGGGGAACTATTTAGTATTGATTCACAGCGTGCGTTTACGGGGGAAAAAATTACGACACCCAAAACTGAACAGCCTAAAAATGAAACTGGAGAGAAGACTGATTCTGACAAGAAAACAGATGGCAAGTAAGGGTATTAGTAAAGGCCATTATAAGTGTTTTTGAGGTAGCCCCTTGCCAAGGTAAGAAGCAGGCGAAAAGCGCTTATACATAATAAATTGGGAATATTGTGTTCGTGATCATACTGATAATGTGGCAAACACAAAATTGCTTAGCAAGGATAAGGTTTGTGTAGTTTTTTGCAATTGATAGAATTGACTTATTCATCATATAGATAATTCTGTTTTATTTATGTCGGAGGAAAATATGCTATTAGAATGTATTGCCAATGCACTAAATATCAGAGCAATGCCAGAAGGTAAGGTTCTATCTGAGTTAAGAGCGGGAGATTTGCTTGATGTGTCTGATTCTAAGGCTAATAGTGAATGGGTTCTTGGTAAAGCTGTCTCAGGAATTAGTGCTGGCGTAGAAGGTTATGTTAGAAGGAAGTGGTTGATTCAACATTTCAATTCATTGCCCACTATTTCAACTACCGATAGAATTAAAGCTGCTCAGATAATATCGAGCCGGACAAATGAGTTTGACTCAATTCGTTACGAGCTTGGATCAAGAGCACGTACATGGCAAGAATTAAAAACAAATGGTTTCGTGGATTGTTCTGGTTGGATTTATCTACTAAGTAAGGAAATTTTAAGTGCTTACCAACTTAATACAAGTGCTGATGAGCTAGATACGTATTCTGATAAGCAAATTACAAATTGTGGAACTATAACCAATTGTATTATTTCAGGTAAATATTTACAGTCGCATTTTTTTCAGCCAGGAGTTTTGCTTGGGATTGATTTTTCAGAATATTCATGGGATAGAGGGCGTCCACTTGATATTGATCATATAGTTATGATTGGAGGTGATTCCGACGGGCTTTTTGTTTCACAAAGCTCTAGTAGTGGTGCGGGTGTTAATAGGGTGTTGCTATCTAAATGGATCGGGAGTCAACAAAAGCTTATATCAGCTGGTCGAGTACATCTTGTCGATCTTCTTTCTCTTTCTTGATAAGTTGCTTGTTATCATAAGGATTAGTTTTCTCACGTTATCTGGAATCGTGTGGCTTGTAATGTGTTTGAACTTTTCATCTATTTAACTATTACGCTTATTCGTTAGTATGTGATTGACACCCCCAAAAGTTCTGGAGATCGGGATTTCTTTTTAATTTGAACAATTCAAATAAGAGAAGAAAAAATTATGAAAAGAGATTTAAGCAAGGCTATAGAGCTAATCAAGTCTTTTGAAGGTATCCCAGACGGGGATCCTTCGACTGTTAACATAAATCCTTATTTGTGCCCTGCAGGTTATTGGACAATAGGATGGGGGCACGTAGTAATTGGTTCTGATGGTAAACAAATTAAGGGAGCGCTAAATAAACAAATTGCTTATGCGGTATACCCTAATGGAATTACTAGAGAAGAAGCAGAGATCTTGCTGACTGATGATGTCAGGAAATTTTCAATTGCTGTAGATAATCTAGTTGCGATAGAAATTAGCGATAGACGTTTTTGTGTGTTGGTAAGCTTTGCTTTTAATGTTGGTATTGGGGCGCTGAAAGATTCTACATTACTTAAGTTATTAAATCAGAATCAACAAGATCAGGTCCCGGTTCAATTGTTACGCTGGACCAAGTCAAATGGTAGGGAATTATCCGGTTTGAAAAGAAGAAGAGAAGCAGAGGTTAACCTATGGAATTCTGTCACGGCTTAAGGGAGGTGCAATATGTCAGATTCAGATAATAACGAGAGTATGACTCGAAATATAGGTGGACTGGATTCTTGGTCAATGCGACGGAAAATTGTGAACAACACTCTTAATTTTTGCGGCTTTATTGTTATAGCTCTTCTCTTAATTGGAGCCTTCGACAAAGACCATGACAGTGAGCTGCTAAAGACAATCGCCAGTGCAACATTTATGTTGGCAAGCGGTGTAATAGGATTTTATGTATTTGGTCGTATCTGGGATGATAAAATTAACCTTGCTGCGCAGCTTGATCAAAATGCTCAAAAAAGACAATCGACGTCTGATGGAGTCATGGGAGGTACAGGACAAGTTGATAATCCTGATAAAGTTCAAGGGTAGGTAGTTAAAACAAAAAAGGTGATCACAAATGCTGAAAGCAACATTATCCGATCTCATGCAACGCATACCCGGTAAGGCGAGTCCGGAATGGCCGATGGGCGAGCCGTTTACGCTGGCTTTTGCACACGGCACGATGTCGGTCGAAGTGTATGCGCCCAGAGGTTCCGATATTCAAACGCCGCATGATCAGGATGAGTTGTATTTCATTCATACCGGCCGGGGAGAAATCATCATTGCAGGTGAGCGGCATGCGTTTGAGCCCGGTATGGTGTTTTTTGTTGCGGCGCATGTCGAGCACCGGTTCGAGAATTTCTCGCCGGATTTCATTACGTGGGTGGTGTTCTGGGGACCAAAAGGCGGTGAAAAAAGCCCGGGATCAGCGAACTGACAAGCCATGCTTAAATTCTACGGCTATAAACAGTGCGGCACGTGCCGCAAGGCGGAGCAATTTTTACAGCAGGCCGGTATTGCCTATGAGTTTATCGATATCACGCTCAATCCGCCGGGTGCGGAAGAGTTGGCGGTGATTGTTGCGCGCGCCGGGGTTCCGCTGAATAAGCTGTTCAATACCAGTGGCGTGCAATACCGCGAACTGAAAATCAAGGAACGGTTGCCGGCGTTATCCGACCAGGAAATATTGGCGCTGCTCGCGGGCAATGGCCGTTTGATCAAGCGCCCGCTGATTACCGGCGGCAAACGGGCGACCGTGGGGTTTGACGCGGAACGGTTCGCGGCTGTCTGGTGTTGAAGTCTCACTCAAATTCTTGCTTCCGGATCGCTGGCAGTGCGCGGCGCTTTGCGCTATAGTCGCAGCACTGTCAACGAACAAGCTTGCGCTTTGCCGCTCATGCTTGTACTCTTCTCCGCCATAGACGGCGTGAACAGGGCTTATCAATAACCGGATCAAGCAGGAGGCAAAATTGGCTGAACAACGTTTTTTTGTGCGTAAGGCGGCGGTACTCGGGGCTGGTGTGATGGGAGCGCAGATCGCGGCGCACTTGGTGAATGCCAATATCGAAACCTTGCTGTTTGAACTGCCGGGCGATGACAAGAATCCGAACGCCAATGTGATCAAGGCGGTGGAGAAGCTGAAAAAACAAGAACCCGCCCCGCTGTCCGTCAAAACCAAAGCCACCTGTATACAACCGGCCAATTACGAGCAGCATCTCGAGTTGCTGAAAGACTGCGATCTGGTGATCGAAGCGATTGCCGAGCGCATGGACTGGAAACGCGATCTGTACGTCAAAGTGGCGCCTTATCTGGGCGAGCATACGATTTTCGCCAGCAACACATCCGGGTTATCGATCAATCAGTTGGCCGAAGCATTTCCGGAAGAGCTGCGGCACCGTTTTTGCGGCATCCATTTCTTCAATCCGCCGCGCTATATGCACTTGGTCGAATTGATTCCTTGCCGAGTCAGCGACGCGATCATGCTCGATCACCTGGAAGAATTTCTCGTCACGAATCTGGGCAAGGGTGTGATCCGCGCCAAGGATACGCCGAATTTTATCGCCAACCGCATCGGTGTGTTTTCGCTGCTGGCGACGATGCATCATGGCCGGGCATTTAATTTCGGCTTTGATCTGGTCGACGCGCTGACCGGCGCGCTGATCGGGCGTCCCAAGAGCGCTACGTTCCGCACTGCCGATGTCGTGGGCCTGGATACCCTGGCGCACGTCATCAATACCATGCGCGATACGTTACCGGACGATCCGTGGCATGCGCATTTCGCTGTGCCGGATTGGCTGCAAGGCTTGATCGAAGCCGGTGCGCTGGGGGAAAAAGTCAAGCGCGGCGTGTATCAGAAAATCAAGGGTGAAATCCATGTGTTGGATCGGACGACAAACGAATATCGATTATCGGGCGCGGAAGTCGATGAAGATTTGAAACGCTTGCTGAAATACAGCAGCCCGGCCGAGAAGTTTGCCGCCCTGCGCAGCAGCCATGAACCGCAAGCGCAGTTTTTGTGGGCGATCTTCCGCGATCTGTTCCATTATTGCGCGGTGCAATTGGAGTCGATCGCCGATAATGCACGCGACCTCGATCTGGCAGTGCGCTGGGGGTTCGGCTGGAATCAGGGGCCGTTTGAAATTTGGCAGGCGGCCGGCTGGAAACAAATCGCCGGCTGGATTCAGGAGGATATCGCTGCAGGTAAATGCATGAGCCAGGCACCGCTGCCGCAATGGGTCATGATCATTGCGGAAAGCGGCTCGGGCGTGCATTCCGCGCAAGGCTCGTTTGCTCCGGCTTCCGGGAAGCCGCAGGTGCGCTCAACATTGCCGGTGTATCAGCGCCAACTTTTTCCTGACCGTTTGATCGGCGAATCGGCTACTTATGGAGCAACCATCTTTGAGACGGACGCAATGAGGCTATGGCATACCGGCGACAAAATCGCCATTCTCAGTTTCAAGAGCAAAATGCATACGATCGGCATCGATGTGCTGGAAGGGGTGCAACAGGCGATCAAAGAAGCGGAGCAAAACTGGCGTGCCTTGGTGATCTGGCAAACAGAACCGCCGTTTTCCGCCGGTGCCAATCTGCAGAAAGCCACTGAAAAACCCAAGGTGGATGCGCAACAAAGCAATGCGCCTGCGGAGCCGCCTGCGCCACCGAAGCCGCCGACCGCATTTCAGTCCTTCCTGAAGAAATTACGTAAATCGACCCAGGCAACCGTGCTGCAAGTAGCGCGTGAGCTGGATCTGGCCGATGTGCTGATGGCCAAGAAACTGGCCGAAGTGGAAGGCATGATCAAGCAGTTTCAACAAACGTCGCAAATGCTGCGCTATTCGATGATTCCGACCGTTGCCGCCGTGGACGGTCTGGCGTTGGGGGGCGGATGCGAGTTTGTCATGCACTGCGACCGTGCGGTGGCGACGCTGGAGAGCTATATCGGCTTGGTGGAAACCGGGGTCGGCTTGTTGCCGGCGGGTGGCGGGTGTAAGGAATTTGCCATGCGGGCTGCGCAAAACGCCAAGGATGGCGATCCTTTCCCGCAATTGAAATATTATTTTCAGACCGTGGCGATGGCGGAGCTGGCGAAAAGCGCCGAGCAAGCGAAAGAACTCGGTTATTTGCGCCGCGCCGATACGGTGGTGATGCATCGTTTTGAGTTATTGCATGTCGCTAAAGCGCAGGCGCTGGCACTGGCCGAAACCGGTTACCGTCCGCCGTTGCGAGCCCGGGAAATTCCGGTGGCAGGCAATACCGGCATTGCAACGATCCAAAGTCAACTGGTGAACATGCGCGAAGGCGGTTTCATTTCCGAGCACGACAATTTGATCGCGAATAAAGTGGCGCATGTCATGTGCGGCGGCGATCTGACACCGGGCAGTCTGGTCGACGAAGATTGGTTCCTGGAGCTGGAACGCGCCGCCTTCATGGAATTGCTGGCGACGGAAAAAACCCAGGCGCGCATTGAATATACGTTGAAAACCGGCAAACCGCTGAGAAACTGATTTCACGATTCACGGAGAATCCTATGACCAAGAAAACGCAAGAAGCCTATATCGTAGCCGCCGCACGTACACCGGTCGGTAAAGCGCCGCGCGGCATGTTCAAGAATGTGCGTCCCGACGACATGCTGGTGCATGTGTTGCACGCCGTGATGAAGCAGTGTGAAGGTCTCGATCCGGCGGCGATCGACGATGTCATCGTCGGCTGCGCCATGCCGGAAGCGGAGCAGGGCATCAATGTGGCGCGCGTGGCGCTGCTGCTGGCCGGTTTGCCGAATAGTGTAGCCGGGATGACGGTGAATCGTTTTTGCGCATCCGGTTTGCAGTCGGTTGCGCTGGCGGCGGATCGCATCCGCCTCGGTGAAGCCGATGTGATGATCGCTGGCGGCACCGAGAGTATGAGCATGGTGCCGATGATGGGTAATAAGGTTTCCATGAATCCGGCGATGTTCCAACATGAGGAAAATGTCGCGATCGCTTACGGCATGGGCATGACTGCTGAGAAAGTGGCGGAGCGATGGAAGGTATCGCGCGAGGATCAGGATGAATTCGCTTTGACCAGCCATCAGCGGGCGATAAAGGCAATCGCGACGGGTGAATTTAAGGATGAAATTGCAGCCTATACCGTTGACGAGAAACGCCCGGATTTGATTGCGCATACCGTGCATGAAGAAATTGCCGTGAAGGATACCGACGAAGGGCCGCGCGCCGACACCAATGCCGATGCGCTGGCGAAATTGAGGCCGGTATTTGCCGCCAAAGGATCGGTAACCGCCGGCAACAGTTCGCAGATGTCCGACGGCGCGGGCGCCGTGGTGCTGATGAGTGAAGCCGCATTGAAACGGTTTAATCTGTCGCCGCTCGGCCGCTTTATCGGTTTCTCGGTAGCCGGTGTGCCACCCGAGATCATGGGCGTCGGGCCGATTCAGGCGATTCCCAAAGTGCTCAAGCAAACCGGTATCAAGCTGGATGATCTGGATTGGATCGAATTGAACGAAGCCTTCGCGGCGCAGAGCCTGGCCGTAATCCGCGATCTGGGATTGGATCGCAGCAAAGTGAATCCGTTGGGCGGCGCGATTGCGTTGGGTCATCCGCTGGGGGCAACCGGTTCCATCCGGGTGGCGACTTTGTTGCATGGATTGCGCCGTCATCAACTGAAATACGGCATGGTGACCATGTGCATCGGCAGCGGCATGGGTGCGGCCGGTGTGTTTGAAGCGCTTTAATTCCATCCGAGTATCAGTTGATCACAAGAGATTGCTGATTTTCTCATCCGCGCGATTGATCAGATGTAGTTTCTCTTGGCGTTTGTCACTGGAACGCAGGGAATTCTTATACTCCATAAAGCGTGAGCTGTTGCTTCCTGCAGTATGTTCCGCTCTTGCCTTTGTTAATCCCTGCGCGCTTGCCGCGAAACCTCAAGTAAGCCACCGCTAAGCCGTAACAAGCAGTTCACTGCATGTATATTTGCGGCTTTTCTTAAGAAGTTAAGGTTATGCGTCAGTTTCATCGTTGTTCGCGAGTGCCAACGCTTGTTGAGAAACTTTGTATTCAATCGGATTATCGCCAGTGGGGGTTGTTTTACAGTGAATTCGTCTGCTTCTTTCGATTTACTTTCCTGTATCAGCGATTTTGCTGCTTGCATTAATGCGCAGGGTATTATTCAGCAAGCATCCAAGCCTTCGCAGGCGTTTTTGCAATTATCAAAAGAATTGCCGCAAGAGCCTATTGCATCATTTATTCAACCTGAAGATATGATGTTGTTTGCCGAAGCCAAGGAGAAAGCGAAGCAAAGCGGTAGCAAACAAGCTTTCATTTGCCGCTTTTTACGCCAGCGCGTGCTGCCGGTTTGGGTCGATTGCTACGTGTACCCGCTGCCGGAGGATAGGTATCTTGTCGTGGCATTCGACGCCACGCACTGGAAGGATAACGAGAACCGTCTGGTTTATCTCTCCACGCACGATGGTCTGACCGGCTTGCCGGGTAAGGTTTTGCTCGACGACCGTATCGCTATGAATATTCAAACGGCGCAGCGGGGAAAGCATTCCCTGTCGTTGATTGTCTTGAGTCTGGATGGCTACCGGAAAATTAACGATTTGCTGGGACATGATGTCGGTGATGAGTTGATCAAAGCGGTGGCGGAACGTCTGCAAAAGTGCGTACGGCGTAGCGATACCGTGGCGCGTGTCAGTGATGACGAGTTTTCCATGATCATGATGGGGGTCGGGCGGGACAATATCGAATTGATCGTCAGGAAAATTTTAGCCGCTCTGCAGCGCGCTTTCCGCGTGGGTCAACATACCCTGCATATCAGTGCCAGTCTGGGTGTTACCTTATATCCGGAACATGGTGACAATGCTCTTCGCTTGTACCGGAACGCCGAGATGACGATGTACAGAGCAAAAGCGCAAGGCAAGAATCATTGGAAGATTTACAGCGACCAGGTGGACGATTCCGAAAGAAGCGACTTGTCGCTCGAATCGGCGATGTACGAAGGGATCGAGAACGGCGAATTCACACTGCACTATCAGCCGATCTTTTGCACCCAAACCGGCCAATTGAGAGGCGCGGAAGCGTTGATGCGCTGGCAGAATCCGACGCGGGGTTTTGTTTCTCCGATGAAGTTTATTCCATTGGCGGAAAATAGCGGTTTGATCAAAATTCTCGGCGCCTGGGCGTTACGAAGCGCATGCTATCAGGCAAAACAATGGCAGGAAGCCGGTCTTAAAGATTTTTACATCTCTGTCAATGTGTCGCCGCGGCAATTTGTGCAAGAGGATTTTCTGGACATGATCCATAAAGCGTTGGATGAATCCAGACTGTTGCCGGGCAACCTGATGCTGGAAATCACCGAAGGCGTATTAATGGAAAATCCGCAGCGCTCCGGGGCGATTCTGACGCAATTGCATGCGGCCGGTGTGAAAATCGCCATCGATGATTTCGGCACTGGCTATTCATCGTTGGCTTATCTGAAGCGATTCCCGTTATCGGTGCTGAAAATTGACAAGTCTTTCGTGGATGATGTGGTGAACAGTGCGGAAGATATGGCGATCGTGGGGACCATTCTGAGTTTGGCGGAAGGATTGAATCTTCTGGTGGTGGCCGAAGGCGTGGAAAACGATGCACAGCTGGGTTTCTTGAGGCAGGAAGGATGTAACTTGGTACAGGGCTACCTGACCGGCCGGCCGGTGCATTCGGAAGCGTTTAAAGAGAAATACATGGCATGACAGTGCCGGTCTTAGTGCTTGATAACAGTAAGGAGCAATTTTTCGCCTTATTGACGAAGCGCATGAGCGAGAAAGGCAATTTCCCCGCTTTTTCGAGATCCGTGCAGCACCTGGATGAGCTGATGCACGATGAGAATAAAAATATTGCGGATATTGCCCGCGTGATCCTGAATGATTTCACCCTGACGCAAAAAGTGATCCGTTTGGCCAATTCGGCCATGTATTCCGGAATGGGCGGGGAAATTACGACCATCACCCAAGCGGCCGCGGTGCTCGGCATCGATACAATCGCCCATATCACCCTCAGCATCCGTTTCATCGACACGCTTTCCGCTTCTGCACCAGCCTCGGAGGAGGCGCGCCGGGAGCTGGCAAAAGCGATATTGGCCGGGAATATCGTGCGCAATATCGTGACCAAATTGAATATGGTCAACGGTGAAGAAGCGGTCGTTTGTGCCTTGCTGCATCATCTGGGCCGCCTGATGCTGGTATTTTATTTTCCTGAAGAATGGTCGGCAATTCAGAAAATTGCCCAAAGTAACGCAACGAGCGAGAGCAATGCCGCGTTGCGAGTCATCGGTACAACGATTGACGGGATTTCTCAGGAAATTGCCAAAGACTGGCGTCTGCCAAAGAAAATAACCAACTGCATGACCAGTTCGGCGACTTCCGCAGAAATCAGCATACCGGGTTCGGCGGACTGGCTGAAGGTGATGGCCAATTTTGCCGGTGGTGCGGCATCGATGTTGTCTCGCCATGGTAATGAAGAAGATTTGCAGCACTATGTGTCGCATTATAGCGAAGCGCTGCTGATTTCCGCCGAGGATATCGTGGAATCTATCGATTTGGCGCAATCCATGCTGCCTGAATTTCCCGGCAAAGGTGAGGATGGAAAATCTCCCGGCAAACCATACGATGCGCGTGAGCGGCTTGCTGTCAGTATTCGTGAACTCAGAATGGCACTGGCGCGCGGAATAGACTTTAACATTGCACTGAGCATGCTACTTGAGTCATTGTATGCGAGCATGGGATTTAATCGCGCGGTTACTTTTTTTCGCGATACCGGTATGTTGAAAGCCAAAGTCGGGTTCGGCAGCGGCATGCCGGAAGTGCTGACCGAGCTTGTTTTTCCCGAGGTTTATGCAGCCGACGTGTTTCATTTGTCGCTCGCCAATAAGGCGGATGTATTTATTCAGGATGTCGTTTCGGGCATGCCGTCTCCGAGCATACCGACGTGGCTCAGAGAGGCTTTGCCGGATGCCGATGCGTTTATTTTGTTACCGCTGATATTCAATGGCAAAGCGATTGGCTTGATTTATGCCGACTGGTGCGTGGGAGCGGCCAGTCAGGTCGAGCCGGCAGAGCTTTCATCGATGGGCGAACTCAGGGATTACTTGATGAGAGCTTTAATAAGGAAATAACAGGCTCAACAAGTTTCCCATGCTCCTTATTCCGGCGGTGCGGTTTCTCAGAAAGGCCAATAGCCGCCGTATCTTCAACTGAAGAACCTGCTTGACAGTGCATCTTGTTTTTCCGGGCAGAAGCTTGTGACAGAATAATCTTACCCGCGAAGAGCATTGCCTGATAAGCATTTCTAAGCCTGTCTTTTGCAATACACGGTTGATTCGCTCAAGTTAAATGACTATTTCACGTTAACAGTAAACTGAAATTAATTGAATATGCACCGGTTTCAAGTATGTTGTGTAAGTGATTATTGCCTGATCGATGGCATGACCGCGATTGAGGAATCAACTAGGGCCTGTTAACACTATTTGATATAATATGGTGATGGAAATCACCGAAACTCAATATCAACAGATCGAACACTGCATGCCGCGCCAGCGTGGCAATGTCAGTCATTCCAATCTACAAATTCTCAATGCTATTCTGTATGTTACCGAGCATGGTTGCAAGTGGCGCGGACTACCCAAGCGTTTCGGTAATTGGCATACCATCTACACTCGAATGAATCGATGGGCGAAAAGCGGCGTGCTTCAAAAAGTTTTTGAGCAGCTGCAGCATCAACAAATCATTCGCATCAAGATTGAAGCCGTTTCGATGGATAGCACCAGCATCAAAGTGCACCCTGATGGTACTGGTGCATTAAAAAAAACGGCCCGCAATCCATCGGCAAATCCCGAGGTGGCTGGACCACTAAAATTCATCTGGTTGCCGCAGATACCAGAACAGCCATAACTTTTTCCTTATCTCCGGGGCATACACATGACGCACCGGAAGGACGACAACTCCTGTTAGCACTCGGCCCCGTCTCTTCTCCTACTCATCTGCTGATGGATCGCGCTTATGAGGGTGATCAAACCAGACAGCTTGCATTGGAGCTCGGTTATATCCCGGTTGTCCCACCCAAAACTAATCGGCTGGAGCTCTGGGAATATGACCGCGCCATGTACAAAAAACGCAATGAGATCGAAAGATTATTCCGCAGACTCAAGGGATTCCGTCGAATATTCTCCAGATTCGACAAACTGGATGTCATTTTTCTCTCATTCATCCATTTCGCTCTCATCGTCGAAGCACTTAGGTAGTGTTAACAGGCCCTAGATAGTGATTGCACCGATACTTGATTGAAGAACCGGAATACTCTGACTATCCAGATAACTTTTTATAGTATGACGACAGTAACCTCAGCATTTGAACTCAGTAAGGCTAATTTTTTTGCGCTACTGGAGAGAAGAATCAATGAAAAGGGTGATTTTCCCGCATTATCAAAGTCGATTCATCACCTCAAACAGCTGATCCGCGATGAAGGCAAAAATATCACGGGTATCGCCAACGCCATCTTAAGCGATTTCACCCTAACCCAGAAAATCATCAAGCTGGCCAATTCCGGTATGTATTCCAAAGCGGACCGGGAAATTACCACGATTTCCCATGCCGTCGTGGTACTCGGACTGGACACGATTACCAGCGTCGCGCTCAATGTGCGAACCATCGATAACATTTCGGCGGCAAAAACAGAATCGGGTACGGTGTGCGCGGAACTGGAAAAAGCAATTCTAGCGAGCGATATCGCCAAAAATATCGTATCGAAATCGAACGTCGCGAATGGCGAAGAAGCGATCGTTTGCACGCAATTGCATCATCTCGGCCGTTTGGTTATGGTTTTTTATTTTCCCGAGGAATGGGCAAGAATCCAGCAAGTTTCCGGCGGCGGTCACGCCGATGAAAATGATGCCGCACTGGAAATTATCGGCATGACCATTGATGAAATTTCAAACAACATCGCCAAGTATTGGCAGTTGCCGGAGAAAATTTCCAGCACCGTAACCGATCCGTCTCAACACAATGGAAATACCGGCCTGGGTTCAGCCGGCTGGATGAAAACGATGGCCGATTTCTCCAGAAGAATGGCGGCATTGCTGGCAAATAATATCAGTACCCAGAGCTTGAAAAATTTCATTTCACGTTACTGCGAATTACTGCTGCTTCCGCACGAGGTGATCTGGGGGTCAATCGAATCGGTACAACAAAAAACGAATCAATCCGCCGTTCATGCCGATCCGGAGAAGGCGGATGACGAATGGGACAGATCCCGCAAGCGGATTGCCGTCGGTATCCTGGAGTTGAGTATTGCGCTGGGCCGGGGAATCGATTTCAGAAGCGCGCTCAACATTGCATTGGAAGCGATCTATGAAAGCATGCAGTTTAACCGCGTGATTGTTTTTTTTCGCGAAAACGAAGAATTTAAAGCGGGATTGCATTTCGGTAATCTGAAAGCGGACAAAATGGCGGATCTTTGCTTTTCCAGACAATACACTGCCGATGTATTCCATTTGTCGCTGGCACAGAAAGCCGATGTGTTTATACAGGATGTGACATTAAGCAGGGAAACGACGATACCCGCTTGGTTCAGAAAGACGCTACCGGATGCCTGCGCTTTTATATTGCTGCCCTTGGTCTTTAATAACAGCACCATCGGCTTGATATATGCCGATTGGCAAATGGAACAGACGCGCGTGATCAGACCGCGGGAGTTTTCCTCGCTGGTCATGCTGAGAAATTATTTGATGAAAGCCCTGATGAAATGAATCGATGAGCTGGAAGTCGCAATTCTAGTTCCACTGTCGGTTGCTGAAATGCGCCGACCAGCCTCCTTGCACTATAATCCCGTACTTGCTGAAACAATACAGAGGAAACGTTTTATGAGTGCTATTTGGTTCAAAGACTATACGATCGAGTATCTGGAAGGATTGCGCAACGCCAATATGGGGGAACATATCGGTATTCAATTCACCGAGCTCGGGGCGGATTTTTTGAAAGGGCGTATGCCGGTCGATAAGCGCACCACGCAACCGTTCGGTATCCTGCATGGCGGTGCCAGTTGCGTGCTATCGGAAACACTCGGCAGCGTATCCGGCTGGATGACCATCGATCCGGAGAAATACCGTGCGGTCGGGCTGGAGTTGAATATCAATCATATCCGCGCAGTGACCCAAGGTCATGTCATCGGCATTTGCACGCCGCTGCATACCGGCCGCCGCACCCAGGTTTGGCAGACCGATATCGTCGAGGAAGCCAGCGGCAAACGCGTGGCGATTTCGCGCTTAACGCTGGCGATCATCGATCAAGGCACGCTCAGCGCGCAGAAAGAACACGTGATCGTCGACAAATCGTCATAACGCCCTGAGCGGTTGCGTTGCTTGATAAAAGCCCCTTCATGTGAAGAATGTGAAAGGGGTTTTTTAATGAAAAAATGAGTAGCAGAAACTGCTGTAAGCAGTGTTTAAGTGTTTTAAGCGTCTTTGCTCTCTTTATTTTTACCGGTGTCCGCATGAGCAGGCGTATCGGCTGCTGTTGCGGTATCAACCCGGTTTTCCACTTTTTGTTCAACGCTATCGGGAGCAGCCGTTTCGGCAGTGGCAACGCCGGCCGATTCCCGGTGATCCTCGGGATGGTCATCCTTGCCTTTGCTGTTCCACATGAAATAAGCAGCGCCCATGGTCACCACCACAACCGGTAGCGTGATGAAAACCAGCAGCGCATATTCCACCGTGATGTCCGCGCCCGCCGGCAGCGGTCTGGTAACGACCATATAGGCATGCGCGAATGCAATGCCGTAAACCGGCACCAGTGCCGCCATGTAGCGGTTAGTGACCAGCGGTCGTACCGTCAGCATGTTCAAAACATTGGAAGCGTAGTATCCGAGGAAGTACACAAAAATATAAAAGAAAATAGCGCCCATCGTTTTTCCTTATTGATCTGGTTTATCGGTTATGAAAACCGGAATGCATCAGAGACCGGTCATTTTCGGGCTTATGATACACAGATCGCCGTGAAAATTGTACAGACAGCGTAAAGGTTAAGGTGAGCGGTTTGTAACCTTGAACTGAGATCATCAGGATTAATCTGCCACTTAGAGCTTGTATGCCTTGATGTAATCCTCTATGTAACTGAATTCCTCATACGTGATTTTTCTGCGGCGCATGAGCCGCAGTGCGATACGGCGAATCTTCTGAAGATGGGCGCTGAGCAGCGTCGAATTCGATGAATCCCCGACAATTTGTACGCGACCCTGAATCAGATCGATGGTCGTCAAAAACCGCTGTACACGGTAATTCCGGAAGAACTCGATCAACATGGCGTAAGCAGCATAAATGACCGAGAAATAAGCACCAATCCCTGTCAGCATGGCCATATCCAGAAAAAATGGCGGGTTATGGGAAAAGAAGCGGCGGGCGCCATCGTGAATGGGATAAAACAAATCTTTCGAGGGGTCGTTATCGATGACACGCGCTAGATTGAGCGGTACATCCCAGAGGAGATCCTGGATGTGTTCGGTAATTTTCTTGGTTATTTCGTAAGCCTCGGATTCTCCCAGTGCAGTTGACGCCACCAGCACGGTATGGGTGCCAATGGTTTGAATTTCATTCTGAACATTCGGATATATTGCGGGCGGAATGGCCAAGGATTCAAGGTATGGGAAGAGCGTCTTTAAGCTCTCGGTTTTCGCAATCGGTAATAACTGGAACTCACTGTTCTGTTGCAAAAGGGATTTTAGGACTTCGGTATGGAGTCCCGCCAGAAATAAAGCAACATCGAATTCCCCCTTGATGAGTGCTTGTGCGGCTTGCTCGAAATCCAACGTATGGCCTTCGCGGTCAACATTCAGACCGAAATGTTCCACGACCAGTTGACCCACGAAATGGGTCGAGCTGCCATCTCCGCCAAGGTAGATTTTTGTGCCGGGCGGTATCTGTTGCAGATCGCTGAGTCCCAGTTTTGAGCGTGCGACCACATGGAGTGGAGACTTGTACAAGCTCATCAGTACACGCATTTTGGTACCGGCTCCAACATCCTTGATCTTTGCTGATATATGTTGCGCAGTCGATGAACACAGTATGGAAGCAGCTGAATTCCCGGAAAATCCATCTTCGGCGAAGCCGAGATGAGCTACACCGGCATTGATCTGCGCATTGGTATCAAGACCGCCGCAAGATGGCCGCAGCGTAAAGTCCGGAACGATATTGAGATGAAGCAATTGCTCGATAGGTTCTGGCGCGTTGAGAATCGATCGGATTCGAGGTGCGATATAAGCCGTAGTACTTCCTGCAGGTCCTGTGAGGAAAACATACTGCGTGTGAGTGCGATTGACAAGAAAGATCACGATCGTAGTGACAGGTATGAGCAGCACAAAAATCAACACAAAACTTGCAACACTCAGAAGCGGACGGTGAAAAAGTGTCATATGCCGCAGTTTGTTGATACGACGATCGAATGGTTTAACATACCGATACAACTTGGTAAATTCTTCCGGAAAATCGTCGCTCATACTATTCTCCTCCCATCAGCGTTTCAGTTTCTCCATCATCGAAATCCGATGATCCCGGAATTTTCGGATGAGCGAGAACATCGCCTATCAACATCGACAGTTCGATCATGCGGTTCGCCTGCATGACGTCGCGCGTGTCGATGGTTTTGTCCTGGATAACTTGATCCGGATGGCGGTCAAGGATTGAAGGTATCGTAGCGTGCATGTCGTCTCCGGTGGATCGGTTTGCGGGATTTTACTATAGCGGGGAATTTTTATACCGCTGCGTGAGCGATTGACCGGTTCCGGCATCGTTCTCCGCACTCTCACAAAACCTTCACATTTGCCGTGCTAGACTTTGCCCGTATCTTCCTGATGTTAGTCAATCAACGTTCTCTTGAACGTTGATTTTTTTTGACTGTACGCGCCGTTTCTGCCTCTGCCGCCTCGATTCCGCCGCTTCACGATCCCGCAAAAAGATTCATCTGCCGGACATAAAAATTCGGTATGCTACCCGCTGGTGATATCGGATCGGGTTATTGGTATGGATTCTTCTACGGCACAAACTTCTGTCACGGCTGAGCTGCGCGCGCTGGCACAGGAAAAATTACTGAGCATTCCGGATTATGCGGAGCGGCAGGATCTGCATGCGGAATTGAACGCGGTGGCGTACGAATTACTGGCGCCGCCGTTCGAGTTGTCGCATTTGGTTTTATTATCGGAACGCGATCGCGTCGACCAGGAGCGTCAATTGGTGGGTGAATTGTGCACGCGTTACGGCATTACACCGCCGAACGCGCATGAAAATGATTTCAGCGCCGATTGCGGTGAGTTCCGCCTGCGCTGGGAGCGGCATACCGAATATTCGACATACACGATATATCGCGCCAAGCCGTTTGATACGCCTTTCGAGCATCCTCCGATTGCATACGTGCCGCAGGATTGGCTGGCGCGCTTGCCGGGCGAATTGCTGGTGGCGACGCATATTGCATTGGAAGACCGTGCGCGCGCCAAGCGCAGTTTGCATGAACTGGTGACGCTGTTTGCTTCCGGCACGGTGATTGGTTCCAAGGTGGCGGGTGGCGCAGCCAGTGTGTGGAGCGATAATCAGATTCACGCCGATAATTTCGGCCGCATTCTGATTCATGACGAGAATCTGCGCAGCCGTCAGGTCGGCCGGCTGGTGCAGCGTTTGCTGGAGATCGAAACGTACCGCATGCTGGCGATGCTGCCGCTGCCGATCACGCGCAAAATCATACCGCAACTGGCGCGCGCCGATCAGCGCCTGGCGGAATTGACCGCGAACAATGTGCGGCTAACCTGCATCGAAGATGAACAACGCTTGCTCAATGAATTGACACAACTGGCGGCGGAAACCGAGCGTTTGTCCGCGCTGACCAGTCATCGCTTCAACGCTTCCAGGGCCTATTACGATATCGTGAAATTGCGCATTACCGAGTTGCGCGAAGAGCGTATCGAAGGGCTGCAGATGCTGCAGGAATTCATGATCCAGCGGCTATCGTCGGCGATGGGGACTTGCGAACTGGTGCATACCAAACTGGAGACGTTGTCGACCCGTTTGGGGCGAGCGTCGGCGTTATTGCGCACGCGCGTCGATTTGTCGATGGAAGGACAAATCCGCGACTTGCTGAAATCCATGGACAACCGCGCCCACGTGCAACTGCGCATGCAGGAAACGGTGGAAGGTTTGTCTGTGGTGGTATTGAGCTACTATCTGCTGGGCATCGTCGGTTACGGACTCAAAGCGTTGAAAGCGGCCGGGCAGGATATCAACGTCGAACTGCTGACCGGCATTGCAATTCCTTTTGTCGTGATCGCGGTCTATTTGGTCGTGCGCGGTGTGCGTTCGGTGATCAGTAAATTGCACCGAGAAAAGTGAGCGGCGCGAATTCGTTCGATCCTAAGGAAGCTCTAAAAAATACTGTGCTCGGTCATGCTTGTTGAAATCAGATTCAAAATGCTCATTTACACCTCGTAAACTGCGCTTTTTCCTCTGATTCCGCCTTACCTGACCGTTGCGCACTACATTTTTATGAGCTTCCCTAACATTCGGTAATGCTGACCGCCAATCCGCCGAGCGACGTTTCCTTGTATTTCACCGACATTTCCAATCCGGTTTGTTTCATCGCCGCGATGCAGTTATCCAGTGACATGAAATGCTGGCCATCGCCGCGGATCGCCAATGATGCCGCAGTGTAAGCCTTGATCGCGCCAAAGCCGTTGCGTTCGATGCACGGCACCTGCACCAGGCTGCCGACCGGATCGCAGGTCATGCCCAGATGATGCTCCAATGCAATTTCAGCGGCATTTTCGATTTGCGACGTGGTGCCACCCTTGATCGCGCATAAGCCCGCTGCCGCCATCGCGGAAGCTGATCCTACCTCGCCTTGGCAGCCTACCTCGGCACCGGAAATCGAACTGTTGTGCTTGATCAGACCGCCGATCGCACCTGCTACCAACAGGAAATCGCGTACTTGTTCCAATGTGGCGCCTTCGTGCTTGACCGCATAATAGATCACCGCCGGGATGACGCCCGCCGCGCCGTTGGTCGGTGCGGTGACCACCATGTGACCGGCGGCGTTTTCTTCATTGACCGCCATGGCGTAAGCGCACAGCCAGTCGTTCAAGTTGGCTTTTTGCGGATTGTTTTGTAACTGCAGAAACAAGGAGTGCGAGCGGCGTTTAATGTTAAGCCCGCCAGGTAATCGGCCCTCCGCCACCAAACCTTTCTCCAGACAGGTGCGCATTGCATCCCAGATGGCATCCAGGCCGTCGTTCAATGCTTTTTCACCGATGCGCTCGAGCTCGTTGCTGCGTTTCATGGCGGCAACCGATAACCCGCTGTCGGCGGACATTTTCATCATTTGATTGGCGCAATCGAATGGGAAGCCGCAGGAACTGGTCGCTTCCATTTTGATCGGTGCAACGATCTGGCCGATTTCCGACAATGTGGAGATGAATCCGCCGCCGATCGAGAAGTAGGTTTCCGTCAGCAATGTTTTACCGGTTTCGTCCAGTAATTGAAAAATCATACCGTTGGGATGCTCCGGCAGCGGATCTCCGCGATCGAATATGATGTCCTCGGGAGGATTGAAGTGAACGGTGATCGATTCGCTGATCTGCAGTGTTTGCTGTTGCCAAAGCCTTTGAAACAGCTCATTGACATCCAGTTTTGCCAGTCCTTGCGGGGTGTATTCGTGCATGCCCAGAGTCACCGCGCGGTCCGTGGCGTGCCCTTTACCGGTAAACGCCAGTGATCCGCGTAACGTACAGCGCACTTGCAGGAAAAACGGAATAGGATGGCTGGTGACAAAAGCCTGGATGCGGCCGCGAAAATCCTTGGCGGCAACCATGGGACCCATGGTGTGCGAACTGGATGGACCGATGCCGATTTTGAAAAGATCAAGAACACTGATAAACATTAAATTGCCTGTGAAAAAAACGAAATTGTTAGAGAGTCAGAGTGATATTTCCGTGGAATACATGCGCATTGAAACCAAGTGCGCAGCTAGTATGCTATATGTTTTGCGCTGACTCAATACATTTCTGTCGCAAAAAAGATAGGGCTGTGTGCCGGCATTTTACACACCGTGCCAATTGCCAATTATCTTGCATTTTATAAAGAGATCTGTATAATTAAGAATCATTCTCATTCCTAATGATCATTTGATCATTACTTATTTAAATATAGATCGCAAGGTATTCACGATGTATGTATGTATCTGCAAAGGAGTAACCGAGAACGCGCTGCGCGAAGCAATCTACCAGGGTGCGGGCCGGATGAGGGATTTAAAGGCCAGTTTGGGTGTGACGGAACAATGCGGCCTTTGCGCGTGCCATGCAAAAGAGGTTCTGGATCAGACATTGATGCAGAAATCTCAGTTGCAGAATTTTGTTGCTCAATCGACCTGTGTGTGCGAAACGGCAATTTGAGGCAGGCCCCCAGGATAGTTTTAGTGCATCAAAAGCTTTTCAGCTCGTTGAGATCTCGCCGGCATTTGCCGGCGTTAAATATTTTTAGTGCCTTGTTTTCACATTTAAAAAATAAAAAATAATTACTTACCCCGGATTGGCTGCAAAAATAATTTTGCACTCCCTAATGATATGATTATTCGTAGATTGGCTGGATACATCTGTTTTTATGCAATATTATTCAGTTTGTCTCTAGCGGCGGTTCTTCTACCTAAACCTGGCGCTGCACAATCAGTAAACACTTCAACGGCTGTGCGAACCTACAACATTCCCGCCGGTTATCTGCACGATGCTCTTATCCAGTTTTCGCAACAGGCCGGGATAAAGCTTGCCTTGGATTCTGCGTTGTTGCAAGGGAAAGTCACGCATGGTTTGGCGGGTGATTTTGAAACAAAAGCAGCACTTGATCAATTGCTTGCCGGCTCAGGCCTGCAAGTGACGCAGCGCGATGATGGTTTTGCCATCGGCGCGATACCCTCTGCTTCTCCTGAACCGGCCGCTACCACATTGCCGACAGTACAAGTCACAGCCAACAACACCAATCGCTATGCGGCGGTGAGTACCAGCACAGCGACCAAAACCAATACGTTATTGCGCGATGTACCGCAAGCCATTTCGGTTATAACTGATGAATTGATTAAAGATCAATCAATCCGGAGTATTGGCGATGCGGTCCGATATGTCCCCGGTGTTGGCGTCTCGCAGGGTGAAGGTAATCGTGATGCACTTATATTTCGCGGTAATCGTTCAACTGGTGATTTTTTTATGGATGGTATTAGAGACGATGCCGAATTCTACCGGGATCTTTATAACATTGATCGCATTGAAGTACTTAAAGGTGCCAATGGCATGATTTTTGGTCGCGGTGGCTCCGGTGGTGTTGTCAATCGCGTCTCGAAGCAGGCCAATTGGGATCCAGTACGGGAATTTACTTTTCAGGGCGGTTCATTTAGTCAAAGAAGAATAACGGCCGACGTCGGTTATGTGATTAACGATATGGCTGCGGTTCGTTTAAATGGCTTGTACGAGGGTTCTGACAGTTATCGTGATGGCGTAAGTATGGATCGGCTTGGTATTTCACCAACTGTAACAATCAAACCGACCCATCGTACTAAGGTTGTCGCAAACATGGAGCGTTTTCACGATGATCGTACAGCGGATCGAGGAATTCCTTCATTTATGGGGCGACCCGTTAGCGTGGATAGATCCCAGTTCTTTGGCGACCCCAAACGCAGCCACACACATATTGATGTACTGTCGTTCAATTCGATGATTGAACATAAATTTGATTCCGGTTTTACACTACAAAACCGTACGAATTATGCGACGTATGATAAGTTCTATCAAAACATATTTGCAAGCAGTCAGGTTATTCCCGGAGCGGAATTGCTGACGCTGGGCGCATATAACAATGCAACAACGCGCGAAAATGTTTTTAATCAGACAAATTTGCTGTATTCCTTAAACACTGGATCGATTTCACATACGCTGATGGCCGGTATTGAGGTTGGCCGTCAGGAAACCCATAATAGGCGGCAAAACGGTTTTTTTAATAATGATCAAGCACAAGTTAATTTATTGGTGCCATTAAATAATCCGATAACAAATGCGCCAGTCAGTTATGTGACTAGAGACACGGATGCATACAATCGAAGTGTTGTAAACGTTACATCGTTATACATTCAGGATCAGATAGAGTTGCTGCCTCAACTACAATTAATCGCGGGAGTTCGCTACGATATATTTCAGGTGGATTTTCAACAAAGAAATGCAGAAAAAGCTCACCTGAAAACCAATGACGGACTGATTGCGCCACGTTTTGGTGTTATTTATAAACCTATCGCGCCTGTTTCGTTTTATGCAAGTTATAGCCAAGCCTATGTTCCGCGTGCGGGTGATCAACTGACGGGTATAACCGTAACGACAGCCGTATTGAAGCCTGAAAAATTTACAACACTCGAGACTGGAATTAAATGGGATATTCGCCCAGATTTAGCGTTAACAGGTGCGGTATACCAACTGGATCGAACCAATGCCATCACGGCTGATCCGAATGATCCTTCGCGAACTTTCTTAGCCAAAGGTCAGCGTACCGAAGGTGTTGAAGTAAGCCTAAATGGTCGGCTGACTCCGGAATGGAATGTGATGGGTGGCTATGCTTATCAAATTGGGGAATTTACCAGCGACATACAGGGGGTAGCAAAAAAAGGCGCGTCGGTAGCGGAGCTTCCCCATCATACTTTTTCAGTCTGGAATCGTTATGATTTTACGCCTCGAATAGGGGCGGCATTCGGTGTGATTTATCGTGGTGGCATGTTTGCTGCTGCAGATAATACGGTCAAAATACCAGATTTCACACGGGTGGATGCAGCATTGTTTGCGCAGTTAATGCGTCAAGTTCGTGCTCAAATAAATATTGAAAATTTGTTTAATGTTAATTACTTCGCGTCGGTAAATAACAACAACAATATAACACCTGGATCACCCATTGCAGTCCGTGGCACTCTAGTCGTCAATTTTTAGTAGTTCGTGAAAAAAATAGATTTATTTTAATTTATTTAAGAAATGATAATCACTATCATTATCAGTTGTATTAACATTCTTTTAGAAGGAGTTTGTAATAATGTTTTTGTCTTTATTAATCAGGCTTATAGTTTCAAGAAGTAAATATTTTGCTGCGGGTTTAATATTTTTTGTATTTGGTATAAATAGTGCAAGCGTTTTTGCTGCAGATCCTGCTAATGTTACCGCCATTCAAACTGCTGTTACCGCATATAAGACGATTGGAACGCTGCGAAAAGAAGTGCCAATTAATGGAGATGCTATTGGAAGTGCTTACGCAGGTGCTTTGCAGGCGCTGGTGAAAGAGGTCGATACAGCTAATAAACTAAAACTGGATAGTGATATCCTGGCTGCAATTGACGAAATCAAAAGTGCAAATGAACCGGCATTGGCAGGTCAGGTGATCGACAAGACTCTGCAGCGCGTTTTTTATCAAATTATTTTTAATCGTATTTCAGATATAAACAATCAATTCAAGACCGCAGCTTCCGCAGATTTAATCCAAAAACTGGATGAAACAGTTGCATCTTTTCAAGCGATTACGGCAAATGTTGCGAGAGCCAATCAAGTGCTTAGTGCGGATAAACAATCTATCGTGGAAGGTAGCAATCCGGGGGCGGATATTGCGTTCAATGAATCGGTTGCGCGAATTAGAGCAGCGCTGAATAAAAGCAATCCGGCTGAAGATGCTGGTGTTGTCGCAGTGGAACGTTACGTTACTAGAATATCATCAGTAGCCAGAGCGTACTACAACGCGGTTTTACGTGAAGTGGCGGGAGCGATGGCAGCAAGAAATACGGATGAGGCACAGACTCGTAATGAGCTCAAGGAAGGGGAAGTTTTTTATCGCACTATCGAATCTTTGATTGCACGTGATAATCCCGTGGGTAATTTGTTCATTAAAGCTCGACTGACGGGCAATGGTTTCGATCTTGTTGCGGACGAGATTGTTAGCGAATTAAACAAAGGGATGCTTGGTCGATCAAGAGGTGAGATGGCTAATATCGCAAAAGCTGCGGATCGTCCAGGAAGAATGGCGGAAGCTTCAGGAACGGTGGAATTTGCTAAGATCTTCATGCCTGATCTGGAATTACGCTTGGGTGCGACCGTGCGAGGTAGCCTGGAAACGGCGCTGAATGATCTGAATAGCGCAGTAAAAGCGGATGACGCTGCTAAATCTGCATCAGCACAGGCTGCAATAACAGCGATTTTTGATAACTATGAGAGTCAACTTAACTTGACTAAATATAGTGCTACAAGCGATACAGTGTTTGTTGATAATGCTGTTGCTGGCTATCAGGCAATTAGTGGGCTACTTGCACAAAATCCCATTGATGCTAACGCCGTTGCTGCAAAATATACCGGTGAGCTGCAGCAAGTAACGCAATTTGTTGATTCAGCATATGGATTGACAAGCGATAAAGTTATTCTGGCAGCTATCGATTCCATCAGAAATGGAAATCAAGTTTCATTTTCTGCAATAAGAATTGATAGATCATTGCAACAAGTTTTCGCGCTTGGCATTTACAACCGCATTACTTTTGTACTTGATAGCTTTGATAGTTTGGCAACCAACGAATTGGCGCTAGAATGGGACAGAGCTCACTCAGCTTCGCAGGCTCTTATAGCAATGACTTCAAGTATAAATAAGGTACTGACAGGCGATAAATTAAAGATCCAAGATGGGATTAACCCAGATTTGGATGATCAAATTACGCTGGCATTTATAAATGGCAGGGAAGCTTTAAATAAAGTAAATACGGATGACCATACCAATGTTGCGATAGCACGCGAAAACATTGTAATTCCGCTCGTCCGAAGTTTCTTGAATGATGCATTGAAGGAAATCGGTGAATTGGTAACTAATAGAGATGGAGATGCTGATAAAGCGGCGGAGGAAAAACTGGAAGCCGCACTTCTCTATGGTGCAGTTGAAACATTTATTGCTCAGGATAATCCATCAGGCAATGGCGATATCAAAGCTCAATTAACGGGTGACTTGGCTAATGTGAACGCTAATAAAATCGTTATCGAAATTAGCAAGGGAGTTATCGGTCAAGTAAGAAGAAATATAAGTCAGATTGAATCGGCATTTGGTGTTGATAAGGATCAGGCTATTATCTCTGCAGAAAGAGTATCTTTGTATGCGAATATTTTCCTACCTGATCTGGAATTGCGTTTAGGTTCATTGCAACGTGCAGAGATGCAAAATGCGTTGCAGGACCTTAGTGAAGCAATTGGGGCTAATGATTCTTCCAAAGCGACAGTTGCAAGATCAACGATTACTGAGATCATTTCAGCTTATGAGAATGAGTTGTTTTAGAACACTAGTAGGTTAGTAAATTAATTGTGCCTTAGAACCTGTTCACGATCATATCGAATAATCGGATAATGGACGGATGCATAAGAAGACGTATCCGAGTGACATGAGTCGTGAGCGATTCGAACAGATCAGGCTGCTGTTGGAGCAGGCACGCAAGCGAACCAAACCACGAACGGTGGATTTATACGAGGTGTGGTGTGCAGTGCTGTACTTACTGCGCACGGGTTGCCAATGGCGTACTTTACCCAGTGATTTTCCCAAATAGCGCACAGTGCATTCATATTTCGCCAAGTGGAGCGAACTGGACGATGAAGAGGTGAGCCTGCTGGAGAGGGCCCTCAAGAAATCAGGTTGGCGCGCGGCCCGCGAGACAGGGTCGCAACGCCTGCAGCAGGTTCTTGATCGTGGATGCGCAGAGCGTGAAGAATATAGACACGGCGGAGCAGAAGGGCTATGACGCAGGTAAAAAAGTGTCAGGCATCAAATGTCACATTGCAGTCGACAACCAAGGGTTGCCGCATGCTATAACCGTGACGACGGCCGAAGTGACCGATCGTAAGGGTGCCCTGCAAGCGTTCGGATGTTGCAAAGCCAACCTGGGCTGTGTGCAAAGTGTGCTGGCTGATAGCGGTTATGTCGGTCAGCTGTTTGCCCAGGGTGTCAAGGCGGTCTTGGGCGAGCACGTGACAGTACAAATTGCTAAACGCAGCGAATTACACACTTTCAAGGTCATGCCCAAGCGATGGATTGTCGAGCGTAGTTTCGCTTGGCTGGAAAAGAACAGAAGACCATGGAAAAACTGCGAGCGAAAGCTCAACACCAGTTTGCAGTTCATCCACTTAGCCTTCCTGGTTCTCCTGCTACGAAGTTTGATATTACTAACATTGTGGTATGTCAATTGCAGGGAAGCCGATTCAATCCGGTCTTATCAAAGAGGAAGGAGTAGAAGTGTTAATTCGAAAATATTGTGGGTCATATTATTACTTCCAGCCAAGGCTGGAAGTAATCGAGAGAATCTAAGGTAGGGTAGTTTTTTTTGAGAATGCTTAGAGATTGAAAACGATCATATCTGCTGTAATTGCGCTTGGGGTAACTCCAACTCCAACAAGCTCAATAGACGCAGTAGGGCCAAAATCAACAGTAAAGCTACTAAGATTACTAACAGGATCAATAACGCCATGATCGGTAATGTTTGTTATATACGAGAGTAATTGCCCAACGTCAGTAATTCCAAGTACGGATGAATCAAAAAATAAACGGTCTTCACCCAGTGTGAAATCGGCAATTTGAAAGTGACCGACACCATAAAAACCGAACGTGTCGTGCCCGGCACCGCCATTCAATCTGTCGTAATCCCCAACTTGACCTGGTGCTGGTGCAGTACCCCCGGCTCGCAGGATATCGTCACCAGCGCCACCGAAAAGTTTCTCAGTTCCTGGCCCTCCATCCAGATCATCATTGCCGTCTCCGCCATTTAATATGCCATTGCCGGGGCCTTCTTTAAGGATATCGTTTCCCCCTCCGCCTTCCAGATCATCATTACCGGAACCGCCAATAAGTACATTATCTGAATCGTCACCAATAATTAGCAAATCATTAGAAGTGAACCCACCAGATCCAATTCCCTCAAAAGGAATACCATCGATAAATTTGATTGATCCCGAACCCAGGCTTGGGCGGGTTGTTGTAGTTACTGCCATAATGTTACCTCCTAACTGATAATTGCATTTAGCATTTATAAAATACGGGTACTGACTGAGTATGTCATCTCACTAAGATTTACAAAACAACAATAATGAGAATGATTCCTATTATATTGGATAATGTTTAAAATGCAATGTTTGTTGTCAATTTCTATTGAAATAGAAAATTAAGTCACTGAGAGTAGAACAAAATTATGACACTCGAAGAAGCGTTGTCGAAAGCAAAGGAATTAATCACTGCGGGTAAGTTCAACGATGCGGACAAAATTCTGGAGCCGCTGAAAAGTGAATATCCACTATCGCCGGATGTCGCACGCTTATGGTGCTCCCTGGCGATGCGCACCGGCCGGGCAGCCGATGTGCCGGCGTATGCAGCGAAAATTTATGCGCAAGTAGCGGGCGATTTTCACAAAGCGCACTGGGCACATGTGCTGGGGACCGCAAACTTCATTTTGCTGGATTTGTCTGCCGCGCATGTGCATTTTAGCGATGCGCTGAATCATTTATTGGCGTTGGCCAAATCGGGAAAAATTCCGCCGCAAAAAGGACAAGAGAAGCAATTGCAAACCGGCATAAACGCATTTGTTTCCGGCGAAGCGGAGAAATTGTTGTGGACTACCTGCGCGCAATTAGCCCGATTGAATATTCCGGCATTTCCCTTCGCCGGTACATTGCTGGGACTGGTTCGCAATGGCCGCTTGCTGGATTTCGATAAGGATCTCGATATCGCCGTGCGCATGGAATCCTGGGATACTTGTTGCGCCGCACTGGAACAGGCGGGCTGGGTGCGCGCACCGATGCGGATCGAATACGCCAATTATCGCGATTACGTGCATGCGGAATTGGGGATCACACTGGATGTCTGCGGCTTGCAAGCTCGAGGAAAACAACTCGTGGGAGGCTTCGCGCTACCCGGTTATGCGGATGAGTATCAGCGGGTGTCGGTTTTTCCCGGATTAGACTTGATGCAACGCGATAGCGATTACGGTGCTGTCTGGTTTCCACGCCAACCAGAAAAAATTTTGGCCGCCTTTTACGGCGACTGGCGCACACCGAACCCCCATTGGGATACCGTGGTATCCGCGTGTAACCTGGAAAACTTTACCCTGCTGGTGCGCTGCTATGCCTATCACCGACTGATACAGTTCTGGTTATTGGGTGACTTGACCAAAGCCTGGTGCTACGCGCATCAAATCGCGCTGAAGGACCCCGATGATGTGCTTGCACTGCGCAGCCGGCAATGGATGGAACGTGCCATGATGCGCTTAAACCGCGAGATACCCGTATGGCCGAAAAATCAGCGGCAAAAACGTGTGTACACGCGCATGGTGGCTGATCTGTTTCACGAAGGGCATGTCAATTTTTTGCGGGAAGCGCGTGCGCTGGGGACGCATTTGACGGTCTGCGTGGTTTCCGATGAGCGGGTAGTGGAAAATAAAGGCAAATTGCCCGTCATGAAGCAAGCGGAACGCGCCGCAGTCGTGGCCACCTGCAAATACGTCGATGCCGTCACGACGGAAACCCCGGCGAGCGTAACCCCGGAATTGATGCAATGCCACGGTTTTGACATCTACACCTTCGCTTGTGCTTCGGAACAGGAACGCCGGGAAAAATACCAGCTATGCGAATCCTTGCCGCCGGAGATGATTCAGGAACTGACCTACACCCCCGGCATTTCAACATCCGATCTGGTTATGCGCGTACGGGGTGACGCAGGGAGCAAATGAATGAACGGGTAGTATCAGCTGTACAATTAATTTTCAAAAAATAGTTCGTTCCATTCCGGTTAAAATCATTCCTCCGGCTGCAACGTCACCGGCACTTCAACTTTGTCATTGTTACGCAGTACGGTGATTTTGATGGTGTCGCCGATTTTGTAGCTATCGATGCGGTTGAGCAGTTTATCCACGGAATCGATGGATTTGCCGTCGACTGCCACGATAATATCGTTGGCGATGATATTACCTTCCGGCGTCAGCGTGGCGCCGCGCAATCCGGCTTCATCGGCGGCTGAGCCGGGGCTGATACTTAAAATGACCACGCCGCTGACTTTCAGGAATTGAGTCAGCCTGTTGTTTAATTTGCTATCGACAGTGATACCCATTGCCGGGCGGGTGTACTTGCCGCGGCTGATGATTTGCGGTACCACGCGGTTGACGGTATCGACCGGTACGGCGAAACCGATCCCGGCGCTCGCGCCGCTCGGGCTGTAGATGGCAGTGTTGATGCCGATCAGGCGGCCGGCGGAATCGAGCAGCGGGCCGCCGGAGTTGCCGGGGTTGATGGCGGCGTCGGTTTGAATCAGATTGTCGATGGTGCGGCCATCCCCGCCGGGCAGCGAGCGATCCAGCGCGGAGACGATGCCGGTGGTCAGCGTCCAGTCCAGACCGAACGGATTGCCGATGGCGAAGACTTTTTGTCCGACTTTAAGATCGCTGCTGGTGCCGATGGGTACCGGAGCAGGGCGCTGGAAGCCGATGCCGATCTTCAGCACCGCGATGTCGTGCGCCGGGCTGGCGCCGACCAGGGAAGCCCTGTAATCGCGCCCATCGGCCAGACGCACGGTGGCTTCGCTGGCGCCTTTGACGACATGGAGATTGGTGATGATGTGGCCCTGATCGTCCCAGATAAATCCGGAGCCGGTGCCGCTCGGGACGGAAAAAATATTGCGCGTCCAGGCATCCATCACGCGTTGCCGGGTGGTGATAAACACCACCGAATCGCGTGAGTTTTCAAACAATTCAATCGTGCTTTTTTCGTCTTCGGCCAGATTGCCGCGTGCTTGAACCACGCGTGGTTCGGCGTGCTCTTGACCGTTTTGACCGGAAAAGAAATTCAGTTGCAGTGCACCCGGAAAATAGTGATAAAGGAAGCTGTGAAGGAATAACACCAGCAGGATGCCGGCGAGTGTATATCCGATTAAACGAACGAAGAATCCGTTAGTGGGCATGAGGTTGTGCTCCTTAAGGGTTATTTTTCATTATTGGTTATGCGCTTGCGCCCATCGTACCAGGTCGTGCTCGCTCATCGCGCCCGATTGCCGGGCGATTTCCCGTCCGCCTTTGAACAGCGCCAGAGTCGGAATACTGCGGATACCGTAACGCGCGGCTAATCCTTGCTCTTCTTCGGTATTGATTTTTATCAGGCGCATGTCCGGCTCCAGAGTAGCGGCGGCCTTGGCGAAAGACGGTGCCATCATGAGGCACGGGCCGCACCACGGCGCCCAGAAATCCACCAGCACCGGGATGTCGTTGTTGGTAATGTGGTGGTTGAAATGACTTTCGGTCAATTCGACCGGTTGTGCGGTAAATACTGCTTGATGACATGCACCGCATTTCGGCGACGCGCTGAGGCGGTCTGCCGGTACGCGGTTGGTGGCATGACAGTGCGGACATACGATATGCAAGGACATGACGGGATTTCCTGTTCGGTTTGTTTTTCGAGAGGGTGTTTTTTTCAGTCTTCGGGGAGTCCGGCTGCGTGCAGGCGGGCGCGCAGCGATTCGACTTCCTCGATCAGGTCGGCGACCAGCCCGGCCAATTCCGGATTGCCTTCGAAATCGCGTTCGATCATGACGATCCTTTTGATGCGTAAGAAGCTGCGGCTATCGAATTGCCAGGCCTCCGGGGCAGTGCCGGTTAAATCGCCGTTCAGCACCAGACCCCATTGCACGCGTTCGATGATCCATTCGCGGCTGACGTGGCAACTGCGCGCCAGTTCATCCAGACCGAATACGGTGTCTTCGAGTGAAACGGCGTCGATTTCAAGTGTCATGGCTTAGACTCCGAGATTCTGGCGCGGATTGAATGCGAGTTCACGCGCCATCATTTGGTAAAATTCGCGTGCTTTTTCTGTCGCAGCGGCCGGCAGTACCACTTCCAGCACCAAATAGAGATCGCCGGGAGCCGCCGCCGGAATGCCGCGCCCTTTCAAGCGCAGTTTGCGGCCCGGCTGGGAATTTTCCGGTACGCGTACTTCGACCGCACCATCCGGCACCGGTATTTTGACGGTTGCGCCCAGCGCCGCTTCCCACGGCGCGACCGGCAGCGCCGCGTACACATCTTTGTTCTCGATCCGGTAACGGTTGTGCGGGTTAAAGTGCACTTCCAGAAACAGATCGCCGGCAGCTTCACCGGCATGCCCCGGGCCGCCCTGTCCGGCCAGCCGGATCACTTGCCCGGCGTGCACACCTTTGGGAATGCGCACGTTCAATGTGTGTTCGGTGAGCACGGCGTGTCCCTGGCCGTCGAGTTTCGGCATGCGCAGTGTCAGATTGCGCGTGGCGCCATGGTAGCTGTCTTCCAGATCGAGCATGATTTTAGCGTGGTGATCCTCGCCGCGCCTGCGCTGATGAGTATGCCGGGCGCCAGCGCCCATCCGGGTGCCGAATAATTCGGCAAAGAAATCGCTGAAATCGGCCGCTTGCGCGTCGCTAAATCCGCCGCTGAATTCGAAATTGCTATCCCACCCAGGTGGCGGCTGAAAATCGCCGCCCGCTTGAAATCCGCGTTGTCCGAGCTGATCATAAGCGGCGCGTTTTTCCGGGTCGGACAGCACCGTATAAGCCTCGTTGACTTCTTTCATGTTCTGTTCGGCGTCCGCTTCCTTGGAAACATCCGGATGGTATTTACGCGCCAGACGGCGGAACGACTTCTTGATTTCTTCCGCGGTCGCGTCGCGCGAGACACCTAATGTTTTGTAGTAATCCTTGAATTCCAAGTGAGTCTCCCCCTCGTTGATCACGCTTCCGGCACTCGCATTATTGCCGCTTTCGGCGCATTAGTGAAGTTTCATCAATAGCGACAACCCTGCCGATTCTTCCCGACTAAATGGGTACACGGCAGGGATTTATCAAGTGTCAGGAAACGGCTTCAGAACGGCCCGGAGATTTCAAACGTCATGCCGTCCTCAACGCGACCGGTTTGACCGAGCTGTGAGCTGAAATACAGCCGTGAGCCGTCGGGACTGAACGCCGGGCCGGTGATTTCCGAGCGGTCATGACCCGCCAGTTGTAATAGCGGCAGAACCTTATCCGCGCTCAAAACCACGATCTGCATGTCACCGCCGTCCTCGGCGACCAGTAATTCGCCCGCGGCATTGCCGGTGATATTGTCTACCCCGGTTAATACCGGTGAAAGATACACAGCGGCATTGTAGAGGATGCTGAGATACTGCTGTTGTGCATCGTATGCCCACACGCGGTTGTCGCTTTTGGTGGTGAAATAAACAATCCCTTGGTGGTACCAGATACCTTCACCGCCGTTAAACCGCGTGCTGGCGGCGACCTGTTGGCGAGTTGGTGTAGCGGTTGCCAGCGGGTCGGGTAGGGGATGCCAGCGCACGGCGCCAATACGCCCATCCACGATTTCGGCTACTTCCAGAATGCCGTCGTCGAGATTGGGATTGCCGGTGCCATCGAAGCTGCGGGCGGTATAGCGGTAAAGACAGCCATCCGGCTGATCTTCGGTGAGATAAAGCTGTTTGTTTTGCGTATCCACCGCCACCGCTTCATGCCGGAATACGCCGAGCGCGCTTCTGACTTGCGCCGCCTTGCGGCCGAACGGATCGCATTCCCATACCTGGCCCTTGTCGATTTCCTCGCACGACAACCAAGTCTGCCACGGCGTATGCCCGCCGGCGCAATTGCGGTTGGTTTGACTCAGAATCGGATACGCATCGGCGATGTCGCCTTGAGCATTGAAACGCAGCGCGCCTGCGCCGCCGGCTTGCTTATCCAGCTCGCTGTTGGAGACATAAATCCAGCCGCCATCCCCGGTTGCGAATGTAGCGCCGCCATCGGGCGCCGCATGCCAGCGGTAATCGAAAAGTTTCTGACCCGAGCGGGCGATGATGCGCGATGTAAAGCCCGCAGGCAAGCGCACGCCGTTCTGATCCGGCGGCAGCAATCCGGTATGGGTTGTCAGCAGCGGAATCAGGGATGCAGCTTTAACGGCTGAGGGCAGCAAAGCGTTACCAGCAAAAATTCCCAGGCTGCTGAAACCGTATTGCAATAATTTGCGCCGCTGCGGGCTAAAAGTATTCATATGCACAACCTCATGGATAATCCGGACGCTGGATAACTGAGAGATAGTTTACAATGCCTTGCCGATTAACATCATTCGATGAAAGCATTTACCAATGATTCATGTTCTTAAAATAATTGTAACTCTGCTGATGTTCCTGACCGTACTGTTTTTTATCAATACCATGCTAACGATTACCACCGGTTTTTCAGCATGGCTCAGCACGGCTTTGTCATTTGCCTGTGCAGCAATGGCCGCCTGGTTCACGTGGAAACTGGCTGCCGGAAAAAGGACGCATGGATTTGTTGCAGTAATCAGCGGTGCATTAATCCTCGGCGGTTTATTTTTTACGTTAGGATTTTTAGGTCCCATGGTATTCGCCAAAGATACCAATCAAGGGCCGTTGATCGGTGTCTTTATTGCTGCGCCGCTGGGAGTAATCGTGGGGGCGATCGCAGGATATATGTATGCGTCCAAACGGCATGTGAGCGATTAAACTACTGCCTAGTTGTTTCTCGTGCGCTCAACGGTGATTTCAGCTTTGTTTATGGATAGTAATTTAAGGTTGTTTGCAAAAATGCCGCTACGGTTTTCTGTGAAAAGGTCTGTCAGCTCAATCTTTATTATTCTCTTTCTCATGGGATTCTTTCTTCTGTGGTAAAGCGCAATATTCAATATCCGGGTTATTCGTTGATGGATTATTCCAACAATCCGGGATTGATACGGTTTTTTTATCTTTAGCTTATGAAACTGGGTGCGGCACAATTTTTTTCTTTCTTACAAAGCGGACAGTTTGTTTTTTTGCCGGCACTTGTCGTTGGAATTTGTCTTTTACCGGTGGGATTTTATGTCGATCATTTGCATTGGCGTAACCAAGAGCGCGATTTGCGTGATGCGGTGTTCACTAGGCTTAGCCTGTTGCGCGCCACTTTGGAAGGCAACATCGCCAGTAATGCGCAATTAGTACAAGGCTTGGCCGCATCGATTTCAGCCGAGCCGGATTTGTCTACCGGTAAATTCGAACAATTGGCTCAATATCTGTTCAAAGGCCGCTCGCAATTGCGCAATATCGGTGCGGCGCCTGATTTGGTGATACGGTATATGTATCCGCTTGAAGGCAATGAAGCGGCCATCGGTATGAATTTCCGGGATCATCCCAAGCAACTCCAGGCCGTGTTACAGGCACGCGACAGCGGTAATCTCATTTTTGACGGACCGGTTGATCTGGTGCAAGGAGGACAGGGCTTTATTGCGCGCCTGCCGATATTTCTTGATGAAAATAAAGCCGGCAAAGAGAAGGTATTCTGGGGCGTGATCTCGGCTGTCATTGATGTGGAGCAATTGTATGCAGCCAGCGGCTTGCCGGATCTGGCGCAAGAATTTGACATCGCCCTGCGGCGGAATGATGCGCTGGACAAAGGTAAGGTGTTTTTCGGCATGAGCCGCGTATTCGATCAATACCCCGTGCTGCTGGATGTTTCCTTACCCAACAAAGATTCATGGCGGATGGCGGCAATCCCCAAAGGGGGATGGTCCGCGGCTAGCGGCAGTTCTATTTTTTTCCGCTTGGGTTTGGTTCTGGCCGCTATCCTGATTTTGCTGCCGCTTATCGCGATAGGAAGATTTCATCAGAAGAACCGGGATAGTGAAACACGTTTGCGGACGTTGTTTGTGATGTCGCCGATCGGTATCGCATTGAACGACTATACGACGGGAAAATTCATCGAATTCAACGATGCCTTGTTAACGCCTACCGGCTATCAGCGCAGTGAGTTATTGGATCTGACGTATTGGGATATCACGCCGCAGGATTATGCAGCTGATGAAGCGCTGCAGCTTGAAATTTTGCAGGCGACCGGTAGGTTTGGTCCCTACCGCAAGGAATATATCCGCAAGGACGGCAGCCGTTATCCGGTGCAGCTCAACGGAGTTGTGATCCAAGATGTTTCCGGGCGGAAATTGATTTGGTCGATTATTGAAGTGATTACCGATCTCATGCAAGCGGAGCAGGCATTGAAGGATAGCCGGGAAAGATATCAACGGCTGGTGGAAGATATTGGCGATAAATTTGTCATTTATAGCTACAAGGCGATTACCGGTGAGATCGTTTATGTCAGCGGCGGCATCGATAAGATTTTTGGTATTTCAAGAGAGGAAGCTATCGGAAAATTCTGGAATCAGATCGTAAACTGGTATCCGGACTCACTGAAATATGGCTACTTCATCATTAACCAGATCGCGCAAGGGAAAATGGATTTTGTGCAATTTGAGATGAGCTTTGTCCATCCCGATGGTAATGAACGCACGATCTTGGTCTCGACTCATCCAGCTGACGATGCCGACGGCGATTTGCGCATTGAAGGCATTGCCGAGGATATTACCGAACGCAAGGCGGCCGAACAAGCACTTGTTAACGCCCGGCGGGAAGCCGAGCGGGCAAACAAAGCAAAATCCAAATTCCTGTCCAGCATGAGTCACGAATTACGCACACCGTTGAACGCCATACTGGGTTTTAGCCAGTTGATGGAGCTGGAAGGTCTCAACAATCCGCATTTGAAGTACATCCGGGAGATCAAAAATGCAGGCGCTCATTTGTTGGCGCTGATTAATGAAGTGCTGGATCTGGCTCGAATCGAATCGGGACGGATCGAGCTGAAACTGGAATCCGTCGAAGTTCTTCCATTGATCGAGGAATGTATGAACCTGGTGCGGATACAGGCGGATAAACTGGATGTGCAGCTGACGCATACCGGGTTGGCAGGGAAAGTGCTGCATGCCGACCGGGTCAGGCTCAAACAAGTGATTCTCAATCTGATATCCAACGCCGTTAAGTACAACCGCCAAGGCGGTAAAGTGCACATCGAAGCGCGGGAATCGGAAAATCACGGTTGTTTGCGGATCGTCATTACCGATAGCGGAATTGGAATCGCCGCGCATAAGATGGCGGAACTTTTTCAGCCTTTTAACCGGTTGGATGCCGTGAACAGTGGAATTGAAGGTACCGGTATCGGCTTATCGATTACCCGGCAAATTGTCGAATTAATGGGTGGTATCGTCGGTGCGGAAAGCGAACTGGGCGTGGGCAGTACTTTCTGGTTCGAATTGCCGGTAAAAGAGCTGCCGGAAAAATAGGCATCAAAGGCAGTGCGTTTCACTATTCACTGCTGTGCTTTGATGATCACGCCCCCTTTGTTGTACTGCATGACAGTTCGATATTCAGCTGACAAAGAAATTGCGCATCATACCCATGTCCTCATGCTCCAGATTGTGGCAGTGATAGAGGAATAATCCCGTGTAGTCCTTGAACGGTTTAATAATTTCGACTTCTTCTCCCGGCATCACCAGCACGGTATCCTTCCAGCCGCTGTTGATGAATCCGTCTTTCACCGTATCGTAAGCGCTACCGAGGTTATTTTGCTTGCGCGACAGGATCTGAAACTGCTGGCCGTGGATATGAATCGGGTGCGGCAACGCCATCATCATACTCATCCCGCCGCCCCGGCCGCCGCGCATGCCGCCGCCCATGCCCCGGTTATCATGGGATATCCGGATTCTTTGCACGGTATTGACCGGTATCTTTTCCCGCTCCATATGATTTTGCATTTCGAAGGTTTTGCCGTTGAGATTGAATGCCATATGGCGCATGCCGATGGTGATCGGTACCACAATATTGGGATCGGAAGCATCCCTGGCTGTCAGGCGGTTTATGGGAATCAGCGTGTCCGGCAGTTTGGGCGAATCACCGACTTGTTCGGCGATGGTGAATCGGACGATGGTATCTTTCTCGCTCTGGCTTGCTGCGCCATCCATCATCATGCCCATTTCGCCCCTGCCGCCGTGCATGCCGC
This sequence comes from Gammaproteobacteria bacterium, assembly GCA_015709635.1. NCBI lineage: Bacteria > Pseudomonadati > Pseudomonadota > Gammaproteobacteria > Gammaproteobacteria bacterium. The sequence goes on from CP054180.1 coordinate 596,745, forward strand.
GTCCCATACCGCCACCCATATGCGCCGCCGATCCCTGGTACGGTAAACTTTGCAGCGTCAACTCTGAGCCGGGCTTGCGGCCGCTGAAATCGGCCCACAGTTCCACCCGTTCCGCCGGGCCGAGCATGACATAAGGGAGGGTCTCAGGCTTTTCCAGTAACGCGCCATCGGTGCCGATGGCAGTGACCGGTGTGCCGTCGCTCCAGCCCAGCTTGTAAATTCTGGAGTTGGAACCATTCAAGATGCGCAAGCGGTACGCACGTGTTTTTACGGGAATGACACTATCGCTTTGACCATTCACCAGGATAGTATCGCCCAGGAAACCACGCATACGTTGATGCATATTCAGCAGGTAGCGCAATTGATTGCCATGCGTAAAGCTGCGATCCTGGATAACGAGCGGGATATCGAATTCTCCGCCCGGTAAGTCCAGCTTGCGCTCGGCTTCGTCGGTAATGGTAATAAGTCCCGTCAAACCTTGGTATACCTGCGTGGCGGTCAATTCGTGCGTATGCGAATGATACCAGTTGGTGCCGGCGGGGTTTTTTACCTCGAATTCATACACGTATTGCTCACCCTGATGGATCGCGTACATCGGATGTCCGTCCATGATCTGTGGCACATGCATGCCGTGCCAATGGGTGACGCACGGTTCGGTCAATTGGTTATAAAAAAATATCCGTACCTTTTGGCCTTGTTCGAAATTGAGGATCGGCCCTAAATAGCCGGGTAGCTCTTTGAGTGCATTGTGCGGTCCTTTCAACAGTTTTCCGGTGTATTTAAAAACATGCGTATGAGCGCCCGGCAAAATCGGAACATCCGCGGTTTGCGCCGTCAATGCGATTTCGACATCGGCATTGAATGCGCTATTGGGTGTTTTGTTGATGGTGCGGTTTTCTGCGAATGCGAACCCGGGCATGGCGGCTGACAGTGTGCCGAGCGCCGCGTATTGCAGGAACTGGCGCCGTTTATAATTGATATTTGTCATGATTAACCTGTCGTGTGATTAACGATGAATTTCGAGCGGTTCGCATCAAATTGCAGATGATCCCGCTGCAACTATTTTCTGGAATTCAGTGTATCAGTTCAAACGTAATAAGCAATCGGATTTCAGTCGAATGAAAGGGTTCATTCTTATGCAGGAGCGGATGGATAAAAAACAGAATGAAGAGCTTAGAATGTGACCTGACTTACTTAAGCAGCGCCAGCAATAGTTGCGGTGATGTGTTTGCTTGAGCTAACACGGCAGTTGCAGCTTTTTGCATGATCTGCGCTTTGGTCAGAGAAGTTGCTTCTTGCGCATAGTCGGCATCTTGGATGCGCGATTGGCTGGCTACGGCAGATTCAGTACTGATATTGTTGTTGGTGACAACAGATTCCAGCCGGTTAAGTTGTGCACCGATCTTCGATCTTTCTTCACCGATGTGATTCAAAGCAAGATCCATCATATAAGTGGCAAATCCTGCATTATTGACCAGATCCAGATTTTGTATGCCCATGGCGACGGTATTCACTGCGCCGAAAGTGACATCCAGGGTGTCCCCTTTGTTTGCACCGACTTGAAGTTGTTTGTTGTTGCCGACTGCGGCGGCATTGATATTTTCCCAGATTTCGTAAAACCCGCTGAGTGGATTGGTGCCGCTACGTGAGCCGCTATCGGGGATAACGCTTGTTGCGGTTTGGATCGGTCCGCCATCGGCATCTGCACCGCCAATCGCACCGGTATCGGTATCGGTGAGATTCATACCGGCGATGAATGCGGCGCCATGTGCGACAAAATCCGCATTAAACGCATCGGCATTCGCATATAGGCCGCCCGTTGCTGCATTGATCGCATCGCTGAGGGTAGCTGTCTGATGCTGGTTCAGATAAACCATAACATCCTTGATGCCCGAGCCGCCGTTATCCTTGATGACTTGATGCAGGTAACGCACAGCGGCGTAAGCTGCGGAGTAATCATCCGACGTACCGCCCCAGGCTGCGCCTGCCGAACCGAAAGTCGCTGCCCGCGTCATGACGCCGCCAATGCCGACGCTGTTGATCGAAGATTGCAAGCGTTCGTCGGCACCATGGATGAATTCCGCAGCGCCTTCCATAAACCATTTTTGGTCTGCCGCGGGCTCAAACATCGAACCGATATTCATGCTGCGGTACATGACGGCGTGCACCATTTCATGCGCAATGATCCGGTCGTTATAAAACGGTGCGGTTCCGCCGTCCGGTAAATTGGGCGGCGTAAAATCGCTCATGTCGATCTGCAATTTGACATTGGTTGCTTTGCCGGTATAGCTACCAGGCACTGCACCGACAACCCGGGCGGCGGTGCCACCCGCGCCGTCGGTGAAAGTGGTCAGTTCGATATTCAGATCGGCACCGTCGGCGGTGATGCCGAAGTATTGCTGGATCTTGCTTTCCGCATCTTCCAGCCAGCCGTTTTGTAATCCGTACATAACAGCCAATTGATCCGAATTACCCAGGACACTGCTGCCGGAGGAATCAAATACCTTGTCGCCATTGAATGCCGTCGTGGTGGAGACTTTTTCTATTTCCTGAATCAGTTGATTCGCTTCTTCTTGCAGCGCTTTCTTATCGCTCACGCTGTTGGTTGAATTTGCCGCCTGTATGGAAAGCTCGCGGATGCGCTGCATTGCGGAGGTTATTGAGTTCAATGCGCCGTCGGCGGTTTGCAGCATGGAAATGCCGTCGCTGGCATTCCGGGTGGCCTGATTCAAGCCGCGAATTTGTGATGTCATACGTCCGGAGATGGCAAGGCCGGCGGCATCATCTTTTGCACTGTTAATACGCATACCCGATGACAACCGCTCCAATGAGCGATTCAAATCGTTTGTGGTCGCCGACAAGTGCCGCGAAGTATTCAGCGCTCCCAAATTTGTATTAATCGACAAACTCATGTTTTCATGATGATGGTATTCAGGTATGGTTTTTTAACGATTACCGGCTGAATTTCTTTAGCGGCTGAAGTAAATTTTCTGACAGGAAGGATTCAAATCGATACTGCAGTGGAATCCCGTGATGCAGATTTATAGTTCTTCACCAGGTTCTTGCAGATCAAGCATAGGCAACTCCAATCCCTCAATGGCCGGTAAAGCACGCCCGGCGATCCCTTGCAAATCGCCGTACATACCGACCGTGGATTCGATCACACCTTGAATCTGCATTTCCCGCTTGGCCCAGAGACGGGTCATGGTCTTACGTTCTTTGTCCAGATCCGCTTGCATGTCGGCAAATTTTTCCACGATCGCTTCGATGCGATGCTTGAATTTCGGTCCGGTTAAATAGCGATAGACCAACTCCATTTTGGTTTCCTGGCCTTCCTGGAATTGCCGCGTATTGGCGATTTCTATCAGGGATTGGCGCAACGCCATGACGAGCGGTAACGCCAGACGCGGTTCGGTGACCCAGATGCCGTCGATTTGTCCAAACGTTTCGATTTCCTTCGGTAACGTGCTGGATACCAGCACTGCGATTTCCGCTTTGGCGGTGCGTTGATCATTGCGCAGTTTTGCCAGCCAGCCGTCGCTCCAGTTTTTAGTCCGTTTGGATTCCCACAAAATTGCGCCGCACCGCTGACCTGATGGTCCCATCACGCGTTGCAATACATCGCCGCCAAATTCGCCTTTCGCGACCGGTTCAATGCTGTCCAGCGGAAATTTCAATCGCAACGCGGTTTCCAATTCGAGCTCCAGAACTTCACCCTGGAGTTGCTGTGAGCCCTGATCGGCTTTGCGTTTCAATTCGTCGATCTGGCGCTGCATCGAAGCAATCTGTTCTTCTTTCTCACTGACCTTGAGCTTGAGACTGTCTTCGGCTTCTTGCTTGGCTTTTTGCCGCACCTGGGTGATCGATTCCTGCACTCGTTTTTCAACGGTCAAATCCAGTTCCCGTTTGGCATCGTCCAGTTCACGCTGCTTGCGCAACAGATCGGCTTGTGTTTTTTGCGCTTCTTCCAGTTTGCTGTTGCGTTGCCGGAGAATTTCCTGCAATTCCAGCAATTCCTTGGATTTAGCTTCCAGATCGGATGCCAATGCGAATCTGGCTTTTTTGGCTTCTTCGGCAGCGATCAGCGCGCGTTCCGTTTTGAGTTTGCTGGCGACTTGCTCATCCAGTGTTTTTTGTGCCTCTTCGAGGGATTTTTGCTGTGCCTTCAACGCGGTTTCACGCTTGGAAACATCCGTCTCTTTCTGCGCCAGCTTCGCTTCGTACTCCTGCCGTGTAGCCTGTATCAGCGGCGCGGCGAGCGACTCGGTTAATTTGATTTCGGAGGTGCACTGTGGGCAGCGGATGGTCGGTTCGGTCATGTTGAAGCCTGTGGAAAGAATGTTTGATCGGAGTAACGATAAAACCGCTGCAATACGCGGGCGGTATCAAAGTTTAATTCAGCAGCAACGAATAACTTAATCCCACGACAGCGCAGGCTCCAATGACCGCGACAATTCCGGCTTTATACCGGAACAGCGCGATAAATGCCGCAACGCCGATCAGCGCGGAGAACCATTCGAATGCCGCATCAAACCCTTTTGGCCACAGCACGTGGTAAGCGAAGAACACCGCCAGGTTGACGATAACGCCAACAACCGCGGCCGTGATGCCGGTGAGCGGTGCGGTAAATTTGAGGTCGTGACGGGTTGCTTCCACCGCGGGGCCACCGAGCAGAATGAACACAAACGAAGGTAAGAATGTAAACAGCGTTGCAACCGATGCACCGCAAATCCCCGCCAGCATCAGCAGATCGGATCCGAAAAGCGCCTTGGTCCAGCCACCGACAAAACCGACAAAAGCCACAATCATGATCAGCGGGCCCGGTGTCGTTTCACCCAATGCCAATCCGTCGATCATTTGCGTTGGATTCAGCCAAGCATAATGTTCGACTCCGCCCTGATAAACATAGGGTAAAACCGCATAAGCGCCGCCAAATGTCATCAATGCGGCCTTAGTGAAGAACCAGCCCATTTGTGTCAATGTGCCTTCCCAACCGTACTGCATAGCCAGCAGCAACATGACTCCACCCCAAATCAGCAGTCCGGTTACCAGCAATACCAGGAACCGGCTCCACTGGAAGCGGGCGTGTTCGGGAATAGGGGTATGATCATCGATCAAGGCGGGACCATAAGTATTTTTCGATTTTGCGTGGTGCCCGCCGGTTTGGAATTTGTCCGGCATGCAATGAAACCCGATATAGCCGATTAAGCCCGCTATCAGCATGATATATGGGAAAGGGAGCTTGAACGCAAAGATGGCTACAAATGCGGCAACCGAAATTGCACGCAGCAGATTGTTTTTCAGCGCTCTAGAACCGATGCGGTAGGCCGCGAAAAGCACAATCGCCGTGACTGCGGGTTTGATACCGTACAAAATGCCCGCGACGGCCGGGACTTCGCTATAAACCAGATAGATCCATGTCAGAATCATCAGAATGATGAGCGACGGCAGCACGAACAGCGCGCCGGCCACAATGCCGCCCCAGGTGCCGTGCATCAACCAGCCGATGTAGGTGGCCAGTTGCTGGGCTTCCGGGCCGGGCAGCACCATGGTGTAATTCAACGCATGTAAAAAACGCTGTTCCGAAATCCAACGCCGTCTTTCGACCAATTCCTGGTGCATCATGCTGATTTGCCCCGCCGGACCGCCGAAACTGATGAAACCGAGTTTCAGCCAATAGATGAATGCTTCCATGAACGATACCGGCTCGGGCCGGCTTAACGTTTGCTGCTCGGCGGATGACATCGTGCTTGTGTAATAAGTGTATGAACGAAATAAGAGGATTATTGCTCGGCGATTTTTCTGGGTAGATTATTTTCAGCGGCTTGTTGCAGTATCAAATTCCGCTCCTGCTTCGGTAACTTGCTCAGCTTGGTAACCGTATCGAAAAATCGTTCCATATCCTGGTCTTGTTGCTTCAAAATGCTCTGAAATGCCGGTAATAATTGAGTATAAATCGAAACCGTTGCCAGCAATGCGTTATTTAGGGGTTGCGCAAACCAGCGGTCGTAGCTGTTAAGCTCCATTTTTTCCGCTTTCAGAAGCAAAAACTCTTTGCGCAGCTCATCAAAAATGCGTGTTTTCCCAATCCGTTTTTCAGTTTCACTGAGATCCGACTGGAAGAGTTCATGCAAGCGCTTACGATGTTTGAGTATCAAAGCGCTAAAGAGTGTTTCTCTTTCCTGCCGCGCGGTCAGTGCAATTTGCGCCGCAGCGCTGCCGGTGCTGTGAAGCCAGCGTCTGACCCCTTCGTGCTCGACCGCAGTGGCAAAGGATTCATTAAAAACCGTGTCGTCGGATACATACGTGACCTGATGCGCCAATTCATGAAAGATCAAGCGTGCCAAGTCCATTTCTGAGTAACCGATAAACGTATTCAGTACCGGATCGCTGAACCAGCCTAATGTGGAATAAGCACGGATTCCACCCACATGCACATCGTAGCCTTCCTTTCTGAGTTCTTCCGCGTAACGCTCAGCGCTTGCTTGCGAGAAAAAACCGCGATAGTTAACGCAGCCGACCTGCACAAAGCACCATTCTTTCAGTTTGACGGAGAGCTCGGGGGCCGCAAACACATTCCATACCACAAAAGGGCGCTCCAAATCGGCGTAGCTGGTATAGCTCAGATTATCCGGTAACTTCAATTCACGGCTGGCAAATTCGCGCAGCTGGACGACTTTGGCGAGTGAGTGTTTCAGTTTCGGATCGGTATCCGGATTTGCGATTACTTTGCTGATCGGTTGCGCGCGATGGATCACCTGAAAATGTCCATCGACGGCCTGAACATAATAAGGAAGATTGGCGCAGGCGCTGAGCCAAAATATCTGACTCATGATCAAGGCCAGTATGAAGGTGTGTAGGATTTGCTTGGTCATCTGATTCCCGAGTGTGATTCCTGCGGTAAGAATTCAATACCCGCTTTTTCCATATTTTGCCCGATAACGTCTGGTAATAACAGGCTTAATCCGGTTGTGGATTACGGCAATTTCGATGCTATCTGATTCAATTTTCTCCGGTTAATTCCCTGTTGAGTTTTATATCCTTGCGGCGAGAGCTCTCTATTTTTATCGAATAGAGCCGATATAGCTGTGCGTATTCAATAGGAAAGAAACTTTTATGACGAATGCTAGGTGCAGCTCCGGGAAAATTTTTCTTGTCGAGTTTTTCTCCTTATCACTTTTATTGCCACCAACCTTATGAAAGCCGAAGCCGAAATCTACTTGATTCTGGGTGTCACAAACGCGGGGCGGACATTCCGTCCCAGTGATTGGGCGGAACGCTTATGCGGGGCGATTGCCGGTTACGATTGTACAGGGCGCTGGGTTTACTCGGATCATGCACAGCCTGTAATACACCAAGGGCAAATTGGAGTACGGGTGGAAAAGGTGTTGCAGGAAATCAATCCGGCTGCTTATCAGTTCATGCTGCAGTTTGCTTCCAACAATCAGTTAAAAATACTGCCGGAAAGTGAGGTGATTCACCTAAGGGACGTTGCTGCAGCGAAAGAAAGCGTTTTGCCTGTACGAAAATTGACGTTTGCTGTCTGATTGCCTCCATCAAGAATCAGCTTTCCATTAATACCCCTCAGGATTTAGCCGGATAAGTTAAGGGTGATTGTTATGCCTTGCTTGCCTTATAGAGATTTAAGATATTCGAGCAAATCCAAACGCTGTTCTTTGCTGAGTGCGGGTAGCAGCGTTCCATCCGGCAGTGCTGTGCGGCCGGATGCATACTCGTGACCGCTGTTGTGATTACCCCAAATGCTGGTACGGAACAGAAAGCCGTCGTAGCCTGCCGATTTGAATCCCACTTTGTCCGGGTCGAATTCGCGTGATCCGACCATGAATTCGTCCGGGCGGTACTCGCCCTGCGCTGGATCGTCCGGTTTTCTTTTCGGCAGCAGCAGATCGTACAGCGTAGGTATCGAGCCATTGTGCAAATACGGGGCGGTGGCCCAGATGCCATTCAGCGGGCGGGCTTTGTAGGCCATTGCGGAAGTGAATGGTTGCACGGTAGTGTCAGGTGTGTAGTGGCCGTTTTTCAGGGAAGACCGAACTTCGTTATCAAAGTAGGTGTAGGCAAAGTCAAATGATCGTTCGATCCAGCGCCGTGCAAACCACTTGTCTCGGTCGGGTGTTGTCACCACATTGCGGGTCGCCGCCGTTAAAAGCGCGACCGCAGGTGCTTGACGGTTCAGTAGGATGTTTCCCGTGCTGACACTGACATACTGATTGCGCAAGATGCCGCTGTAGCCGGTGAACTCAATGGCGTTTACCGCCATTTTAGAATCGGTTCCTACCGAGGACACGGCGATCATTTTGGCAACGACACGGCGATCGGGGCCGCTGCGGTCAATTGAATCGTGGCACACTGAGCAATAGCGGGAGAATAATTCCGCGCCTTTCGCCATGCGTGTTTTATCGATCCTGGGCAGAATATGCTCCGGCCACCGCGGTGACTTCAATTTGCGCAAATGATTTTCCACCCGGCGCAGATTGCGGATATCGATGGAAGATTGAAAGTCGATATGTTTGGAACCGAATCCTTGTCCGCCTAAAACCGAGGATAGCGTAAAGCCGTCTTTTTCCTGCCAGTCCAGCGTGCCGAAGACGCCGATCAATTGACCGGCGTTGCGCGCCATTGGCCCCAATCCGCTATTGTCGACCCTGCCGTTCCATTGAATGTAATCATGTTGCGGCACATCCCACAGAAACGGGTAACTGACCGGTGCGTCTGCTGGGTTATAGATTATATTGCGCAACTGAATGCTTTGTTTGCCGGTTAAATACCTCTGCGTTCGTTCGATAATGTGGTCACGGTCACTGCTGCTGAGCACAGGTTCGATATCGGTCATCACTTGTGCCAGCTCATCCCGGGAAAGTAATCCGGCCAGCAGTTCGCGCATTTGCTGCGCGCTCATAATGTGTTCCAGCACACGATTGTAAATTCTCCCGAACGCATCCAGCCGCGCATAGCCGTAGCGTGTCAGCGGGCGTTGGGTATCCCGGGGTGTGTTGATGATGGTATAGGTTTTGATGCGTTGCGCATATTTCTCGAGGTCGGTTAATACTTCTTTTGCATCACTGTAGTGACCTTGCTTTAATACGTTGGCTACAAAACGATTCAGTTTTTCCGGATTCTCCAAAGTGGTGTACAAAGCTTCCGCCAAATCGATCATGAAATTTTCCATATCGGAGTTTGCCGGACCGCCGTCAATGCGGATTCCGCTGCCCTGATAATTGATTTGGGTGGTGTGGCAGGCGGCGCATGTAAATCCCATGAATGCTTTACCTTGGTATTCATCTTTTACCATTCCGGCGGGCAAGCCGTCCGGATTGCTGGCGGTTGCTCGCTGCGGCAGATAGCCGTAACGATCGATGTTGTCGTCAGTACGGAATAAAGCGGACGATGCGGGTTGCTCCAATAGCAGAAAAAAACTGTACGGTAATAAATTGGAACCCTGCGTTGTAGTGTAGAACCATAGGCTGTCAGCAGCGGACCAGCCTTGCTCGAGATAAACCGTCCGGGAAAATCGTTCGCCAAATTTACCGGTGCCACTCGTGTTGGCACCACGATCGGGATCGTTGTCGCGAAGCTCGTATAGCCGCCAAGATAAGCCGGTAACAAGCCAGACCATGATTAATATGCCGGAAATCAGCAATAAAAGTTTTATTGGCGATAAATAGCGCTTGAAAGATCTGGAACGTATCGGGATAAATGGCATCGTTCAGCAATTATTCAGGATTATTCTGATTAAATTCTAAGTTACCGTTTGGAAATTGTCTTTAATTGATTGATATTTTTTATAAATAAATATAATAACTCGATTTTCGCTCATTAATTGATGGTATAGAATCCAAAATTTCGGCTATGATTGATAATCAATTTTGTGTGAAAAAGTTGTGAAGAATATGTGAAAGTGGCTGTCTCACAGTAACAATAGAAAGGATGTTATGCAGATTTCTCCGTTTTGGTATTCATTGCTCGGCATAAGCTTCATATTCACATCTCTATCCGTTTCTGCTCAACCAACGTCCAGATTTACCATCGAAGAATTGCAACGCCTGGGTTTGCAGGCAAATGGGCTTGTTCAGGCTGCCCGGTCGCAAATAGAGATGGCCAAGGCAGGAGTCGTGGCGGCATCGGCATTTCTCAATCCGGAAGTAACTGTGATGGCGGGACCGGACACCCGGCGATTACCGTTTGATCTTACCGGACCGGCTTCCATGCAGCGCTCCGTAACGGTTAGTCAGCCTATCGAAAATCCTTTCATGCGCAGCGCGCGTATCAACGCTTCGGAAGCCGGGGTGGATGCTAGCCGCGCCAGTTATGATCAGGTGCGCGCCGATTTGGCGGCGCAACTGCGCATCCGCGCTTTTGAATTGCTGCTGCGTCAAGAGCAGGCGGCCATGGAGCAAGGAATATACGAGCTTGTGGAAGATGTCCGCCGCCGTATTGCAATTAATGTCGAACGGGGCGAGGTAGCGCGTTTTGAGTTGATCAGAGCGGAAACTGAGGTGCAAAGCGCGCTGAATCGCACGCAGGCAGCGCAATTGACTGTTCAGCGCGCCCGGCTGGCATTGATGCAATTGACGGCCGGTGCAATGCCTGTGGATTTTACGATCAGTGCTTCATTGAAAGACCCCGTTCAATTGCCCCCGCTGGAAACATTGCGCCAGGAAGTGCCCGCGGTAAATCCCGATGTGGCGCGTTTGCAAGCTGAGCAGGAGCGCGCCAATGAACGGATTAAGCAGGAGAAGGCATCCGTGTTGCCGCAGGTCAATGTACTGTACACCAACTATCAAGATGCGCAATTTACTTCCAATATTGCCGGGGCGAGCGTCCGGATTCCTATTTTTTACCGCCGCCGAGGTGAAATCGATACTGCTATTTATGATTCCGCGCGCATAAGAGAAACACTTGAGTTCCGCCGCTACGAGATCAGTCAATTGTTTGAATCTGCTTGGCAGGCTTTGCAGATTGCCCAGCGCCGGGTCGATATGTTCGAAGGCGGCCTGATTAAGGAAGCGGAAAATGCCGTGCAGATTGCTCAAGCGGCTTACCGGTTTGGCGAGCGTAGCCTGCTCGAACTGCTGGATACGCAACGTATACTCCGGGGAATTCTGGCTGATTCCTTGCAGGCACGCTTTGATCTGCAATCGGCTGCGGCCGAAATTGACCGTTTGCGCGCCCATTATCCGAAGGAGCTGGCTGTAGAATGAAAATAAAAGTATCAACGATCGGCGGCATCGTCATTGCCGTACTTTTGCTGGCCGGGTGCGGTAAAGAGGAATCCGGTGAAGCGCCCCAGGAAGAAGCAGTCGATCAATCAACGGATGAGCGCGATATCAATAGCATCACGGTCCGGTCCGAATTGGCCGGGCGTTTGAAAATCGGGCAACCATTGCTGGTCGATCTGGCGGATAAAATACAAGTCCCCAGCCGGGTTCAAGTGGACGAAGAACGAACCGCGCAGATCGGTTCGTATGTAACCGGACGCATCATCAATATGTTCGTGATATTGGGTGATTACGTCAAAGGGGGGGACCGTCTGGCGCGTATAACCAGCCCGGAATTGACACAATCGCAACTGGCTTTTTTACGTGCGTCGTCAAGGGTTGTGGTAACGCAAAAATCATTCGATCGTGCCAAGCATTTATTGGCCGCTGATGTGATTGCGTTAGCTGAAGTGGAACGGCGGCAGTCGGAGCTGGAAATCGCCCAGGCTGAGTTGAGCGCTGCAACCGATCAATTGCGGCTATATGGCATGGATGATGCTGACATAAAAGAACTTTCCAGAAAGGGAAAAATTTTACCCTGGCTGGATATCAAGGCGACCCGGGAAGGTTATATCATTGCGCGGAATGTGATTGTGGGGCAGGTGGTGCAACCTTCCGATCCGCTGTTCCAGGTTGCCGATTTATCTTCCGTCTGGGTTGTCGGCGATGTACCGGAGCAGATTGCGCGCGATGTCCGGCTTGGCCAGCATGTGGAAATCGATGTGCCTGCGATTGAAGGTAAAGATCGGGATGGTGTCATCATTTTTGTTTCCGATACGGTCAATCGCTTAACGCGCACTGTCATGACCCGGGTGATGGTGGCGAATCCGGATCGCAAGCTGAAACCGGATATGCTGGCCAACATGCATATTACCGATCCGCAGCATAAGTCACTGGTGGTTCCTGAATCGGCCGTGGTGCGTGAGTTGAATCAAGATTATGTTTTTATCGTCACCGGCAAAAACCGTTTTCAACGCATACCGGTTGAATTGGGTCCCGAAGTCGCTGATTTCCGCCCTGTGCTGAACGGGCTCACCATAGATCAGCGCATTGTGATGGATGGAGCCTTTCATTTGGACAACGAGCGTAAGCTTGCTGAATTGGAGTAGGCCGTGCTTGCTGCGATAGTAAATGTCATGATCAGGCTGCGACTCATCGTCGTAGTAGTGGCGCTCGCATTATGCGGTGCCGGTATCTATGCCGCAAAGCATCTGTCCGTCGATGCTTTTCCCGATGTTACCAATATTCAAGTGCAAGTGGCCACGGTTGCCATAGGCCGCAGTCCGGAGGAAATGGAGCGGCTGGTTACGGTGCCGGTGGAGATCGCCATGACCGGCTTGCCGGGATTGGTCGAAATGCGCTCGATGAACAAGAGCGGGTTGTCGCTGATCACACTGGTTTTTACCGATAAAACCGATGTGTATTTTGCGCGTCAGTTAGTGATGGAGCGCATCATCGATGTTTCTCCCCGCTTGATTCCCGGTATTACACCGGTACTCGGGCCGGTCTCGACAGGCCTTGGCGAAGTCTTTCAATACACCATTGAACACCCGAGTGACGGTAAACGGGCATTGACAAAGGAAGAATTGACCGAACGCCGGACAATTCAAGATTGGGTGGTGCGCCCTATGTTGCGCTCCATCCGCGGTGTGGCGGAAATCAATTCCATCGGCGGATATGTCAAAGAATATCAAGTGTATGTCGACCCCAATAAACTGCGGCACTATGATTTGACTTTGACCGAAGTGGACCGCGCGCTGGCCAGCAACAATGCCAATGCCAGCGGTAATATCCTGGCGCTGCGCTATGAGCAATACCTGATCCGTGGTGTCGGTTTGATCGCTACCTTGGATGACATTCGCAATATCGTGTTGAGAGAAATGGACGGCGTGCCCATTTATATGCGCGATGTTGCTGAGGTAACACTGGGTGGTGAAGTGCGTCAAGGGGCGAGTATCAAAAACGGATACACAGAATCAGTTGCTGCTATCGTAATGATGTTGCGCGGCGGAAACGCCAAAGAAATTGTCAGCCGTGTCAAAGAAAAAGTCGCTGAGATCAATGAAAGCGGATTGCTGCCGGATGGTTTGCAAATCGTGCCTTTCTATGATCGTTCGGTCATGGTCGATGCGGCACTGGATTCGGTCTACAAGGTGTTGATCGAAGCTCTGATCTTCGTCATTCTGGTAATGTTTATCTGTTTGGGGCACCTGCGCGTCAGCTTGGTCGTCTGTGCGACATTGATCATCACGCCGTTGATCACGTTCATGATCATGAACTACTTCGGTATTCCGGCGAATTTAATGTCATTGGGAGGATTGACCATTGCGATTGGCTTGATGGTCGATCCAACAGTCGTAGTGGTGGAGAATATCTTTCTGCGCCTGAGCCATGCGCCGAGCGGTGAGCCAAAAATTGTGACCATTGCCAAGGCGGCAGCCGAGGTCGGCGCGCCGGTCATTTACGGCATCATCATCATCGTTCTTGTATTCTTGCCGCTGATGACGCTTGAAGGTATGGAAGGCAAGATGTTTAGCCCGTTGGCGGTTACTATCTCCATTGCGTTACTGGTTGCGCTGGTGATTTCAGTGGTATTGTCACCGGTGCTCTGTGACTATGCTTTGAAAGGCGGCAGCGAAAAAGACACTAAAATTGTTGTCGTTCTTAAGTCCCTATATCTGCGCTTGCTCTATTTGGCGTTAAGAAACCCTAAAGGCACGGCGCTGGTATCCGTGGGTTCCTTGTTACTCGCGATCGGCTTATATCCGATGCTGGGCAAGTCTTTCATTCCGATTATGAAAGAAGGTTCCGTTACCCCTGTGATCATCCGGGCGCCTTCTATTTCATTGGAGAAATCCATTAAGCTGGAAATGGAAGCCATGCAGAAGATAGCAGCAATTCCCGGCGTCAAGACAGTCGTTTCTAAACTCGGGCGTGGGGAATCACCGGCCGATCCGCAATCGCAAAATGAATCCGACCCGATTGCCGATTTGGATTTGAAAGGATCCGGGCGGACGCAGGCGGAAATCGAGGAAGATATCCGTAAAGCCTTGGCGGATTTGCCGGGTGTCAATATTGTCATTTCCCAGCCGATTGCGGCACGGGTAGATGAAATGGTGACCGGGGTGCGCTCACAGGTGGCTGTCAAGATTTTTGGCGATGATCTGGAAGAGTTGCGCAAACTGTCTGAGCAAGTTGCCCGGATTGTCAAATCCACACGCGGTGCCAGAGACCTTCGCATCGAACGGTTGTCCGGTCAGCAGGAACTGACTATCAACATTGACAGGCACGCGATTGCGCGCCATGGGCTCAATGTTTCAGATATCAATGAACTGATTGAAACCGCCGTGGGGGGGAAAGCCGTTACGCAGGTTTTCGAAGGCGAGCGCCGCTTCACATTGTTGCTGCGGTTTCCGGAAAAATACCGGCATGATGTTGAGTCGATCAAGGATTTATTACTCAGACCGGCCAGCACTGGTGTTGCTGGTGGAATGGGAAAGGGGGGAATGCTGATTCCATTGAGTGCCGTAGCGGAGATCAAGGTTATCGACGGTCCGGCGGTTATTTCGCGTGAATTTGCTAAGCGCCGGGTGGTTGTGGGGGCCAATGTGCATAACCGGGATATAGGCAGCTTTGTGGCGGAACTTCAGCAACGGGTCGCTAAAGAGGTGAAATTGCCACCGGGTTATTATTTCTCTTGGGGCGGGCAATTCGAAAATATGGAGCGCGCCATGGCAAGACTCGCTGTTATTGTGCCGATTACCTTCATGGCAATTTTCTTCCTGCTGTTCATGCTGTTTAACTCGGTTAAACTTGCACTGCTCATTTTTACCGCACTGCCGTTTGCCTCCGTCGGCGGGGTTGTCGGCCTGTTCCTTACCGGAGAGTATCTATCGGTGCCCGCGTCGGTGGGGTTCATTGCGGTTTGGGGTGTCGCCATCTTGAATGGTGTGGTCCTGGTTTCTTTTATCAAGGAACTGCGGGAGCAAGGGCTGACTGTGCAAGAGGCGGTGAAAACAAGCTGTGAGGCGCGTTTCCGTCCGGTGCTGATTACTGCTGCGGCCACGATACTGGGCTTGGCACCGTTCCTGATCTCTACCGGCCTTGGCTCCGAGGTGCAGAGACCGCTGGCCATCGTGGTGATTTGCGGGCTAATTACCGCGACGGTGATGACCAAGGTGGTTGTGCCCATGTTGTACCGCTGGTTTGACGATCATAAGGATGATGCACCACCAACCACACCCAATCCGCCCGAAATTGCTGCCAGTACCGTTGCGGCTGATGGTCAGCATGGCGGCAAAGCGGTTACAACAGGCGAAACGCCAGCACAGCCGTCAGCGTAGGGAGCAGTGCGGCAATGAATAATCCCAGCGGATGGATCGACTGTTCATCGAATTTGCTTTTGAGAATGGCAAAACCGGCAGGATTCGGGGCATTGGCGATGACAGTCAGTCCGCCGCCGGTGACCGCGCCGGCAACCAAGGCGATTTTAAATTCCTCGCTCAATCCTTCGACGAGTGATCCCAGATAGGTCAGCGCGGCATTATCCGTAACCGCAGTCAACAGTGTGGCACCGAAGTACACAGCGGTATCGTCCATGTCCATCAGCAGCGGTTGCAACCACCATTGCTGCTGTCCGCCGAGCACGACCAATCCCGCCAGGAAGAATGCAACCAGTAACGCTTCGCGCAGAATCAATGGGCTCTGGTATTGTTGGTAAGCCGTGGTAAATCCCAGGAAGAATAGAAATATTCCCATGAACACTGCCGGATGGTGGGCAAACAATACCACGAGCGTTAGAAACAGCAGATGGATTAGTACCACCGTTAACGGAATTTTTGATGCAATGTTATTTTCTGTTGGACCGGTACGGCCTAATTCCTGCCGGAACAACCAAGTAACGGCAAATGCGTTGACAATGACCGCCAGTGCGGCTTTCCAGCCGAAAGTAGTCATCATAAAGCCGATATCCCAGTGCCATTTTGCGGCTACCATCAATACCGGTGGCGCTGCATAGGGAGTCAGTGTGCCGCCTATCGAGACATTGACGAACAACACACCGATCGTCGCATATTGCAAGCGCGTGGATATCTTTTGACTGAATAAGGTATCGCGCAACATCAGCGCGGCGAGTGTCATGGCGGCGGGCTCGGTGATAAATGAGCCGAGTAAGGGAACGAAAGACAGCAATAAAAAGTATATTGCCGTTGCTTTATTGACTGGCAAGACAGCTGCTCCACGCCGTACAGTCGCGGCAGCAAAATCCAGAACCGGCCGCGTCCCGGCAATTACCATAATGACGAATACAAACATCGGTTCGGTGAAATCGCGCGATTCGAGATAAGCAATTGCTTGCTGCTTGCCATTTGCAGCAAAGATAAACAGGATCAGAATCATCGCCCAGAAACCGAATACCACTTCCACTTCACCCAATAAATGCCAGATACCGGCATGGCGCGGCTGGGAATGTGCGAGATGTTCAAAAAATTTGGTGGAGAAAGTATGGATCACAGCCAATGCGAACAACAGTGCGGCAATCCATTCAATGGATGTTGGATTAATCATGTTCATGCGGGGTACATTACGGATAATGCGAAGATAGCATTCTTTTATGACTGCCGTGTTAAGAAACACTGAATAATTGTCTGCGCGGGCGATCTGTGGCGAGAAGATGTGTTGAAAATTCGCCCATCACGATGATAGGTCCCATTTCTTGCGCGCTTTGCAAGCTTAGGAAGATGAATCAAAAAGTCACAATTTTTTCATCCCGCAAAGAAGCAGTATAATCTTTCATTATATATAGCGAATGCGCCATTCCATTCAGTATGCTTAAGTTATTTTGTTTTAATCCGCTTGAGGTCTTTTTCAATCGACTTGATTCCGATAATTCGCCTGCATGAAAAACATACTCATCTTACTGGTCATCGTATTCATGCCAATTTTGGCGAGCGCACCGGCATGTGCTGAAATCGATGTTGCGGCGGAGTATGAGGAAACGATTGGTCGGTATATCCGGGTTTATCAGGAGAAAGATACCCCTTTGAGTTTGCCGGGTGCTTTGGCAGCGTACCGAAACGGGCATTTCACGCAATCCGGCAATTCCGTCATCAATTTTGGTATTGGTGCAAAACCGGTATGGCTGGCATTTCAAGTCAGGAATGATGCAGAAGCTGCAGTGCATCGCAATATACTATTGGAAACTTCCTGGCTGGATAAAATCGATATTTATTTTCTCCGGCAGGATGAGTTGATCGGCAGCTATCGTACGGGAGACAGCTTGATATTTTCCCAGCGGCCGATTGATCATCGGTTTTTTGTCACCGGTCATGATTTCAGCGCTGGCGAGACGACCGTGTTGATGCGGATAGAATCGGATGATGCCATGGTTTTACCGGTTTATTTCATCAGCAATGAAAAACTGGCCGAGAGAAATCAATGGCAAGCATATAGCTATGGCTTCATGTACGGTGTCATCCTGGCTTTGGTTGCTTACAATGTGATGCTCTATTTCGGATTGCTTACCAGTCCCTATCTGTTCTATTCGATTTATCTGCTGTTATTTTTATTGTTGAACGCTGCGTATACCGGTCATGCCTATCAATGGCTGTGGCCGGAATCGCCGCTCTGGCAGAAATGGGCTAATCCGGTATTGATCATGGCTTGTACTGTCAGTGGGTTTGCTTTTGCGTTGCAGTTCCTGAATATCAAATTGTCCCGACCGGGTGTTTATCGCTTGACCGTGGTGTGCTCGGCTATTCTGTGCGCCTTATTGCTGCTCGCGATACTGGCCGATAAATTTGTCACGGCGTTGTTGATAGCCTTGTTTCTTATTTTATTTTTTTATGTTGCTTCGATTCTGCTGGGCGTCATTTCATTGCAAGCCGGTAACCGGTACGCCAAGTATTTTCTGCTGGCGTCGATTTTTTCGATCTGCGGTGGCATGATTACCGCCAATGCTGTCTGGGGGGTCATTCCTTTCAACGAAATGACCTACCGGGCTACGGATATCGGCATGATGATCGATGCCATCTTGCTTGCGCTGGCATTGGCCGAACGTTTTAACATCAATCAGAACGAAAAATTGCTGGCGGAAAAAATGGCGGGTATAGATTCATTGACCAATCTGAATAACCGCCGCTCTTTTTATAAGTTTGTTCAACCGATTTGGGCCATGAGTCTACGCAGCAAGAGCAGCACCTCGGTGATCATGCTGGATATCGATAACTTCAAATTACTCAATGATACTTACGGTCATGCCTTGGGCGACCGTGTTCTGATTCAGCTGGCGGAAACTATGCAGAGAGAAGCGCGCAGCGGGGATATTCTGGCGCGCTGGGGCGGAGAGGAATTTTTGATTTTCCTACCGGAAACCCGTTTGGCTGATGCCGTTACCATTGCCGAACGGATGCGCAGCAAAATTAGTACTATCCAACTGACAACCGAGAAAAATAAGAAGCTTTTATTTACCGCCAGTTTTGGTGTGGCGCATACCTATGTGGCGAGTGTATCGCTGGATGAATTGATTTCCAAAGCCGATCAACAGCTTTATCGCGCCAAGCGGCAAGGGCGCAATTGTGTATGTTCCGATCTAGCCGATTAAGGTAGTAGGTGAAAGCAAAGAAACAGCGCTGCTATTCGCGCAAACAGCGGGATGCTGCAGCGGCAGGCTTAGTGCAGTTTCCGGAAATCCGCTATGATTTCATCATCCTCGCCGTCATCGATATCAGCAAATTCGTCATTGCTTATTTCCAATGCATCGATCAACTCCACGATCCGGCTATCCGGTGTCATGCCGTCGGCTAACGCGCAATCATCATCAATATCCGAGGGATCGATATTATCTTCATCATCAAACGAAAAACTTTTCAGTGCCATGACAGCCTCCTTGCAAAATGGGTTGATACGCTATCAGTAGAACACATTTCTGGGAAGTGTAAATCAAGGATTAGAAAGGATTTTCTATAATAATTCCAGCGTTTGATGGTGCTGCCGTAACTAGGCTGTTACCGCTGTAGGATGACGGCAAAAAGTCGAGTAGAAAGGTGGGAAAAGTTTATGTCCATTGACTGCAGACATACGTCCGGTTCAGTGCCAGCCATTGCAAAGCGATGATGGCGCTAGCCGATGTAATTTTGCCTGAATTGAGCAAGGTGAGGGCTGTATCCAAGGATGCCACGTGTACTTTGATGTCTTCGCCTTCTTCGGTTGCACCGTGCACACCACCGGCATGGGTAGAATCCACCCGGCCGCAAAATAACGCCACACGTTCCGTGGTGCCGCCCGGACTGACGAAGAAGTCATACAGCGGAATCAAATCGCTAATGATGCAATCGGCTTCTTCGATGCTTTCGCGTTTAGCCACGTCTTGCGCTGTTTCACCGGCCTCAATCACGCCGGCGACAATTTCGAGCAACCACGATCCATCTGCCGCAGTCAATGCGCCGACCCGGAATTGTTCGATCAGAATGACTTCGTCGCGAACGGGATCATATGGCAGAACGGCGGCGGCATGGCCACGCTCGAATACTTCACGCACCAGCGGATGACTCCAGTCACCATTGAATAGCCGATGACGCAAGCGGTATTTTTCTATGCGAAAAAAACCTTCAAAGCATATCGTTTTCTCTATAACTTCGACGTTTGTATTCACTGTTGTTTGTTTCATGCGAAGAGATTGTCATCTTGCGTTCGCGCTATGTCACAACAGTGTTGCAGCAACTGATAGCGTTAGCGCAATCCTAACGAGTCAAGCGTCACATCGTCATCATCGTCCAAGTCATTTTTGACGGTCTCGAATTCGTCATCATCAAAATCATCTTTCACCGTTTCAAATTCGTCAATTATTTTGGCAAACTTGCCGGGTGGGATTTTGCTATCCGCAAGGATATCATCGTCATCGCTAAAGCTATCAACTGGGTAGCCACCATCGTCATCGTCAAAAGAAAGTTCTTTGATCATCGCTATTACCTCCATCTCAACATTTTTGAAGATAAGCTATTGATAACAGATCATGCCGCTAAAACAATTAAAGATCACACCGGGTTTTTCCTGCTAATTCTGAAATTTGAATGATATTCATCAAATAATCATTTACTAAGTGGCGTTTCTTAACTGTAAATATACGCTATTTGATTTTTTCTAACAGGAAAAGTTTGCCGGTGGAATACGGTACTGGCACCGGGGCCGGTGGTTTTTCCGGCTTATGTGATGGGAAGCGGTATAATTTGGTAGAATCAAACGCTATTTGGAACAGGTAGACAACGCATGGACGAAGAGACAAAAACGTTACTCCGCAATATTGCTCATCATCTCAAATGGGTAATCGTTTTATTGCTCGGCATATTGGCTTTGCTGATTGCCGAAATAGCTGGCGGCGTTTGAGCGGATAAAAGTTCTCCGGCTACTGCCAGCCGGTAATCTCGTAGCCTTTTTCTTCCAGGCAGCGCGATACAAAGTTAACGTAAGCCTGACCGGGTTGTGCGGATCTTGATGAAAATAGAACGCCTCTGAGCAATCCTGCAACGGCGCCGCTGGCTGCACCGACTAATGAGCCCTGGCCGGCAGCACCGTAGATGGCTCCTCCAGCAGCTCCGCTGGCAGCGCCAATGCCGGCCCCCATCGCTGTGCTGGTTGCAACATTACCGAGTTTGCCATCCCCTCCTTCCCGGGCGCCAGCCGATTCGGCCAATTTTCTGCAAACTTCGATATCTTTTTCAGCGGCTGCTTTCCCTACCGCTAGAAAATGCGTGTTGGGATAAACAATAGGGCCGGTGCTGGAGCAGGCGGATAAAAATAACAAAATTGATCCCAGCGTCAATGCCGTCAGTAATCTCATTATCTTTTTTCTCATATTGGATGATGAATGGTGAAGGCGGTGCGTTCATCGATGATGTGGTGACGAATGCTACTATCCGCGCCAGCGGGAGTAACATTCGTCCTATTGCATATTACCTGGATCGGATTTGAGCTTACTCTTTACCTTTGGCGGTTAAAGAGCCCAGGAAAGCTTTGACATCCTCGATAAATCCGGGACCAACTTTTCGGCCGAGCTGATGTTCCGCCATTTCCTCGATCGCTTCATCCAATGTTTTGACTGAACCGTCATGGAAGTACGGCCCGGTTTTGGTGATGTTGCGCAAGCTCGGCACCTTGAACACTTTTTTATCGGTTTCGAGGCCGGTTACCGCAAATCTGCCCACATCGGAGGTTTCATACGGTTCGACCAGGCCGATCTTTTTATAGGAATTACCGCCAAGCACGACACCGTTATGACAGTTTACGCATCCCATCTGAATGAATTTATGCAGACCTCTTTTTTCTTTTTCATTCAGCGCTTTTTCGTCACCATTGAGAAAATCGTCAAAACGCGAAGGCGTCAGCAGCGTGCGTTCGAAAGCGCCGATGGCTTTACCGACGTTTTTGTATTGCATCGGATCTTTCTCATCTTTGAACGCTTCGGCAAACATAGCTTTGTATTCGTCTATTTTTTTCAATTTGTCGACCACGGCAGCTTCGCTCGGCATGCCCATTTCGATCGGATTCAGAATCGGACCCAATGCTTGCTCTTCAACGTCTTTGGCCCGGCCGTCCCAGAATTGCGCAATATGCAGCGCGGCGTTCAAGGTCGTCGGAGAATTTCTGCCGCCGCGTTTTCCTTCATGTCCCGGTGATGTCGGCTGACCGTCGACGCCGAAATTATTCAGTTGATGGCAGGAATTACAGGAAATGGTGTCGTTGACCGAAAGCCGTGGATCCGAGTACAGCTTCTTGCCTAATGTGATCAAGGCGGCATTCTTTTTCTCATCAATGATCGAAGCGGGTAAGGGTTCAAAGAATTGTTTCAGCGTGGTTTTGTCCAGCTTATGGTGACCGCCGTGCATGCCGTGCATTCCTCCCATGCCCATGCCGTGATGGTCGCCATCATGCATTTCATCATGCTGATCGCCGCTTTTCGATTTATCCTGATGATCGTGACTACTTTGCGCATAACTGTAGGAACTTACTATCAATGCCAGCAATAAAAATACTTTCATACATCCTCCAAGAATTTAACGTGAGCACGCCCCGGTCAATTTCACGGGAAAAATTTTTACCGAATTAAGAATAAAAAGGGCGCTTCGTAATCGATGGTTTTTCAATGAATGATTGACCGGCTTTTAGTATACCCAGATTGTATTTGATATAGATAGCGAAGTTGCGCATTTGGCGAGTTTCCAGTGAATTGTGGCCGGTGTGCGCTGGAAAGTTATGCAAAATACCGATTGTGTGGCTATGCGGCGGCAGTTTTGATGTGGCTGAGCAATTTCTAAAATAACGAAGCACGTATTGTGTGGACGATAGTCTAAGAAAAGTCTGCGTAAGCCGTGACAAGTTCGGGGCGAGAGGTAAGTATCTGATTCCGTTCGCACTGATCCGCTCTGACCCTGAATGAGTGGGATTTACGCAGATCATTCTTAAATGTGTTCAACCGGATTTATTAAAGGAGATAATCTCATGACTAAGAGAAATTATTTGTTGGTGACTGCGGTTTTCTTTCTGGTGCTCGGCCCTGCTGCCGCACTCCATGCAAGCGACGGCGTGGTTGTGGCACAAGCGCATCAGCATGACCATGACAAGGATAGCGCCAAAGGCGGCGATGATCGTCAAGGCAGCCATTGCAAAGATAAGGGCAAAGCGGGCGGACACGGTCATCATCACGGTCATGCAATGAAGATGCGGCATGATTATGCGCATGTGATTATTTCGCATGCCGATACGCTGAAACTCACCGATGAGCAATTGGGGAAAATTGTCCGCTTGCACTTGAAAAATAAAGCCGAGCACGAAGACCTCAAACACCGGTTGCGAGAAGACATGCATACCTTCCGGCATGAAAGCATGAATCCGGGTGTGAGCGATGAGCAGTTACGCAGTTCTGCAAAAAATCATATCGATGACTTTAACGCAATGGTTGAGCATCACATTAAAGAGCGCCAAGCCATCCATGCAGTTTTATCGGATCAGCAAAGAGCGCTGCTGAAATCCATTAAAACGGATCACGATCAGGGCAAGAAAAAAAGCGGTCATGGCGATCATTGAATTCCATTTGTTTTTTTAGAGCCAGTTATGCCGGTCTAAGGAAACTGTGAAGAAGATAGCGAGCAACGGTCGGGTAAAAGAAATAGCTGAGAGAGCGCAGTTTGCCAGCGATAAATGAGCATTTTGCGCCCGATTCATCCTTGCCGTCGCTCGCCTTCCGTTTTCACGATTTCCTTAGGGAAGCTCTGAAAAACTACTGCGCTCGGCCACACTGCGTTGAAATCACGTTCAAAATACTCATTTACAACTTGTAAACTGCGCTTTTTCACCTGATTTCGCCTTGTTTGGCCGTCGCTCGCTACCTTTTTCAGAGCTTCCTTAGTTGTGTTGCAGAAAAGCCTCGAATTTATCAGCCATCATCGGCTTGCTGAAAAAGTTACCTTGGCCGTAATCGCAGCCCATGGCGATCAATAACTGTTTTTGCAAATCGGTTTCGACGCCTTCGGCAATCACTTTCATACCCAGGCGGTGCGCCATGGTGATGACCGCTTCGCAAAGAATTCTGTCGCTGGATTTGCTATCCAGATTGGAAATGAATGAACGGTCGATTTTCAGGTAATCGATGTCAAATTTTTTCAGATAGGAGAGCGAGGAATAACCCGTGCCGAAATCGTCAATGGCGACTTGAACACCCGCATCGCGGTAATTGAGTAATTGTTTAACCACCAATTCATGCACATCGAGCAGCAAGTTCTCGGTGATTTCAACGATGATACTTTGTCCGTCCAAGCCGCGCTCGTTCAAGTGATTGACCCAATCTCCCATTTTGCTGATGAATTGTTTCGGTGATTTATTGATACTGATTTGGAAATCGGTGTTGAAATTGGCTTGCCATAAGGCAACCTGATTGACGGCTTGCTTGAATACCCAATCGCCGATGTCGATTATCAGGTTGGTTTCTTCCGCAATGGTGATGAATTCCCCCGGATAAATGATGCCCCGTTCCGGATGCCGCCAGCGAATCAAGGCTTCGGCTTTGTAGATATTGCCGGTTGCCAGTTCGACAATCGGTTGATACAGCAAATACAGTTGTTCTTCCTTCAATGCCGTGCGCAGCTCGTATGCCGTTCTCGAACGGACCTCGCTCGCGGTCCGCATGTTCGACGTAAAGCAACTCCAGCAGTTGCGGCCATTGTTTTTGGCGGCGTACATGGCTTGATCGGCATTCTTCATCAGTATCTCGACGTTGCTGGCATCATCGGGGAAAAATGTCGCGCCGATACTTGCTGAAACATAAGCTTGTTTACTGCTGAGATAAAACGGCTTGGCCAGCTCCAGCAGGATCGTATGCATGATCTTTTCGGCACGCTGCGGTTCACTGATGCCGTTCAGAATAATGGTAAATTCGTCACCACCCAGACGCGCCACGGTATCGGTTTCCCGCACACAACTGTTCAACCGCTTAGCCGCTTCCACCAGCAGCGCATCACCAACGCTGTGTCCGAGAGAATCGTTGACTTCTTTGAAACGGTCAAGATCGATAAACAACACGGTCAATCCCGTACCGATGCGCGCGGCGCTTTTGATGTCGTGGTTTAACCGCTCGTAAAACATATTGCGGTTCGGCAACCCGGTGAGCGAATCATAATTTGCTTGCCGCCAGATAATTTCATCCGCTTTTTTCTTGTCGGTGATATCGGAAAAATTGATCAGATAGTAATTGATCAAACCATCCTTGCTGCGTACCGGGATGATGTTGAACCATGACGGATACTCCCGGCCTTGCTTGTGCCGGTTCCATACCTCTCCCTGCCAATGGTTGTGCTGTTTGACGCTGTGCCAGATTTTCTGGAAAAAATTGCTGCCGTGGCGGATCGACGTGACGATGGATACCGCTTTGCCGACAACTTCTTCTTCCGTATAGCCGGTAATTTTTTGCAATGCTTTGTTGATGGAGACGATAATTTTTCCGGCATCCGCGATCATGATCGCTTCGGTACTGTTTTCAAACACTTTGCTGGAAAGGTAGAGCTGCTCGTTTACCTTTTGTTGTTCCAGCGCAATGCCGATGATGAACGATCCGATCTCCAGCAGCTTGCGATGAAAAGCGCTGGGCATACGGTGCTCAAAGCTGGACAGCGCAAACGAGCCGATGCATTCGCCGCCTTTGCTGCGTACCGGCATGGACCAGCAGGAGAGAATATTAAAATCAATCGCTAACTGGCGGATATTTTGCCAGCGCGGATCGTCCAGTGTGCTTTCGATAAAAACCGGCTCTTGGCGGAAAACGGCATTGCCGCAAGAACCGGCTCCCGGACCCGGGCGCAAACCATTCAGTTGCACGATGCATGCTTCGGGAACACTGGGAGCGGCGAAAACATTCATGCAGTGCTTTTCCTTATCCAACAGCATGACTGTGGCAACGGCGTTATCCAGAAGCTGCTCCATCAAGAGGCAGACTTTTTCGCAAATCTCCTTGTAGTCGTTGCCGAGTACCACTAATTGAAGAATTTCCTGCTGAAACTGGAGGATCCTGCCTTGTTCGATATTGGTCAGATCGAAATAATTCGTCGGCGTATAAATCTGATGAGATAAATCCTCATTCACACGGGTATTCTTACTCATTCGTCTGGTGATATTGGCAGTGATTTTGAAGACTCAAATGTAGGAACAGAAATTAGAAATGCAAACCGGATCGGCGGGAATTATACGATAGATTGTTCATAAGTTCAAAAACTTACCGCCAGGAGAATGACTTGCATTCTCCTCGGCATTATGCAACCAAATCGAGGGCATAGGCTATGGCTAGGCAGCCTTTGATTAATCGCTGCAGCATAAAACAGAAGGAAAGCGTGGATGGCGTGCAGGCTTTGTCAGTTTTTTGAGGCTACTCACAACGATAGGCATGCCCGGCAAAAATGATTTCCTTCTCAGCACCCGGAACCTCATATCTTCCGGAATTATTGGAATAAAGGACATGCACGGTATTACCACCGAGTTTTTGCGTTTCGTTTCTTAAATTGTTGCGGGCCTTGATCAAGCGGTCCACATACGGCGTTTTGTCCGTGTCGCTATCATTTTCTCTGGAAGAACCTTTTACCTTGCCGAGCAACTCGCAACCCTCGGGAGCTTCTTCCCCGACTATGAGGGTGACGGTTTTGGTTTTCTCCGGTTGCTGCGGAGCTTCGTTCGTTTGTGCAAAGACTTCGCTACAACCGATGACAATTAAAATCAATAATGCTTTTTTCGTAAACTTGCTCTCTATTCCGGATTTAGAAACACTCATGGATGACTCCTTCCTGACATGTATTGGTTGTATTTTAAAGCCGGTTAGCATAGATAAGCACAGCATGACCCGTCAATAGCATTTTGGCGAAAGAATGCAGGGCGATGGCGCAATGCCGGGAAATGAAGTCACTCCCTGCGTCTTTTCAAGTTATTTCGTGGACTTGCCGTGCGGTATAGTGCATGGCACATAACTGAGAGGAGGCGGAATGTTGGAAATCATCATTTATCTTTCCCTGGCGGGTGCGGTCATTGCGATTGCATACGGCGTCATGCTGTACAACAGCCTAGTAGATATTAAGCATAGTGTGTCGCAGGCGTGGTCGAATATCGATGTGCTGCTGAAGCAGCGTCACGATGAATTGCCCAAACTAGTCGAAACATGCAAGCAATTCATGGGGTATGAACAGGAAACGCTGAAGCAAGTGATTGCGGCCCGTTCGCAAGTCGCTAGCGCGCGCGAGGCGGGCAACATCAGCGCGCTGGGTGCGGCGGAGAATAATTTGCGTCTCGGCTTGGGCAATCTGTTTGCCGTCGCGGAAGATTATCCCGAACTGAAAGCCAGCGAAAAATTTCAGCATTTGCAGGCGCGCATCACTGGTCTTGAAAACAGCATCGCTGACCGGCGCGAGTATTACAACGAAGCGGTGAAAATCAATAATGTGCGGATCGAGCAATTTCCCGATGTCATCATCGCCCATTGGTTTAAATTCAAAGCACGCGATTTGCTCGAATTCAGCGCAGCGGACAAGCAGGATGTCAGTATCGCCAAGCTGTTCTGCTGACGGGAGGCTTGCGCATGAATCAAATACTGGCTGAGATTCCGCCGCAGGATTATCCCTATGTGCTGGGCACGGTGGTCGCTGCCGCATTGCTCAGTTTCTATTGGTTTGTGCGCAACTGGAAACGCCTGCGCATCATCGAGGATACGCCGACGGCGAAATTGCGTTCGGCGCATCAAGGTTATGTCGAACTGGAAGGTAAAGGCCAGTTTATCGATAACCAGCCGATTTACGCACCGCTCAGCAATCATCCCTGTCTGTGGTACTCGAGCAAAATTGAGCAGCAGGAGACGTTTACCGAAAATGGCCGTACGCAAACGCGCTGGAACGTTGTCTACACCAATACCAGCGAGCACCGCTTCCGGCTTGCCGACGGCGACAGCAGTTGCGATGTCGACCCGGACCGCGCGGAAGTCAACGGCAACGAAAAGCTGGTGTGGTACGGCAATAGCGAATGGCCGACGCGTACGCATATGCTGGAAAGCCAGTCGATCGTGCACGCCATGTCGAACCGCTACCGTTACAGCGAATGGCTGATACTGCCGGGGCAGCCGCTGTATATCCTGGGGCAGTTCAGCACACATTCCGCTACTACGCGTAAATCATTGCGGGATGTGATGATCGGTGTGATCAATGACTGGAAACGCGATCAACCGGCGCTGCAGAAACGCTTCGATACCGACCGTGATGGCAATATCGATCAGCAGGAATGGGAAGCGGCGCGCTCCGAGGCGCGGGTTGAGGCGCAGCGTATTTACGATCAACTTGCTTTGGAGCCGGATACCAATATCATCGCAAAACCGCACAATCCGTCGCAGCCTTTTATCATCTCGGTGTATCCGCAGACATTATTGATGCGTAAATTCCGCCGCAACAGCTACGCCGCACTAAGCGCGTGCATCGTATCGGTTTGCGCGACCGCTTGGCTGATTCATGTGCATGGATGAACGCAGTTGTTTCCCAGGATTTCCTCAGGGAAGCTCGGAAAAAAGTAGCGAGCGACGGTCAGGCAAGGCGAAATCAGGTGAGAAAGCGGAGTTTACGATTAGTAAATGAGCATTTTGAGCCTGATTTCAACGCAGCATGACTGAGCGCAGCAGTTTTTTCGAGCTTTCCTAACGCCAAAACAAGATCGATCTTGCCAGTCTTTTCCAGCTTGCGGACGATAATCGATCGTGTTGCGCCGCACATGCCAGTGCGCCGCTCAGTTGCCCGA
The DNA here is from genome assembly GCA_015709635.1 of Gammaproteobacteria bacterium. Taxonomy (NCBI): domain Bacteria; kingdom Pseudomonadati; phylum Pseudomonadota; class Gammaproteobacteria; species Gammaproteobacteria bacterium. The sequence continues at coordinate 625,325 of CP054180.1, forward strand.
GCTGAAAGCTAACGGCGGCGGTTTTTTTCGGCAATTCATTCAATAATTGCATGGCCCTATAGCGGTCGTTTTCCACGCCCAGTTCGTCCTGCAAAGCCGCCAGCGCGGTAATGAACGGCGCGGTTTGTTTCCCGTACAGAGGCGCAAACGCTTCTGCGCTGTAGCGCATCTTTTTGGCGGCGATACGCGCCAGATGGCGCTCGGCCGGATTCAATCCGGAAAAACCGTGGCAGCGTTTGCGTAGTTTTTGCCAGCGTTGCTCGAGAATGGCTGCCGCCCATGTTTCGGCATCGCGCTGGCGCGTATCGGTGGGTGTCGCGAGCAGGCTGCGGCCGATGTCGAGTATCAGTTGGGTGAAGGCCGGTTGCAGCAATAGCGCTTGCGCACGCTGACGGGCTTGTGCGGCGGCATTTTGCAGCACTGCAAGGGCGTCATCGCCGGTGGCCGTATGCTGTGCCTGTGCCGCCAGAACCGGCAGAATACCGGGCAAGATTTCATACTGAAATACATCCCAATCGCGCGCCGGGTTCAGTGCGTGCATTAATTCACGCAGCGGCTGGCCCCAGCCGGGTGCCGCTTGTTCCAGTGATTGCGCTAACCCAGTGGCCGCGCGTAAACGCCGCATGGCCACGCGAAGCTGATGCAGATATTCGATGTCGTGGGCGTTTTCCAGAAAACCCGGCACGTTGGCGGATAATTGCACCAGTGCTGCTTGTAAGACGGCATGCCAAGCTTCACCCGCAGGCTGGCCGTGTGCAATGGCCGGGCGGACGGATTTTACCGCACCGGGATTGACGGCGCCGCACAGCGTATAGCCGCGCTCCGCTTTGCTGCGCGGCTCGATGTGCAACGGTGCGGCGTGCAGCAGTTGCGCGGCGATATCGAACAAAAATTCCGGCTTGCCGGATTTGAGCTCGATTTCCACTTCGCAAATCTCCCGGCATTGTCCGGCGGCGGTGATTTTGCCGCGATCGAGCGCCACTTCGGCTTGTGTTTTACTATGAACGATTTGCCATGCGGTGCGGCGGAATTCGGTGGCGAATACCGGCGCGATGCGTTTGTGTTTGATGCCCGCCAGTAAATCCAACGCCACCTGCGGCAATGCGGAGAAATCCGGCTGGTCGCCGTTTGCGACGGCCGCTTCCCACTCCGGGCGGCTGGTGAGCGCACCGACTGATTGCGCTTCGGCTTTCAGCGTCTGAATCCACTGCTTACCGATGCGGCGTACGCGCAATGCAATGCCGCGCCGCATCAGATCAAACTTCGGGGTATCGAAATATATGCTGAGCAAGGGATGCTGTTGAGGTTTTCCGCTGTTGAGCAAGGAATGGCGCCGGATGCGGGCAACATGGCGTGGTTGCAAAGCCAGCTTGAGCTCGATTTCCATACAATTTTCCCGTGAGAATGGCGCTGCAACAGGCAGCGCGGAGCGGATACTGTACTACTCAATCTTCAAGGTATCAAAATTGATCCCGGCCGGGGGTGGGGGCGTTTTCAGTTTCATATTTTCCAGCGCGTTGACCACCTGTTGCGCGATAACCAAGTTGCGGTACCACTTATAATCGGCAGGCACGATATGCCACGGCGCCAGATCGGTGCTGGTGGCGCTGAGCATGGCTTCGAACGCTTCCATATAGTTTTTCCAGAATTTACGCTCCTCGATGTCGCCGGTGCTGAATTTCCAGCGTTTCTCCGGATTGTTGATGCGCTCTTCCAGCCGTTTCTTCTGTTCATCCTTGGAAATATGCAGGAAAAACTTCAGGATGCACGTGCCGCTTTCGGACAATAATTCCTCGAATTCATTGATCTGATTAAACCGCTGCTGTACTACCTTGTCCGAAATCAAGTCATGCACGCGCGTGATCAACACATCTTCGTAATGCGAGCGGTTGAAAATACCGATCTGACCTTTCTCCGGCGCTTTTTGATGTACGCGCCACAAAAAATCATGTTTCAGCTCTTCCGCCGACGGCGTCTTGAACGTCACTACTTTGCAGCCTTGTGGATTGACGCCTGACATCACGTGTTTGATGACGCCATCCTTGCCGCTGGTATCCATACCCTGCAACACAACCAGCAATGCGTGATTGCCGTTGGCGAACAAACGTTCCTGCAATTCATCCAATTTGCCGATCAACTTTTCCGTGACAGCTTTGGCTTCTTCCTTGCCTTGCTCGTTTTTCTTGTAATCGCCAGTATCACCAGGATCGCATTGCGACAGGTCGAGCTTGCTGCCGGGTTTTATTGGGTGGTTGTTCATTGTGTTTTTCAAAGATTAACTTGTATGATTAACTTGCAATTCCCCGTGATCTTGCCACGGGGAGCATTATAGTTTGTGTTTTTGAAGTCAGCGTAGCGCGCCATTTTTTTGTTTTTCTGCGCCGTAATACCCCGCGGTCTTGCCGTGGGGAGAGGTGCAGGGCGCGCGGAGCAAATTTATTCGGTATTCTCTGCTTTTAAGCGCGTTTTAGTTGAACGTCGTGTTAAACGCGCCGTTTTCTCAGTCAACGCCAACAGCTCCGACAAGGCCTCGTTGACCGCTTTCGACGTGGGAAATGCTTTTGCCACTTCCGGTTCCAGCAGCACGACGGATGTGCCCTCAGCCACTTCAGCAAAGAACTTTCCTCGTTCCAGTGTTGCGAAATCGGAACGCTTGTAGCTTTTGCGCATGTCTTCCTTATCCTTCTTCATAGATTTTCCTTTCGCCTCGCGTCAGGCGGCGTGCACTGATAATTCGAATCGTACCCGGCCGGTAAGTGTGGCAGACTGCCAGCAAACGGCCAAGCTTGGAACAACCGAATGTGATATACCGTTCTTCTTTCGCAGAATGATCGGGATCCGGGCCAGATACCGCATGAGGATCGAGAAAAACTGTAGCCGCTTCGTCAAATGAAACACCGTGTTTCCGGCGATTGGTTTCCGCTTTCTTTGAATCCCAGTCAAATTTCATGGCCGATCAGCATCCGACTCGTCACGTAATATTATTGATATTATAGTATTTTGAAATGGATAAGTTCACAGATTGAGAATGCGTGTACGCATCCGGATTGATTCAGAATTTACGTTGTCAACAAAGACGCTTGTTGTCTGAACAGTACTGCCCAAAAGAACCATGAATGACCCCCATTTCACCACCCCCATCGCCCAGCGCATCTGGGATACCAAATATCGTCACTATGAACGCGGTGCCGCGCTGGATGCTTGCATCGAAGACACTTGGCAGCGCGTCGCGAAAGTGCTGGTTGCGCCGGAAAATAATGCGGATTATTGGCAGATGCGTTTTTACGGCATCCTGCGCGATTTTAAATTCCTGCCCGGTGGACGTATCCTGGCCGGAGCGGGGACCGTGCATCAGGTGACGCTGTTTAATTGTTTTGTGATGGGAACGATCACCGATTCGATGGATGGTATTTTTGATGCGCTCAAGGAAGGCGCGTTGACCATGCAGCAGGGCGGCGGGGTCGGTTATGATTTTTCGACGTTGCGCCCGCGCGGTGCGCAAGCCGCCGGTGCCGGGTCGGTGGCTTCCGGGCCAGTTTCGTTTATGCGCATTTGGGACAGCATGTGCGCAACCATTCTGTCTACCGGCGCGCGGCGCGGTGCGATGATGGGCACGTTGCGCTGCGATCATCCGGATATCGAGGAATTCATCGCCGCCAAACAGGATCGCAGCCAGTTGCGGCATTTCAATGTTTCCGTGCTCGTCAGCGATGCGTTCATGACTGCCGTCAGCCGCGGCGAAGAATGGCCGCTGGTTTTTCCCGCAAATGAGAGTGAAATTGGCGGAGAGCTGCTCTTGCGCGCCTGGCCGGGTTACGGCGATGCGGTGCCGTGCAAGGTGTACAAATGCATCCGGGCACGCGCGTTGTGGCAGAACATCATGCGCGCCAACTACGATTACGCGGAACCGGGCGTGCTGTTCATCGACCGCATCAACCGGCTGAATAATCTGTATTACTGCGAAACGATTCATGCCACCAATCCGTGTGGCGAGGTGCCGTTGCCGCCTTATGGCGCTTGCAATCTGGGGTCGATCAATCTCGCGCAATTTGTGCGCGACCCTTTTAGCGCGCAAGCGCGGCTTGATTTGGATGCGATCGCTACGACAGCCGCGATTGCCGTGCGCCTGCTCGATAATGTCATTGATGTTTCGCGTTTTCCCTTAGCCAGCCAAGCCGGACAGGCGCAGCGCTCGCGCCGCATCGGTCTGGGGCTGACGGGTTTAGCCGACGCGTTGATCATGCTACAAATCCGCTACGGTAGCAGCGCCGCGGTGCAAATCGCGCAGCTTGCCATGCAGCACATCTGTCACGCGGCTTATCAGGCTTCGGTTGAGCTTGCACGGGAGAAGGGCGCGTTTCCGCTGTTCGACCAGGAAAAATATCTGGCCGGTGCTTTTGTGCGAACCTTGCCCGAATCGATACGCGATAGTATTGCGCAGCACGGCATCCGCAACAGTCATCTGACCGCCATCGCCCCGGCAGGGACCATCAGCTTGCTGGCCAACAATATTTCCAGCGGATTGGAGCCGGTATTCGATAGTTGCTACACGCGGCGGGTGCTCAAGCGCGATGGCTGCTATGCGGATTTTCTAGTGATCGATTATGCCGCCGCCTTATGGCACAAAGACTGCGCAAGCGGAAATTTGCCACCGGCTTTCGTTACCGCGCACGAACTGACACCAGCCGAGCATCTGTCCATGCAAGCCGCCATTCAGCCGTACGCCGACCAAGCGATTTCCAAGACGATCAACATACCGGCGGATTACGATTTTGCGCAATTCAGCGATCTGTATCAGCAAGCTTACGATCTGGGCTTGAAAGGCTGCACCACGTTCCGGCCCAATGTGGTGACAGGCGAGATTCTGCATAAGCCGGATGCGCAACATGCGCCACCGCATTGCTGCGGTTTGGAACGGGAAGCGGACTAATAATCCAAGTCTTGCGGAAAAATACCCGTCCGTGCAACGCCGTCGTTGCCGATGCTGCCGCAGAACATACCGCTGGTGTTGAAGCGCAGCGCGTAGCGGCCTTGCGCATCCAGCACGATCAAACCGCCGTCACCGCCGAGTTCGGCGATTTCGTCGAGCGTATGACTGGCTGCTTCGGCGGGTGGGATGTGTTGCAGCCGCACCTGCGCTGCCGTATTAAACGCTGCCGCAGCACGGATGAATACTTCGCCGCTGCCGGTTGCGGATACCGCGACTGAGCGGTTGTCCGCGTAAGTGCCGGCGCCGATGATCGGCGAATCGCCGACGCGCCCGAAGCGTTTGTTGGTAAGTCCGCCGGTTGAAGTACCGGCAGCCAGATTGCCATGACAATCCAGCGCCACGGCGCCCACGGTGCCGTGTTTTTCATCACCGCTGGGCGGCGATGGTGCGGATTCCATATCGTGATCGCGCAGAACCTGCTCTTGCGCGATGGCCTTTTGCAGTTGATCCCAGCGGTGTTGCGTATAGAAATAGGACGGATCGACGATTTCCAAACCGTGTCCGGCGGCAAAATCCTCAGCTCCCCGGCCGATCAGCAGTACATGTGCGCTTTGCGTCATGACTGCATGCGCAGCGCGGATCGGGTTGCGGATCGTGGTGACTCCGGCAACAGCGCCCGCCATGCGCGTGGCGCCATCCATGATCGACGCATCCAGCTCGTTCCGGCCTTCATGACTGAACACCGCGCCCTTGCCGGCATTGAACAACGGCGAATCCTCCATGACTACGATGGCGGCAATCACGGCATTAATGCTGCTGCCGCCTGCTTTGAGCACCGCATGACCGGCGAGCAGCGATTCCGCCAGCACTTGGCGGTAGGCTTGCTCGCGCTCTGCGGTCAACCGCTTGCGGTCGATTGCCCCGGCACCGCCGTGAATGACCAAACGTATGGGTGGATGATTAATAGACATGCTATTCGTTGGTATGGTCATGAGCGGGAGGCAAAGAGAAAGACGGTTATTTCAGGTGTACAGATATTATTACAAACTAATTTTTCAAGTTTCCACAAGTGACGTTGCACGCCGGATCGGTATTTGCCAAACCGGAATACAAAACGCTGAATTACCAGAGTGACTCGTTTATTCAGTCATTGATAGCATGTGTGACTTTTCTCACAATGATTTGAAACCGGAGCAGTTATAGTGCGATCTTGGCGCATCTTGCCAAATTGAGTAAGCGAACATTTTTCCACATTACGAGGGCTTGTATCATGGCAAAAATTCAATTCGTAGAACCTAACATGTATGTGCTAAGTGGCAAGAATATTCATGTCAGCTATTCGACTTCCGGGTTTGATGGTAAACCGCATTTCTCTTACCAGGATTTGCATCAAACGCATAGCTTCAGCGGAGATCAAATTCGTCGTGTCGAAACCGAGATCGGTACCATCGTCAGTGTTACGACTCGTTTGACGATCGATTCTGGTGGAACGACCTTCAGCGTGCTGCTACCGCGAGTCAATCTCCAAGCATCTCAATCCTTGCCAATCCATACTGAGGGTATAACAACCGTACATCGGTTCTCAATCCTCCCGGTGATCGGGCAGCTTGACTTTTATACCATTACGCCACTGTCCGGTACTGCGGCGCAAGTATTTTTCTAGTATTTTGAGTTATTAAATCAATCAGGTTGGTTTGTGAGAATTTACAAACCAACCGATATCAAATTAAATGGGCAAATGGATACTACCGTACTTGGTTGGATTCCTCACTCGCCATTTCCAACACCTCGGCCGCCGTCAATTGCCCAGCCATGTCACCGTTCCAAGTCGCGTTGAACGGCAAAGTATTCTGCACTCGCGTGGCGCGGCCAACGTAGGCTTGTACCGTTAAATCCGGCTGCGTGATGGGTATGGCAATGGCGCGCGGGTTGCGGGTTGTTTCGGCGAGCAGCGCTTGATTGATCTTGGCTTGGCGCCGCCCATCGCGTTTGCCTTTTGGCGTTGCGCGCAAGCTGCTTAACGATTTTTTCAGCAAGCTGGCGTGATTGCGCTTGTCGTCCTCGAGAACTTGATACGCTTGCAGATACAACTGATTGCCGCGCCAGCCGAGCAAACGTGGCTGATTGACGACTCGAACCGGCGTGCCGACCGGTACATCGTGATAAATGCACACGATGTCTTCCGGGTACATGCGCAGACACCCGTGGCTGCCGCGCAAGCCGATGCTCGGCGGTTTGTCGGTGCCGTGGATGGCGTAGTTCGGCCAGTCGAGTTTCAGCACATGCGTGCCCATCGGGTTATCCGGTCCGGGTGGCACCACGGCGGGTAATGGATCGCCGTTTTTGGCGTGCTCCCGGCGGATCGAAGGTGTCGGAATCCAGCTCGGATTGGCGGTTTTCGACGCGATGCGCGTCATGCCTTCCGGTGTTTTCCATTCCACCCGGCCGATACCGACCGGATGCGTAATGACTCGTTGCGGCTTTCCGGCTTTGGTTTTGGGAAAATAAAACAAGCGCATCGCGGCGAGATTGATCACAATCCCTTGGCGCGGCCCCTCCGGCAGCACGAACTGCGTGGGAATCACAATCCTGGTACCCGCTTTCGGCAACCACGGATCGATACCGGGATTAGCGCTGACGATTTCTTCATAACCCAGGTTGAAGCGCCGTGCGATGTCGGACAGCGTATCGTCTTCGCCGGCGGTGATTACTTGCAATTTACCGACGACATCGTCGCGCGCGGAATCGAAACTGAATTCATGACTGGCCACCGGAATAGGCAATGATTTGACTACCGGGGCAAGGGGTGGTGACGGTTCGGTTAAAAATGTCTGGCAACCGCTCAGAAGCAATACACTGGCGCAAAAACCGCATGCGAGACCGTCACGCAGGGATAATAATTTATTTTTATTCATAAGAATCAATAATATTATGAAAAAATGGCGTGACCCATGGCGATAAATTTACAGGGTTTTTTACCATGACACAACCATTCATCGAAATGAATCAAGGTATTTTCATCGTCATTTGATGTAAAGGATGAAAGATCGTCACACATTTTTTGACCGGAAAAATCGATTGCCAGTATGATTGCCAGATAATAGCGACACGGATCAGCAGCATTATTCGTCATCGGTTCAAAATTTTAACCAATCAACTTTTATAAATATGATCACTATCGGTTTCATCGGTCTCGGCATCATGGGCAAGCCCATGGCGGGGCATTTGATCAAAGGCGGGCACCGCCTGTTTTTACAATCGCGCAGCGGCGTGCCCGCCGATTTGATCGAGCTGGGCGGCAGTGCGTTATCGTCGCCCAAAAGGGTTACGCAGCATGCGGATATCGTCATTACGATGCTGCCGGATACGCCGGATGTGGAGAGAGTGTTGTTCGGTGCGGATGGCGTGACCGAAGGGTTGCAAGCCGATCCTGGCCGGAGCCGGATCATCGTCGACATGAGTTCGATCTCACCGCTGGCGACGCGCGAATTTGCCGCGCGGTTGAATGCGCTTGGGCACGACTACGCCGACGCGCCGGTTTCCGGCGGCGATGTGGGGGCGCAGAATGCCACGTTGACGATCATGGTCGGCGCAAGTGCGGCGGTGTTTGAAAAAATCAAACCGGTACTGGAATTGATGGGGAAAACGGTGACGCATATCGGCGACGTCGGTGCCGGGCAAGTGTGCAAGGTTGCGAATCAAATCGTGGTGTCGTCGGCGATCGAAGCGGTGGCGGAAGCGTTGCTGTTCGCATCCAAAGCCGGTGTCGATCCGGGCAAGGTGCGGCATGCGTTGCTCGGTGGTTTTGCTGCGTCGAAGGCGCTGGAGGTGCATGGGCAGCGCATGATCGAGCGGCGTTTCGAGCCGGGTTTCCGCATCGAATTGCATCACAAGGACTTGAATATCGCGTTGCAAAGTGCTGCCGAACTGGGCGTGAGCTTGCCGAACACGGCGGCGGTGCGCGAATTGTTTTCCGCTTGTCTCGCGCATGGCGGCGCAACATGGGATAATTCCGCCATTGTTAAAATGCTGGAAAAACTCGCTAACCACGAAATCCAAAAACACCCTGAATAAGCATATGTCTGCTCAAGAACTGGTCAATCAACTGCGGTCTTTTTTGCCGCCCGATGCGGTTTTGCACGAAACCGAGGATTTGAAACCGTACGAATGCGACGGTTTGTCCGCTTACCGGCAATTGCCGATGATCGTGGCGCTGCCGCACAGCGAAGAACAGGTTGTGAAAATATTGCAGCTTTGTCATGCCACTCAAACGCCGGTGGTGGCGCGCGGTGCGGGTACCGGTTTATCCGGCGGTGCGTTGCCGCATGCGCAGGGAGTTTTGTTGTCGCTGGCGAAACTGAAGCAAATCATCGCCATCGATCCGCTGGCACGCACCGCGCGCGTGCAACCCGGCGTGCGCAATCTGGCGATCAGCGAAGCGGCGGCGCCGTTCGGTTTGTGCTACGCGCCGGATCCTTCGTCGCAAATCGCCTGTTCGATCGGCGGTAACGTTGCGGAAAATTCCGGCGGCGTGCATTGCCTGAAATACGGCCTGACGGTGCACAATATTCTCAAGTTGCGCGTGCTGACCATCGACGGCGAGTGCCTGGAAATCGGTGGTGATAGCCTGGATAGCGCGGGTTATGACTTGCTGGCACTGATGACGGGCAGCGAGGGCATGCTCGGTATCGTCACGGAAATCACCGTGAAACTGATCCCGGTGCCGGAAAAAGCGCAGCTCGTCATGGCGGCGTTTGACGATGTGCAGAAGGCGGGCAGCGCGGTGGCGAATGTCATCGGCGCAGGCATCATTCCGGCGGGTATGGAAATGATGGATAAGATTACGATTCATGCGGTGGAGGAATTCCTGCACGCCGGTTACGATCTGAATGCCGAGGCGATTTTGCTGTGCGAATCGGACGGCAGCATCGAGGAAGTGGCGGATGAAATTCAGCGGGTGAATGCCATCATGCAGCAAAGCGGTGCGATTAATATCAGCACCTCGCATAACGAAGCCGAGCGGCTTAAATTCTGGGCTGGCCGTAAAGCGGCCTTTCCCGCCGCGGGCCGGGTTTCTCCAGATTATTACTGCATGGATGGCACCATTCCGCGTAAACGGCTGGCCGATGTACTGCGCGGCATTGAAGAATTGTCGCAAGAATACGGTTTGCGTTGCATGAATGTATTTCATGCCGGTGACGGCAATTTGCATCCGCTGATCCTGTACGATGCAAATAAGCCCGGCGAATTGGAAAGAACCGAAGAATTCGGCGGAAAAATACTGGAAATGTGCATTCATGCCGGTGGCACGATCACCGGAGAACATGGCGTGGGAATGGAAAAAATCAATCAGATGTGTTCACAATTCGGCAGCGGCGAACTGGCCATGTTCCATGCCGTGAAGGCGGCGTTCGATCCGGCGGGTTTGCTCAATCCGGGCAAAGCGGTGCCTGAATTACACCGGTGCGCGGAACTGGGGGCGATGCATGTGCATCGTGGCGAGCAAAAATTTGCTGAGCTGCCGCGTTTTTGATGCTATGCAAACCATGATCGATCAGTACCAAGCAGCTATTCGCGCTGCGGTTGAAAATAAAACCCCGCTGCAAATTCGTGGCGGCGGCACCAAGCATTTTTATGGCAATCCGGTTGCGGAACAGCACGGCACATTGCTCGATATGACCGGCTACCACGGTATCGTCGATTACGAGCCGACCGAGCTGGTGATCACAGCGCGTACCGGCACGCGGCTGGCGGATTTGGAAGCGGCGTTGGATCAGCATGGCCAGATGCTGGCGTTCGAGCCGCCGCATTTCGATGCGGCTGCTACCTTGGGCGGCTGCGTTGCCGCCGGATTGTCCGGTCCGCGCCGCGCCGCTGCCGGCAGTGTGCGCGATTTCGTGCTGGGTGTGCGCATGCTCGATGGGAAAGGCGAGGATTTGCGTTTTGGCGGGCAGGTCATGAAGAATGTCGCCGGTTACGATGTTGCCCGGTTGATGGCGGGAGCACTGGGAACGCTCGGCGTGTTGCTTGAAGTATCGCTGAAAGTTTTACCCAAACCGGCTGTTGAGGCAACGCTGTGCTTGCTCATGGATGAAACGGCTGCGATCGAGAAAATGAATCAGTGGGCTGGCAAGCCGCTGCCGATTTCCGCAACTTGTTACACCGGTGACCAGCTGTTTGTCAGACTTTCCGGTGCCGAACCGGCGGTGCGTGCTGCGCGGCTGAAGCTGGGTGGCGAGGAAGTACAACACGATGCTGTTTTTTGGCGATCGGTGCGCGAACATACGCATGATTTTTTTCAACCGGATAAGCAGCTCTGGCGCTTATCGGTTAAATCGACTGTGCCATCTTTTAATCTGTCTGGCGAGCAGTTGCTGGAATGGAATGGCGCTTTGCGCTGGCTGTGTTCCGATAGCGGTACTGATGCTGAGATCATCCGGCAGATGGCTCAAGAGGCCGGCGGTCATGCCACTTTGTTTCACGCCGACGCGGCGCGTGCTGCAGTGTTTCATCCTTTGCCGCCCGCGCTGATGAAAATTCATCGCGCCTTGAAAGAAAAATTTGATCCGGCGGGAATTTTCAATCCCGGCCGGCTTTATCCCGGAATTTAAATGCAAACGAAGCTTGCCGATTTTATAAAAAATTCACCGCAAGGCGAGGAAGCCGACGCTATTTTGCGCAGTTGCGTGCATTGCGGTTTTTGCCTGGCGACTTGTCCGACGTATCAAATTCTGGGTGACGAACTGGATAGCCCGCGCGGACGTATTTATCTGATGAAGCAAATGCTGGAAGGACAGCCGGTGACGCAAAAAACGCAAGCGCATCTGGATCGTTGCCTGACTTGCCGCGCGTGCGAGACGACTTGTCCTTCGGGGGTGCGTTATGGCGCTTTGGTGGATATCAGCCGCGGGATTGTTGAAAAACAGGTCAAGCGCGATATCCGTGCCGAGGTGATGCGTTTTACCTTGCGTAAGGTTTTGCCCAATGCGGTGTTGTTTAATGCATTGTTTAAGGTTGGCCAAACGGTGCGACCGTTGTTGCCGGAAAGTTTGAAAAGAAAAATTCCGGGTAAACCCAGTGCAACGAAAGCATGGCCCGGTGTGCGCCATGCACGCAAAATGCTGGTACTGGATGGTTGTGTGCAACCGGCAATGGCGCCGAACATCAACGCCGCTAGCGCGTGCGTACTGGATCATCTGGGGATTTCGCTGGTAACCGCGGAAAATGCCGGGTGTTGTGGCGCGGTCGCTTTCCATCTGAATGCACAACAGGAAGGGTTGGATTATATGCGCCGCAATATCGATGCCTGGTGGCCATGGGTTGAGCGGGGAGAGGCCGAGGCGATTGTAGTCACAGCCAGCGGTTGCGGCGTAACTGTGAAAGAGTACGGACATTTTTTGCAGCACGATGCGGCGTATGCCGAGAAAGCAGCTAGGATTTCGATGCTTGCCAAGGATATCAGCGAAGTGCTGTATGCTGAACTGGAAAATGTTGAGCGGCTGCTCGCGCAGCAGAGCGTTAAAGCTGAAGAAAGACGGTTGTCGTTCCATTCGCCTTGTACGCTGCAACACGGCATGCGCATTCGTGGCATCGTCGAAAAAATCCTGATGGCTGCCGGTTTTGATTTAACTGTCGTGCCCAATGCGCACCTTTGTTGCGGTTCAGCCGGTACTTACTCCATTTTGCAGCCGGAGCTTTCGCAGCAACTGCTGAAAAATAAAGTTACCGCGCTGGAATCGGGCAAACCCGATCGGATAGCCACTGCGAATATCGGTTGTTTGATGCATTTGCAGACTGGTACTTCACTTTCAGTGAAGCATTGGATTGAGCTGCTGGACGAGCGGTTATCCGGCGGTTGAAGTGGTAAAAGTTTTCATTTCGATTAATATTCTAAATTTTTTGTTATACAATCCCGGGCTGAATTGTTCCGGCGGAATTGCTGAACATGCATAAATGAGTAATAAGCTTACAGATAATCAATTGGAGAAGATATGAAGATTGTTTTAAAAAGCGGTTGGGTAACAAAATTCGGCGGTGCAGTATTGGCATCTTTTTTGGCAATGCCATCGTATGCGCAATTGATGCTCGCTCATGAAGGTCATCATGATGCTGGCGGTTGTACGATCAAAACCGGTGAATTCCCGGTAACGTTCAGTGCCTATGAAGTGCCGGAAGGTGGCATACCGCCGATGCATTCGTTTTGCGAAAATCTGCCGAACACCGGCAAAGTGAATTTGACCATCGAGTTGCCGGATGAAGCGCGCGAGATTCCTTTGGCAGTCCGTCTGGTTAAGGATGGACATGAAGGGCATGGCGCCAAACCGGCTGCATCTGCTGAGCAAAAGCCAGCGGCGGCGGGTGATCACGCGGGCCACGAAGGCATGAATCATGATGAGCACGCGGGCCACGAGGCTGCTGAGCATGGTATCGTTTATATGCCAGCGCAAAAGCATAATTCAGGAATTATCGTCGTGGCAGCCAATATTCAGGAAAAAGGCCAGTATGCAGTGCAACTGGAAAAAAAAGACGATGCTGGTAATGTTAAAACAGTCGTCAAAATACCATTAGGTGTGGGTAAAGGCGGCGGACATGGCAGTCATGGCGGCGGTCTTGGCATGATGGAAATCGTTTTATTAGTCGTTGTTGCGGGTGGCGGTGCTGCGTTCTATTTTATGCGCCGCAAGAAAGCATCGGAAGCTTCATCGTAAACTATCTTTTAGTGTTGAAAACCGGATTACAACAAATTGCGCTGCAAGCTTATGATTGATCAAGTGGTGCAATTTGATTCCTTGGATTAATGGCTAGTAACGGTTATTCCTACGTTACGATATCAGGTTAAAACCCTTGACAGTGAAGAGGTGACTCAGTAGTCTACGGGAGGCATGCTGTCTGGTTTTTTGAAGGTAGAGTAAGAGAGCGGACAGCGAAAGAGTCGTTATGGATACTGGCTGGTATTGGGGGTATTCAAGGATGGTCGAGAACAAGAAGAAGAGAAATAGGTAAGTAAGGTATAAGGGAAGCAATATGGAAAACCAAAGGAGAGAGAGATGAAAGGCAAGCTATGGCCGAAGGTATTGGCGGTGATGCTGGGAGGGTTGCTGATAGGAGCGGCGCACGCTGACATACCGACTGTACCGAACGAATTATACGAAGCACTGAAACTGGATCGTGCGAAAGTAACGCCGAAGGAACTGCACGAAGCGTTAGTGAAGCGCTACAAGGATCCTGCGCAAGGAGCGGGACGGGGCACGCTGGCGCAATACTGGGAACCGATACCGTACGGGATTTACCTGGACCCGGCGACATTTTACAAATCACCGACCACTAACAAAGAAGTGGCAAGCCGCAAAGAATGCGTGGAATGCCACACCGACGAATCACCGGTATGGGTACAAGCGTGGAAGCGTAGCAGCCATGCGAACCTGGACAAGATTCGCAATTTGAAAGCGGGCGAACCTACTTTTTATAAGAAAGCCAAACTGGAAGACATCGAAAAGAACCTGCGCTCGATGGGCAGACTGGCTGAAGGGGAAAACCTGAAAGAAGTTGGCTGTATCGACTGCCACGTCGACATTGGCGCGAAGAAAAAAGCCGACCACACCAAAGACATCAGAATGCCGACGGCGGACGTCTGCGGCACCTGTCACTTGGCAGAATTTGCGGAACGCGAATCGGAACGCGACACGATGATCTGGCCGCACGACCAATGGCCGGACGGACGCCCATCGCACGCACTGGACTACAAAGCCAACGTGGAAACCACCGTATGGGCGGCGATGCCGCAACGCGAAGTAGCCGAAGGCTGCTCGATGTGCCACACCAACCAAAACAAATGTGACTCATGCCACACCCGTCACGAATTCTCAGCAGCGGAATCCCGCAGACCGGAAGCCTGCGCAACCTGTCACAGCGGCGTAGACCACAACAACTGGGAAGCGTACTCCATGTCCAAACACGGCAAAATTGTCGGCATGCTGGGCAACCAATGGAACTGGGAAGCACCGCTGAAAGACGCGTATGCAGTGGGCAAACAAAGCGCACCGACCTGCGCCGGCTGCCACATGGAATACGAAGGCGAATACAGCCACAACATGGTCAGAAAAATCCGTTGGGCGAACTACCCGTTTGTTCCTGGAATTGCGGAAAACATCAAGAGCGAATGGTCGGAAAAACGTCTGGACTCATGGGTGGTTACTTGTACCCAATGCCACTCGGAACGTTTTGCCCGCTCCTACCTCGACCTGATGGACAAAGGCACTTTGGAAGGACTGGCTAAATACCAAGAAGCCAACGCCATCGTACACCAACTGTACAAAGAAGGCCTGTTGACAGGACAAAAAACCAACCGTCCTGCACCACCTGCACCGGAAAAAGAAGGCTACGCCTACTTTGCTCAACTGTTCTGGTCGAAAGGCAACAGCCCTGCAGCGATCGAACTGAAAGTGCTGGAAATGCATGAAAACGACCTGGCCAAAATGCACGTAGGCCTGGCGCACGTTAACCCGGGCGGCTGGACCTACACCGAAGGTTGGGGTCCGATCAACCGCGCCTACGTTGAAATTCAAGACGAAAACACCCGCATCCGTGAAATGGTTGCACTGCAAGAACGTGTTAAAAATCTTGAAAGCAAGAAAACCAGCCTACTCGACTTGGACGGCACAGCAGAGAAAATCTCGCTGGGCGGTTTAGGCGGTGGCATGCTGCTAGCCGGAACACTGGCACTGGCAGGCTGGCGCAAACGTAAGCAAAGCGAAGCTTGATAAGCGCTAACGCAGAAGACCGCACAGCCAAGGCAGTGCGGTCATCGGGAGACAAACTACTCCCGTCATTAGGAATCCTCCTGGTGACGGGAGGTTTGCTTTTACTGGGCTGGTTTGCGTATTTATGGTTCAAGCCGGTACCTGTCCCCTATCACTATCAACTGGTTGCGGAAGGCAATAGCGAGAAGTTCAGCAAAATGGACCTATCGGGCTGGCCGGAACTGAAACTGAGTCAATACAAAGTACAAGCGGACGGAGTAGCCAAACCGATTGCCGAATTCATGGTAGCGCGGCAGGACGATGAAGCACCGGTACTGATCTACTGGAAGAACAGCACCAACGAAATACTGTACAACTTCGACCGCAAACCATCGGAACTCAGCGCACTGGCCGCGGTGATCAAAAGGCACGCACCGAAAGACGCCCTGATACTGTCATGGTGGGACACCTCGCGGCAAATCAAACTGCTCACCGGCAACGACACACTCTTCACCAGCCACCTGAACGAACCGCTGATGATACCGGTACCCTGGCTGGAACAAAGCGAAGCGATCCAAGCGTATGAAAACCAATTCTGGGGAAGCAAAGCCAGTCAAAAAGAACGCGCACAATTCAAGCGTTTCAGCGAAGCCCTGACCGCCCCTGCGGAAGAAGGCGTCAAACAACTGCGGGAACTGGTAGGCTCAGACCGGGAAACCTACCTCATCGTCCACGTCACCGACCTGTACAAAGCAGGGCTCATGCACCCGGACAAAATCGGCGTAGCGTTCCAGAACTTCCCGATGACCGGCAACATGCACGGCATGATCAACCAAATGAAAGTGCAACTGAAGGAAAACGACTTCAACACCTACACGCTGCAATCGGTTGCGGACGAAGAAATCAGAGTATTCTTTTTGAGCGACGAAAAAAGCAGCCAAACCCTGCTGGCCAGAATGCTACCGTTTGTCGACAAAAAAGCCCCGACGGAACTGGACGTAGCGCAACTGATTTACCAACAAGGCGGCTACTGGGTCTACAAACTACCGTAGGCGGAAACGCGAGCAAAATAGCCATTTACACAATGCGGCGATAGCGTACAATACGAAGCCATCAAAAACTTGAATTAAAAAAGCATAAAGGAGGAGAAGGATGAAACACCCAATAACCTATATACTGGCTGTTCTGGCGACGGCCGCATTTTTTTCAGGTGCAGCGATAGCGGACACCTTTGAAGGACGCGCGAAATGCAGCTCCTGCCACAAATCGCAAGCCAAATCCTGGAAAGGCACCGCACACGCCAAAGCGATGGAATCGTTAAAACCGGGTGCGCGCAAAGAAGCCAAAGTTAAAGCCAAACTGGATCCGGAAAAAGACTACACCCAGGACAAAGACTGCGTAGGCTGTCACGTTGACGGCTTCGGCAAGAAAGGCGGCTACACCATAGACGCAGCGAAAAAACCGCTGGCGGCAGTCGGCTGCGAATCCTGCCATGGCCCAGGAAAGAACTACCGCGGGGATCACCGCAAAGCAGGACAAGCATTTGAAAGCAAAGGCACCACCACACAACGCAAAGTGGTTGCCGACAAAGGGCAAGACTTCCAATTTGAAGAAGCCTGCGCAGCATGCCACCTGAACTACGAAGGCTCACCCTGGAAAGGCGCGAAAGCCCCTTATACCCCATTCACCCCGGCAGTCGATGCAAAATACACTTTTGACTTTGACAAAATGGTCAAAGACGTCAAAGCAATGCACGAACACTACAAACTGGACGGCACCTTCGTAGGCGAACCGAAATTCAAGTACCATGACGAATTCCAAGCCAGCGCCAAGGAAAAGACAGGGGACAAAAAAGATAAAGGAAAAGAGTAATGACAGGCATACAAAAAGGAGCGATAGGCACACTGCTGACAGGCGGGTTGCTGGGCATCGTACTGGTAGCGGTCGTATTTGGCGGAGAAGCGGCGTTATCGACCGAAGAATTCTGCACCAGCTGCCACTCGATGACCTATACGCAAAAGGAACTGAAGCAATCGACGCACTACGGCGCACTGGGGGTGAATCCTGGCTGTAAGGACTGTCACATACCGCAAGGGTTCAAGAACTTCCACCTGGCCGTATATACCCACGCAGTGGACGGAGCGAGAGAACTGTACCTGGAACTGATGAATGACTACTCGACGCTGGAGAAGTTTAACGAGCGTCGTTTGATCATGGCGCACGATGCGCGGATGAACCTGAAGAAATGGGACAGCATCACGTGCCGGGACTGCCATAAGAACCCGAATCCGCCGGGAGCGGATGCGCAGGAAGCGCACAAGAAGCTGAAGACGGAAGGTGCGACATGCATAGACTGCCATCAG